>JBKQHQ010000132.1:0-4434 GCA_052148715.1 Xanthobacteraceae bacterium | reverse complement strand
GGGGCCTGGATTTCGGTCGCCGGCGACGACGTCCGGCGGGCCGAAAGCGGGGACCCTACCGCGAGTAGTCTTCGACGATGAGTTGCTCGTCTACCGGCGCATCGATCTGTATCAAGTCGGAGGTTTTCCCGCCGGCTGGTCGGAATGGAACGACGTGTTTCGCCGCACCGCGCGGCGCTTCTGGGTGTTGAGTGAAGGCGACCTGATCGGCGACCTCGGCCGGCGGATGACAGGCTCGGCCGATCTCTTCCGCCGTCGCGGCCGGCAGCCGACCGCCAGCATCAACCACGTCACCGTGCACGACGGGTTTACTCTTGCCGATCTCGTCAGCTACACGAACAAGCACAACGAGGCCAATGGCGAGGGGAACCGCGACGGCTCCGACGACAACCGCAGCGCCAATTACGGTATCGAAGGTCCAACCGATGATCCGGCGATCCTGACGCTGCGGCGCCGCACGCGCGCCAACCTACTCGCCTGCGTGATGCTCGCGCACGGCGTCCCGCTGCTGCTCGCCGGCGATGAGGTCGGCAACAGCCAAAGCGGCAACAACAATCCCTACTGTCAGGACAATGCGGTCGGTTGGGTCGACTGGTCGGGACTAGGGCACGATGGCGCCGATCTCACCGAAGTGATTGCGCAACTGGCCGAACTGCGCCGTAAGTATCCGCAATTGCGGTCGCGTCACTGGGTGGACGGCCGCCGGGCCGACGGATCCTACGGCGTCCTCTGGCTCACCCCGCAGGCGGCCGAGATGAACGAGCAGGATTGGAACTTCCCGAACGGGCGTTTCTTATCCTACATGCTCGGGCCAACCGAGGCTGGAGGCGTCCCGCTCTATGTCGTGCTGAACGGAGCGACGCATGCGGTCGAGTTCACGCTGCCGAGGGCGCCGACGTTCCAGCATTGGCATTGCGTTTTCGCCACCGCGCCGCTCGGCGAGACACCACACGCGGGCTTGCCTGCCGAAACGCGCTGCAACGCGCAGGCGCAATCCGTCCTCGTTTTTGCCGCAGCGCCATGATCGGGCACGATTGACTCCACCTGATGTGCCGCGCGCTCGCGAGGCGGAGGTCGAAGGCCTGTGGTACATTCCGGCCGTTGCGCGATCATCATTAGGATCGGATAGAGATAAACACTTGGCATGGACAAACCGCTCTGGTGGCAAACCGCAACGATTTACCAGATCTACCCGCGCTCGTTCCAGGACAGCAACGGCGACGGCGTCGGCGATCTGCGCGGAATCACGCACCGGCTCGATCATCTCACCGAGCTTGGCGTCGATGCCATATGGATCTCCCCGATCTTTCGCTCGCCCATGGCCGATTTCGGCTACGATATTTCCGATTACACCGACATCGACCCGCTGTTCGGCACGTTGGCGGATTTCGATGCGCTGCTTGCCTCAGCCCACGCCGGGCGCCTCAAACTACTGCTTGATCTGGTGCCGAACCACACTTCCGAGCAGCATCCTTGGTTCCAGGAGAGCCGCTCCTCGCGCACCAATCGCAAGCGCGACTGGTACATCTGGCGCGATCCGGCGCCGGGCGGGGGCCCCCCCAACAACTGGCTGTCGGAATTCGGCGGCAGCGCATGGCATCTCGATCCCGCAACTGGCCAGTACTACTATCATGCGTTCCTGAAGGAGCAGCCCGATCTCAATTGGCGCAACCCGGATGTCGCCGCGGCCATCCATGACGTGATGCGGTTCTGGCTCGGTCGCGGTGTCGACGGGTTTCGCGTCGATGTGATCTGGCAGATGATCAAGGACGATCAGTTCCGCGACAATCCGTTGAACGAAGCCTTCCGCGCCGGCGATCCGCCGCACAAGCGCTTCATACCGCTCTACTCCGCTGATTTGGCCGAGGTGCACGATGTCGTCCGCGGGCTGCGCGGCGTCATCGACGAGTTTCCCGACCGGCTGTTGATCGGTGAGATCTATCTGCCGATCGAGCGGCTCGTCGCCTATTACGGACACGATCTTGGCGGCGCCCATCTGCCGTTCAATTTCACCCTGCTCGAGACGCCGTGGAACGCCCGCGCCATCGCCAACCTCATCGATCGTTACGAAGCCGCGCTGCCGCCGGGCGGTTGGCCGAATTGGGTGCTCGGCAACCATGACCGGCCGCGCATAGCAAGCCGTGTCGGGGCCGACCAAGCTCGCGTCGCCGCAATGTTGCTGCTCACCTTGCGCGGCACACCGACCATCTACTACGGCGATGAGATCGGCATGCGCCAACTGCCGATCCCCCCGCAGAGGGTGCGCGATCCGTTCGAGAAGAACGTGCCGGGGCTCGGCCTCGGCCGCGACGGCGCCCGCACGCCGATGCAGTGGGACGCCACGCGCCATGCCGGCTTCTCGAAGGCGGAGCCCTGGTTGCCGCTCGCTCCCGACTTTCACAGCGAGAACGTCGTCAATCAGCGCAGCGACAGCACCTCGATGTTGAATCTCTACCGCCGCCTGATCGCCGCCCGGCGCGCCTCCTCGGCGCTGCAGATCGGCGCCTACCAGCCGATCGAGGCCAGCGGCGATCTCCTCCTGTTCGTGCGCGCCGACGGGCAGGAACGCATGCTGATCACACTGAACCTCGGCGGCGAGCCGATATCCGTGGCCTTCCCCGGCGGCGCGTTCGAAGGAACGGTGCTGATCTCATCCTTCGGCGATCGCGACGGCGAGGAGGTCGACAACGGCATCGATCTGCGCCCGAACGAGGGATGCGTAATAATGGTGGCCGAAGGGGTGGATATTCTGGAGAGCCTGGAATAAGGCGGAAGCCCGCGGCCGTAAGCCTATTGACAACGTTGAACTTTAACCTCGCGTCGTAGCGCGAATCGTATAATATTACCCAATATTTCTGTTGATTTGAGTACGCCGGCAGGCTCGGCCGCTCAGCGGCCCCGTCGGCGACCCACAAAACCTAAGCCGCTAGGGGCGATGCTTAAGCGCAAACGTCAACAGGCGAATGTGGTCGAGCTCGGCGAGCTCGAGGCGAGAATTGCGCAGTGCCAGCGGCGACTCGCGGACGTCATGGCCGCGCACGCCGCAACGATGAACGCCGTGACGCAGCTGGAAACACAGATCAAGGCGTCCCGAGTGTTCCCATCGGCGGGCGTTGCCGGGCAAGCGAAGCAGGCACTTCTCGCCCCACCGAAAGCTGCGAAAAAGAAATGGAGCTGGCGAGGTCGCGTCGCTGTTCCGGCGTGACGCTTCCTGCGGGTGATTTGACGCGGCTGGTCCGCAGTGAGTCACTCGCGCGTTCAGCTCAGGCCGCCGTCTCGTAGTTGTGCGCAAAATCCTGCGGCGGCTCGGGTCCCCAGAAGTAGAAAGAATCCTCCGGCGGGTGATCACCATCCTCCCAGGTCTGATCGGCGGCGATGTAATCGATCTCGGATGAGTATTCCGAGTAGCTGCCCCACGGATCGCGCACATAGTGAAAATAATTCGACCCGAGCACGTGCCGGCCGAGACCCCAGCCGCGGGTGAAGCCTTTGTTCGCCATCTGCAGCGCGCCGAGGCCGATGTCGTGGATGCCGCTCACGTCCCAGCTGCTGTGGTGCATGCCCGGCGCATCCGATTTGGCGAAGGCGATCATGTGGTGATCGCTGCCGTGGATGCCGTGCATGAAGGCGATCAGCTCGCCGGAGCGGTCGGAGAGCCGCATGCCGAGCACCTCGCGATAGAACGCGATCCCCTTCGGCACGTCGCGCGTGAAAATCAGAATGTGCGCGAGACGGCGCGGCCGCACTTGCGGGGCTTTGCTGCGATTGGACGTTCCGCGCTCGCCGGCGGGGGAAGAGATATTGATGAAGGTCGACTTCTCGTTCGGCGAGCTTTTTTCGGCGACGCGCAGCTCGATCAGGTTGCCGTCATGATCGCGCAGCCAGATCCCGTTCGACTCGAAGCCGGGCGGCGGGTCGAGCTGCTCGATGCGCCGCTGCTCCAGGCGCTCGCGGAACTTCGGCATGTCGTCCTCGAATATGCCGAACGAGATATGGTGCAGCTTCTTGCGCCGCCCCTCGACAACGGCGCCCCAGCGATGCGGATGTCCGTAGGTATAGAGGCTCAGCGCGCCGCCTTCCTCGCGCAGGTCGAGCCCGAAGGCGCGATAGAATTGCTCCGCCTCGGCGACATCCGGCACCATGAAGGTGAAATGATCGAGCGAATGAACCCCAAGCTCGCCGGGACGGCGGGCAACCGGCTGCGCAAGGTGACGGATCTGGGTCATGATGTTTCTACCTGTCGCCGGCGTCCCGGCCAACCGCGTTAGGCGTCGGTCCGCGAAGACCGTTGTTTTCAATGTAATGCGGCCGCCTCATTTGCGCCACCGGCGTGTCGACAAGGACCCCGGCGGACGGATAGGGTTCCACTGCGCCAATCGGAAGTCGTTTCCAACTTCCGGTGGTCGCAATGAGTTTCCGCAAGGCGGAAACTCA
>JBKQHQ010000131.1:0-20200 GCA_052148715.1 Xanthobacteraceae bacterium | reverse complement strand
CACTCACCGACCCGCGCGCGAGCGAGGCGAGCACGGTGCGTCAGGTCGTGTTTCTCACCGACGGGGAGATCGGCAACGAGCAGCAGCTGTTCGATGCGATCGGCGCCATGCGCGGACGCTCGCGCCTGTTCATGGTCGGGATCGGCTCGGCGCCGAACACTTTCCTGATGGCCCGCGCGTCCGAGCTCGGACGCGGCAGCTACACCCATATCGGTTCGGTCGAGCAAGTGGAGGAGCGCATGAAGGCGCTGTTCGGCAAGCTCGAAAGCCCGGCTGTCACCAACTTGACGGCGACGTTCTCCTCGGCGGGTGCCGACGTGAGTCCGGTGGTGCTGCCTGACCTCTATCGGGGCGAACCGGTAGCGCTGACCGCAAGGGTCGGCACGCTCGCCGGTACCCTCGACGTCAAGGGCACCATCGGCGACCGCCCCTGGATCGTGACGTTGCCGCTTGGCGGCGCGGCGGAAGGCAAAGGTCTGTCGCAGCTCTGGGCTCGCCGCAAGATCACCGACGTCGAGGTCGCAAAGACGCTAGGCAAGCTGACGCCGAGCGAGGCGGATGCACGCATCCTGGCGCTGGCGCTCGATCATCATCTGGTGACGCGGCTCTCAAGCCTCGTCGCCATCGACAAGACGCCGAGCCGTCCTGAGGGCGCCCATCTTTCGCGCGCCGAGCTGCCGCTCAATCTTCCGGCGGGTTGGGAGTTCGACAAGGTGTTTGGTGGCGAGCATGCGCCAGTGCCCACCACCCGCCGGGCCGATGCCGGAGCGCCGCGTGACGCGCAACTCGCCTACGCATCGGTGGTGACGGTCGCGCGCGCGCCGCAGCCGGCGGCGTTGCACGTTGCCGGTGCGGCCCCTCAGGCCGGCGTCGCGCTCCCGCGGACCGCAACGGACGCCGAGCTTCGGATCTTGCTCGGCCTCATCCTCTGCGCCCTCGGCTTCATCGTCGGCGTCATCCGCCTCATGTTCGGGCGGTACCGCATGTCCGCGCCGGGCCTGGCACGATGATCCACTACCTCCCCGTCGTCCCCGGGGAGGCCCAGGGCGGAGCGGGTCCCCGACACACCCCTCGCTCCCCCTCAAGTGCGCGCACGCAGCCCCCATTGTCAGGCTGCGTGCGCGCCGCGACTTGGCTCTACGGGCGTGGTCCTAATGGAGAGCCCTTCGTAGGGCGGATTAGCGGAGCGTAATCCGCCATTGTGCCCGCACGCGGATTACGCCTCGAAGGCGGATTACGCTCCGCTACGGAGTTTGCTTGCGTGACACTCCCCCCGACAAGAACGAAGCGGTTCGCGGCGCATTTGACGGCTGTATCTGCGGCCCTCAGCGCCATTCTCGGCCTCACCCTGATCGGGCAAGGCCTTTGGATCCACGCCAAGGCGTTGGTGGCGCAGGCGTTGTTGGAGCGCGCTTTCGTGCAAACGCTCGCGACCGGAAAAAACGTGAAGCCGTGGTCCTGGGCCGACACATGGCCGGTGGCGCGCATCGACATCCCCAGGCTCGGCAGGAGCGCGATCGTTCTTAGCGGCAGCAGCGGCCAAGCGCTGGCGTTCGGTCCCGGCCATGTCGAGCGCACGCCGGACGCCGGTCAGCCCGGCACGGCCGTGTACGCCGCGCATCGCGACACCCACTTTGCATTCATCGGCGATGTTCGAATGGGCGACGAAATTCGCGTCACCCGCCGCGACGGCGCAGTCTTTCGCTACCGCGTTGCGTCCACCTCGATCGTGCGCTGGGACGCGTCCGGTATCGATCCGCAGGCGCCCGGCAGCACGCTGGTGCTCGCGACATGCTGGCCGCTCCACGCGCAGACCGCCGGGCCGCTGCGTTACCTCGTGCAGGCCGAGCTGACGAGTGAAACCGCGGCCGCGAGGTGAGCAATCGGCGGCTTCGGTCCAACCCACGCCAGCTGCACGGTGCCACGCGTCACGCTGACGCTATTTCCCCATTCCCCCGCGCGAGGAGACGCGCCCTCGCGCGGCCTCGTCAAACAATATTTCGTGAAAGATATAGACTTCGGGCGAAACAAACAAAGCACGCAAAAAAATAACCTCCGAATCGGGAAGATATCCCGCATCGTTCCGACCCATCGGGGTCACGTCGAATATTCAGAAGCGGAAACGTGCCTAACCTTGCATACCACTCTTCTCGCCGAATTAATAGTGATTTGTTGAGTCATCAAGAAAATTTGTTTGATGTGATTTCTAAGAGCGATCCTTCAGCAATCTAGGGGGCTGCCACGAGGACGCTCCTTCAGTCGGTACGCGACGACAAAATTTAGATATCAATACATATTGCGGCCGTTATAAAATGGTTGTATTATACCAAAACTGCCCGTACGGACGAAAAGCGATATTTTGTGGCGCACGACACCTATGGCGCAATTGCAAGTGCGGTTTGAATGGGTAACGGGGCTTAAGCGCCCGATTTTCCGCAATGTCCGCTTGATGGGCAGTTGGGACGAAAAGGGCCGCTATTCCAGCGATTGGCGCGCGGTGGCCATGCAGGAGTTTCAGGCCTCAGACGGCTGTCCGGCTTGGCGAGCGGCGGTGGCGTTCGACGCGGCTCAGCTGGGCTGGACCTTCCATTGGGGCGTGATCGCCGACTCGCCTCAGCGGACAAACGTCTGGGCTATTCCGACCGAGGTGGCGGATCCGAACTCCAGGGCGCAGCACTGCGATTTTCAGCTGCGGAGCGACGGCCAGATCGAGCGCTACTGGTTCACCCATTGCCGCCGACTTGGAGCCAATAAGTTTTGGCGTGAAGGAGCTCAGGATCCGGCGATCCGGTTCTCCGTGTGGGCGCCCAATGCCAAGTCAGTCGCCGTCGCATTGGGGGACGCCAAGAGCGGTTACATCTGGAGCAACGGCACCGGCGATAGGCAAGCCTTTGCGCTGACCAAAGGCGAGGAGGGCATCTGGTCGAACGGTCCGGCCGCCGACTTTTCCTCGTTCGGCGAGTGGGACCATAAACCGTATATGTATCGGATCGTCCGCGATGACGGCTCAACCGCCTACCGCACCGACCTTTACTCACGCTGCCAGATCGGAACCGGCCGCAAGAAGCCTGAGCATCCCGATGCGAGATTCGGTGACTGGAACGGTACGTCGCAAGACCTGAACGGCACCCAAAGCTGTTCGGTCGTCATTGATCCCAAGCGGGTAACCGAACTGCTCGAGGAGCCCACTTTTCCCCCGAGGCTGTGGCTCGCCGACGTGGATTTCTGGGCCAACGAATACGATCCGCTGCGCCCGGTGCCCGCTCGTTTGGAGGAGCTTGTCATCTACGAGCTTCACGTCGAGGGTCTGCTGCCGCAGAGTGCGGACGCTGATGCCCGATCGCGGCCGGGGTCTTTCAAGGATGCCATCGACATACTCGATCATCTCGTGGATCTCGGCGTCAACGCTGTCGAGCTCATGCCGATGTCGGAGGCAGGCGGCTGGTCCTGGGGCTACGGCACATCACACTACTTCGCCACCGATTATGCGGGCGGCGGCCGCGATCAGTTCAAGCACTTCGTGCGCGAATGCCACCGGCGCGGCATCGCGGTGCTGCTCGACGTGGTCTACAATCACTACGTACCGGACGCGGAGCGCGCGCAGTATCTCTACGACGCGACCCAGCCCGATAGGAACGTCTACTACTGGTACGAGGGCAGTCCCAGCGACTGGCCGACGGCCGACGGCGGCTACCTCGACAACGGCTCGACCGGCTGGGCGCCGAACTATCGCAGCGAGTTCGTTCGCAAGCTGTTCGTCAGCAGTGCCGCCATGCTGCTCACCGAGTTCCACGTCGACGGATTTCGGGTCGATCTGACGCAGGCGTTTCACCGCGACAACTGCATTCACGCCAACGGGGAGCCTTGTCCGCGGGCCAATCTCCTGGGAGCCAAATTCCTGCGCGAATGGGTGCGCACGCTCAGGCTCATCAAGCCTTCGGTGATTTTGACCGCCGAAGATCACACCGGCTGGAGCGCCATTACCCAGCCGCAGGAGACCGGAGGGATCGGCTTCGACGCGGCGTGGTGGGCGGACTGGTATCACAACCTCATCGGCGACTCGCAGAACGACCCCTCCAATGCGCGGCTCGTGTGCACGGCGGGCTTCGGTGGCAACGAGCCGCTGGCGATGTCGGTGATGGCCGACAAGCTGCTCGCGACGCCGCAGCGCGTCATCTACAACGAATCCCATGATCAGGCCGGCAATGCGACCTATCAGATCGGCGGTAGGACCATGTACTCGGCGCGCACGATCCAGGTGGCCGTGAACGGATTTCTCGACGAACGCACTCGTCCTTGGGCGGAGGCGCGCTGCCGCGTCGCCTGTGGCTTCACGCTGCTCACGCCCGGCGTTCCTATGTTCTTCATGGGCGAGGAGGTGGGAGCCAAGGAGCCGTATCGTTACGATGATTGGCTCCAGCACCGCGAGGACATTCAGCGCCTGCAGACCGGGAGCGGCGCGCAGCTGTTTTGCTTCTATCGCGACGTAATCGGGCTCCGCCGGCGCGAAGAAGCGCTGATTTCGCCTCATGTCGACGTGTTGCATGTTCATGACGAGAACCGCGTATTGGCATTTCGGCGGTGGCTTGGCGATGCTGAATTCTTGGTGCTCGCCAGCCTCAATAATGCACCCTTCGACAGTGGCTATCAGGTTACGAGCGGCACCCTGCGCGATGGCGCATGGATCGAGGTGCTCAATAGCGATGCCCGGATCTACGGAGGCGACGGCATTTGCAACAGCGGCGTGCTCACGTCTGGCGGCGCCAGCTTCAATGCGCGCCTGCCTGCCAACGGTATCGCAGTGTTTCAGCGTCTGTAACGGAGCGCCGAAACGGCATGACAAAGACTAAACGCTCGCTGTGTAGCCTAGCTCACTCGGGGAACGTGATCCTTGAACAGGCAAACCTGAGCCGGCAGGCAAAGGAGGAGGTGATGAAGTGACCGAGACGTCCCCGAGTAGCCCGTCCGGGAGGTTCTACTCCCAAAGCATGTCCCTGATCGGCACGGTCACCGCAATCGATCTGCCGAGGGCCTCCTTCACGCTGAAATGCCGGAGCGGAGACACGTTCCACGTCCAGACAAGCTCAGAGACGAATTACGCGGTCCTCCGAAACATGGACGATCTCGACCGGGACCGCCTCCCGAACCCGCCCGACTACGATCCGTCCCAAGGACCTTCAGAGAAGGTCCGCAAATACGTGACGCAGGGATACTTCCTAGTTGTCGCGGGGATCCAGATCGAGCATGCCGGCCAGAGCCGCTTCGACGCGCGAACGGTCACGCTGGTAACCGGGGACCAGGACCAGTTCGTATTCGAGGATCCGCATTGGTGGCTGACCCAGATCGCAGCCTTCGCGGACCAGTGGCTCGACGACCTGTTCAAGGACAAACGCACCTACGAGTGGGACGACTTCGCCGAGTTTTACCGAACCAGCCTCAACATTCTAGGCCTGCCGACGGATGACAACGTGCAGGAGTGCGCTACCCTGTCACGGCTGATCTACGGGCTATCCTCCTGTTATCTGCTGACCGGCGGCGAACGTTATCTGCTCGCCGCCCGCGCTGGCGTGAAATACCAGCGCGAGACCTTTCGCAGCTTGAGCCACGACGGCAAGTACTGCTTCTGGCAATACGGCAAGCGCAAGCGCGACCGCGGCGCGGTGATGATCCTGCCCTCCGAGAACCCGGACGACCGGGGGACGATCCCACTCTACGAGCAAATCTACGCGCTCGCCGGCCTCTGCCAGTACTACCGGATCACGCAGGATTGGGAGGTGCTGGAGGATGTCTGGCGCTCGATCCGCACGTTCCAGGATTTCTTTCGGGACGACCCGCGCTTCGGCTATGGCGGCACGGGCGGCTACTTCTCGCATCTCGACCCCGCAACCCTCCGCCCCGACGTCTATGCGCTCGGCCAGAACAAGCTCCGCAAGAACTGGAACTCGATCGGCGACCACATCCCGGCCTATCTGATCAATCTGATCCTAGCCCTTCATCCGCTGCCGCGCGGCGGCAAGGATCACGAGCCGGCCGAGAAGCTCTTGAAAACCTGCCGCGAGATCCTGGACGAAACCACGAATCTGATCCTGACCAAGTTCCCAGACGAGAGCAGCAAATTCGTCAACGAGCGCTTCTTCGACGACTGGAAGCCCGACCATCGGTGGGGTTGGCAGCAGAACCGCGGTATCGTCGGCCACAATTTCAAGATAGCTTGGAACATGACCCGGGTGGCAAATTTTTTTCGCGCCGAAGCCGCCCGTCTTGCCAGCGAGGATCCGTCCGGCTGCAAGCAGCTCCAGGATCGGGCGAAGGCGTGCGAAGAGCTCGCGGCGAAGCTGATCGACAACATGACGGAGGCCGGCATCGACCAGTTGCGCGGCGGTTGCTTCGATGCGCTTGAACGGGAGCCGAGCGGCGGCCTCCCCGTCGAGTTCACCTGGGGCAACACCAAGGATTTTTGGCAGCAGGAGCAGGCAATCCTGGCCTATTTGATCGTGCACGGCACTACGAGGAACGAGGAGCATGTTCGGCTCGCGCGTGAGATGATGACTTTCTGGAACCTTTACTTCCTCGATCACGACAACCGAGGCGTCTATTTCCGCGTCACCGACAACGGCACGCCCGTCGTACAGGGCGGCTACTCCCAGAAGGCCGGCCACTCCGTCGCCGGGTATCACAGTTTTGAGCTGAACTACCTTGCTCACGTTTACCTACGCGCCTACGTGCGCCCGTCGGGCAAGGTGAGCACCATGACCGGGGACTCGGCCTTCCCGGTGGTCGACCCGACCTTTTGCCTGTTCTTCCGGCCGCACGCGAATTGCGCCCACACAACGCTCAACGTGCTGCCGGACTTCATGCCGCCGGACACGGTCGAGATCAGCCGCATCACCGTCGGCGGAATTCCGCGCACCAACTTCGACCCGAAGAATTTTCAGATAGAGCTCGAGCGCGAGGAGCTCGGCACGCAAGTGATCGTCGAGTTCCGATCGATACGGAGACACACATGACCCGCTTCTCGGTCCAGACCGCTCTCGTTGGCGCGCCGCGGATCGACGGCGCAAAAATCTTGGTCGCCCTCGAAAACAAGTTCATCCCGGAAGAGATCGCCGCCTATCTAGCAGGATTTCCGGTCCTCGGCGCCCAGGTCGAGCTCGTGTCACGGCTCTGGTACGGCGAGTACAGGCCAGCGAGCGCCGTATTCTACGGCGACATCGACCCAAGCGATGACCAGCCCTGGGAGACGCCGGACAGTGTCGAGGTGAGGCGCGACGTCTCGGCCGTTCGGCTCGACGATTATGCGGCGATCGTCATGGCTGCGAACTACACGAGTGTCCGGCTTCGCTACCCGGGCGATCTGCCGGCGGATCCGACCTCATTCAACCCGTCGAGCCACGTTCAGTCGGCGCCGCTGCCGCGCCTCTTCGCCGACGCGATGGCCGATAAGCGGCTCGTCAAGGGTCTACTCTGCCACGGCCTTTGGATCCTGACACCCAACCCGCGGCTGCTGCGCGGCCGCAAGGTGATCTGCCACTCGGTCGTGATGGCCGACATTATGAATTGCGGCGCCGAGATTGTCCTCACGCCCGACCGGGTCGTGACTGACGAGGATCTCGTCACCGGTTTCAGCAAGCACGAGGTGCTTCCGTTCATCGCGGCCATCGCCCGGCAGATCGCCTCTCACTCGAACGGCGGGAAGAAGTCGTGAAGAAGATGCTATTTGCTTCGACCGAACGGAAGTTACCGGCGACATCCGTCGGAATTTCCTAATGCGTGATCCTAAGAGGAGGGAATGGTGGCACAGAGAATTCTAATTGCGTTGTCGGAGTGGGGTTTCTGGGGAGAGGAATTAGTGGCTCCACTCGAAGTTTTTGATCGCGCCGGTTACGAAATAACGTTTATTACGCCGACTGGCGCGCGTCCGGTTGCGCTACCGGTTAGCAAGGATCCGATGTTCGAAGATCCTCCGCTAGGCAAGCGGGTAGTGTCCGAAGACGTCGCGGCAAAGGTCGCCGCTATCGACGACCTCGCAAATGATCGTCTTTCTCGGCCCATAAGTTTACGCGACTGGTTTCCAAACAACCCTTACCCGAGTTCGGCCAATTACCTCCGAGAACGGGAAGCTTATTTTGGCGAATTGGATAAGTGCAAGGAAGAAATATCACGCCGGTTCGACGCTATTCTTCTCGTAGGAGGGAGTGGGGCAGTGATCGACATGATGAACAATTATCGGATACATGATCTGGTTCGCTGTTTCTACCAGCTGGATAAACCTATCGGTGCGGAATGTTATTCTATTGCTTGTCTCGCATTCACGACCATTTCGGACGATGATCCGAGGCCGATCGTATCGGGCAAGCACGTGACCGGGCACCCCAGGCCTTACGATTACAGCACGGGATTCGGCTTTTGGCCACCAAAACGCGTAATTGACGACCTTCAGGCAGCGAAAAGAAACTATATCGCCAGCGATTTTCCATTGATTCCACACCAATTGGTCATGGAGCTGGCAGTTGGTCCGAATGGTCGCTTTCACGGCAACGTCGGCAAGGAGATATCGGTTATAGTTGACTATCCTTTCGTCACTGGTCGATCTGTCTCGGACTCCTCTAGTACAGGTGAGCAGGTCAAAAAAGTTCTCGATGACAAGGCCTATCGTCGTTATGGGTGGTAGTTGTTGTTGTATGCTTCTCGGCGGTCCGTTGTTATATATCAAGCAGAAGAGTTCCCGGTAAGCGCAGCCGGGAGAGTGGGGCCGGGCGTGCTGCCGCCGAGCATGATTATCGACCGGGCCCTTGGGTGGTCCGTGACCCCGCTTGGTTCCCGGCGCGGCGTGCTGGAGCCGCGCGGACGACGATTGCACGATCAACAAGGACCAGCCGCTGCTGCGGCCGTCGGAGGGGGCTACTACAGCGGCAACCCAATCGACGATGAGGTGCTGTTGGTCTGCGGCAGCGGTGCGATGATTGAGACGTCAACGACAACCGGTCCCGATCTGATCCTGGGCTTAATCCGGGAACTGGCGACATCCTGAACAATCAGAATGACAAGTTCGTCAATTTCGAGCCACCTTTCTAAATCGGTACGCCGAAAGCTGCCAAACGACAGACGGCCGCACCGTGGTGATCGTGGCCCTAGGTATCTCTATGTGGGTGCAACAATCTGGATGACGCCGCTCAACGGTATCGATGCTGCCTTGGCTTCGAGGTGGGCTCTGTTGAGAGAGTTCCCCGGGTTGGCACCGGCATGATGCTCCTTGAAGAATGACATCCGAATCGAATTAATGGCCGATCGCAAAATCGTGGACGCCCTCAACCTTTCCGCTCGGCGTGCCAGCCGACGCTGGCGTCAGAAACCGCGTCGGTCGAGGCGAAGTAGGGTTTGAGATCGAGAAGCGGGGTGCCGTCGAGGCAATCGAGGCCCACCACCGAGAGGGTCGCGTCGCTGACGCGCAACAGACGCACGACGCTCAGCGCAATGGGATTGGGCCGTGCCGGTGAGCGAAGCGCAAACGTCGCCCGCGGCTCGCCGTAGTGGCGCGGCGCCTGCACCAGCAGGTCGCGCCTGGCCTTGTCCATCCAATACAACACCACGAGGTGCGAGCAGGTCTCGACGCCCTTGAGTGCCGGCGCCCAGCGCGGATCGACCTCGATCGTGCACACGGCATCGGATTCGCGTGCGTTCTTCGGACACTCCTCCCGACGCGTCCAGGGTGTTCGGATCCGACCGATGAAGTAGACCGAGGCATCGAAACGCTCCGGCAACGCGGTCTTAACCTCGCCAGGGCGGATATCGGAGCGGTCATCGATCATCGTTAACCCGTCGTATGCATCATCGGCCCCGGTATTTTCGGAAAAAGCGCAGTCCGGTTGCCGTCCACGGACGCGAACGAGGCAAATAGCATAAGGGCGGGCTCTTCCGAGCTGCCGAATCGAAACTTCTCGTTCTGCATGGCCCTCGCTCGGGTAGGGTGAAATTTAACCGTAATTGGGCCATATCCCACATAGCCCCAATCCATGCTTGCGCTTTAACTCCATAAGCGTATAAAGATATCTTTATATCAGCCTATCGCCGCATGGCGCTTGAAGTGAAATGTCTGACACCGCCCACCTTTCCTTTGCCGTTGTCAATGCCGCCTTGAAGGCGGCGGGGGAGGGGACGCGTCTGCGCATTCTCGCCTTGCTCGCGGAAACCGAGCTGACCGTCAGCGATCTGATGGAGATTCTGCGTCAGTCGCAACCGCGTGTTTCCAGGCATTTGCGGCTGCTCGCCGAGGCCGATCTGGTGGAGCGGTTCCGCGAAGGGAGTTGGGCCTTCTTTCGCTTGATGGAGCATGGCGGCGCCGCCGATATCGCGCGCAGCCTGATCGCGCGTCTTGATCCCGCCGACCCGACCGTTGCCCGCGACCGCGAGCGTCTCGCAGCGGTTCGCTCGACGCGGGCCGCGGCCGCGCAAGCCTATTTCGGTCGGCATGCCGCGCAGTGGGACGAAATCCGCAAGCTGCATGTCGCCGACGCCGCCGTGGAGGCGGCGATCCGCGCCGCACTCGCGGACCGGCCGTTTCGTTCCTTGCTCGACCTCGGCACCGGAACCGGTCGCATGCTCGAGCTGCTGGCACCTGATATCGAGCGGGGGCTCGGGCTCGATCTCTCCCGCGAAATGCTCGCGCTTGCGCGCGCCCGGCTGGAACGGGCGGGATTGCGCCATTGCAGCGTCCGGCAGAGCGACATTTACGACCTGGCGGTGCCGCAAGATTCCTTCGACGTCGTCCTCATTCACCAGGTCCTGCACTTTCTCGATGACGGCGCACGCGCGATCCGTGAAGCCGCCCGCGTGCTGCGGCCGGGGGGCCGGCTCCTCGTCGTCGATTTTGCGCCGCACGATCTCGAATTCCTGCGTGAAGCGCACGCGCATCGTCGGCTCGGCTTTGCCGCCGAAACGGTGGCGCAATGGATGAGCACCGCCGGTCTCGAAGTGGTGTCGCATCGGAGCTTGCCGCCGGAGGCCGGCTCCGAAGGCAAGATCGCGGTGTCATTGTGGCTTGGGCGCGATCGACGTATCGCCCTCGCCGGGTCCACGCGAGAGGTGGCCTGATGAGCGCAAATTTGTTTGACGATGCCTCTTCTCCTCTTCCTGCTTGCGGGGAGAGGTCGACGCGCGTAGCGCGTCGGGCGAGGGGGCCCCTCAGCAAGTCTGAGCTTGTGGAGAGTCCCCCTCACCCGGAACAAGCGCAAAGACGCGCTTGTTCCGACCTCTCCCCGCAAGCGGGGAGAGGTGAAGGTCAGCGCGCCAACCCCGCCGAAACGCGTGCGAGCCGTTTTGTCGGACGTAGGGGCAGCACGCCGATTCACGTGTCCTTTGAATTCTTCCCGCCGAAGACGCCGGAGATGGAGCAGAGCCTGTGGGAGGCGATCAGCCGTCTGGCACCGCTCACTCCAAGCTTCGTGTCGGTGACCTACGGCGCCGGCGGCTCGACCCGCGAGCGGACCCACGCAACGGTCAAGCGGATTCTCGCCGAGACCGTGCTCATTCCGGCGGCGCACCTTACCTGCATCGGGGCCGGGCGCGGCGAGGTCGACGCGGTGGCGCGCGCCTATTGTGAAGCGGGGGTTCGCCACATCGTGGCGCTGCGCGGTGATCCGCCGGGCGGTCTCGGCGAGCGTTATGTGCCGCATCCGCAAGGCTATCGGCATGCCGCCGATCTCGTTGCCGGCATCAAGCGGATCGCCGACGTCGAGGTGTCGGTCTCGGCCTATCCGGAGAAGCATCCCGACAGCGCCTCGGTCGAAGCCGATATCGACATGCTGCAGGCCAAGGTGGATGCCGGCGCCACGCGCGCCATCACCCAATTCTTTTTCGAGAACGATCTCTACTTTCGCTACCTCGACCGGGTGCGCGCCCGGGGCATCTCCATCCCGATCGTTCCCGGCATCCTGCCGGTGCAGAATTTCAAGCAGACAAGAAGTTTCGCGCAGCGCTGCGGCGCGTCGATTCCGGATTGGCTCGCCGAGCGTTTCAACGGTCTCGATGACGATCCGGCAACCCGTAAGCTGATCGCGGCCGCGGTTGCGGCCGAGCAGGTGCTCGACCTCGTCGACCGCGGCGTCGGCGACTTTCATTTCTACACCATGAACCGTGCCGATCTCGTCTATGCGGTCTGCCATCTGCTCGGGCTGCGGCCGCAGGTGTGCCGGAAGGCTGCGTGAGGTGTAAATGCCATGAGCGCATCGAAAGTGTCGCCGACCATCACCGAGCTGCATCGGCTTGCGGCCGAGCGAATTCTGGTGCTCGACGGCGCCATGGGCACGATGATCCAGGCGCTCGGTCTCGACGAGGAGACGTTTCGCGGCGCAAGGTTCGATGCCTGGAACCGCGAGGTCCGCGGCAACAACGATTTGTTGAATCTGACGCGGCCTGGTCCGATCCGCGACATTCACCTCGCCTATCTGCGCGCCGGCGCGGACATCATCGCCACCAATACGTTTTCCTCCACCGCCATTGCCCAGGCCGATTACGGCATGGCCGAGGTCGCCTATGAGCTCAATCGCGAGGGCGCGCGGCTTGCCCGCGAAGCCGCTGAGATCGCAACCGGCGAAGACGGCCGCCGGCGCTTCGTTGCCGGTGCCATCGGCCCGACGAACCGCACGGCGTCGATCTCTCCGGACGTGTCCAATCCGGGCTTCCGCGCCGTCACGTTCGACGCGCTGCGTACCGCTTACACCGAGCAGGTTCGCGGCCTTATCGACGGCGGCGCCGATATCCTGCTGATCGAGACGATCTTCGACACTTTGAACGCCAAGGCCGCGCTGTATGCCATCGATGAAGTCGGCGAGGCGCGCGGAATCAAGATGCCGGTGATGATCTCCGGCACCATCACGGATCGCTCCGGCCGGCTGCTGTCCGGACAGACGCCGGAGGCGTTTTGGAATTCGGTGCTTCACGCCGCGCCACTCAGCATCGGGCTCAATTGCGCGCTCGGCGCCAAGGAATTGCGCGCGCACATCGCCGAGCTTGCGCGCGTTGCTGATACGCTGGTCTGCGCCTATCCCAATGCGGGCTTGCCGAATGAGTTCGGCCTCTATGACGAGAGCCCGGCCTACATGGCCGAGCTGCTCGCGGAATTTGCGCAAGCCGGCCTCGTGAATGTTGTCGGCGGCTGCTGCGGCACGACGCCCGACCACATCCGCGCGATCGCGCAGGCCGTGCAGGGCAAAGCGCCGCGCCCGGTGCCGCAGCGGCCGAAATTGCTGCGGCTCTCCGGCCTCGAGCCGTTCACGCTCACGGCGGAAATTCCATTCGTCAATGTCGGTGAACGCACCAATGTCACCGGATCGGCCAAGTTCCGCAAGCTCATCACCAACGGCGACTACGCGGCGGCGCTGCAGGTGGCGCGCGAGCAGGTCGAGAACGGCGCCCAGATCATCGACGTGAACATGGACGAGGGTTTGCTCGATTCTGTTGCGGCGATGACGACCTTCCTCAATCTTATCGCCGCCGAGCCCGACATCGCGCGCGTGCCGGTGATGGTCGATTCCTCAAAATTCTCAGTGATCGAAGCCGGTCTGAAATGCCTGCAAGGCAAGCCGGTGGTGAACTCGATCTCGATGAAGGAGGGTGAGGCTGAGTTCGTGCGGCAGGCACGGATCGTGCGCCGGCATGGGGCGGCGGTCGTGGTCATGGCGTTCGACGAGAAAGGCCAGGCCGACACGATCGAGCGCAAGACCGCGATCTGTCAGCGCGCCTACAACATTCTGGTCGATACGGTCGGTTTTCCGCCCGAAGACATCATCTTCGATCCGAATATTTTTGCCATTGCGACCGGCATGGAGGAGCACAACGGCTACGGCGTCGCCTTCATCGCGGCGGCGCGATGGATTCGGCAGAATCTTGCGCACGCGCATATTTCCGGCGGCGTCTCGAACCTGTCGTTCGCGTTCCGCGGCAACGAGGCGGTGCGCGAGGCGATGCATTCGGTGTTCCTTTTCCACGCCATCAAGGCCGGCATGGATATGGGCATCGTCAACGCCGGGCAGATGGCGGTGTATGACGACCTCGATCCCCAATTGCGCGAGGCATGCGAGGACGTGGTGCTCGACCGCCGCCCCGACGCGGCCGAGCGGCTGCTGGCGCTCGCGGAGAAATTCCGCGGTCATGGCAAGGAAGCCAAGGAGGCCGATCTCGCCTGGCGCGAATGGCCGGTCGACAGGCGTCTTTCACATGCGCTCGTGCATGGCGTGACCGACTTCATCGCGGCCGACGTGGAGGAGGCACGGCTCGCGGCCAAGCGCGCGCTCGACGTGATCGAAGGCCCGCTCATGGACGGTATGAACGTGGTCGGCGACCTTTTCGGCTCGGGCAAGATGTTCTTGCCGCAGGTGGTGAAATCCGCGCGCGTCATGAAGCAGGCGGTGGCCTATCTGATGCCGTTCATGGAGCAGGAAAAGCGCGAACGGGGCGACAATCGCTCAAGCTCCCAAGGCAAGATCGTGATGGCGACCGTGAAGGGCGACGTGCACGACATCGGCAAGAACATCGTCGGCGTGGTGCTGCAGTGTAACAATTACGAGGTGGTCGACCTCGGCGTGATGGTGCCGGCGGCAAAAATTCTTGAAGCCGCGAGGACCGAGAGGGCGGACATCATCGGCCTTTCCGGCCTCATCACCCCTTCACTCGACGAGATGTGCCACGTCGCCGCCGAGATGGAGCGGCAAGGCTTCGACCTTCCGCTGTTGATCGGCGGCGCCACGACGAGCCGCGTGCACACGGCGGTGAAGATCCATCCGCACTACCGGCGCGGTCAGGCGGTCTACGTCAACGACGCAAGCCGCGCCGTCGGCGTTGCGACGGCTTTGCGCTCGCGTGACACGCGGGGCGCTTATGTCGAGGACGTGCGGCGCGAATATGCGAAGGTTGCGGCCGCGCATGCGCGCGGACAACAGGAAAAGCGGCGGCTTTCGCTTACGGACGCGCGCGCCAACGCGCTCAAGCTCGACTGGCAGGCCTATGCGCCGCCGCGGCCAAGTTTTTTGGGCACGAAAGTGTTCGAGAACTACCCGCTGGCCGAGCTTGTCGACTACATCGACTGGTCGCCGTTCTTCGCCACGTGGGAGCTCGGCGGCAAATTCCCGGCGATTCTCGACGACGTGAAATTCGGCGAGGCCGCGCGTGCGCTCTACGCCGATGCTCGCGCCATGCTCGAGAAGATCGTAAGCGAAAGCTGGTTTCGCGCGCGTGCCGTATGCGGCTTCTGGCCGGCCAATGCCGAGGGCGACGATGTGACCGTGTTCGCCGATGCAGCGCGCCGCGTGCCGCTCGCGGTTCTGCACACGCTGCGCCAGCAACTCGGCCGGCGGGAAGGGCGCCCTAACGTGGCGCTTGCGGACTTCATCGCGCCGCGCCAGAGCGGGGCGGACGACTACATCGGCGCTTTTGTTGTGACGGCCGGAATCGGCGAGGATGAAATTGCGGCGCGTTTCAAAGCCGCGAACGACGATTATTCGGCGATTCTCGTGAAGGCACTGGCCGATCGTCTGGCGGAAGCCTTTGCCGAGCGGCTGCATCAGCGGGTGCGCCGTGAGCTTTGGGCCTATGCGCCCGATGAGAGCATCAGCAACCCCGATCTGATCGGCGAAGCCTATCGCGGCATTCGCCCGGCGCCCGGCTATCCGGCGCAGCCCGATCACAGCGAGAAGGCAACGTTGTTCGAGCTGCTCGGCGGCGAGACGCAAACCGGCGTCAAGCTCACCGAGAGCTTTGCGATGTGGCCTGGTGCCTCCGTCTGCGGCCTCTATCTAAGCCACCCGCAGAGCCACTATTTCGGCGTCGGCAAGATCGAGCACGACCAGGTCGAGGACTACGCGCGGCGCAAGCGCTGGACCCTCGAAGAGGCCGAGCGTTGGCTCGCTCCCATACTCAACTACGATCCACGGGCCATCGTGCGCACGGCGGCGGAGTGACCGAGCCTCTCGCTCGTCATGCACGCGGGAAGGCGGGCAGGCACCCAGCACTTCGAGTGAAGCCCGCACTTCTTACCGAAAATCAGCAATTGTCATTGCGAGCGAAGCGAAGCAATCGCGTGGGGCGTGGCACGGATTGCCGCCGGCGCGCCGAAGTCGGGGTGTACCCGACTTCGGCAAATCATAGCGGGCGCAAGTCGGAAACACCCGACTTGCGCTGCGCCCTCGCAATGACAGTGCCATATGAAAACACCGGAGAGCTTTGGCTCCCCGGTGTCTTTGCACAAAATCCTGGTCCACGCGTACGGAAGTGCCGTTGGAGGCTTGAACTCAGAAGGCTCCCAGCAAGACGGCGCCCAGGAACACGAACACGGCGCACACCGCCAGCAGATTGAAGTTCAAGGTAAGGTCCACTCACTGCCTCCCTTGGAGTTGGCGTGGTCCTTACGCTATCACCAATGCAGTTATGCTCAAGAAATAAAGTTGCTGCAGTGCGAAATAGCGACGGTAAATTAGTACGATAATTGATGACCTATTACACTGATTGAGTCACGATAAGACAAATTGACGGCATTTCTGAGAACGGTCGGACTTTTTGTCGGTTCAATGCCCGCAAGAATGCCACGGTTCCACCAATCGGTGCCTGGTGATTTCTGAAATAACATTCCAGTGATTGGCCCATGCGCGCGGCGCGACGGGGATCTGCATTGGCGAATACGCTGCCGCCGCCTTACGTCGAAGGGCCGGAAATGACGCCTTCGAGAAACATCGCCGCCTCGAGTGCCGCCCGGTCGCGGCCGAAGCGACCGACGATCTGCATACCGAGGGGCAATCCCGCCGCATCGGCGAGGCCAGGGACGTTCACGCACGGATTGCCGAGCAAGGTCCAAAGTTTGTTGAAGGTTGGCACGCCGGTTGACGTAAGCCCGGGCGGTGCCGCGCCGGCGGCCGACGGCATGAGGATGACGTCGAAGTCAGCGGCGAGATCGGCAAAGAGCTGGCGCGCGCGCCGCGAGGTGCGGCGGGCGGCGTCGTAGTCATCGGCGCTAATCGCCGCCCCCTGTCCAATCCGCTCGCGCAACAGAGGCCCGAGCTGCTCACGATGGTGGTCGTATTCGTAGGCGAGCGCCCGATAGACCTCGTAGCCTTGAATGATCGCGTGGGCGTTGAAGGCTTCCTCGAGCCTTGGCGGCAGCAGCAAATCTTTCACCGCCGCGCCGGCGGCTTCGGCGCGGCGTGCTGTGCGTTCAAGCGCGCCTTGCATCGCCTCGCTTGCTTCCGACCAAAGGTGCGTGCGCGCCAAGGCGATGCGCGGCGGCGCGGGCTCGCTTTGATCGACGCGCAGCTCCCGCCCGCTGACCGCCGCGGCCGCAAAGGCTACGTCGGCCACACCTGCGGCAAACAGGCCGGCCGTATCCAAATGCCACGAGCAGCATTTCATCCCGACCGTCGGCAGCAACCTGAACGATGGCTTGAAACCGGCCACACCGCAAAAGGCTGCCGGACGGATCACGGAACCGCCGGTTTGGCTGCCGCACGCGACCGGCAGCATGCCGGCCGCGACCGCCGCTGCGGAGCCTGAGGACGAGCCGCCCGGCGTGTGCGCGAGATTGCGGGGATTGCGCGTTGCGCCGGGCTGCAACGAGGCAAATTCGGTGGTCACCGTCTTGCCGAGAATGATGCCGCCGGTGCGCCGCACCAGCGACACCAGGGCGGCGTCCGCTTTCGGCCGGTGGCCGGCATAGATCGGCGAACCGTATTCGGTCGGCAGGTCGGCCGTGTCGAAGATATCCTTCATGCCGACGGGAAGGCCGCGCAGCGGCTTCGATGCCAGCACGGCGCCCGCGAGGGCGGCGCGTTCGCGCGCGGCGTCCAGATCGAGGCTTGCGAAGGCGCCGACCTCGTGCTCGCGTGCGGCAATCGCCTCGGCGCAACGCTCGATCACGGTCGCTGGTGTGAGCTCGCCGGCCTCGATGCGGCGCGCAAGATCGAGCGCGGACAACATCAGCCGGCCTTCTCGGTCCAAGTGACTATGCGTTCGGTCATGATGCGGGGGAGCGGCATGGTGAAGAAGTCGACGAACGCGGCGATCGGACAGCCGATGCCGAGCGAGCGCATCCATTGCGCAAGGTAACCCGCTCGTATCCCGATATTGAGGAAGGTGACCACAGCGCTCACAAGAAATGCGGTCCCCGTCAGCACAATCGAAAATATGGCTCTTGTCCCAGCTGGCATCGGCCCCCCGCGCGGGGATGTGATCGCAAAGCGGTCACCGGATCAAGACGGGGACCCCACAGGCAACGCGGAATCGTCGGTTAACCACGTTCACGAGGCGCGTTGCGGCGCCGTTAACGATTGATGAGTCGTTAACGGTATTCCTCGCACTTTCGGCGTCATGATGCGAGGAGCTCGCTTGTATCTCGTCGGCTCCCTCGTCCTCGTCGCCCTGGCGGGCTGTGGGCGCGGCTTTCTGTTTTGGCAGGAGCGCGAGCCCTGGCGGCACGAGGCGGAGGTGCAATGCCTCAACTCGGGTGCCGTGCAAGAGGGCCCGGGGATCGTTCGTATTGAGCCGATCACGGGGCCGGGAATCTGCGGCGCGGATTTTCCGCTCAAAGTGGCGGCATTCGGTGCAGGCAGGACGTACGGCTATACGGACGAAGTGCGCCCTCCCGGCGCAATCCCGAGCAGCGGATCGGCGCCGCCGCGCTGGCCGATCGCCCAGCCGCCACCTCGGTCCGCGTCGATATCCATCTACACGCCGACCCCTGCTGATCCGCGTTACGGGCCGCCCCGCTCGTCCGCAGCCACAGCAACGCCAACAGGCGCGCCGCTGTCACTGGCGCCGCCCGGCCTTGCACCGCAGGGGGAGAGCGTCGGCGCAACCGAGGCGCCCGCGTACTACGGAGGCGGCGGAGCGTCTCAGCCCTATCCGCCGGCCCAGCCGCCGCCGCTCGGTCCCTCCCGCGGCCCTCCGGTCACCGGAAGCATCGGCAAGGTCGAGGTCAAGCCGGCGGCGGTGCTCGCCTGTCCGATCGTCTCGGCGCTCGATCAATGGATGAGCTCGGCCGTGCAACCGGCGGCGTTGCGCTGGTTCGGCCAACCCGTCGTCGCGATCAAGCAGATTTCGGCCTATTCGTGTCGCGGCATGAACGGCCAGCCGGGCGCGCATATCTCCGAGCACGCGTTCGGCAACGCCCTCGACATCGCGGCGTTCACGCTTGCCGACGGCCGCACGGTCACGGTGCGGACCGGCTGGAACGGCATGGCCGAGGAGCAAGGCTTCCTGCGCGATATCGAGGCGGCCGCCTGTGCGCAATTCAACACGGTGCTCGCGCCCGGCTCGAACCACTTCCACTCCGACCACATGCACGTCGACTTGATGCGGCGTGCGAGCGGCCGTCGCGTCTGCAACCCGCGCGCGGTCGACGGCGAGGAGGTGGCTGCGCGCGCGGCGCAACGGGCGGGCGCCTATGCGCGTCGCGGGGATCCGTACTTCACCGGGTCCATCGCCGGTTCAAGCGGCGCGAAAACCAAGCAGCGGCCCGGCGTCGACGATGACGACGAGTATTGGATCGAAGACGAGCCGCCGGCCCCGATGACGCAAAGTGAGCTTCGCAAGCTGCAGTGAAGCGCGATCGGCGGCGGTTCGTGAACGCGCCGCGGACCAGGCAGCCCGCGATCAAGTGTCCCGCTCGCGCGGATCGCCGTACCCGCCCGCGGTCGGCGTCTGGATGATGATGGCTTCACCCGCATCGATGACAGTGTCAGCGCAGCCTTCCAGACGTTCCATTCGGCCATCGCGGCGGCGCACCCAGTTCTCGCCGATCTGACCCGACCCGCCGCCGGCCAATCCGAACGGCGGAATTCGGCGGTGGCCCGACAGGACCGTGCATTCCATCCTTGCAAGGAAACGGATGGTGCGGCGGATCCCGTCGCCGGCTCGCCATTTTCCCCGTCCGCCGGAATCTTTTCGGATGTGAAAATCCTCCAGCAAAACCGGATAGCGGAACTCCAAAATCTCGGGATCCGTCAGCCGCGTGTTGGTCATGTGCGTGTGCACCGCATCGGTGCCGTCGAAGCCCGGGCCGGCCGGTGAGCCGGAGCAGATCGTCTCGTAATATTGATAGGTGTCGTTGCCGAAATTGAGATTGTTCATCGTGCCCTGTGCTGCCGCCATGGCGCCGAGCGCACCAAACAGCGTTTCGGTGACCGCCTGCGAGGTCTCCACATTGCCGGCGACGACCGCG
>JBKQHQ010000130.1:0-116151 GCA_052148715.1 Xanthobacteraceae bacterium | reverse complement strand
CGCATTCGCCTTGCCGTCATGGACATGTGGAAACCTTTCCGTTTGGCGACGAATGCACATGCACCGCAAGCGGCGATTTTGTTCGACAAGTTCCATGTCATCCGCCATCTGGGTGAGGCCTTGGATGAGGTTCGCAAGCGCGAGTATGCCCGGCTCGGGGGCCGCCAGCGCCGCTTCATCAAGGGCCAGAAATACACGCTGGCAGCACAATCCGGTGCATCGTCACGGAGTTAGATACAATAATGCGTTCGTGCAACAGAGATTCGGGAACAATGTTCGAGCAGGTGGTGCCGGTCGGCTGGACTTTCGTGGCCGCGGCGGCCAGCAGGTGCTCCGGCCCGGCGCGGATCACGCCAGGGTCGGGCATCACGGACTGGCCGGCCGTTCAAGCGTGGGCGATCGTGCTCTGAATAGGCACGCTACCGCCCGGAACCGCGGCAGCGCCTTTGGGAAGACCCACGCCAGAGCCAACCTGCATCCCCAGCGCAGACATGCGAGCGTCGGTAGCATCAGTCGCCGCAGCTTTGCGCGCGCAGGAGGCGTCCATTTTGCGGGCGGCGGTTTCCGAGGAGGCCGCGGCGGGCGGCGGTCCGATGTCAGGCTTAAGCACGACATCACCCTTCTCGGTCGTCTCGGCAATGGCGTTGGCTTCTATCGCTTCGCCTATAGCGGCAGCGACAAAGCCTATGTCGGCGTTATCGCCCAAGAACTGCAAGCAATCATGCCCGAGGCGGTCGCACAAGGCCGGGACGGTTACCTGAAGGTCTTTTATCACAAGATCGGACTGAGGCTTCAGACCTATGACCGGTGGATCGCATCGGGCGCCCGCATTCCTGGCGCTGCAGGGACGCACTACTAGCCTCCGAACAACAACCACAGAGAGTCACGCAAGAACGAAGGCAACGGTCAGATCGCTTCGGCGAACAAAACAGCGATCGCCGTGCGTCATCCACGCCAGGATCGCCGCGCCGCAGCCTATGGCCACGAGAAGTGTCCAGTGGCGCGTTTAGCCCCAGCTCAAGGTCATGCCGACGTCGCCAGGCATCCCGCCGGGGAAATCAACGATCTGGACCGTGAGCTTGTAACCGCGCGGACGGAAATACTTGTACCATAGCTGGTGGATCTCTTTCGGAATGCCGGTCAAGGTCTCTTCCCAGCCTCGCTCCATCTGATTGATCGCACGACCGCGATCGGTGCACAGCACATTGGGAAAGCGATAGACCTGAACTTCGGTCAGACCGGCGCTGACCGCTCGCCGGATAAGGTTCAGGCCGCGCTTGATCCCCTCTTCATCGGATACATCCGAGGGCTTGGTCAGTTGCTCGATCCAGGCCCTTTTCTCCGCCTCAAGCGCGGTCTGCTTGCGCGTTGCGGCAGCCGCCTTCTCGGCTTCGACTAGGGCGAGCTCCTTCATCAGGTCCTTCGCCGTCGGCAGCAACTCATCGACGTCCGCGCTCATTGTTACCTCCACTCAAAAATACCGGCCGCCGAATTGATAATTCTACCACAATTATTTTCGTGCAAAACGGAATGCTCGAATTTGATCAATACAACCATATCGACTTGTCGAAATCTAACAAAAAGGGAATATTTATGGTAACACCACTTTTCATATTTTAACGCTAAGCTTGCCAACAAGCATTGATACGGATGGTTGCGGCGATCGAGCTCGTCTGCAATACCCGCTCGGCGAGGGGGCGCGTGCCGCAGAAACGTGAATAGGTGACGTGCAAGGAGGGCGAGACATGTCGACTAATCAAAATCAATCCCCGACCGGGAGCGCTGCGGGATCATTTGGACTCTTCAGCCAGATGGCCGAGTACATGATCGATGCTGCCCAGCGCGGCGTATTGTTTTGGGACGTGATGCGGCAACGTGGCGATCAGTACCAAGAGCATCTGGCCGAGACCGCGCCGCATGTGCTCGATTACGCCGTGGAGCTCGTAGCGGACGGCCGAACGCTCGACCGGCCGGTAAACTACGGGCTGGTGCGGGTCGTGCCGCCGCCCGGAGTAGAGATTGACCTGACCCGTCGCCCCTTCGTGGTGGTCGACCCCCGCGCCGGGCATGGCCCCGGGATCGGCGGTTTCAAGTTCGACAGCGAGATCGGTGTGGCCCTCAAGGCCGGGCATCCCTGTTATTTCGTGGGCTTCCTGCCGGAACCGATGCTCGGGCAGACCATCGGGGACATCGCTCGGGCTGAAGCCGTCTTCTTGGAAACGGTGATCGCGCTACATCCGCAGGCCGACGGCAAGCCCTGCGTCATCGGGAACTGCCAAGCCGGGTGGGCAGTAATGATGCTCGCCGCGATGCGTCCAGAGCTGTTCGGCCCCATCATCATCGCCGGCGCGCCGTTGTCCTATTGGGCCGGAGTGCACGGCACAAATCCCCTGCGTTACATGGGAGGTCTGCTCGGGGGCAGCTGGCTGACCGCACTGACGAGCGATCTCGGCGCGGGCAAGTTTGACGGCGGCTGGCTGGTGCAAAACTTCGAGAATTTGAACCCGTCGAATACGCTCTGGACCAAGCAATACAATCTCTATGCAAAGATCGACACCGAGGCCCAACGTTATCTCGATTTCGAGCGCTGGTGGGGCGGACATGTCAACCTGAATGCCGAGGAAATCCAGTACATCGTCGATGAGCTGTTCGTCGGCAACAATCTTGCAGCCGGTAAGATTTGCGCCTCCGACGGGACCACGATTGACCTGCGTAACATCCGCACGCCGATCGTGGTGTTTTGCTCCCGCGGCGACAATATCACGCCGCCGCAGCAGGCCCTGGGTTGGATTCTCGATCTTTACGACGACGTCGATGAGATTCGATCATACGGACAGACCATAGTTTATGCGATCCACGATGGCGTCGGTCACCTCGGAATCTTTGTCTCCGGGGCGGTCGCGCGAAAGCAGCACAGCGAGTTCTCCGGCAACATCGACCTGATCGATATGTTGCCGCCAGGCCTCTATGAGGCAACGTTCGAGGCGAAAACCGATGATACCGCGAACCCGGATCTTGTGCTCGGCGATTGGGTGATGCGGTGCGAGCCGCGAACCCTAAATGATATCCGGGCACTCGGCGGCAATGACGCGGCCGATGAACGCCGTTTTGGCGCCGCCGCGCGCGTATCCGAGGTCAACCTTTCGCTCTACCGGACCTTGGTTCAACCGATCGTCCGCGCCCTAGTCCCGCCCGCAGCCGCCGCGTGTCTCCGGCAGTTCCATCCACTGCGGCTGCAATACCAGATGTTCGCGGGCGCAAATCCGCTGATTGGGCCGCTGGAGGCGGCGGCAAAGCGGGTGCGCGAGAACCGCAAGCCGGCCGGCGCCGACAACCCGTTCGTGGAAGCCCAGGAAGCCGTCTCCCGACAAATCGTCTGGGCGCTCGACGCTTGGCGCGACATGCGCGATAGCTTTGAGGAGTGGACGTTCCTGTTAGTCTATGGATCGCCGCTGCTGCAAGCCGCCGTTGGTCTTGATCGGGCCTCGACGGCTCCCCTGCGGAAAGCCGGAAAATCTCCGCTGCATCGTGAGCTGCTGCAAGCCCGCATCGCCGAGATAAAGTCGCGCATCGCCACAGGCGGACTGCCGGAATGCGCTGTCCGCGGACTAATCTATGTCGGCCTCGCCAGAGGAAGCGTCGATGAGCGCGGCGTGCAGGCGTTGCGCAGCTTGCGGTTGATGGACGACCGGCCGCGGATGACGCTCTCGCAATTCAAGACCATGGCGCGCGAGCAGTTCTTCATGTTGCTCTTGGATCCTGAGGCGTCGCTCGCCGCTATTCCACATTTGCTGCCGCCTGAAGCCGAGGACCGGCGCAAGGCCTTTGCGGCGATCCGCCACATTCTGAGCGCGAGCGGGGAAATCGCCGGCGGGGCCGCCGAGCGCCTCGCCCTGGTGGCGCGGCTGTTCGGAGTGGATGCGGCCGGAGCCGCCAGCCCCAGCTTGAGCGAAGCTCCGCACGCCAAGAAGGTCGAAAGAACGAAAGGCAAAGCATCGTAACCACGCAGCCGGCGGCCAATTTCGAGTGTTGTGGGAGATCGAGCTATGACGATCCAACAAATCGGTGGACGCGGGCATGCTCCCCACGCCAAATACGAGCGCCTCCTGGCGCGCGCCAAGCAGGTCCCGCCTGCAACGACCGTGGTGGTGCATCCGTGCGACGAGACTTCTCTCCGCGGTGTCGTCGAAGCAGCGGAGTCCGGCATCATCAATCCGGTGCTCGTCGGCCCGGCAACCAAGATCGCCGCAACCGCCCAGCAACATGGCCTCGACATCGAGCGATTTGAGATCGTCGACGTCACCCACAGCGAGGCCGCGGCGGCCAAGGCCGTCCAGCTGATCCACGAGGGAAAGGGCGAGTTGCTGATGAAAGGCAGCCTGCACACCGACGAGCTGATGCGGAGTGTGACGTCCTCTGCCACGGGGCTGCGCACGGCACGAAGGATCAGCCACGTATTCGTCGTGGGTGTACCGAGCTACGCGGAAACCCTGTTCATCACCGACGCCGCGATCAACATTGTTCCCGACCTCGACTGCAAGCGCGACATCGTGCAGAACGCGATCGACCTCCATACGCAAGTCGGGTTGGGGACGCCGAGGGTCGCCTTGCTGTCGGCTGTGGAAACCGTGACCACCAAGATCCCCTCGACGATCGAGGCCGCAGCGCTGTGCAAGATGGCCGACCGCGGCCAGATCACCGGCGGTCTCCTCGACGGACCGCTTGCCTTCGACAACGCCATCGATCCGGAGGCTGCGAGAATCAAAGGGATCCAATCTCCTGTCGCCGGCCGGGCGCAGATCCTCGTCGTGCCGGATCTAGAAGCGGGAAACATGCTGGCGAAGAATCTCATCTTTTTGGCGAAGGCAGATGCCGCCGGCATCGTGCTCGGAGCGCGGGTTCCTATCGTGCTGACCTCGCGCGCGGACTCCGTGCGCGCCCGGATGGCATCCTGCGCCGCTGCTGTGATCTATGCCGATGCACGCCGCCGCGCCCTGGCCTTGCCGGCGGCATGACTGCGATGGGCATGGTCACGCGGCGCGAGCGAGATATCTCACGGGCCACGCTCCATCGGCCGCTCGATCTCACCCGATTGATTCCGTCCTCGCGCTTTCCGGAACCCGGAGCTATCGGCGATGAAAAGCATTTCGGTTGAAGATGCCGTCGCTCTAATTCCGGATGGAGCAAGCCTGATGATCGGCGGATTCATGGGCGTGGGAACTCCCGAACGCTTGATCGATGAACTTGTGCGCCAGGGCAAGCGTAGTCTAGCGGTTATTGCGAACGATACGGCGATGCCTGGGAGGGGTATCGCCAAGCTGATCAGCTCGGGGCTCGTCGACAAGGCTGTCGCCAGCCACATCGGCCTTAATCCTGAGACACAGCAGCAAATGATCAATGGAAAGATCGCGGTCGATCTTGTGCCGCAAGGCACGCTCATCGAACGCGTCCGGGCCGGCGGTTTCGGGCTCGGCGGCGTGCTCACTCCGACCGGCGTCGGCACCGTTGTCGAGGAAAACAAGCGCCGAATCGAGATAGATGGGAAGAGCTATCTCCTCGAGACTGCACTACGCGCCGATTTCGCACTCATTCATGCGTTCCTTGCCGACTACCTCGGCAACCTGTCCTACGCCCTCACTGCGCGCAATTTCAATCCAGTGATCGCGATGGCCGCGGACACCGTCATCGTGACTGCCGACCACGTCGTGCCGGTCGGCGTCATCGCGCCCGATCACGTTGTGACGCCCGCCCCGCTCGTCGACTACCTGGTCGCCAGGGGCTGAAGACAATGGACGCACAATCTGTCATCGCCAGACGCATCGCTCACGAACTTCGGTCGGGGATGCTCGTTAATCTGGGGATCGGCATTCCCACCTTGGTGGCGAACTACGTACCCAAGGGAATCAATGTATTCTTTCAGTCTGAGAATGGTCTGATTGGGACAGGACCGGTCCCGGAAGAAGGTATGGCGCACCCGACCCTCACCGACGCGGCCGGACGGCCGGTGAGCGCGCTGCCCGGTGCCTGCATATTCGACAGTGCAATGTCATTCGGCCTTATTCGCGGCGGCCATGTTGACATCACGGTACTCGGCGGCCTCCAGGTCGACGCGCAGGGGCTGCTCGCCAATTGGATGATCCCCGGAAAAATGGTCCCCGGCATGGGGGGAGCAATGGATCTGGTGACCGGCGCGAAGCGCGTGATCGTCGCCATGCAGCACACCGCCAAGGGCAAACCGAAGATCGTCAAGAAACTAACACTGCCGCTGACCTCGGTGCGATCCATCGACCTGCTTGTGACCGAGCTGGCGGTGATCGCGTTTCCCGACGGCCGCGCAACGCTCCTGGAAACGGCACCCGGCGTGTCCGTCGGGCAAGTTGTCGAGGCTACCGAGGCGGAGCTTGCGGCCTCTGAAAATAATTCGGAAATGCAGCCTTGAGGTCCTAGCCGCCCTCTGTCCAAGGTGCGCGATAAAGATTACCGATAAGAATGTGAAGGCTGACCAACAAAACCCACAACGGAAAGACTACAAAGATCCAATCAATATAGTCGCCGCCAAAAAGAAGAAACAACGCCAAGATATAGCCAAGAAGGGCGATCCACCGAGGGGCAAGCCCCGTGTAGATCGCCACCGTCGACGTGATAACAATAAACACGCCCGCCATTTTGATCATGTATATATTGACAATATTGTACGCCGCAGCGCGCGCGAAATGGAATGTCGCTGAGTTGATCAACGTCTGCGGCGCCGCATCGAAGGCCAGGATGATCGCGCCGACCAGCGCTGCGGCGGTAAATAGCATCGCCAGGAACAACAGGCCACTGCCAAGAAACACGGTCGCGAAGAAACGATCCTCCAGCTCGCCAAGTCTGTCGCGCACGACCCCGATGAACCACAGGAAGGCAATCCCCGCAAACGGCACCAAATTGAGGGCGAGAGTGACGGTTCTAGAGTTGGCGCGGAGCCATGCTCCCGGTTCCAGCGGGTCAGCCGGTATTGAAATGCGCAGCAACCAAAACGCCGCAAACAACAGAGCGGAAAAAAGGATGCCGGCGATCGCTGCGGCCCTCGGGGTCTTCAGTTTCGGTCGTATCAATGTAGGGGCCGGCCGTGGCACTGCGCACGCTGCATTGACAGTCGCGACCGGATCGTAGGAGTCCCGGACAGGGCGATTTGATGCTCGAACTCTCACCTAACGCCCAATCCCTGCCGGATCGACCGCGCGCTCGGCGATGACCGTGCCCGCGACCCGCAACACCCCCACGCCCGCGGGGCCAAGCGGCTCCACCCGCCCGCGGCTCAGCCCCAGTCCCTGACGATCCTCCAGGTGAGCCATCGCCCGATCGTCCGCATCGAAAGGCGAATGCTCAATGGCAAGATCGAGGTGCAACAAGTATTTTCTTACAGTTTCGACTCGGTCGACGCCGACGACCGATTCGGTTAGTCCCAGCAGAGCTGAGCGCAGGCGGCGGATGACTTGAATCGAACCCCCGCCAAATTGGCGGATCTCGTCGAATGCGAGGGCCAGGTAATCTTCCCAGGTCGGCGTGGGAAAAATAATACGAACGTCCCCACTGTCGTCCAAGGCATAGTCCGCGCCGCTTCCGCATCGGCCCAGCCGGCGGAGAAGATCCTCGATCTGATCGATCGCCTGAACTGCGGTTGTTGGATCATTGATGGCCGGAGACAGAGCTTTGATCGCGATATCGACCAAGAGACGAATCGGATATTTCGGGTCTTGCTCAAATGTACGTTCGGTGTCTAGGTGGACAGCCTGCTGCAGCGAGTTTCGTAAGATCTGCTCTCGGCCGCCGTGAACGCACAACAGCAAGGCATCTTCGACAAGGGTATCACCGACGGCACATGCCATCACGATCACCGCATCCGCTTGCCTTGCCTGTCTGATCAAGGAACCGATATCGAACTTAACGACGCTGCGCGGATCGCCCGAGTATTTTAGGCTTTGGCTGATTGGCCCAAGATGGGTCTTGTCGATAGGCCTCGTGCCTTTTCTTGCCACAAGAGCTCGCTGTTCATCAGTGAATTGCGACATCTCGCGGATGACTTGACGGCCCTTGTCGCCGATCATGTGAAGCACATTGGTGATCTGAAGATCGCTCAAGCGCTGCACGAGGCGAGAAAAAAGGAGAACGCTGAGAGTCAGCAATGCTGCCACCAGAACGCAGGAGAACAATGGCACTGTCCCGGCCCCCCCCCGGTCGATCCAGGCCAGGGTGCCAAGCGCATAGATGAATGTGGCGACGAAAATTCCCAGGGAATGAAACAGCGTGCGATCACGGGCGAACCAGAGCACCAGCCTAGGTGAATAAGCAATAGCGCTGAACTGCACCATCACAAAGGCGATGGAGAACACAATACCGGTGAGCGCCATCATGCCGGACGCCACGGCCGAAAGGTACGCCTGCGCCGACGTAACTGACAGACTAAGTGTGTAAGAGCCGAAATATGCATGCTCGAGCCGCGGCAGAAAAAGCCCACCAACCACGCTCGCACCGACATATATCATCGGGATCAACCAGAGGCGTATTCGTTTTGCCTCTCCGGTTCGTCGCGCCCAGCCTTCCATTCGGGTTGCGGTCCTTCGACTCTATGAACGCCGCCACCACGAACAGCGGTCGGAAGTCATGAGCTCAATGCCATTGCCTGCTCAAACGCCGCCAAGAATTCCTCTTGGGCTTCGATCAATGACCTCGGCGACGAATTTAGCTTGTCGATGAGCATGCTATCGCACCGCGGGTCATACGGCACCCACAATCAATATTTCGAGCATCCAAAGTGAACGTCGCCTTAATGCGTTCCAAACAATGCGCCGAGGGTCACAGCCAGTGCCAGGCAAATGACGATGTCGTTTCGAATTATTCCGGCGTGAGGCGCGGCACTCTTGAACCAGCGCAATTCATCCACATCAACTTATGACAATAAAACGAAAACCTCGAGCGTTCCGGGTAACACAACTTCCAATATTCCAGCCCTAGGCTTGGCGCCAAATTCGACACAACAGGGCGTCCATTCTGCTGAAGAGTATTACTTTTCTGACAGAGGCGAGCATCGTGCAGTGACTGCTATGGATACGATCCTTATCGTCAACGCCGGCTCGTCGAGCGTGAAGTTTCAGGCATTCGCGGTCGAGCCGGGCGCCCGTCCGGCGTGCCAGATCAAGGGTCAGATGGACGGTATTGGCGGCCGACCGAAGCTGCGCGCGAGCACCGCCAACGGAACCGTCTTGGTTGAGCGGACCTATCACGCGGAGACAGTACGCGACGTGGCGACGGCGCTGGCGACCGCGGGGGCGTGGTTGCGGGACGAGCACCGCATCGATCCGGTGGCGATAGGCCATCGCGTCGTCCACGGCGGCCCGGATTACCACCGACCGGTGCTGGTCGATCAAGAGGTGCTCGCGCGCCTCGAGCGATACGTTCCATTGGCGCCGCTGCATCAGCCGCACAATCTCGCGCCCATTCGTTCCATGCTGGCCCGCTTTCCGGAGCTGCCGCAGGTTGCCTGCTTCGACACGGCATTTCATCGCGGCCACGGTGCTTTGGCCGACTGCTATGCAATTCCACACCGGCTCCACGCCGAAGGAATTCGGCGTTATGGATTCCACGGCCTATCCTACGAGTATGTTGCAGATCGTTTGCGGCAGTTCGCGCCCGAGATCGCCGCCGGACGGGTGATCGTCGCTCACTTGGGCAGTGGGGCCTCCATGTGTGCGCTTCTGAGCGGACGCAGCATCGAAAGCACGTTGGGCTTCACCGCCCTCGACGGGCTGCCGATGGGAACGCGGCCGGGCCAGCTCGATCCCGGCGTCGTGCTTCATCTAATCGCCGACAAAGGCATGACCGCCGCTGCCGTTCAGGATCTCCTCTATCACGACTGCGGCCTAAAAGGTCTGTCGGACATCAGTAACGACATGCGAGTGCTCGAGAGCAGTGATGATCCTCGCGCTGCCTTTGCAATCGACTACTTCGTCTATCGGATCGGGCTGCACGCCGGAATGCTAGCGGCTGCACTCGGCGGCATCGACGCTTTCGTCTTCACGGCCGGCATCGGCGAGAATTCCGCCCTCGTGCGCGCGCGCGTCACCGCGCAGCTCGCCTGGCTCGGAGCGGTGCTCGATCCCGCTGCAAACGCCGCTCACGCGCCAATGATATCGGCGCCGCAGAGCCGTGTGCCGGTCTACGTCGTGCCGACCAACGAGGAGGGGATGATCGCACGCCACACGCTCACGCTGCTTTCAGGTCACGCACTTCGCCAGCGAACATGTGAGACAGTCTTATGACGATTCCTGCATTGCCGGATACCAAAGTGCTGCTCAAAGGCCGTAGGGGTCTCATCGTCGGTATCGCCAACGAGCAATCGATCGCCTGGGGCTGCGCCAAGGCATTCCGAGCCCTGGGGGCCGAGCTTGCCGTCACCTATTTGAATGAGAAAGCGAAGAAATATGTCGAGCCGCTTGCCCGGGAGCTTGAAGCGCCGCTCCTCATGCCATTGGACGTGCGCGCGCCCGGGGAGATGGAGGGGGTTTTTGCAAGAATCGAGAAGGATTGGGGACGGCTTGATTTCCTCCTTCACTCGATTGCGTTCTCACCCAGGGAAGCCCTGCAGGGCCGAGTCATCGACGTGCAACGGGACGGCTTCCTCACCACCATGGAGGTCTCGTGCTGGTCGTTCATCCGGATGGCGCATCTCGCCGAGCCGTTGATGACGAAGGGCGGGACGCTCTTCACGATGACTTATTACGGCAGCTGCATGGTAGTGGAGAACTACAACGTCATGGGCGTGGCGAAAGCAGCCCTTGAGAGCGCGGTGCGCTATATCGCGGCAGAGGTCGGCCCGAAGGGCATCCGCGTTCACGCCATCTCTCCGGGGCCACTCGCGACCCGCGCGGCCTCTGGAATCCCGGAATTCGACGAACTGCTGGCGAAAGCCCAAGAAAAGGCCCCGGCGCGCAGCCTCGTGAGCATTGACGATGTCGGCATTGCGACCGCCTTCCTCGCGCTCGACGGCGCGCGGCTCATCACCGGGGAAACGCTTTACGTCGATGGTGGCTACCACATCATCGACTAGGACGGACGGAGGCAGCGACGCGGGCAGGTTTGTTGATCCGTGATGCGCTTAGCCTGACGGGTGCGCGTTACCCAAGACGTACCAAGGAGACGGATGTCATGACTACGATGGCGGTGTCGACGCAACGACCCGGTACCTGGTGGCTCAGCTTGCTCCAGGGGATCGCGGCAATCATTCTGGGCCTCATGTTTATCACTGCCCCCGGTGCGACGCTCTTGGCGCTGATTCCCTTCCTGGGCATCTACTGGCTCATCATTGGGGTGCTGGCGCTGGTGCGGATGTTCCAGGATCGATCGGTTCCTTGGGTTTGGTCGCTCCTCACGGGAATCATCGGGCTTCTCGCCGGGCTCCTCGTCTTGCGCCATCCGTTGCTTGCCGCGCTGACCGTGCCGACCGTGCTTGTGATCGTGCTCGGCGTGGAGGGGCTGGTCATGGGCCTGATCGATATCATCGCCGGATCCAAAGGCGGCGGAACCGGGTCGTTTATCCTGGGCGCAGTCAATATTCTGATTGGGCTGCTGCTTCTCGGCTCGCCGATTGCGGCGGCGCTGGCGGTGCCGCTCGTGTTCGGCGTGCTCCTCCTCGCGCAGGGTGTCGGACTCGTCGTTTGGGCCTTCCGCGTCCGAGCCTGACTGTCGGGGTTGGCTCCCCTCCCCCAGGGCGGCCTTCGCTGTGTCGACAATGGCGGGATCGGAGCCTATTGGAGTATCCGTGCGGGCCGTCGCCGCGAGCTACAAACATTATTACAAACCACAAAAGCTAAGATTGCATATTGGGGTCCGGGCCGGCCGCCAAGCCGCTGTAATTTAATGTATTTTCGCAAGAGCGTCTCGCAAACGGGCAGGTCAACTGCGAGCATCGAGCCCCCTGCCATGCCATAATCGGCTGAGTTCATTGGCCCGGCCTACGCCGCCCGAGCCTGCGCCGCGGAGGGACTCGGCCGCTTGCCGGCACCAAATGCGGGTTCGCGAGTTGACGAACATAGCCTCGTCTTCGACGCCCTTGACGCAGCGCAAAGACACAAGCAGGCGAAAGAGGGCATTGTGCCAATTGACCTTCTCAGCAGGACATCATCATGAGCGCAGACACATCCAGCAACCAGGCCTACGGGTCTTCATCGCCGCGGTCGTCGGCGCAGCCGCTCGGCCAGACGCTGCAGAATTCTGCCGAGTCGCTGAGGAATGACGTTGGCGATGCCATTGATCGGGGCCGGTCCAACATCGCCGGTTCGGCGCACGCGGCCGGCGACAGCCTGGCGGAGGATCTCGCGAGGCTGCGGGCCGACATGACGAAGATGCAGGAGACCCTATCGGCGTTTGTTTCGGAAATCGGCGGCGAAGCGGCCCGCACGATGAGCAGCGTCAGCCACTCGGTCGTGAAAGAGGTCGGCTCCGCGGCGAGCTCCATTGCCGATGCGGGGGCCGAGATCGCCGGCTCGGCCAAGGATCAAGCCAAGACACTGGCCTCGGAGCTCGAGGCCACGGCGCGCAAGAATCCGCTCGGGGCGCTGGCCGCCGCCCTCCTTGCGGGGATCGTCATCGGCATGATGACGCGGGGCCGCAACTGATGGTGCAGACGTTGCTGCGGCTGTTGGGGATCGATCTCCAACAGCAAATCTCCCGGCTGAAAATGCATGTGGAGGAGGTCACCGAGCAGGCATCGTCGCGGATCGAGCGGCAAGTTCAGGAAACCGGCCTGACGCTCGGCTTTGCGCTCGGCGGGCTGATTGCGGCGCTGGCGACCGTCGCGATCGTCCTCACGGCGATATTCATTTGGGTGGACCGCGAGCACGGCCCATTGGTTGGCTTGGCAGTCGTTGGGGTCATCACCGCGGTGCTCGCTGGGCTGATGTTCAGGCTCGCCGCGACGCACGGGCGATCGAGCGCTTCGCCCAAGCCGCGGCCGCGGGCAGCCGAACCGCCGCCCTCGGAACCGCCGGCTTCCTCTCCCCGGGACTTGTCAGGGTCGGTTCCGCCTCCGCCGGCCGATGCGGACTTGCTCGACGTGCTTGCCCATCGCATCACGACGCAGGCGGCAGCCGCCAGCGACGAGGCCATCAACACCGCGACCGAATTTGTGCGCAGCGGCTCGCGCGAGCAGCTAGTCGGCGCCCTCACCCTCGCAATGCTCGTCGGCATCCTGATTGGCCGCAAGAAGTGATCCGCCGGGATTAGCGTTAGTCGCCGATGCTCTGCGCATGGCGGAAGACGTTGCCGGGATCGAAAGCGGACTTGATCTGCTTGAGCCGCGGCAAGTTCGGCCCCCAATAGGCCTCGGCCCAATCGGTCAGGTCGAGATCGCAATAGTTCACATAGGCGGCGCCTGAAACGTAGGGCCGCATCGCATTGTAGGCGATCCGCGCATCGTGCACGCGCTGGGCCGTTTCCGAAGACTGCTGCCAGCTCGAATAGTATTGGATGCAGTAGAGAGCGCCCGCCCTGCGCACAAAGGCGGTGTCGCTCGGCGCGGGACGGGCGATCGCTCCGCCATAGGCGTCGCAGATCGCAACCATCTCGTTGGCGGGGATACGCTGCACCGCGTCGATGAGTGCCGCGATCCCGTCACTGCCGAGCGGTGACAAAATGAAATCCGATTTGCCTTTCGAATACTTCGACTCGTAGTCCCAGCCTCCGGAAAAATGGTCGACTGCCTGCAGGAACGATCTGGCACGGATGTCCGGCGGCCGCACCGGCCCTTCGACTCCGAGGAGCGCCTTCAATTCATTGCGCACCTCGCTCACGAGACCGACCGATTGGCCGGCGCAGTGAACCGCGATTGTTTCGTCGGACAGCTTGCTGATCTTGAGGACGGACGTGATGGCGTCGGGCGCATGCGGAGCCCAGCGTTGCCACGCCTCGAAAAGCTTGGCGGCGCGATCGGGTGCGACCACGAACGACACGCTGAACACGACGACTCGGCGCAACGGTTGTACGCGAAAGCGAAAGCTCGTGGCGGCCCCGAAGGTGCCCCCGCCGCCGCCCCGGCAAGCCCAGAATAGATCGGCGTTCTGCTTGCGATCGCACACAATGAGCCGCGCTTGCGGATCGACGAGCTCGACCGACAACAGGCTGTCGCAGGACAGGCCGAACGGGCGCGCCAAGAGACCATAGCCGCCGCCCAGACTGTGCCCCGCGATACCGACGGTCGGGCAGCTTCCGGCCGGAAGCGCAAAGCCGCGCTGCCCGATGAATTTATAGAGATCGCCAAGCGACGTCCCCGCCCCGACCGTGACGGTGCGATTGCCGGCGTCGAGGCTGATGCCGTTCATAAGCCTCGTGTCGATCACCACGCCCTGGCTTTGCGAGAGGCCCTCGTAGGAGTGGCCGCCACTGCGCAAGGCAAACGGAAGGCGGTTGGTGCGCACCCAGTCGACCATCGCCGCCACGGCCGCCGGCGTCTTGGTCAGCGCGCGCAGCTGCGGCTCGATCATCGTGCGGCGATTGTAGGCCACCTCATACTGATCGAACCGCGGGTCCGCAGGCCCGAGCAGGAGCGCGTCGTCGGCTGAGAGGTTGGGCAGTTGCGGTAGCGCCGCGCCCCGACTCGCTCGCGCACCGACCAGAAGGGCCGGCGCCAAGATCGCCGTTCCGAGCCCCTGCAGCCATCTGCGTCTTGTGAAGCCTTTTTTGCGCACGAGCGCCCCTTGATCTAAGTGGACGGATGATTTTCGCGCCGGCCTGCCGACCGAGCCCGACGACCTCGGCCGCTGCGGTCACTCAGACAACGCCATAACGAAGGCCTGCTTGCGTTCCGCTCGCAACGGAAGCGGGTCCTTACTGGCTTTGGGGCATTTTCGGACGGGAAACCGCTGTCAACTTTCCAGAAAATGCTGGCGTGCGGGCAATCAATGCAAGTGGGTGTCACACGATCAATTTATAGGCCGGAATGGTGAGGAAATCCACGAAGTCGGGCGCCAGGGAAAGCTTCCGGAACAGGTCGATGGCTTCCGGGAACCGTCCTTCGGCATATGCCTGCGCCCCGATCTCCGCCTTCACGCGCTCCATCTCTTCGGTGAGCGCCTGCTCGAAGAAGCGCGGCGTGACCGTGATGCCGTTTTCCAGCTCGGCGCCGTATTTCAGCCATTGCCAAATCTGTGCGCGGGAGATCTCCGCGGTCGCCGCATCCTCCATCAGATTGTAGATCGGCACCGCGCCGCGCCCGCGCAACCACGCCTCGATGTATTGCACGCCGACGCGAATGTTGAGGCGGAAACCCTGCTCGGTCTTGGTCCCTTCGTGGACACGCAGCAGATCGGCCCGCGAGACCTCGACATTCGCACGCAGATTATTGAGCTGGTTCGGCTGCGGCATCAAGCGGTCGAACACTTGCTTGGCGACCGGAACCAGGTCGGGATGCGCAACCCAGGTCCCGTCGTGACCCTCGCGGACCTCGCGTTCCTTGTCGGCGCGCACCTTGGCGAAGGCGATTTCGTTGGCCGCGGGATTGTTCTTCACCGGAATCTGCGCCGCCATGCCGCCCATGGCAAAGGCGCCGCGCCGATGGCAGGTCTTCACCAACAGCGCCGCATAGGCGCCGAGAAACGCCTTGCCCATCACCACTTCGCCACGGTCCGGCAGCACGTAGTGCGGATTATTGGCGAGCTTCTTGATGAAGGAGAAGATGTAGTCCCACCGGCCGGCGTTCAGGCCGACGATGTGTTGGCGCAATTCGAAGAGGATCTCGTCCATCTCGAACGCCGCCGGCAGCGTTTCGATGAGCACCGTTGCCTTGATGGTGCCGGCCGGAATGCCCAGGCATTCCTGGGCGAAGAGGAAGACCTCGTTCCACAGCCTTGCCTCCTCATAGGCCTCAAGCTTCGGCAGGTAGAAGTAGGGAGCAGTGCCGCGGCCGATAAGCGTCATGGCGTTGTGGTAGAAGTAGAGGCCGAAATCGAACAGCGCCCCGGCGATCGGCTCGCCGTCTACCGTGAGATGCTCCTCGACGAGGTGCCAGCCGCGCGGCCGCACGATCAGGACCGCCGGATCGTCCTTGACCGTGTAGGATTTGCCGGTGACCGGATCGGTGAACCCGATCCGGTCCTCCCATAAATCCTTCAGATTGATCTGGCCTTCCAGATTGTTTGACCAGGTCGGCGAATTGGCGTCCTCGAGATCCGCCATGTAGTGGGTCGCGCCGGAGTTGAGCGCATTGATGATCATCTTGCGGTCGACCGGTCCCGTGATCTCGACGCGGCGGTCGAGCAAGTCCGCGGGGATCGGTGCGACCGTCCAATCCCGCTCGCGGATGTCTCGGGTTTCGGCACGGAAATCCGGCAGCTCGCCGGCATCGAAGCGCATCTGCCGCTCGTGCCGCCGCGCCAAGATGCCCTTGCGCTTGGCGTCGAACCGGCGATGCAGTTCGCCGAGGAATGCCAACGCCGCCGGCGTCAGGATCTCCTCATAGCGCGGCCCCATGGTTCCCTTGATGTCGATGCCTGCCGCCGAAACGGCAGGCGGCGCCACGCGCGCGCGTACGCGCCCACCGGAGGCATGAGAACGTTCGGAACGAACGCGACGATCGCGTAGCGGGGATGCGGGCTTGAACGTCGGCGACTGTTCCCGCGAAGACGCGACCGAACGCGCCGCCGCTCGCTTTTCGGCGGGCGCCCCGGACGTCGGCACCCCGGCGCGGCCGAACGGACGTACCGCGCGTCTCGCACGCTTGGCTGGATCTACCGGCGGGGCTGCACCGGCTGCGCTTCGCGCAGCGTGCTTCACCGTCTTGCGCGCTTGGCCGAGACCCTTGCTGCCGCCCAGTCCCCTGCCGTTGTTCGCCCGGGAGCTTCTCTTGCCCCCACCGTCGGTCTTTCCCCGCGCCGTCTGCGCGGCCCGGCTCGTGGCAGACTTCGACGCGACGGCACGCTTGGCGGCCTTCTTGGCCCGGCCTTTGGCCCCTCCACGCGGCCCCGCGACGCCCCGCTTCGCCGCGGCCTTAGCGGAGCCTTTCGTGCTCTTGGGGCCTTTTTTTGCGCCGCCTTTTTTCCCGGTCTTACGAGCCGTTCTTTTCGCCATCATCGCTCCTGTGGCCGCCGTAAGGCACGCCGAGACCCCCAAGCAATGAGCCTAGTCCGGGGCTTGAGCCGGAAGAGGAAGCGGGAGGGGGTGAAGAAGGTTCCAGCGTTGGCGGTGGACTCATAGGCGCCGGCTTGCGTGCCGGCGTGCGCTTGGCCGGAGGCGGCGCGACGCCTTTGCGCGAAGCGGATTTGGCGGATTTCGATGACTTGGCAGATTTGGCGGATTTCGCCGACTTGCGTGACGAAGCTTTGCTCCCTTTCGCGGTCGAGCGCTTTGCCGCGCCGCCACGCGCAACGGCTTTCTTCGCGCGCTTGCTTGCAGACTTGCGGACGACCGCCTTCTTCTTTGCGCTCTTCTTGCCTTTAGACTTAGATTTCGTCTTCTTCGCCATAATCATTCTCCTGACCAATGCCGCCAAGCTTCCGGCACTCACCACGCCGACCGGCACTCCGGCCGATCTGGCTCCCTGCCCTCACATCACCGCCTCCGACGCCTGCGCCGGCACGGTCTTGGCCCACTCGCCTTTCAAGGCCTCGGGCGCTGGACCACCCGTCGCCCAATCGATCAACTCGATCGTATGCACGACGGGGATTGCCGTGCCGCCGGCGATCTGCGTGATGCATCCGATGTTGCCGGCAGCAATCACGTCGGGCAGCACCTTCTCGATATTCGTGATCTTTCGATCGCGCAACCGTCTTGCGAGCTCCGGCTGCAAAATGTTGTAGGTCCCGGCCGAACCGCAACACAGATGGCCTTCGGGTACATCTTTAACAACAAATCCCAACTTGAGAAGCAATTCTTTTGGCTCGCGTGTCACTTTCTGTCCGTGTTGCAGCGAGCAAGCGGAGTGGTGCGCGACGATGAGCTCGCTGTGACCGAGCGCCGTCAGCGGCACGCGCGCAAGGTATTCCGACACATCCATTGCCAGCGCGGCGATGCGCGCCGCCTTCTCCGCATAGGCCGCATCGGTGCGCAGCATGAAGCCGTAGTCCTTGATCATCGTGCCGCAACCGGACGCCGTGATCAGGATCGCGTCGAGCCCCCCGCCTTCGATCTCGCGCCACCATGCGTCGATATTGGCACGCGCCGCCGCATGGGACTGTTCGACTCGGCCGAGATGATGCACGAGGGCGCCGCAGCACCCTTCGTCCTTCGCCAGCACGACCTCGATTCCGTGCCGTACGAGCACGCGTATTGCCGCCTCATTGATCGAGGGGGCGACGACCGGATTGACGCATCCGTTAAGCAGCGCCACGCGGCCTAAACGCTGCCCGCGCGGGGAAACCACACGCCGTTCGCCGACCGTCGGCTTGCTCGGCGCCGCCGCCGGCACGAGACCGAGCATGGCGCTGATTCGCCGCAGGCCCATTGCGCTCAAGCCCCGCGCCAGCGGCTTGGCCCGGCGGCCGAGTTGCAGCGCACGATAGAGGCGTGCCGGATGCGGGAGCACAAAAGCGAGCACGGCCCGTAGCGCCCGATCGTGCAGCGGACGCCGGTAGGTACTCTCGATATGCGCGCGGCCGTGGTCGACGAGGTGCATGTAGTGCACCCCGGACGGGCAAGTGGTCATGCAGGCAAGGCACGACAGGCAGCGGTCGACATGCTTGACCACGTCGGTGGTGGCGGGCCGGTCCTGCTCGAGCATCTCCTTGATCAGATAGATCCGCCCGCGCGGACTATCGAGCTCATCGCCGAGGAGCACGTAGGTCGGACAGGTCGCGGTGCAGAACCCGCAATGGACGCAGGCGCGCAGAATGCGGTTGGATTCGGCAACCTGCGCATCGACCAGCTGGGCGAGGGTGAATTTCGTCTGCATCGACTAGACGCCTGCATACATGCGGCCGCGGTTCAGCACGCCGGCCGGATCGAAGCTCTCCTTAACGCGTTTCGTCAATCCCGCAAGGGCCGCATGCTGCGGCTCAAACACATCGAGCGACGCGCGCACCGAGAGCGGCGCCCGAATGAGGGTGGCATGGCCGCCGCTCGCGGCGACCGCGCGGCGAACGAGGCAGGCGCCGGCGTCATCTTGCGCGGGGAGCGCGGCCCAGATAAGGCCGCCGGCCCAGTCGTACAGCAGCTCCGCGTCCGATTCGGCGGCGATCGTTGCGCCGACGACGGCGCCTTGGGTCGGCGTCGTCGAGAGGCGCCAGAGGGGATGCTCGGACCCCAAGCGCGCGGCTGCGAACGGTGTCGCGTCGCGCACCGCAAGCCACAGGGCGTGCGAGGCAGCATCGGAGAGTTCTTCAAGGGCGCCATACGATTTCAACAGCGCCTGCAGCATGTGCTTGCGGTGGGCGACCGAAGGCGCAACGCCTTCGAGGCGCAACGCCGTGACGGCTGTGCCGGCAGCCGCGACAACAGTAACGCGCGCCGCCACGTTCGCCGGCAGATGCGCGGCGCCCGATACATCACAGGGGGAACACATGGCGGTCGCCATCGCCGCAACGGCGGTCGTCGCCTCGAGGCCGAGCACCAACACCGTTTCCTCGCCTGACGCCTTCGGCAGTGTCTTGATGGTCACCTCGGTCATGGCCGCGAGCGTGCCCCATGATCCCGCCAGCAATTTGCACAAATCGTAGCCGGTGACGTTCTTCACCACGCGGCCACCGGATTTGAACCATTCGCCGCGGCCGGATACTGCGCGGACCCCGAGAAAATGATCGCGCGCGGCGCCCGCCTTGATTCGCCGCGGCCCGGAAAGATTGGCGGCGAGTACCCCGCCGATGGTCCCTGCTCCGGCAGGCCCTCCCAGCAGCGGTCCGTAATCCATCGGCTCGAAGGCGAGTTCCTGGCCCTTGGCCGCCGTCAGCGCTTCGATCTCCGTGAGCGGCGTTCCAGCCCGCGCGGAGAGCACCAATTCTTCCGGCTCGTAGAGCGTGACACCGGAGAGCGCGGACAGATCGAGCGTTAAATCGGTCTGGCTCGGGCGACCGATCCGGCGCTTGCTGCCGGCCCCAATCACCTCGAGCGCCTTGCCTTGCGCGAGCGCCCACCGCACCGCCGCCTCGACGTCCTTGGGGTCACGCGGCTTGAGGATGTCGGTCATCGAGCCTGCGTTGTCATTGCGAGCAGAATGAAGCAATCCCCATCCGACATGCGCTCGCTACATCGCTCATGCGGACACGCGTCAAAACCGCGGGATTTCGGGGAACGGCACGCGCCCGCCGCTGATGTGCATCCGGCCAAGCTCGGCGCAGCGGTGGAGCGTCGGAAACACTTTGCCGGGATTGAGCAGCCCCTGCGCATCGAAGGCGCATTTGAGCCGCTGCTGTTGATTGAGATCGATCTCATTGAACATGACCGGCATCAGATCGCGCTTCTCGACGCCGACCCCGTGCTCGCCGGTCAGCACGCCGCCGACCTCAACGCAGAGCCGAAGGATATCGGCGCCGAAGGCCTCCGCCCTCTCAAGCTCGCCCGGCTGATTGGCATCATAGAGGATCAGCGGATGCAGGTTGCCGTCGCCGGCGTGGAACACATTGGCGACCCGCAGACCATGCTTTTGCGACAGCTCGCGCATTCGATGCAGCACCAGCGGCAGCTTGGCGCGCGGAATGGTGCCGTCCATGCAGTAGTAGTCGGGAGAGATGCGGCCGACGGCGGGGAATGCGGCCTTGCGCCCGGCCCAGAACAGGAGCCGCTCCTCCTCGCCAGCCGATACCTCGAGCGTGGTCGCGCGACAGCTTGCGGCGATGTCGGAGACACACGCGACCAGGTGGTCGACCTCCACGCTCGGCCCGTCCAGCTCGACGATCAGCAAGGCCTCGACGTCGAGCGGATAGCCGGCATGCACGAATTCCTCGACCGCATGGATCGCCGGGGCATCCATCATCTCCATCCCGCCCGGGATGATGCCGGAGCCGATGATGCGCCCGACACAATCGCCGGCATCCTCCGAGCTCGCGAATCCGATCAGCATGGCGCGCGCCGTCTCGGGCGCCTTGAGGATGCGCACCGTGACCTCGGTGACGACGCCAAGCAGCCCCTCGGAGCCGATGATGACGCCGAGCAAATCATAGCCGCCGGCATCGAGATGCTTGCCGCCCAAGCGCAAGATCTCGCCGGTGATCAGCACGATCTCGCAGCCCAGCACGTTGTTGGCAGTCATGCCGTATTTGAGGCAATGCACGCCGCCAGAATTCTCCGCCACATTGCCGCCGATGGTGCACGCGATCTGCGAGGACGGGTCCGGTGCGTAGTAGAAGCCGGCATGCTCGACCGCGCGCGTGACCGCAAGGTTGGTGACGCCGGGCTCGACCACCGCAACACGGTTGTCGAAATCGATCTCGCGGATGCGGTTGAACTTGGCCATTCCGAGCAGCACGCCGTCGGCGAGCGGCAACGCTCCCCCCGACAGCGAGGTACCGGCGCCGCGGGGCACGACCTTGATGCCTTCCGCGTGGCAGTAGCGTAGCACCTGCGCCACTTGCTCGGTCGTCTCCGGCAGCACCACGACCATCGGCAACTGCCGGTAGGCGGTCAGCCCGTCGGATTCGTACGGCCGCATCGCGTGCTCGCCGGCGATGACCCCCTCGCCCGGCACGATCGCCCGCAGCGACGCCACGATCCGCTCGCGTCGGCGCAGAACCGCCGCATCGGGCTCAGGCATGACTAGCGACATTACGGTCTCTCCGCGGTCCGGCGGGGCTCATATTCCTTCCGCCCGGCCGCCACAAATACTACGCGAGTGTACTCGCTTTCTCGATCAAGGACTCGCCGCGGCGGCAGCGCAACCGCCGCACGCCTGCCGTTGACAGGCGCACATACCCGCGCCATCTGCTTTCGCCGGTTGGCGGCGAGCGCCTGGGGACGCTTGGGCAACGCGTGGCTGGGGTGGGGATCCGGATCATGAAGGCATGGGTCTTGGCTGCCGTCGGGCTCGCCGTGGCGCCGCAAGCCGGGCTCGCTCAGGATGCCGGCGCCGGCGAGGCCGTGTTCAAGAAATCGTGCCTTCCCTGCCATGCGGTCGGCGAAGGGGCGAAAAACAAGGTTGGGCCCATCCTCAATGGGCTCGAGGGACGCCGGGCCGGCACCGGCGCCGGCTTTGTTTATTCGGCGGCCAACAAGAGCTCCGGCATCACCTGGGACGCGGCGACTTTCAAGGAATACATCAAGGACCCGAAGGCCAAGATCCCCGAGACCCGCATGTCCTTCGCGGGCCTCAAGGATGAGCAGCAGAACAACGATCTTTGGGCCTATCTCACCCAGTTCAAGGCTGACGGCAGCAAGAAGTGAACGGCGAGAGTTCAGCCTCCTGGTCAACGCGGCCTTGTGCCGCCATAGTAGCAGGCGATACGGCAGCGCGGAGATCAAGCCATGATCAAGGATGTGATTGTCAGCCTTTCGGCCGCGGACAAGCGTGATCCGGCCGCCGACTACGCCATCTCGGTCGCCGCGGCGTTCGAGGCGCATATCGCGGGGGTCGCCTTCGCCTACGAGCCGGTGCTTCCCGTGGCCGTGGTCGGCCAGGTTCCCAGCGACTTCATCGACAACCTGCGCAAGGAGGGCGAGCGGAGCGCCCGCGCCGCCGCCGACCGATTCGACAAGGCGGCGGTCAGGGCCGGCCTCTCGGTGGAAACGCATGTGATCGGCGAGAGCAGCGCGCATGCGGCCGATCTGTTCGGCCAAATCACGCGGCGCTTCGACTTGTCGGTCGTCGGCCAGCCGGAGCGGGATCGTGACGGGGTGGAGGAACTGATCGCCGAGGGAGCGTTGTTCGAGTCCGGTCGACCGGCCATCATCGTCCCCTATATCCAAAAGGGAGGCCTCAAGCTCGACCGCGTTCTCGTCTGCTGGGATGGCAGCCGGGCAGCAGCGCGCGCTATCGGCGACTCGGTGCCATTCCTGATGCGGGCGAAGGACGTGCACGTCGTGATCGTCGCGGGCGACCGCGGTAAGAGCGACGAGCTTCCGGGCGTTGATGTCGGCCAGCACCTCGCCCGGCATGGAATCAAGGTGGAGGTGAACCGGGTTGCCGCCGCCGATATCGATGTCGCGAGCGCCATCCTCTCTTATGCGGCCGACCGAAGCGCGGACTTCCTGGTGATGGGCGGCTACGGTCATTCGCGCTTGCGCGAATTCGTGCTCGGCGGCGTCACCCGCACGATTCTCCAGTCGATGACCTTGCCGGCCCTGATGTCGCACTGACGCGCTCGCGGCCTGGACCAAGCACCGGCCCGGATCATTACCGAGCTTCGGTGGAGCATGGCGAACGAAGGTCCTTCGGTGTCAGGCAGGCCGTACCCGGCGCAGTGGGAGCGACATGATCGATTGCGCGACGGCACGGCGCTGCTCGTGCGTCCCCTCAAGCCGGAGGACACCGCGCTCTATCCCGATTTTCTCGCCCACCTGACCAAGGAAGATCTGCGGCTGCGCTTCCTCGCGCCGCTGCGCGAGGTCAGCGACGAGATGCTCGCACGCTTGACCCACCTCGACTATGCGACGGCCATGGCCTTCGCCGCTATCGATGCGGCGACAGGCAAAATGCTTGGCGTCGTTCGGCTGCACAAGGAGGCATCCGGCGCGAACGGCGAATATGCGGTCACCGTGCGCTCGAATTTGAAGGGCCACGGCCTTGGCTGGCTGCTGATGCAGCGGATCATTGAATATGCGCGGGCCGAAGGTTTACAAGAGATCCACGGCGAGGTGCTGGCCGAGAACACGACCATGCTCACCATGTGCGAAGAGCTCGGCTTCCACATCGCCGACGACCCGACCGAGCGTGGCGTCAAGCGGGTGACCTTGGCGCTTGCTACGGTTCCGGCGAAAGCCCCCTGAGTTTCTTTGCTTCAAGGCAGTCAATGAACGCTGTCATGTTGCGCCTTCCCCTGGCCTGGGCAGCGTCGTCTGCACGACAAGCCCGCGCGCGCGGGCATCGACGACCCCGAGCGCCCGCAACGCCAAGAGCGTCACGCTCTGCACCGCGGCCCGGGCTTGCGCGGCATCGTCCGCAACGCTCGGTGCGAGTGGACCGAGCAATCCCTCCAGCAGGATTCCTGTGAGCGCCGCCGCGGAGAGCGCGAGTTCCTGTGTCGGCAATTGACCAGCCGCCACGGCGGTGCCGATACGGGCCTTGAGCTCCGCCGCCAGGGAGCTGCGTTGTTTGCGGACTATGTCGGTTGCGCCTTCGACGGGCTCGGCCATCACCGCATAGGCAAGCCGCCGGTTGGACAAAGCCCGCGCTGCGAACGTCGCGATCGCCGCCGACAGCGCCGACAGCGGTCCCGGCGCCGCCTCGGCGGCGCGCCGCATCGCCGCGATCTCACGCTTGCCGACGCTTGCGGCAAGCTCGGCCACCAGTCCGTTCTTCGACGGAAAGTACCGGTAAACCGTGCCGGCCGCGATGCCCGCACGCTCAGCGACCGGGACGATCTGCACCGCCGCCATCCCCCGCTCGGCCGCAATGTCGCCGGCCGCCGCCACGATGGTATCGCGGCGGGTCGCCAGCCGGCGAACGACACTTTCAGTACGTCGATAGGGCATGAAGGTGAATAGGTGAACCACGATTCATTGGCGAGCACAACATGCTTGGCCTCGACATATAGGGCCGCCGAGAATCCGGGGTCACCCCTTCCCGGCCTTCCCGGCCAACGCCTTCTCGCGGATGGCACTCAGCGTCGTCATCGGCGTGATCGCTTCGGGGTCGACCTTCAGGTGCAGGATCGCGGGCTGGCCCGAGCGCGTCGCCGCCTCGAAAGCGGACGCGAAATCGTCGGTCTTCTCGACCGTCGCTCCGTAGCCGCCGAAAGCACGCCCATAGGCGGCGAAGTCCGGATTGCGCAGCTGCGTCGCCACGATGCGGCCGGGATACTCACGCTCCTGATGCATGCGGATGGTGCCGTAAAGGCCGTTGTCGACGACGATGGTGACGAACGGCAGGCCGTACTGGACCGCGGTCGCGAATTCCTGCCCGTTCATCAGGAAATCGCCGTCGCCGGAGATGGCAACGACCGTTCGCTCGGGATGCAGCCGCTTCACCCCGACCGCCGAAGGCACACCGTAGCCCATGGAGCCGGATGTCGGTCCGATATGGGTGGCGAAGCGGCGGAAGCGATAGAAACGGTGGATCCAGGCCGAGAAATTTCCGGCCCCGCTGCAGATAAGCGCGTCGGGCGGCAGATGCTCGCGCAGCCACACGATCACCGCGCCGAAATTCACGGCGCCCGGCTGCGGCGTCGCCCGATCGGTCCAAGCGAGGTAATCGTCGTGCGCGCCACTGGTATCGGCACGCCAGGAAATCGCGTTCGGCGGCTGCAGGCCCTCGAGCGCCGCGGCAAACCCGGTCGGCGCTGCCTGGATGGCCAGGTGCGGTTGGTACACGCGGCCAAGCTCCTCAGGGCTTGGATGCACATGCACGAAGGTCTGGCGCGGGGCCGGGATATCGAACAGTGTGTAGCTCTGCGAGGGGATCTCGCCGAGCCGGCCGCCGACCAGCACCACCAAATCCGCCGCACGAACGCGCGCCACGAGCTTTGGATTGGGGCCAAGGCCGAGATCGCCCGCGTAGCTGGGATGCAACGGGTCGAAGAGGTGTCCGCGGCGAAACGTGGTCGCAACCGGCAACGCGAAGCGTTCGGCAAACCGCATGACCGATGCGGTCGCCGCCTCCGACCAGCGGCTGCCGCCGAGGAGAACGATCGGATGCTGGGCCGCCCAGAGGAGCTTTTGCAGGCGGCTCATGTCGCTTTGCCCGGGCCACACCTCGACCGGCTCGAACGGCCGGCCGTCATCCACGCTGACGCGCTCCTGCAGCATGTCTTCGGGCAGCGCGATCACCACCGGCCCGGGGCGCCCATTGCACGCCGTGTAGAACGCGCGCGAGACGAGCTCGGGAATCCGCGCCGGGTCGTCAATCTCCGTCGCCCATTTGGCCATCGAACCAAACACGGCGCGGAAATCCAGCTCCTGGAAGGCTTCGCGCTCGCGCGCCTCGCGCGCGACTTGCCCGACGAACACGATCAGCGGGGTCGAATCCTGCCGCGCGATGTGAATGCCGGGCGACGCATTGGTAGCGCCGGGACCGCGCGTGACGAAGCAGATGCCCGGTCGCCCCGTCACCTTGCCCACGGCCTCCGCCGCCATCGTGGCGCCGCCCTCCTGACGGCAGACCGTCAAGGCGATGTCGCGGTCGTGGAAAGCATCGAGCGCCGCAAGATAGCTTTCGCCCGGCACGCAAAACACATGGCGCACGCCATGGATCAGCAATTGATCGACCAGGATCTCGCCGCCGGTCCTGGTCCCGTCATTGGCGCGCATGCAGGATGCTCCGTCTCAGGGATCGTGGTCGGAAATCAGGGTGAGTGGTCAGACGTCGGTGGTCAGAAGCAAGAATTTGTCCTGATGACTGATCACCACTTACCGACCCCCGGGTAACGGCGCGAAGGACACAGGCACCATCAGATTCGTGCGCTGCTCGACGACGAACCCGGCCTCGGCGGTCTCGCGCATGAAGACTGGCCATTCAGGGTCGGCCATCATCTTGGCCCGGCGCGCGGCCCGATCGGCGGCATCCGCGTAAGCCCACAAGTGGACCATCGTGTTGAGCTCGCCGCTTTCGCTGGCCAGGAACGCAACCGGCTCGCCAAGATGGCGCACCTGCACCGGATAGCCGTATTTTTCATAGAGATCGAGTTGCGCCTGGAGCCTGCCTGGCTTGACGCGATAGGTCCGGTGATCGACGAGCACGCTAGCCCTCCTGTCAGGTGTCAATGAAGTCAGAGGTCACGAAAATAGCCGATTTCTGACTACTGACCACTGATTACTGACCCCCGCCAATCAGGCCGCCTCGACCGAGACCACTTGGAACGTATGCATCTCGCCGTCCTCGTCGCGGATCGAGACGTATTCGCCCGGCACGAAGGCGTGCGCACCGAACCGGTAGCCCGCTTCGTCGTCCTCAACACCCGCCGCGCCATAGTCGAACACCCAGCGGGCGTGCTCGTTGCCTCCCGGCCGATGGACTAGCTTTCCAATCTCGTCGTCTTCATCGTCCCAGAATCGGCGTACCCGACAATGGTCGCGATGCTTGCGCCAAAGCTCCGGATCGATGTGGCCCTTGGCGTCAAGCGGGGCGACGAACTCGTATCCGTGCCGCGCCGAGCCCGAAGGAAACTCCTTCGAGCGGGCGAGGTTGAGCCGGATGCGCTTGAGCACATGCGGCAATTGGGTCATGGGAACCTCCTCGACCGGACGTTTCTTGAGGATTGCGTACCACACGCATCCTTGCTCGATGCCGTTGCAGCGGTGTTGACGTGGCTCAACATCTCGGGAGATTGCCCGAGGTAGGCGGCAGCCGGCGCGGCCAGAGAGATTCTAGACCCATGAGCCATGTCGTCGAGTCACAAGCGGCGGTCTTTGCGTTGCTCGCGGATCCCGCCACGCACGGCGGGTCACCGGTGACGCGCATCGATACGCACGCGGCTTCGGTGTTCCTCGTGGGGGATCGGGCGCTGAAGGTCAAGCGCGCCGTGCGGTTCCCGTTTCTCGACTTCTCCACGGAGGCTAAGCGCCGCGCGGCCTGTGAGGCCGAGCTCGCGGCGAACCGGCCCTTTGCGCCGGCCATCTATCGCCGCGTGGTGCCGTTCACCCGCGAGAACGACGGGCGGCTGGCGATCGATGGGAAGGGCACGCCGGTCGATTGGGCGGTCGAGATGCGCCGATTCGACGAGAACGCGACGCTCGACCATTTGGCCGAGGCAGGAAAAATCGACCTCGCGCTCGCCGAGGCGTTGGGCCGCGCAGTCTCCGTCGGCCATCGCGCCGCGCCGGTCATTGAGGCCGGGCCGTGGATCGAGGCGCTGGCCTCGTTCATCGAGCAGAATGATGCGGAATTGCGCGAAACACCCGACCTGTTTCCGCCGCCCGCGGTGGCGGCGCTTGCCGCTGCGAGCCGGGACGTTTTCGCGCGCGTTCGCCCTTTGCTCGTCGCGCGCGGGCAAATCGGCCTCGTGCGACGCGGGCACGGCGACCTTCATCTCGGCAATATCGTGCTGATCGATGGCAAGCCGGTGCTGTTCGACGCCCTCGAATTCGACCCGTTGGTTGCGGCCGGCGATGTGCTCTACGACCTCGCCTTCCTGCTGATGGATCTTCTCGAGCGGGATCTGAGAGAAGCCGCAAACGTTGTGCTCAATCGCTACCTCGGCGACACGCACCGGAACGAGGATCTCGACGGCCTTGCCGCCTTGCCGCTGTTCCTGTCGCTGCGCGCGGCGATCCGCGCCAAAGTGACGGCGGCACGCGCGGCGCAGTCCGAGGCGCCGAAGCGAACCACAATCGAGCAGGACGCGAAGGTCTATTTCGATCTCGCCTGCCGGCTCATCGCGCCGCCTCCGCCGACGCTGGTCGCGGTCGGCGGCCTGTCCGGAACCGGCAAATCGGCGCTCGCCCGGCGGCTCGCGCCCGACCTTCCGCCGGCTCCCGGCGCGGTGGTGCTGCGCACCGATGTCGAGCGCAAGGCGCTGTTCGGCCGCGTCGAGAATGAGCCTCTGCCGAGCGAAGCCTACGCGGCCAGCGTCACCGAGAAGGTCTATGCGACGCTGTGCGAAAAAGCCCGCTGCGTGATCGCCGCCGGCCATTCGGCCGTGGTCGATGCGGTATTCTCGCAGCCCGCGGAGCGCGCTGCCGCGGCGTCGGTTGCGCGTGCGTCAAGCGTCCCGTTTCACGGCCTGTTTCTCACCGCCGATTTGAATACCCGCATGCGACGGATCGGTAGACGCACGGCCGACGCCTCCGATGCCGATGCCGCGGTCGCGCAGCAGCAAGAGCATTACGATCTCGGCGCCGTGGACTGGGCTCGCATCGACGCCGGCGGGACGCCGGAGGAGACGCTCGCGGTGGCAAGAGCAGTAATCGGCGGTCAGTAATCGGTGAGTCGAACGAATGGCTGGGCCTCTGGCGAAGCGCCCGCGCGGCTGATACGCCGGGAAGGCCTCCTATCCGCCCCGCCGGCTCGGACTCATGTATCAAGGCGCACCCCGCATCGCGATCGGCCTTGCCGGCTATTGCGCCTTCCTGAACCTCTACGCGCCGCAGGCCATCATGCCGCTGCTCGCGCAAGAGTTCGGCGTCGACGCGGCCGGTATCAGCGCAGTCATGACCGCCGGTGCACTGTCGGTGGCGCTGATCGCGCCGTTTGCCGGAACTGTTGCCGACGTCATCGGCCGCAAGCGCGTGATCACCGCGGCGATGCTGGTGCTGGTCGCACCGACGATCATGATTGCCCTGACCTCGACGCTGCCGGGCATGATCGTCTGGCGCTTTCTGCAAGGGCTGGTGCTGCCGCCGATTTTTGCCGTCGCGATCGCCTATGTGGGCGAGGAATGGCCGCCGAAGGAGGCCGCCGCGGTCGCCGGCGTTTACACTTCCGGCGCGAGCCTCGGCGGGTTCAGCGGCCGCTTCTTCACCGGTATTCTCGCCGACCTGTTGGGTTGGCGCACTGCCTATCTGATCTTGGCCGCGATCACGCTTGCACTTGCCGGCGCGGTCGCCGTGTTGCTGCCGCGCGAAAAACGCTTCGTGCGCTCGCCGGGTCTCCTCGTCTCCGCGCGTTACATGCTGCAGCATCTTCGCAATCCGCACCTGCTCGCCACCTACGTCATCGGCTTCGGAACCCTGTTCAATTTCATCGCCATGTTCACGTTTGTGAGCTTCCACCTCGGGGCCCCGCCATACAATTTCTCGGCGTCGCTGCTGGGCGCCGTCTTCGCTGTCTATCTCGCCGGCACGGTGCTCGCGCCGGGCGCCGGCTGGGCGCTGATGCGGTTCGGCCGCAGGCCTCTTCTGTTGATGATCCTGGCGGTCTGGGCGGTGGGCGCAGCGCTTACTCTGGCTGCACCCGTATGGCTGATCATTGTCGGGCTGCTGCTGTGCGCAGCCGCGGGTCTGATGTGCCAGGCGGTGTCTACCGGCACCGTCACCATCACGGCAACGCGCGGGGCATCCTCGGCGGTCGGTCTCTACGTCACGTCGTTCTATATCGGCGGCAGCGTCGGCGCCGCGATCGGCGGGGTCGCCTGGACCATTGGCGGCTGGCCCGCCTGCGTGGCCATGGTGCTCGCGATGCTGGCCGCGATGGCGGCGATCGTCCTTTCCGCCTGGCGATAGCTCTGACGCGAAAACGCCCGCCTGCGGCGGGCGTTCGCGCCGTCTTATCCTGGGCTGCCTATGCCTGGGGCTGCGGTTCCATCGGGCCAGGCTCCGGTCGCGGCCGGCCTTTGCCGGCGGTCGGAACCGCGGACGCGCGCGGCGTCGGCGGCTCCATCACCGACTCGCGGGTCGGCGGCTTGCCGTTGAGCAGATCCTTGATCTCGTCGCCCGAGAGCGTCTCGAACTCGAGCAGCCCCTTGGCGAGCACTTCAAGATCGGCGCGCCGTTCGGTGAGGATGCGCTGCGCGTCCGAATAGCCGGCCTCCACCAGACGCCTGATCTCGGCGTCGATCTTCTGCGCGGTTGACTCGGAAATGTTCTGCTGGCGGGACACCGAGTAGCCGAGGAACACCTCCTCCTGGTTCTCGCCATAGGCGACGGTGCCGAGCTCCTGCGAAAGGCCCCAACGGGTCACCATCATCCGGGCGAGCTTGGTCGCCTGCTCGATGTCCGACGCTGCGCCCGATGTCACCTTCTCGGTGCCGAACACGAGTTCCTCGGCGACGCGACCGCCCATCATGATGGCGAGCCTCGAGGTCATCTGCTCAAGACTCCACGACAGCTTGTCGCGCTCGGGCAGCTGCATGACCATGCCGAGCGCGCGGCCGCGCGGAATGATGGTCGCCTTGTGCACCGGGTCGGTCGCCTTCACGGTGAGGGCGACAATGGCGTGGCCACCTTCGTGATAGGCGGTGAGGAGCTTCTCCTCTTCTGTCATCACCAGCGACTTGCGCTCGGCGCCCATCATCACCTTGTCCTTGGCGTCCTCGAACTCGACCTGCGTCACCATGCGCTTGTTGCGCCGGGCCGCCATCAAGGCTGCCTCGTTGACGAGATTCATGAGATCGGCGCCGGAGAAGCCGGGCGTGCCCCGCGCGATGGTCTTGAGGACCACATCGGGAGCGAGCGGCACCTTGCGCACGTGCACCTTGAGGATCTGCTCGCGGCCGACCACGTCCGGATTGGGCACGATCACCTGCCGGTCGAAGCGGCCGGGACGCAGCAGCGCCGGATCGAGCACGTCGGGCCGGTTGGTGGCGGCGATCAGGATGATGCCTTCATTCGCCTCGAAGCCGTCCATCTCGACGAGCAGCTGATTGAGCGTCTGCTCACGCTCGTCATTGCCGCCGCCGAGGCCGGCGCCGCGATGCCGGCCGACCGCGTCGATCTCGTCGATGAAGATGATACAAGGCGCGTTCTTCTTCGCCTGCTCGAACATGTCGCGCACGCGCGAAGCGCCGACGCCGACGAACATCTCGACGAAGTCCGAGCCGGAAATCGTGAAGAACGGCACATTGGCTTCGCCGGCGATGGCGCGGGCGAGCAAGGTCTTGCCGGTGCCGGGCGGGCCGACGAGCAGCACGCCGCGCGGGATGCGGCCGCCGAGCCGTTGGAACTTGCCCGGATCGCGTAGGAACTCGACGATCTCTTGCAGATCCTGCTTGGCTTCGTCGACGCCGGCGACGTCCTCGAAGGTGACGCGCCCATGCGCCTCGGTGAGCAGCTTGGCCCGGCTCTTGCCGAAGCCGAGCGCCTTGCCGCCGGCACCCTGCATCTGCCGCGACAGGAAGATCCACACGCCGATCAGCGCGATGAACGGCAGCCAGGAGATCAGCAGCGAGACGAACCAGGGCACGTTGTCCTGCAACGGCCGCGCCGTGATGGTCACGCCCTTGTCGTAGAGCCGTTTCACCAGCGACGGGTCGCTCGGCGCATAGGTCTGGAAGGTTTGGCCGTTCTTGAAGGTGCCGTGGATCTCGGGTCCCTGGATCACCACGTCGCGCACGTTGCCGGCATCGACGTCGCTTAGCAGCTGCGAGAAGGCGAGATCCTGCGAAGTAGTCCGCTGGCCCGGATTCTGGAATAAGGTGAAGAGCGCCAACAATAGAAGGACAATAATTACCCAGAGGGCGAAGTTGCGCAAATTGGCGTTCATCTGGCGTCCTTCTGGACCGCGCAAGGCGAGCGGTCACATATGCGCAGCAATTAATGGCGGTTTCGGGTCCGCCCGTTCCAATGTAGGATCGCAACCCCGTCCTGCCAAGGGAATTGGGAACGGAATAATACCGTACCGATCTTTACCGAATCGTGCCGGTGCGGCCATCGACGTGGTTAAGGCCGGTTCTTGTGGCGGGAGGAGGCCCGAGGCGGTGCCCGCTCGATGATCAGGAGGCGGGGCGTCAGCGTCACCATGGCACCCGCCAGCGTGCGGCGAAACCGGATCGGCGCAGACGCTTGCAAGCCGGCATCGAGCGCGGCGCCGAGCGCCTCGAGCTTGCCCAGCTCGATGGCACCCTCGCTGCCCTGGGCCGCCGCGGCGCGGGCGAGAAGGCGCAACCGTATCTCGGCCGGCAGACGCGCGAAGCCTCTCGCCTCGAATTCGATGGGCCGGTCGCCGTGCCAACCCTTCAGCGCGAGCGCGGCGGCGGCATCGACGCAGGCCTCGAGCGCCGCTTCGCTGCGTCGCAATCGCCGCGCCAACAGCGCCAGGCGGCCGGCATCGAGCCCCTCCGCCGCGAGCGCAGGCATCAACGCCCGCAGGCGCGCGCGGGTGAAGCGGGGATCACGGTTCGATGGATCATCGGCAAAGGCTACCCCTTGCGCTTCCAGCGTGGCGACGAGACGCTGCTTCGGCACCGTGAGCAAGGGGCGCACCAGCGTGAGACCGCCGAGTTCCGGAAGCTCGGTCTCGGCCGCCATGGCGCTGAGGCCCGCTGGTCCGCTGCCGCGGACGAGGCGCATCAGCACGGTTTCGGCCTGGTCGTCGAGCGTGTGTGCCGTCAGGATATGCTTGGCGCCGGCCTTGCGCGCGGCGGCCGCAAGCAGCCTGAAGCGTGCCTGCCGGGCCGCCTCCTGCAATCCGGTCGAAGGCTTCTTGCCTCGCCAACGGATGGTGCGGTGTGAGACCGCGAGGCGCCGCGCCAGGGACCCGACCATCTTCGCCTCATGCGCCGACTGCGGTCGCAAGCCATGGTCGATGGTGACGGCGAGCAGTTTCGGCCGACGCCGCAAGCCCGCGCGCCAGCGCTCCGCCAGCACCAGCAGGGCGGTCGAATCCGGTCCGCCGGATACGGCGAGCAGCAAGACCGGAGCGTGGACTAGATTGGCAAAGAGGGCCTTTGCTTCCGCGGCGGAGACCGGCGCCGCATCAGCAGTGGGCACGCTTTTGTTCCCGGTCGACGCCCTGCTTGAGAGTCACCGAGGCTCGCGGATACTTGCGCCCGACCTCCCCCAAAGCCGCGCAACCCGCCTCCTTCTCGCCGAGCGCCACAAGCGATTGACCAAGCCGCAGCAGCGCATCGGGCGCCTTGCTGCTGCTCTCGAACTTGGTGGTCACCGCAAGGAATAGCTCGGCGGCGTCGCGATAACGCTGGCGCTGAAACATGCTCTCGCCAAGCCAGTAATTGGCGTCCCCGACCAACCGGTCACCAGGATATTTGCGCAGGAAAATCCGGAAGCCGTCCTCCGCAGCCGCGTAGTCCTTGCGCAGCACATAACCGTAAGCGAGGTCGTAAGTGTCCTTCGGCGTGTTGGAGGGCGGCTCGACGGCGGCGACTTGCGCGCCGGTCGCATTCGGATTGCGCGGAGGAGGAGGCGGTAGGAGATTGGCCGGCGTCGGCGCGCCGGGCACGCGCGCCGCGGGGTCGCCGGCCGCGTTGGCGCCGAGCGGGGAAAGATTCGCTGGCGCGCCGGCCCGCGGTACGTCTGGCGGCGCCTCGATCACCGGCGGCGGGTTGCGACTGACGGATTCGGGACCGGCAGCCCCCGGAAGCGAGCCGAGCACTCGGGGCGCTCCAGGCGCGGTCGGATTGGCGCCCGGATCAAACGCGTCGGAGCGACGGCCGGTGCCGGCGGTGGGGCCATCGCTCGGCTCCACCATGTCGGAACGGCGGGCAGGTCCCGCCGGCGTTTGTGCCGCTGATGCCTGCGGACGCAGCGGCGGCGCAGCCGTGCGCGCGGCGCCGGTGCCTTTGGACCCAAGCTCCTGGAAGCGGAATTCCGTATCCTCCTGCAGGCGCTTGACCAGCTGCTCCAGCTGCTGGTTGCGATACTGCAGTTGCTCGATGGTGCCGGTGAGCTCGCGAAGCTGGCGTTCGAGCCGGTCGATCCGCACGACCGAATCCGCGTCGCTCGCCTGCCCCACCGGCTGCGGCGGCCGCTGATCTTGAGGAAAGATGCCGCCGAAAAATCCCCGCCCGTTATCTTGAGCCGAAGCCGCAGGGGCTACCACAACGGCACACGCAAGCGCGGCCGCTCGGACGGCGCGAGGTACGATCGAAGTCATGGCCAATGTTTGAATACTTGTTGTCCCCATCGACACCATACAAAGGCCTGCGCCTAAATTGTGACGAGTGGGCCCCGTTTGGCCGCCACCTGGCATTGAACAAGGGCCGCAAACTTAGTTATCGAGCGCCCGCGAGTCCGTGCGGCTCGCGCTGCCCGCGTCGGCGTCTAAGAATTGGCGCTCAGAACCGTCACGGCGCGCCGGTTCTGCGACCAGCAGGAAATATCGTCGCAAACCGCAACGGGCCGTTCCTTGCCATACGAGATGGTCCGCATGCGCGAAGGCTCGATGCCGCGGGAGGCAAGGTATTCACGCACGGTTTGCGCGCGTTTCGCGCCGAGCGCGATGTTGTATTCACGCGTGCCGCGCTCATCCGCGTGGCCTTCGATAAGGAAGGCGTAACGGTTGTAGGTTTGGAGCCATTGGGCCTGCTTGTCGAGGGTCGAACGCGCTTGCGGCGTGAGCTCGGTCGAATCGGTCTCGAAGAATACCCGATCACCGACATTGACCACAAAGTCCTGCTGGCTGCCGGGCGCCGCCGCGCCTGAAAGACCGAGCGTCTGGTCGATGGCCGGCTTGTTGTTGGCGCAGGCCGATATTGCAAGCGCCGCGATCAGAACGACGGCGAGCCTTGCGCCGCGAATCAGGGAGCGGTTTCCGTTCCGCCAGCCGCGCAAACTCGCGTTGTCGTTCCGCTTCGTTGCTCGTGCGGACGGAAAACCGGATTCCGTTGCGGATATTCTCGTGACGACTTTCGTCATTCCGGTGTCTCCATGCTCACCTCGTTACCGGGAGCGAGGTCTAGCCGTCGTTGGTTAAGCGAAGGTTCCGTCAACCTTGACGACCTCTTGCTAACATCGGCCGAATGCCCACACATGACGGAAACCCTGCAGAATGGTTGACGGCGCGTTAACATATCATAACCGCAGTGCAATACACCCATGGCGCGGCGTGATCTACTCACTGCAGCCTCAACAGCGGCGACCAGGCCGGATCGGATGCATAGCTTGGGGTCGGGATGCGTTGCTCATTGCGGCCGCTGATGTCGACCGAGAACAGCGACGGCCCGGCGCTGCCCCCGGCCTCGCGGAAGAACATCACCACGCGCCCGTTCGGCGCGAAGGTCGGACCCTCGTTGTGGAAGCCCTCGGTAAGGACCCGCTCTTCCTTGCCGTCCGGCCGCATGATGCCGATGGCGAACTTGCCGCCGGACTGCTTGGTGAAGGCGATATAGTCGCCGGCCGGCGACCAGACCGGGGTCGAGTAGGTTCCCTCGCCGAAGCTGATCCGTTCGGCGGACCCGCCGGCTGCCGACATAACGTAAATCTGCGGCTTGCCGCCGCGGTCGGATTCGAAGCAGATCCGTGCGCCGTCCGGCGAAAATGACGGCGCCGTGTCGATGGCCGCGGTGTCGGTGAGGCGCGTCGTCGCCTTCGAGCGCAGATCCATGACGAAGATGTTCGAGTTCCCGCCCTGCTGCAGGCTCATGATGATGCGGTGGCCGTCGGGTGAAAACCGCGGCGAGAACGTCATTCCGGGAAAGTTGCCGACCACCTCGCGCTGCAACGTCTCGATATTGAGCAGGAACACCCGCGGCTCCGCCTGCCCGTAGGACATGTAGGTGATTTCCTGCGTCGTGGACGAGAACCTCGGCGTGAGCACCAGATCGTCGCCGCGCGTGAGGTAGCGCACCCCGGCACCGTCCTGATCCATCATGGCGAGGCGCTTGATCCGGCGCTCCTTCGGCCCGGTTTCGTCAACGAACACCACGCGGCTGTCGAAATAGCCCTTCTCGCCGGTCAGACGCTCATAAATGGCGTCAGAGATGATGTGCGCGATCCGGCGCCAGTGCTCGGACACGATGACGTAGCGCTGTCCGACCAGATACTGGCCTTCAACCACGTCCCATAGGCGGAATTCGGCTTCGAGCCGACCGTCCGCCTGTCGCGTGACGCGGCCGACAACGAGTGCCTGAGCGTTGATGGGGCGCCAGTTGGCGAATTGGGGCTGGGCATCGAAATTACTGACCTTCTCAATGAAGGCTGCCGGATTGATCGGGGCGAAGTAGCCGCTGCGCGATAGATTGGCGGTAATGATCTGCGTCACGCTGCGGGCCGTCTCGGTATCCGCGGGCGCGCCGCCGAGGAAATCCGGCAGCGCAATCGGCATCGGCTCGACATTGAACTTGCGCAGATCGAGGTGGAGGACGGCGCCGGCCCTGCGCGGCGCCAAGCCCGCGAGAGCTCCAGCGCCCGCGGCTCCGAGTTGCAGCAGATGCCGACGACTTACACCGGTCGGCCTCGTCATCGAACCGCTATCACGCATGGCTCACGCATCTCAGTGTCTAGGCAACCGATACTCAGCCGCGCATATCGCGCGGATCGAAGCTCACGTCGACGTCTTTCCAGGCATCGTACTTGGCAATCGGCAGCTTGTACGGCGCACACCGCCTGATCGCGCGGGTCAGGCTTTCCGCGACGATCTGAAAGAGACCGCTGCCGCTGTTTGTCACCACCGGCGCACTCGACAGCGAGCCATCCTGGTTGAGCGTGATCCGCACCTCGACGATCAGGTCCCTGGCATCGGCGGCGGCGGCGGGCATCGAGAAGCAGGCTTCGATTTGCGCCCGCAATGCATCGATCTCGCTCTGCGATAGCGCGACCGCATTCGCCTTCGGCAAGCCGAGCGAAGGCGTCGGATTGACCGTCTCGCCGGCAACCGCGTGGCGCTGCGGATCGCGCTTGTCGAGCAGCAGGGCCGCGGTCCTTACCGGATCAAATTTCGGCAACTCCTTGGCGGGTTTTTGCGGCGGCGGCGTCGGTTTACTTTCGACCTTCTTCTCCGGCGGCTTCTTCTGTTCCTTCTTCAGGGCCTCGGCAACCGGGTCGAGTTTTTGCTCCGGCTGCTTTTGCTCCTTCGCTTCCTGCTTCAACTCGGGCTTGGGCGGGGAAGGAGGCGGCGGCTCGGTGGCGGCGGTCTTGACTTCTTGTTTTTCACTCACCTTGAGAGTTGGATCGTCGGGCGGCAGCGTCGGCTCGGCCACCTTTTCGGCGAGCGGCTTCGGCTTCTCCGCCCGTGGCGCATTCCTGGAGCCGAGCGTGATCTGCGAGAATTCGCTCGACGAGATGATGTCGACCGGCAGCGAGTCTTGCGGACCGGCCTCATAGGGCTTCGCCGCGAAGGACACCAAGCACCACAAGATTACCGCCGCATGTCCGACGGCGGATATGATGAGGCTGCGCTTCATTCGCTCGGCCGCCATCCCCTCAGGAGCCCTGCTTGGAGGGAAGGGTCACTAACGTGACCCGGTGGAAGCCGGCATCTTTCAGCCGCGCGAACACATCCAGCACGGCGCCGTAGTTAACTTTCTCGTCGCCCCGCACGTAAATGCGTTCCTCCACGCCTGCCCGAGCATCCGCAATCGCCTTTAGCTTAGGCAAGAGATCGCCAACATCGATTTTGGCCTCTTGCAGGAACACCTCTTCGTTGCTCTTCACCGAGACCGTCAGAGGCTCGTGGTCCTGATCAAGCGCCTGGCCTTGCGTCCGCGGCAGGTCGACCTGCACGCCGACCGTCAACAACGGCGCCGACACCATGAAGATGATCAACAGGACCAGCATCACGTCGACCATCGGCGTGACATTGATCTCGCTCATGACCGCTCGCCGCCGGTGCCGTCGCGTTCCACCCGCAGATGCCGCCATCGGCCCAAATGCCATGCCCCACCCCTTACGCGCGCTCGTCGATCTGCCGCGACAGGATCGCGGAGAACTCGTCGGCGAACCCCTCCAGGCGTTGCGCCTGCTTATTCACCTCGGACGCAAATTTGTTGTAGAAAATGGTCGCCGGGATGGCAGCAACGAGGCCAATTGCAGTCGCGAACAGGGCTTCGGCGATGCCGGGCGCCACGACCGCGAGCGAGGTATTCTTCTGCTCGGCGATCGATTGGAAGCTGTTCATGATACCCCAAACCGTGCCGAACAGGCCGATGAAGGGGCCGGCGGACCCAACCGTCGCAAGGACCAGGAGGCGGCGCTCAAGCCGCTCCACCTCGCGCGCAATGGTTACGTTCATCACCTTGTCGATGCGCATCTGCAGACCCGCGAAGGAGCGCGCCTCGCCCTCAAAGCTGCGCTTCCATTCGCGCATCGCGGCCACGAACACGCCAGCCATCGAATGCGCGGGCCGCGCGGAGAGCGACCGATACAACTCCTCCAGCGACTGGCCGGACCAAAAAGCTTGCTCGAATCGGTCCATGGCGCGCTTAGTTCGACTATAAAGCAATAGCTTGTCGATGGCGATCGCCCAAACCCAGACCGAAGCGACGAAAAGCCCAACCATCACGCATTGGACGATGAAGTCCGCATGCATGAATAGCCTTATGAACAGCACCTTTCGCAACTCCGTGCTCAGGACGGACGGCGCACCTTGCAAGGCCGGTAAAGGAAGGCCAGGCGGCAAATGCCTTTAGCGTTCCACCGATGACCCGAAATCCACGAGGACTCGAGCGACCCACCACCGCAGGCATCGAATCGACGTGAAACATGACCAAACTAGGGCGCTGAACGGCCGCGCAGCCCGCTACCAGCGCCGCATGACGTTAAGAAAGAGTTACCGAAGAGCCAAGACGTTGAGAGAATGCATTTGTCATCGCGGGCAATCGGCCCGCCAGGACGGCTTCCGGGCCGCACGCGGACGGCACGAAAAAGAGCCGTCCGGCGGGCACCGAACGGCTCTTCCGGCGAAAGCTCGGAATGCCTCTCAGGCTTGCGGCTGCGGCGAAGGAGATGAAGGATCCGGTCGATTGCGGCGCTCGGCCATGAACTGATCGAACTCGGTCTTGTCCTTGGCGAACCGCAAGCGGCGCAGAAAGTCTTGGAACTCGCGTTGTTCCTCCTCGAGCCGGCGCAGCGTTTCTGACCGGTATTCGTCGAAGGCGCGATTGCCGCTCGAGCGTGGCTCGCCCCACCAGTCCTGGGCAGCGCCCGTGCCATCCATGCGGCCGCGCAAGCGGTCCATTTTCGCCTGCATCCGTTCCATCTTGTCGTGCCAGTGTCCGGCTGATCGGTGGTTCCAGCAACCCATGCGTCCGCTCCCTATGATGAAAGCCAGCGCCGCGAGCCCCAGCGGCCACCAGACGATGAAGCCAAGGATCATCAGCAGTATCCAAGCGGGACGTCCAAGTTCGTCGAGTTTTGCTGCGATAGGCATGACGGGCCTCTGAGTGTGAATGTTAATAACATTCACATACGGCTGACTTGCGTGCTTGTCAAGATGGCGCAACGGGCCCTTTCGCTCCTGCGGCGGGATTTTCCGGGATGCCCAAGCCGCGCAAATAGACCAGCATTCCGGCCTCCAGCAACTCCTCGGGAGCCATCGGCAAGCTTCGGCGCGCCATGTCGCCACGACCGAACAGCGAGGCGATGCCGTGCGACAGTGCCCAAATATGCAGCGCCATCATCAGCGCCGGAGGCCGGCTTCCAGCAGGCAGCGTCGCGACGAGCGCCTCGGTCGCCCGGCGCAGCACCGCAAACGCCCGCTCGCCGATCGCCAGCAATTCGGGATTGGTGTCGAGCGGAATTCCGGCCTCGAACATCGCGGAATAATACGCCGGCTCGGTGCGGGCGAAGTCGAGATAGGCCTTGCCTAGTCGCTCGAAGGCCACAAAGGGTGATGGTAGCCCGTCATTCCAGGCCCGGGCGAGCGCGGCTTCGAACCGCGCAAAGCCGAGCTGGGCGACGCTCGCCAGCAATTCGTCCCGGTCGCGAAAATGGCGGTAGGGCGCAGCCGCGCTCACGCCGGCCCAGCGCGCGGCCTCGGCGAAGGTCAGTCCCGAAGGGCCCTTCTCCGCGATCAGCTCCAGCGCCGCCCGGACCAAGGCCTCTTTGAGATTACCGTGATGATATCCGCGCGGCCGGTCGCGACCGCCATCCTTTGACCAACCCATGTAAATCGTTTTAACATGACTGGGGCGGAGGCGTCGACACGCAACCGCGATCATCGCTAACCTTCGATTCGCTCGCGGTCCGCTTGCATCGCCAGGCGCAGCGGCTTGGGGATCGGCCTTGCGCGGCCGCCGGAGACGAAGGCGACGCGCACCTGCGCTTCGACTAAAAGATCCTCGCCACGTCGCACCTGTTGGCGGAGCAGGACCGAGGCTCCTTTCACCGCCTCCGGCGCCGTGACGATGTCGAGCACGTCATCCATCCGGGCCGGCTTGAGAAACTCGATCGCCATTGAGCGCACCACGAAGCCGAAGCCCGGAGCTTCCTGCTCGGTTGCAGCGAACAAGGTGCGATGGTCGGCACCGAGCAGGCGCAGATAGTTGGTGCGCCCGCGTTCCATGAAGCGCAGGTAGTTGGCGTGGTAGACGATGCCGGTGAAATCCGTGTCTTCATAATAGACGCGCACGCGCTGCAGGTGGCGGCCGTCGCGGATCTCGCCATCGAGGGAAGGATCAATGAACATGCGGATTCACTCGAATCTCAAGGTCGGGCATCCGCACTCGTCACGTTCGCGCTGGCCGCACGGCCAAGGCTGACCAGCACGATCTCCGGCGGCATGCCGATGCGCACCGGCACGATGCTGCAGCCGAGCCCGCCCGAGACGATGACATCGCATCTGGTGCGCAGGTGGCCATAGGCAAAGCGGTTGCCGAAGCGTGACGGCACGACGGGGGACCAGCCGAGCGCCCTCACCTGCCCGCCATGGGTATGGCCGCTGAGCATCAGCGCGACCCGGCTAGGCACCCTGACCGCGATGTCTGGCTCGTGGGCGAGCAAGATGACGGGTGCGTCGTCGGCGATCTTAGCCAAGGTGCCGGCGAGGTCGTCGACCCCGACATGCCGGCCCGGCCGCAAGCGGCGCGACGGCCAATAGGCAAGCTGATCGCCGAGACCGGCAAGCCAGAATGCGCCTTCGGGCTTTTCGATCCGCACCACCTCATTCTCGTAGACGCGGATGCCGACAGCATTCAGCGCCGCCTTGCTGAAGGGCACGCCTCCCCCGCTGCGCTGCACCGCCCGGTCCTGCCACCAATCATGATTGCCGAGACTCGCATGCACGCCGAGCGGCGCTTGCAGTCCGGCAAGCGCCGCCGACCACTCGCTGGCGGCGACCGGCCCGGTCACGAACCGATGGCCGGCGACATAGTCGCCAAGGAGCACGATCAGATCGGCTCCGAGCCCGTTCGTCTGGTCCACGATAGCGCCGACACGCTCGGCGCTCATCCACGGTTGGCAGGCGTGAATATCGGCGAGCACGGCGATGCTGAGGTGGAGGTCGGGCGGCCACCGCGCGGGCGCGAGCGCATAGCGCGTGACTCGCGGCTGGCGCATCGGCTCGATGCCGAAGCCATAGGCTGGAGCGCCGACCCCCACCACACCCAGGGCGGCGAGCCATCGCAAGAACTGCCGGCGTGAAATCATCGAGTTGGCAATGACCGACCTGCGAATTCAGGCATTCGCCGGCCCTACGGAGCCAATGCAGCAAAAGTAGGGATCAACTTTCGTCGCCGCCGTCGAACAGGAGGAATTGCGCCGGGTCGCGCTTGGGCTCGGCGAGTCCGAGGTGGCCGAAGGCGTGGCTGGTCAACAGCCGCCCGCGCGGCGTGCGCTGGATGAAGCCTTTTTGGATCAGGAACGGCTCGATGATGTCCTCGATGGCGTCGCGCGGCTCGGACAGCGCGGCGGCGAGCGTTTCCACCCCGACCGGGCCGCCGCCGTAGTTCTCCGCGATGGTGACGAGATAGCGGCGGTCCATGGCGTCGAGCCCGGCGGCGTCGACCTCGAGCGCGCCGAGCGCACGGTCGGCCGAGGCGCGGTCGATGCGATCGTGCCCGGCGACGAGTGCAAAATCGCGCACGCGCCGCAACAGCCGGCCGGCGATGCGCGGGGTGCCGCGCGCGCGCCGCGCGATCTCGTTGGCGCCGTCCGGCGTCATACCGATGCCGAGCACGCGCGCCCCGCGATTGACGATCAGCTCGAGCTCGGCCTCGGTGTAAAAATTGAGCCTGATCGGAATGCCGAAGCGGTCGCGCAGCGGATTGGTGAGCAGGCCGGCGCGCGTCGTGGCGCCAACAAGCGTGAAGCGGGCGATATCGATCTTGACCGAGCGCGCCGCCGGGCCCTCGCCGATGATCAGGTCGAGCTGAAAGTCCTCCATGGCGGGATAGAGGATTTCCTCGACCGCCGGATTGAGCCGATGGATCTCGTCGATGAACAGAACATCGCGCTCCTCAAGGTTCGTGAGCAGCGCCGCAAGATCGCCGGCCTTGGCGATCACCGGGCCCGAGGTGGAGCGGAAATTGACCCCCAGCTCGCGCGCGACGATCTGCGCCAAGGTGGTCTTGCCGAGCCCGGGCGGCCCGACGAACAGCACGTGGTCGAGCGCCTCGGGGCGCGCGCGCGCCGCCGCGATGAACACGCGCATATTGGCGCGCGCCTGCTCCTGGCCGATGAACTCGCTGAGCTGCTGCGGCCGCAGCGACGGCTCGCCCGCATCGTCCTCGCGGCGTTCGGCCGCGACCAGGCGGCGGCCATTCGGGCTCGGCGAAGTGGCCTTCGTCACAGATTGCGCTCGCGCGTGTATTTGTTAGGAAGCAAACGGCTGATCGGCTCGACGGTTGGACCATTCTTACCCGGCACGATGACGCGGGCGTTGCGATCGTAGTCCCAGATCAGCTCGCGACAGCTACCGCAGGGAGACACGACCGCGATCGTTTGGTCCGCCTCCGCCGGTTTCGGATGACGCACCGCCACGATCGTGTCGATGCCGATCTCGCCGATGTCTGAAACGAGCTTGCCCAGCGCCACGGCCTCGGCACATACCGCCATCCGGCCGAGATAGGCATCGAGATTGACGCCGGCGAAGATGCGGCCGTCGCGGCTGCGCAACGCGGCGCCGACTTCCTGCCAATCGTTGCGGTAGCGCCGGCGGATCGCCTCGCGCGCCGCTTCGACGAGCTCTTTCTCCCGATCGTTCAGCATCCGCCCTTATCCGTCACTTCGCGAGCTCCTTCAGTCCGAGCCGGATCAGTTGCGCCGTGTCCGCGCCCTCGCCGGCGCCGCGGGTCGCGGCGGCGATGGCGGCGGCGGCCTGCGGCTGACCATAGCCGAGATTGACGAGGGCCGAGACGGCATCCGCCACCGGCCGCGGCGCGTGCCAATCCTCGACCGCACCGGAGAGCCGGATCACCGCCGGATCGACGTCCGCATAGGCCGGCGCCTTGTCCTTGAGCTCCGTGACGATACGCTCGGCTACCTTCGGGCCGACGCCCGGCGTGCGCGCCACCATGCCCTTGTCGCGCAGCGCAATGGCGTTGGCGAGATCGGCCGGCTTAAGCGTGCTCAAGACCGACAGCGCCACCTTAGTGCCGACCCCCTGCACGGTCTGCAGCAGCCGGAACCATTCGCGCTCGCCGTCGCTGAGGAAGCCGAACAGGCGGATCTGATCCTCGCGCACATGCGTTTCGATCGACAGCGTCACGGCTTCGCCCTGCGCCGGAAGCGCCTGCAGCGTGCGCGCCGAGCAATGCACCAGATAGCCGACGCCGCCCACGTCGACGATGACGAAATCCTGTCCGTAGGAATCGATCAGCCCTTTGAGCTTGCCGATCATCGGGCCACTACCCGCAGAATGACGCTTTGCCGGTGATGCGCGTGGGTGACGGCGACGGCGAGCGCGTCGGCGGCATCCTCGGAGCGCGGATCGGCCTTCGGCAGCAGCACGCCGATCATCATGCGCACCTGCGCCTTGTCGCCGTGGCCGGTACCGACGATCGTCTTCTTCACCAGGTTCGGCGCGTACTCGGCAACCAGCACGCCGGTCTTGGCCGGCACCAGCATGGCAATGCCGCGCGCCTGGCCAAGCTTCAGGGTGGCGGCCGCATCCTTGTTGACGAAGGTGGCCTCGACCGCCGCCTCATCCGGCCGGAATTCATCGACGACGCAGACCAGCCCCTCGTAGATCGCGAGCAGGCGGGAGGCGAGCCCGGCGCGCTCGTCAGTCGCAACCGAACCGCAAGCGATAAACGAGAGCCGGTTACCCTCGATCTCGACCAGACCCCAGCCGGTGCGGCGAAGGCCCGGATCAATCCCGAGGATGCGAATCGGACGTCTCATCCGCTGGTTCATAGCCGCAAGTCATGAATCGGACTAGAACGGAAACCGAACAGTGTAAATTCGCGCCTCGTCCTTATGGAACAGCTCACCCGATGACGGTAACATTGGCTTTTCGGCGTTGAAAAACCCAGGAGATCGACGTGAAATTCCGGGTCGAGCTCGTTTGGCGAGACAGCGAGGACGCCGCCTCCTCGATCTTCCTCACCTCCGATGGCCGTGTCATTCTGCAGGGGCGTGCCGTGTCGGCCAAGGAGCGCACCGATCTCGCGCTTCCGCCCGAAGCGGATATGATCAGCGTCGACCGAACGCTCATCCGTGCCATCAAGGACATGCTTTAGGAGCGCGCCATGTTTCTACGAAACCACTGGTACGTTGCGGCGGCCGAAGAGGAGGTCGCGAACCGCCCGCTCGGCCGCACCCTTCTCGGCGAGCCGGTGGTCCTGTTCCGCACCGAGGACGGGACGGCGGTCGCGCTCGAGGACCGCTGCGTGCACCGTCGCCTGCCGCTGTCGATGGGAAAAATGGTCGGCGACGCGTTGCAATGCCATTATCACGGCCTGCGTTTCGACCGCACCGGTCAATGCGTGCGCGTCCCCGGGCAGGACTTGATCCCGCCGCAGGCCCGAGTGCGCAGCTATCCCCTGGTCGAGCGCTACCGATGGCTGTGGATCTGGATGGGCGATCCGGTGCGCGCCGATCCGGATCAGATCACCGATTTCCACTGGTTTACCGACAAGGCCTGGGGCGCCAAGCACTCCTATCTGCACGTGGAAGCGAACTGGCAATTGGTGGTCGATAACCTGCTCGACCTAACCCATCTCGCCTTCGTGCACGAGACGACGATCGGCAATTCGGCCTTGGTGGAGAACGCCGCCGTCAAGGTGCAGCGCGCGGCGGACAACGTGGTCGTCACCCGCTGGATGATCGACACGCCGGCGCCGCCGACCTTCGTGAAAGTCGGCGGCTTCACGTCGAACGTCGATCGGTGGCAGATCATCGACTACACGCCGCCGGCCTTTCTGCGCTTGGACGTAGGCGCCACGCCGACCGGCACCGGCGCGCCGCAGGGCCGCCGGGTCGGCGGCATCTCCATGCGCAATCTCAACGCCATCACCCCGGAAACCGAGACCACGTCGCACTATTTCTGGGGTCAGGCGCACGATTTCGACGTCGACAATCCGCAGACGACGGAAACGATTTTTCAGCAAATCAACGCGGCATTTCACGAAGACGTAGCCGTTTTCACGGCGCAGCAGCGCTCCATCACGCAGCGCCCTGACGCGCCGCAAGTCGACATCAACGCCGACACCGGAGCGATCCAGGCCCGGCGCATCATCGATCGGCTCCATGCGCACGAGCAGGCCGAAGCGGCGCATAGTCAAGCAGCCGAATAAGCCGAGCGCGGGCGCCGCGAACAGGAACCGGAGGGGGAGAATGGAAGGGCCGGACACTTGGCATCGCGTCGCGGCGCTGTCTGAGATCAAGGAAGGCGAGGTCATCGAGGCGCGCGCCGGCGACGCGGAGATCGCCTTGTGCCGCATCGACGGCAAGATCCACGCCTTCGATGACATCTGCCCGCACGCCTACGCACAGCTGAGCCAAGGCTTCGTTGAAGACGGCGAAATAGAGTGTCCGCTGCACGGTGCCCGTTTCGAGATCGCCACCGGCCGCTGCCTGGGGCCGCCCGCAGAGCAGGATCTGCGCACCTACAAGGTTCGCGTCGACGGGGACGAGGTTTACGTCGGCCTCCCCGCAAACCCGGCCGCGCCAGGCTAGCGCAAACGCTCGACCGATCCTACAAATCTACAACTCCGTTACGCGCTCAGCTTTTGCACCAGCGCGTCCGAGACCTCGAAATTGGCGTAGACGTTCTGTACGTCGTCGTTGTCCTCGAGGGTCTCGATCAGGCGCATCAATTTTTCGCCCTGCTCGTCGTCGACCGATAGCGTGTTCTGCGGCTTCCAGATGAGGGCCGCCTTGCGCGGATCGCCGAATTTGGCTTCCAGCGCCTTGGCGACGTTGTGGAACGTCTCCTGCGCGGCATAGATCTCGTGGCCGTTGCTGGTCGAGACCACGTCGTCGGCGCCGGCATCGATGGCGGCTTCGAGCATGGCGTCGGCACTCGCCACCTTGGGCTCGTATTCGATGATGCCCAGACGGTCGAACATGAACGAAACGGCGCCGGTCTCGGCGAGGTTGCCGCCGCTCTTCGTGAAGCTCGCGCGCACCTCGCCGGCGGTGCGGTTGCGGTTGTCGGTGAGCACCTCGACGATCACGGCGACGCCGCCCGGGCCATAGCCTTCGTAGCGGATCTCCTCATAGGATTCGGCATCCCCGCCGAGCGCCTTCTTGATCGCCCGATCGATGTTGTCCTTGGGCATGTTCTCGGCCCGCGCCGCGATGATTGCCGCGCGCAGCCGCGGATTCATCCCCGGATCCGGCAGGCCCATCTTGGCGGAAACAGTGATCTCCCGCGCGAGCTTGCCGAACAGCTTGGAGCGCACCGCATCCTGGCGCCCCTTGCGGTGCATGATGTTCTTGAACTGCGAATGTCCGGCCATGGCCTCATTCCAAAGCTACGACAAAATGACGTGATGGGGCCGTCTTATAGGATGGCGTCAGCGGGAAATAAAGTAACCGGCGAGGCGCGCCGCAATGCCCCGCTACTCCCAGAAGGCCGGCCGCGTCTCCTCCAGACGCCCGCCGAGCCGCACCGGAGCCACCCGGCTCGCAAGCCCGGTAGCGTCCTCGGTCTCGACCGCGACGCCGCACAAAGTCGCCGGCCCCAGCGCCGGCTCGAACTTGCCCGACGGAATGCGCCGCAAGAAGCGGCGCAGCGGCTCGTCCTTCACCATCCCGATCACCGACTCATAATCGCCGGTCATGCCGACGTCGGAGATGTAGGCGGTGCCGCCCGGTAAGAGCCGGTGGTCGGCGGTCGGCACGTGGGTGTGGGTGCCGACGAGGAGGCTCGCGCGGCCGTCGACGAAGTAGGCCATGGCCTGTTTCTCGCTCGTCGCCTCGCCGTGCATGTCGATGATGACGGCGTCGGCGCCCGATTTCAGCGGACAGGCGTCGAGCTGATGCTCAATGGCGCCGAAGGGGTCATCGAGCGCCTCCATGAAAGTGCGCGCCATGGCATTGATCACCAGCGCGCGGGCGCCGTTCTTGGTCTCGATCACCGCGGCGCCCCGCCCCGGCGTGCCGGCCGGATAGTTGACCGGCCGGATCAGCCGCGGCGCGCGCTCGATGAAGACCAGCGCCTCGCGCTGGTCCCAGGCATGATTGCCCAGCGTGATCGCGTCGGCGCCGCTGTCGAGCAGATCCTGATAGATCGCCTCGGTGATGCCGAACCCGCCGGCCGCGTTCTCGCCATTGATGATGACAAGATCGAGCTTCCAGTCATGGATCAGCCCAGGCAGGCGTTCCAGCACGATGGCCCGACCGGCACGGCCCACGATGTCGCCGATGAACAGGATGCGCATTCCGTTACGACTCGCACTCGATAACCTCGCGCTCCGTTAGCACGAGGTCGAGGGGCGCGTCGCGGGGGGTCGCCGGCACCGATGCAATCTCCTGCGCCGCAAAAGCAATCCCCGCCGCCACGGTGGGCTTCATGGCGCGCAGGCGCTGGATGGTCCGGTCGTAATAGCCCGCGCCGTAGCCGATCCGATGACCACGGCGGTCGAAGGCCAAGAGCGGCACGAGCAAAATGTCCGGAAAGACCTCTTCGGCCCCGGGCGGCGGCTCGCGAATGCCCCACACGCCCGGCTCGAGCGGCGCGCCGAAGGCCCACGCCCGCATGATCAGGGGTTTGTCGCGACCGGCGACGACCGGCAGCGCCAAGCCCGCACCCGCCGCCTTCAGCTTGCGCAGGAGCGGCATCGGATTGATCTCGCTGCGGATCGGGAAGAAGCCGGCGACGATTGCAGCGGGGGAAACCGGTAATGGAAAGCCCCGCGCCGCGATCGCTTCGGCGGCGGCCGCACGTTCTTGTGGCGACAGCGCATCGCGGCGCGCTAGTGCCTGCGCGCGCAGCTCGGATTTTTGCTCGTCTTGTTGGCGCAGGATCATGAAATGAGCAGTGCGGAGCCGCGCTGGCCGTCGGAGCGCTCGATCCCGGGTTCCCTACGAAAGTAGGTGGGCGCCGTGTGTCCGAGCCCACGAGCTCGGCCAGGGACAGCTCCCTTAAGGATCGATAAGGCCCCGGGGATATGTCTCCGTCGCACCCCGCAGCCCCGCCGCGGCAATGTAGTGTGAAACGGCCCGGCATGCCAGGCACAGGTATCGAACGCCGGATTCCCCTTATCCCAACACCACATTCTCACCCAGGCTGTGGTTGAGCTCCCGGGTCAGGGTCTCGATTCGTTCGGCGGCCGAGTTCAGCGCGGAGATCACGGTTTGGTCGGTTCCCCGGTCGCGGTCCGCGGCGGCAAGCTGCGCGCCCTCGCGCGCGGCAAGCTCCGCTTCCAGCTTGCGGATGCGAATTACCGCCTCGAACAGCTGGTCGGCGATAGTCAGGGCGGCCATGACGGTCAAACGCGTATCGCCGATCTCGCCGAATTTCGCCCGCAGCTCGCCAATGCGCTGATCGAAATCATGCGCCAGCCGGGTCAGGTGCTCCTCCTGCCCGTCCTCGCATGCCATGCGGAACTGGCGGCCATTGATGGTGACGACGACTTGCGCCATGGCACTCACTGTTCGCCGGCGTCGAGCACGGAATGGATCGTCTCGATCGCCGCATCGAGGCGCTGGGCGACCTCACGATTGACGGTCTTCAGCCGCCGGGCGGACGCAGCGGCAGCGTCGAGTTGCTCGGCAAGAGTCTCGTCCTCGCGATCCGCCGCCAGCCGCTGCTCCATCGCGGCTTCCAGCGCGTCGATGGCCTGGGTCAACCGTTTCGCCGCCGCTTCGATCCCATTCTCATCACGCATAACGCTTCGCTCTTCATTCGCGACGGCGCCCGAGACCCCGCCGACCTTAGGGGCAGCGCCGCGCCGCCGTCAACGCAAGCCGCGTCCGCTTCGATCGGCGGAACAAAACAGCGGCGTGAATCCTTTCGGTACGCGGCCGTCGGTCAGCGGACGACCGAAAATGTACAATAAACCGGCATTGAGCAGGCTCGGAAAACAACTATAACTGCGCGGCACGAATTCATCGGCGCATGGTGTTGACTGCGGGCCGGTATCGACTCTCCGGCCGATCCAAAGGGCGCCTTCGCCGAAATATGCGCTAGACAAAGGAGCGGAGCATGTCTGTCCGGGTTGGCATCAACGGATTTGGCCGCATCGGCCGCAACGTGCTGCGCGCCATCGTCGAGACCGGCCGCCACGATATCGAGGTGGTCGGCATCAACGATCTCGCGCCGGTCGAGACCAACGCCCATCTCTTGCGCTTTGATTCCGTGCATGGCCGATTCCCCGGCAAGGTGACAGTCGAGGGCGATTCGATCGACTGCGGTACCGGGCCGATCAAGGTGACGGCCATCAAGGATCCGACGCAACTGCCCTGGAAGGCGCTCGGCGTCGACATTGCGCTCGAATGCACCGGCATCTTCACGTCGAAGGAGAAGGCCGCGGCCCATCTGACGGCGGGCGCCAAGGCGGTGCTGATCTCGGCGCCGGCGGACGGCGCCGACCTCACCGTCGTCTTCGGCGTCAATCACGACAAGCTGACCCGGACACACAAGATCGTCTCCAATGCGTCCTGCACCACCAACTGCTTGGCGCCGGTCGCCAAGGTGCTCAATGACGCAATCGGCATCGACAAGGGTTTTATGACCACGGTGCATTCCTACACCAACGATCAGCCCACGCTCGACCAGGTGCACAAGGACCTCTACCGCGCGCGCGCCGCGGCGCTGTCGATGATCCCGACCTCGACCGGCGCTGCCAAGGCGGTGGGCTTGGTGCTACCGGAGCTCGCCGGCCGGCTCGACGGCGTCGCTATCCGCGTACCGACGCCCAACGTCTCGGTGGTGGACTTCAAGTTCGTGGCCAAGCGGGCGACATCGAAGGACGAGGTCAACGCGGCGGTGAAGCGGGCGGCCGAGCAGCAGCTCAAGGGCATTCTCGGCTTCACCACGCAGCCCAACGTATCGATCGACTTCAACCACGATCCGCATTCGTCGGTCTTTCACATGGACCAGACCAAGGTGCTCGACGGCACGCTGGTGCGCGTGATGGCCTGGTACGACAACGAATGGGGTTTCTCCAACCGCATGATCGATACGGCGGTCGCCATGGGCAAGCTGATCTGACGGGAACTCCGATGCGTCCCGCGTTCCGCACCCTTGATCAGGCGGATGTGAAGGGCAAACGCGTGCTGCTGCGCGTCGATCTCAACGTGCCGATGGACAACGGGCGCGTGACCGACGCGACGCGGATCGAACGCGTCGTCCCGACGATCGGCGAGATTGCCGATAAGGGCGGCAAGGTGATCCTGCTTTCCCATCTCGGCCGGCCGAAAGGCCGCGACCCGAAGGAATCGCTCAAGCCGGTTGCGGCCGCGCTCGCGGCTGCCATCAGCCGGCCGGTGGCCTTTGCCGAGGACTGCATCGGGCGCCCGGCGCAGGAAGCGGTCGCGGCGATGAAGCCCGGCGATATTCTCTGCCTGGAAAATACCCGCTTCCACGCCGGCGAGGAGAAGAACGATCAGGCCTTCGTCGAGGAGCTCGCCCGGCTTGGCGATCTTTACGTCAACGATGCATTCTCCGCGGCGCACCGGGCCCATGCCTCGACCGAAGGGCTCGCGCATAAGCTTCCGGCCTTTGCCGGGCGCGCCATGCAGGCAGAGCTCGAGGCGCTGGCGAAAGCCTTGGAAGCGCCGCAGCGGCCGGTTGCCGCCATCGTCGGCGGCGCCAAAATCTCGACCAAGCTCGATCTGATCGGCAACCTCCTCGAAAAGGTCGACGTGCTGATCATCGGCGGCGCCATGGCCAACACTTTTCTGGCCGCACAAGGAAAGAACGTCGGCAAGTCGCTGTGCGAGCACGACCTGATCCCGACGGCGCAAGAAATTATCGCCAAGGCCAAGCAGAAGGGTCGCTTCCTAGTGCTGCCGGTCGACGCCGTGGTGGCGGAAAAGTTCGAGGCGCTTGCCCCGTCGCGGGCGGTCGACATCGACCAGGTGGGACCGCGGGACATCATCCTCGACATCGGCCCGCGCAGCATCGAGCAGGTGATAGCGACTCTGGGGCGGGTGAAGACGCTGGTGTGGAACGGCCCGTTCGGTGCCTTCGAGCTAAAGCCGTTCGACAACGGCACCGTCAAGGTGGCGCAGGCCGCGGCCGCGCTCACCCAAGCCGGCAAGCTCGTCACCGTGGCGGGCGGCGGCGACACCGTCGCCGCGCTTAACGCCGCCGGCGTCGGCGAGCGCTTCACCTATGTGTCGACCGCCGGTGGCGCGTTTCTTGAATGGCTCGAAGGCAAGGTTTTGCCCGGCGTCGAGGCGCTGCGGGCGGCATGACGTAGCGAACCGAAGGAGGATCGAATGGACCTCGCTGAGCTGAACAGAGTGGCCAAGGCCATGGTCGCGCCCGGCAAGGGCATTCTGGCGGCGGATGAATCCACAAGCACCATCAAGAAGCGCTTCGACGCGATCGGCGTGGAATCGACGCCCGACAGCCGCCGCGATTATCGCGAGTTTCTCTTTCGTTCGACCCCGGCGATGAAGGACCATATCTCCGGCGTCATTCTCTATGATGAGACGATCCGCCAGAAGGCCAAGGACGGCACGCCGCTGGTCAAGCTGATCGAGCAGGCGGGCTCGATTCCCGGCATCAAGGTCGATGAGGGTGCAAAGCCGCTCGCCTTCTGTCCGGGCGAGGTGATCACGGAAGGCCTCGACGGACTGCGCCAGCGGCTCATCGAGTATCACCAACTGGGAGCAAGATTCGCCAAATGGCGCGCCGTGATCGACATCGGTCCCGGCATTCCGAGCTATGCCTGCATCATGACCAATGCGCATGCGCTCGCCCGCTACGCGGCCCTGTGCCAGGAACAAAACATCGTGCCGATCGTCGAGCCCGAGGTGCTGATGGACGGCGATCATGACATCGACCGCTGCTACACGATCACGGAATGGACGCTCAACACCGTCTTCGAGCAGCTTTATTATCAGCACGTGAAGCTCGAAGGCATGGTGCTCAAGCCCAACATGGCGATCGCCGGCAAGAAGGCGAAGAAGCAGGCGGGCGTCGAGGAGGTGGCGGAAAAGACCGTGCGTCTGCTCAAGGCCTGCGTGCCGCCCGCGGTGCCCGGCATCGCCTTCCTCTCCGGCGGCCAGTCCGACGAGGAGGCAACCGCCCACCTCGACGCCATGAACAAGCTCGGCCCCCTCCCCTGGCCCCTCACCTTCTCCTACGGCCGTGCCCTCCAGCACGCGCCGCAGACGGCATGGAAGGGCAAGGCAGAGAACGTCCCCGCCGCCCAACGCGCCTTCGCCCACCGGGCGAAGATGAACAGCCTCGCGTCGCGGGGGGAGTGGAAGGCGGAGCTGGAGCGGAAGGCGGCGTAAGGGGACTTAGGTTTCCTCTCGACCGTCGCTGTCATATCGGTACCAATATTTAGGCCCGCACCTAACCGCGGCGCCGCGGCCAAAGGCGGCACCGAAGCCATACATCAGCGATTTGCTTCGCGGGCCCGGCAAGCGGCGCCTCGCCGGGGCCGTGCCGCGGTGAGAAATCCTGCTCACCGTCCCCGTGCTCATTCCCGCGGGAAGCGTGCGGAACGTGTGAACCCCTGATTGCTTAGATTGCTGCAACCGGCGGGGCATATCCGACGGATCCAACAGAGTGCCGCGGCCGACGAGTTCCTCGCGAACTTTAGCGCGGCTTCGCGCGCAGGCAGCGGACACTTGTAATATTATAGGGCTTTGTATAAAAAATAAAACAGAATTGCTGGTTCGCCGGACGACTACGCAAAACTAGCTTGGTTTTCGCTCCTTTCCGGCACTTTTCCTATGTGTCGAAAATGGAAGCGTGCGCCAAATCCGGTCTCGGTACCGATGTCGAATGCGCTGCTGACGCTGTTCCATACCGATTGCTACCGCGAATATTACCGCGCAGGCTTCTGGCGGGACGATACGGTCTATTGGCTCGTCCGATCCCACGCCCAACGCGAGCCCGATCGGGTCGCCGTGCGCAGCTCTCAGGGCGTCATGACCTACCGCCAGCTACTCGCGCAAGCGGATGCTTTCGCCAACGACCTGGCGCGCAAAGGCGTCGTCGCCGGGCAGCGCGTCGCGGTCTGGCTGCCGAGCAGGCCGGAGACGGCAATCGCCCTCCTCGCCTGCAGCCGTAATGGTTACGTCTGCTGCCCCTCGCTGCATCGGGACCACACCGTGGGCGACATCGTCGGCCTGTTGAAACGCATGCGCGCAGCCGCTGTCGTGGCCGAACGCGGCTACGGCGCCGATGCCGCCAAGAACGATTTGTTCAAACAGGTATCCGATGTCGACACGATCCGGCACGTCTATTGCTTGGAGAAGAGCAGCCGGGACCACGGGCCAGGCGTCGTTGCGCACGGGCCGGTCGACGTGCCGACGCCGCCCGCGATACAGAATGCCGATCGCATTCTGTATTTGCCCTTCACCTCCGGCACGACTGGCGTCCCGAAAGGTGCCATGCATAGCGACAACACCTTGCTCGCCAATGCCCGCGCGCTGTCCGGTGACTGGAACATCAACGAGCAGTCGGTCATCTATTCGCTGAGCCCCCTCAGCCACAATCTCGGCTTCGGCGCCATGATCACGGCGCTCGCGGTTGGCGGGCAACTCGTCGTCCACGATCTGCCGCGCGGCGCTAGTCTGGTGGATAGACTGGTCGAGACCGGCACGACGTTCCTCGTCGGCGTGCCCACGCATGCCATCGATCTGCTCGCGGAAGTGAAGGTCCGCAACCTCTCCGGCATCGGCAAGCTTCAGGGCTTCCGCATTTCCGGCGCCTCGGCGCCCCGGGAGGTGGTCGCTGACCTGTTGAGATACGGAATCATGCCTCAGAGCGGCTACGGGATGACCGAGACCTGCTCGCACCAATACACGCTCCCCAACGACGATCCGAAGCTCATAGTGGAAAGCTGCGGAAGGTCCTGCCCCGGTTTCGAAATCCGCATCTTCGACCAGGAAGATCCGAACCGCGAAGTGGCCGTCGGCGAGATCGGCCAGATCGGCGGGCGCGGCGCCAGCCTGATGCTGGGCTATTTCGACGATCAGACCGCGACCGAAGACTCCTTCAACAGAGATGGTTGGTTCATGACCGGGGATCTCGGCTGGGTCGATGAAAACGGATATCTGCGCATCACCGGCCGCAAGAAGGACGTGATCATCCGCGGCGGCCATAATATCTATCCCGCCAGGATCGAAGCCTTGGCCTCGATGCATGAGGCGGTCAAACGTGTGGTGGCCGTGCCGGTGCCGGATCGGCGACTGGGCGAACGCGTCTGCCTCGCGGTGATGTTCAAACCCGGCAAGCAGGCAAGCGCTGAGGATATTCTGCAGCACCTCGACCAGGTCGGGCTATCGAAATTCGACATGCCGGAGTTCTTCGTGCAGGTCGATGAAATCCCACTGACGGCAAGCGGCAAGATCCGCAAGCGCGACGTCGCGGATTGGATCGCTGAAGGCCGCACCAAACCAACGGCCGTCCGATTTCACGTCAAGGCCGGATGAGCAAGCATCGGCGCCCCCGGCGTCGAGGCGAGGAGATGGAGCGGCGTATGTTTCGTCAAGTGAAAAGAGTGCGGATGGCCACGGGCTGGCGTGAGTGGAGGCGCTAATGTCCGCGTCGCGCGGCTTTCGATCGCTCGCTGTTTGGCTTCTGGTGCTCGCGACACCGGCAGCTTCGTTCGCGGCCGACATCCTCAAGCTCGCCGTGGGCGCGCCCAACAATTGGGACACGTCGATTCCCGAAGTCGGCCAGCGAGCCGGCATTTTCGCTGGTCACGGGCTCCAGCTTGAAATCCTTTATACGCAAGGGGGCGGCGAGACGATGCAGGCGGTCATCTCCGGCAGCGCCGACATCGGCATCGCTGCCGGCACGCAAGCGGTGATGGGCGCCTACGCAAAGGGCGCGCCTGTTCGAATCCTTGCTGCGGGCACGACCGGTGCCGGCGACCTCTACTGGTATGTCCCGGTCAATTCGCCGATCCGGTCTTTCCGGGACACCGACGGCAAGACGGCGGGCTTCTCCACCATCGGCGCTTCCACCCACATCGCCCTGCTCGCGCTCATCAAGCACTTTGACACCAAGACGACGCCGGTGGCGACCGGCGCAAGCGCAGTCACCTTCACCCAGGCGATGAGTGGCCAGATCGACGTGGGCTGGGCATCGCCGCCGTTCGGCTTGCAGGCGGTGCAGGAAGGCAAGATCCGCTTGATCGCGCGCGGCAACGATGCGCCCTCCATGGTCCATCAGACCCTCCGCGTCCACATCGCCAATGCGAACGCGCTGCAGCAGCGGCGCGATGTGATGAAGCGCTTCACCGAAGCCTATCGCGAGAGTTACGAGTTCCTGTATTCCGACCCGCGCGGCATTCGCATCTTCTCGGAATATAGCAAAGTCCCCGAAGACTTGGCCCGTCAGATACGGGATACCTTCGTGCCCGAGGCGGCGGAATCGCCTGACCGTGTTTCCGGTATCGATCAGATAATGGCCGACGCAATCGCCTTTCATGTGCTCTCTGCGCCGCTTTCGCAAAGTCAGATTGACGACCTGATTCAGATTTCAACCAAGCCGTGACGGCGTCGAATAATAAACAAATAGATCCTGATTTCTTCGGTTCCGTGCTTAAGTGATAAAGAAGAGGCCAATGAGCTGCTGCGTAAACGATGAGGCTGGAACAAGAGGATGAGAATTATGAAAACGAAACTCTTGGCATTGACGTTCGCCGCCATCTGCGGGGCGCTTCTCCCTGCCGTCGGTTTGGCGCAGACCTATCCGACCAAGCCGATCAAGCTCATCCTTCCATACAATCCGGGAGGAATTGTCGATGCTGTCGGCCGCATCCTGGCGCAGCAAATCGGTGACGTCCTCGGCCAGCCGCTCATTCCCGAAAACAGGCCCGGCGCAGGCGGCATTGTGGGCACTGACGTGGTGGCGCGATCCCTGCCGGACGGCTATACGCTGCTCCTGATGGATCCCGCGATCGTCATCAACCCGACCCTCCAGGAGCAGGTTCCGTACGATCTCTTCAAGCAGCTTGACACCATTTCGGTCGTGAGCTCTTCGCCCCTAGTGCTGGTCGTCGCACCGCAGCTCGACGTAAACACGTTCGCCGACTTCGTCGCCTATGCCAAGGCTAACCCCGGCAAGCTGAACTTCGCCTCGGCCGGGGTCGGGACGACGCCGCATCTCGCCGGCGAGTTGTTCAAGCAGCGAACCGGCATCGAGGCGACCCACGTACCGTATAAGGGCATTGGAGCATCTTACACGGACATGATGACGAACAAGGTGCAGTTCGCGTTCAGCAGCATCGCCGGTGCGCTGCCGTTTACCTCCGGCAACAAGGTACTGCCGCTCGCCACCACCGGGCAGAGACGCAGCCCGGTCTATCCTGATAAACCGACGATACAGGAAGCGGGTATCAAGGACTTCACCGTCGATCTCTGGCTCGCCGCCTTCACTCCCGCGGGGGTACCGGCCGATGTTCGGGCGAGGTTGAATGAAGCGATCAAGTCCGCCCTACATAGCCCTGAGTTGAAGGCAGCGTTCGCCAATTTTGGCGTCGAATCGCGCGGCACCTCGGCCGAAGAGGGCGCAGCGTTTGTCAAGGCCGACTTCGAGAAGTGGAAGAAAGTAATCGAAGACGCCAAGATCAAGATCAACTGAACCACAGACCATCAATGCGGTCGGCAGGCTGAGCCGAGAGCGCTCGCTTGCTGGTGCGCCGTCCTGCAAAACTGCTTACGCCTCCTGTTCGTCGATGATCGCTTTAACAGCCTGCGGCGTAATCGGGATCTGCGTGATCAGACCCTTGCCGCCGAGCGCGTCGTCCACCGCGGAGGCGATCACGGCGCCGACGGCAGCGACGCCGCCTTCGCCTGCGCCCTTGATGCCGAGCGGATTGCACGGGCTCGGCGCATCCTCGGTCAGCAAAATATCCACCTCCGGCATTTCGTGCGCCGTCGGCACCAGATAGTCCGCGAGGGTGACCGACAGTGGCTGGCCGCGCTCATCGTACCGGAATTCCTCGAACAACGCGCCGCCCAATCCCTGGGCGAAGCCACCAACAAGCTGGCCGCGCACCAGCATTGGGTTGATTGCGCGCCCAACGTCAAAGGCGATGAGCATCTTCTCGATGTGTACGGCGCCCGTGCCGGAGTCGATCTTCACCAGCGCGATCTGCACGCCGTAGGGATACGTCATGTGTATGGCGTTGAACCAGCCCTCAGCGACGAGGCCGGGATCGCGGTCGCCACGCGTCGGCGACGCCGGCTGCAGGTGCTGCGCGAGATCGCCCAGGCTGATGCTTGCCCCGGTCCCATCGACGCGACCGACGCTGCCATTGATGACGGTAAGGGCGGACGCGTCTGCCTGCAGAAGCTGTGCGGCCATGTCGAGGGCCTTGACGCGCGCCTTGCCGGCCGCGACAGCAGTCGCGTTGGCTGTCATCACAGTCGCGCGCGCCGCATGCGCACCGACGCCGTATTCGATGCGATCCGTTCTGCCGTGCACGACGCGCACGCGGCGATAGTCGACGCCGAGCGTCTCGGCGCAGACCTGCGCGATGACGGTTTCAAAGCCTTGGCCGACCGAGGCGCCGCCGGTGATGACCTCGACCTCGCCGCTGGTGTGCACATTGACGCGCGCGCCGTCGGTCGGGCCGAGGCCGCTTTTCTCGACATACATGGCGAGGCCGAGGCCGATGTATTCGCCGGACCTGCGCCGTTCGGCGACCTCGCATTCGAGCTTGTCCCATTGGCAGCGTTCGAGGGCTTTGTTCAAGATGCCCTCATAGTTGCCGGAATCAAGCACGACCTCGTCACCCAGCGCGACGAGCGGACGCCTATAAGGCATCTCGTCCGGGCTGATCAGATTGCGCCGCCGGACCTCGACGCGCGAAAGACCGAGCTTGAACGCGATGGCGTCCATCAGCCGCTCGCGCACGAAATTGGTCTCGTAACGGCCGGGTGAACGGTAGGTAGCGGCCGGCGTCTTGTTCGTGAGGCGGATATGACCGTTCACGCGGAAATGCGGCAGACGGTAAGGGCCCGGGAGAATACCGCAGGACGTGTCTGCGACGCGCGTGCCGTGGGTACGGATGTAAGCACCCTGGTCGTGGAAGAAATCGTCGTCGATACCGATCAAACGGCCGTCGGCGTCGACTGCGGCACGGATGCAATGGCGCTGCTGGCGCGAATGATTGGCGGCGATCATGTGCTCGCGGCGGTCTTCCAGCCATTTGACCGGACGGCCGAGACGCATCGCTGCGATGAGCACGAGAATATCCTCCGGGTAAATCTCTCCGCGCACGCCGAAGCCACCGCCGACATGACCTTCGTAGAGATGGATGCCGGCGGTGCTGCGCCCGAGCATCCGCGCCAATGTCTCGCGATTCCTGTGGGGCACCTTGGCCGCGCCATGCAACTCGAGGACGTCGCGCGCCGCATCGTAGCGGCCGATGGCGCCGCGCGTTTCCAGCGGCACGCCCGAATGGCGGCCGACCGACAAATCCAGCTCGACGATCGTCCTTGCATCCTTGAAGGCCGCGGCGACGTTCCCGTAGCCTTGGCGGCAAATCGTTGGCTCCGTGGTCAGCCCTGCCCCGAACTCGCTAGCCGGCACCGAGGCATCGATCACCGGCTCCAGCTCTTCCACATCGATGGTCACGAGCTCCGCCGCATCTTCCGCGATGTAAGGATCGACGGCGAATACGGCCGCCACCGGCTCGCCGGCATAGCGCACGTAATCCTTGGCCAGCACCGGCTGACGGAACGGCGCCAGCTTCTCGTTCGGCCCTTCGCGGAACTCGATCGGCGACAGCTCGGCGATGTCGTCCGCCGTCCACATCGCGATCACGCCCGGCAGTGCCCGCGCTTCCGCCGTATCGACCGCCTTGAGGCGGCCATGTGCGTAAGACGACCGCACCATGCGCATGTGCAATTGATGCGAAAAGGATACGTCGCCCGCGAAACGTCCGCGTCCGGTAACGAGGGGCAAATCCTCCAGCCGCTCGACCGAGGCGCCGATCCAGGATGTCGGCTTGGCGGTCACGCCGGCGCTTTCATGTCGGCCGCGGCCGCCCGTACGGCCTTGATGATGTTCTCATAGCCGGTGCAGCGGCACAGGTTGGCGGAAAGAATGTCCACAAGTTCCTCGTCACCCAGGTCGGGCCGCTTCTCCAATACACCGACGGCGAGCATCAGGAATCCCGGCGTGCAGAAACCGCATTGCAAGGCGTGATGGCGCATGAAGGCTGTTTGCAGCGGATGCAATTCGTCGCCGTGCTGCAGGCCTTCGACGGTGCGGATGCTGCGCCCGTCCGCCTGCACCGCGAACATCAGGCAGGAGCGCACCGGCTCGTCGTCGACGACCACCGTGCAAGCGCCGCAGACCCCATGTTCGCAGCCGATATGCGTGCCGGTCAGCCCGCAGTCATCGCGGATGACGTCGACGAGCGTGCGGCGCGGCTCGACGGTCACCGTATGCGCTGTGCCGTTGATGGTCAGCGTGATCGCGCGCCGCTCGCTCATTGTGCGTTCTCCAGCGCGCGCTGCGCCAGCGTGCGCACCAGCCCGCGGCGATAGGCGGCGGTGTTGTTGATGTCTTCCATGGGATCGACCGCCGCGGCGGCGGCAGCAGCCGCGGCGGCAAAGACCTCCGCGCCGGGAGCACGCCCGCGCAACACGTCCTCCGCTTCGGTCAGACGGCGCGCGTGCGGCTCGGCCCCGCCGACCGCAAGGTGGGGATCGACCATGGCATCGTTCTCGAGCCGGTAGGCCGCCAGCGCCATGGCGATGGCGAAATCGCCCTTGCGCCGGCTGAACTCGACAAAGCCGGTGCGCGTGTCCTCGGGCAGCATCGGCAGATCGACGGAGACGACGAGTTCGTCTTCTTTCAGCGCCGTCGTCATCACGCCTTGAAAGAACTGCGCCGCGCGAACGCGCCGCGCGCCGCGCTGGCTGCGCAAGACCACGGCGCCGTCCAAGGCGACCATGACGCAGCACCACTCCGACGCCGGATCGGCATTGGCGGCGCTGCCGCAGAAAGTGCCGCGGGTGCGGATGGGATAATGCGCGATGTTCTGCACGACCGTACGCAACAGCCTTCCGGTCGCTCCCGTCAGCATGTCGCTCTCGAAGGCTGCATGGCGGACGCAGGCACCGATGCTGATCACCTTGCCTTCGACGGAAAGCTTCGCCAGCTCGGCGATGCCGTTGATGTCGATGAGATGCGCCGGCCGCGCAAGGCGAAAGGCCATCGTCGGCACCAGGCTTTGCCCGCCGGCGAGGATGCGCCCATCCTGCGGACCGAGTTCCGCCAGGAGCGCGACGGCTTCGTCCACGGAGGTCGGCGTATGATAGCTGAAGGGGGCCGGTTTCATGGTGCGGGCTTAGTCTGCTCCAAACGCCGCCTACCGGCCAGCGCCGCGCTCGGCCATTTGTACACTTATTGCTACAGATCCCATTGGTCAGAATCGCATAGTTCAGGCGCCCCGTAAAGCACCATATTTCCTAGAATATTTCGCGCAAGGTGGCGGCGCGCGGGTCTTTTGACGTTGCACCGATCTGGCACGTGTACTAAAAATGACATGGTCATTGCGACCGTGGTTTTCCTGAGAATGCGCGCCGCCCTCGTCAGAGAATTCGGACCGATCGCCAGCCATGCGGTTGGCGATCTGCCTAATCCGAGCCCGGGACCCGGCGAAGCGCTGGTCACCATCAAGGCGGTGGCGGTGAACTATGTCGACAGTCTTGTGGTCACGGGCAAATATCAATTCCTGCCTGAACGACCTTTCGCGCCGGGCAAGCTTCCGGCCGGCGTAGTGAGCGCGCTCGGTTCGGGCGTCACGGACCTCAAGGTCGGCGACCGCGTGCTGACGCTGGCCGAACAAGGCGGCTACGCCGAACAAATTTCCGTTGACGCCCGGCAATGCTTCAAGCTGCCGCCCTCGATGAATTTCGTCGATGCCGCCGCCATGGCATTGGTCTACGATACCTCGTGGTTCGCGTTGCGCGAGCGCGCGCGCATCCGCGCAGGTGAGAGCGTGCTCGTTCTCGGCAGCACCGGCGGCGTCGGCCTCGCTGCGATCCAGCTCGCCAAAGCAATGGGCGCCAGGGTGCTGGCCGGCGTATCCAATGCCGCCAAAGCCCCGCTCGCCCTTGATGCCGCCGCCGATGAGATCATCGATCTGTCCAAAGACAATTTGCGCGATGCCTTGCGCGAGCAGGTGTTCGCCAAAAACGGCGGCAAGGGTGTCGACATTGTCATCGATCCGATCGGCGGCGATGCCTTCGATGCCGCCCTCCGGGCGCTGGCCTGGCGCGGGCGCCTGGTGGTGATCGGATTCGCCTCCGGGCGCATTCCGAGCGTCAAGGCGAACTACCTGCTGGTCAAGAACATCGAGGTCAGCGGCCTGCAGGTGAGCGATTATCGCAAGCGTACGCCCGAGCTGATGGCGCAGTGCATGCAGGAGATTTTCGGCCTGTTCGAGGCCGGCAAGCTGAAACCGGCCGCGACCGTCACCTATCCCCTCGACTCGTTCGCGCAAGCGCTACAGGAAATTGTAGCCCGACGTGTCAGGGGTCGTATCGTGCTTGTGCCAAATCCGGATTGATTGGAGCGATCGATGGTCTTCCGCTACGACGAGATCGGCGACCGATTGAAGGCCTACCGTCTTGGCTCCGGTCTGAGCGCGGACGAAATCGCCAGCCAGCTTGGCATCTCGCGCACGGCGCTCTATCGCTTCGAGAAAGGCGAACTCGCCAAGATCGAGACCCTCGAACGGCTGGCCGAATTGCTCGGCGTCTCGATCCCGACTCTGCTCGGCGTAGGCATCGAATATATTCCTTCGGCGGTCACCTATTTCGAGCGCATACGGCAAATCGAGGAAACTTCTGAGCGCATCATAGTGCTCTCGGGGCCGATCTCGTTTCTGCTCGCCTCCGAGGCTTTCGACACAACGCTCGAAGAGGTGCTGACCGAGAACGTCACCAAGAATGTCACCAATCGCCAGCGCGCGCTGAGCGACATCCCGAAGATCATGCAGATCTTGCGAGCGCGCAAGGAAACCTACCGGCGTCGCCGTCCGGCAATCGTTAACCTGATGTCGGCCATGGAGATCGAGCGGTTCCTACACCACGGGCTCATCGGCCGCAGCGGCCTGCCCGAAGACGTGGTGGTAAAGCGTAAGGCGCTGGCGCGCGCCGAGATCGAACATTTCACCAAGCTGATCGAGGATCCGCCGATCGGCATTCAGATCGGGATCGTCACCGACACTTTGCCGCACACCGGATTCCAGCTTTTCCGCCAGCCGGACCGCAACATCCTCGTTCTCAGCCCGTTCCGTCTCGGCGGCGAGCCGAACGTGCGCGTGGGCGTCGCGATGATCACCTCGGCGCCAGACGCGCTCGCCTTCCACGAGGCCGCGATCGACGAAATGTGGGGCCGCGCGCTCAAAGGCCAAGCCGCCGCCGATCTTGTGCGGCTTCTGCTCACCAGCAAAGGAACATCGCTTGAGAAGGAGGATTTCACCGAGCTCAAGGAACCCGCCAAACGGCGTGGCAACAAGCCTCTCGCCTCGCTCATGTAGTCTGATGAACATCCGCGTTCCGGCGCAACCAACGTGACCAAGACATTCGGCCAGTCGACCGCGCGGATCGAAGACCGGGACTTGTTGCGTGGTAAGGCGCGCTTCGTCGCCGACATCCGGTTGCCCGGCATGCTGCATGCGGCCTTCGTGCGCAGCCCGCGCGCGCACGCCAGGATCGTATCGATCGATAAGAGCCACGCCTTGGCGCTGCCGGGCGTCGTGGCCGTGCTTACCGTGGACGACGTGCGCGTGGTTGCCGTGACCGATCGCCTCGACGTCGCACTGCCGGACGAGCTCTACAAACAGAAGCGCGATCCCTTCATCCTTGCCGCCGATGAAACAGTCTATGTCGGCGAGGCGATCGCCATGGTCGTAGCCACGGATGCATATGTGGCCGAGGATGCCGCGGGCCTGGTGAGGATTGAGCTCGAGGCGCTCACCGCGGTCTCCGATTGCCGTGCTGCGCTCGAGGCCGATGCTCCACCCGTCCATAGCGGCGCGGCGGACAATCTGGTCGCCGCTTTCGCCAGCAAGTACGGCGATGTCGATGCCGCCTTTACCAGAGCGGCGCATGTGGTCAAAGAATCCTATTGGCTGCACCGCGGCTGCGCCCATCCGATTGAATGCCGCGGCTGCATCGCATCGCATGACGACGTCGATGGTGAGATCACGCTGTGGAGCTCGACGCAGACGCCGCTCGTCGCCGCTCGCATCTTGGCCGCGTTGCTCGGCCGCCAAGAGACGTCTGTCCGCGTGGTGGCGCCCGACGTCGGCGGCGGCTTCGGACCGAAGCTCGTGTTCTATCCGGAGGAGGCCGCCGTCGTTATCGCGGCCTTGAAGACCGGCCGTCCGGTCAAGTGGATCGAGGATCGGCGCGAGCATTTCGTCGCTACTACGCAGGAAAGAGATCAGTATTGGGACGCTGAGATCGCACTCGACGCCCAGGGCAAGATCCTCGGCTTGCGCGGATCGTTACTGCACGATCACGGCGCTTACACCGCACGCGGGCTCACCGTGCCGCAAGGCGCGGTCGCGGCGCTGTCGCTCGCCTATGTCGTGCCGGCCTATCGCATGGATGTGAAGGTCGCGCTCACCAACAAGGTGCCGGTGACGCCCGTGCGCGGTGCCGGCCAGCCGCAAGGGGTCTTCGTCATGGAGCGCCTGCTTGATCGCGCTGCGCAGGAGCTGAAGATCGATCGTGCGGAAATCCGCCGCCGCAATCTGGTGCAAACCGGGGCCATGCCCTTCCAGAAGGGCCTCGTCACGCGCGGCGGCGTGCCGATCGTGCTCGACTGCGGCGACTATCCGGCGTGTCAGGCCGAAGCGCTCGCGCGCGCAGGCTGGACCGACTTTCCCCGCCGGCAGAGCGAAGCGCGGGCGACCGGCCGCTATCTCGGCATCGGCCTCGCAAACTTCGTCGAGGCAACCGGCCGTGGCCCTTACGAGCAGGTCAGCGTGCGCGTCACGGCCACCGGCATGATCGAGGTCGCGACCGGAGCCGCCGCCATGGGTCAAAGCTCCAAAACCATGCTCGCGCAAATCGTCGCCGAACAGCTCGGCGGCGTGATGGAGCGCGTCATCGTTACGGCCGGCGATTCCGCCAAGGTGTCGATGGGCTTCGGCGGCTTCAACAGCCGGCAGGCGGTGATGGCGGGCTCGTCGGCGCATGTCGCCGCCGTCAAGGTGCGCGAGAAGGCGTTGCTGGTCGCCAGCCATCTGCTCGAAGTCGATGCTTGCGATCTCGATATCGAGGGCGGGCATGTTCTGGTCAAAGGCGCCGCCGATATGCGGATTCCGCTGGGCAAGATCGCGAAGACCATGGCGGGCGCGCCCGGCTTCGTCCTGCCCGGCAATCTCCCGCCCGGCTTGGATGCAACGGCGAACGTCGTCATCGACGCGATGACCTACGGAAACGGCACCGCGGTCGCGGAGGTCGAGGTCGACATAAAGACCGCGGCCGTTAAGGTGGTGCGTATCGTGTTCATGCATGACGCCGGCCGGATCATCAACCCAATGATCGCCGACGGCCAGATAGTCGGAGCGATAGCGCATGGCATCGGCAATGCGCTCTACGAGTGGATGGGTTACGACGAGGACGGCCAGCCGCTGACGACCACCCTCGCCGACTATCTCTTGCTGACGGCGTCGGAGATGCCGATGCTCGAGCTTTGTCACCGCGAGACGCCCACGCCGCTCAATCCATTGGGCGTGAAAGGCATCGGCGAGTCCGGCGTCCTGCCGATCCCGGCCGCGGTCGCATCGGCGGTTGAAGACGCGCTGTCGCCCTTCCGTGTGCGCATCCGCCAGTTTCCGATCCGCCCGAGAGATCTGGCGGCGATGCTCGATGAAGCGAACGCCTGTGGCAGCAGCCTAGGGGGTATTACGCGCGCGCCATGAGGGGCTTGTGTATGCCCGCTCCGTCAATCGAACATGGCGATGCAGTCGATCTCGACATCGGTACCAGCTCGGTGCAGCGTACCGCCGAAGCAGGTTCGCGTTACCTTCTCGCCGTCGAAGTACGCGCGGAACGTTTCGTTGAAGCGGGGAAAATCGGCCACATCCCGCAAAATGACGCGCATGTTGACGATGTTCTTAGCAGTCGCGCCGGCGGCCTCGAGTATGCTCATAAGGTTGTCGAGCGTCTGGCGCGTCTGCACTACGATATCGCCCGGAACCACGGCGCCGGTGGCGGGATCGAGCGAGCCTTGGCCCGACACGAATAGCATGTTGCCGAACCGAATGGCCTGCGCCAGCGGAGAAACCGATTGGCCCGGTGTGAAGCCGGTGGTAGGTGCTTTAGACGAAGTGATGATCTGTTTGGGCATGGAGGCTCCGCGATGAGGTGATGATTGGATGCGTTTAGAGAAACACTCTCGAAAGATTTCGCTTCCGCGAACTGCAGCTGTGCGGCCCGGAGCGGCATCTTGCGCGATAACCGCTATGCTTTTGCTTCCGCAGCCGCGCGCAGTCCCGCTTTCTCCAAGCGAGGGAGCACCTCCCGACCGAATCGATCCAGGCCGCCTTCGTAGTCCAGCCAAGTCAACAGGAGGCCATCGACGCCTGCTTCAGAGAGGTTCGCAAAAAGGCTGGCGATATGATCCGCGTCTCCAACAAGCGGATAACCAGCGAATCCGGCTTTCAAGGCGTAAGCGAGTTTTGCAGCTGCTTCCGTCGGCATCGATTTAGTGTCGATAGCATTGTTATTGATTATATTCTGAACGGCTGCGTCGTCTCCCCGCGTGACGATGTAGTCATATGCGTAAGCTTGAGCTTCATCAATTGTATCCTTAAGCACGACGTAAGCAGACATCCAAATTTGGATCTCTTTGCCAAATTTAGTGCGGGCGTCGTTTCGATAGTCCTCAACCTGCATTTTTATGGCTTTCGGGTCCGGGTTATGCGCGGAGACAAAAGCGATGTCGCAGTGCTTTGCCGCGAACTCTCGGCCGCGTGGAGAACGGCCTGCGTTGAGCAGCACTGGGCGCGCCTGCACGCCGTGCGGCTGGTTGAAGGCGGCCTTCAATTTGTAGTTCTTGCCTTGGTAATCAAAGCTTTTCCGCTCCGACCACAGGCGGTCGAAAATCTCAATCCATTCTTCGGCGATCTCAAATCGATCGCTGTGCTCCGCAACCTCAACTCCAAAGAGCTGCATGTCCGGGGGATACCACCCGAGAACGAGGTTCATGCCTGCCCGGCCATTGGAGATAAGATCGACGGTCGCCTCCGCCTTCGCTGCAAAGACCGGGTGGATGAGCGTAACATGTAGCGTACTGATGATACCGATGCGCTCCGTCACCGCAGCGACTCCTCCGGCCCAAGTAAAAGTCTCCATCAAGTCGCCACTGTAGTGATCGTCACCCCCGAACGACTTCCAGTGTGCAGCAGAAACGAAGGCCTCGAAGCCGAGCCTTTCCGCCTTTTGCGCGAGTCGAACGTTGGCGTCCCAGGTGCAATTGAAGCGATCGGGATGAAAAGTGAAGGCGGCGCCGTTTCCGTTAATGCCGAAAACGCCGAGCTTGATGCGATTTTTGGAATCGCGGATGGGGTTCGATTTTGGGGCTTTCCGGTCGCTCATGCTTGCACCATCTGGCTACCTTGTAGACGCCGTGCGATTTGGCGAAATAAGCAATTCAATATGCAACATGCCCCATTGGGCCCTCCCTTCAATTGATCGCCGACATAGCGGTGCCGTTTATTGCTTCGGTCCGAACTATCTTCGTGACGTGATCGCGAAGCGCGATGAACGGCGCTTCGCTTCGCATTTCATACCGTCGTGGCCTGGGCAGGCTTACGTCGATCACTTCGTGTATTTGGCCAGGATGAGCGGTCATGATCACTGTCTTGTCCGCCAAATAAATCGCCTCTTCGATATCGTGCGTCACTAGCACCACGGTCTTGCGCTGCTCTTCCCATATCTCCAACAGGAAATCCTGCATGATGGACCGTGTCAGGGAATCGAGTGCGCCGAACGGCTCGTCCATCAAGAGAGTGGATGGATTGATGGCTAACACGCTCGCGATCGCTGCGCGCTGACGCATGCCACCCGACAACTCCGCAGGCCGCCGTTCCCGGAAGGCGGACAATCCCGTTCGTTGCAGCATACGCTCGACAATCTGCCGGCGATCGCCTTTTCCCTGGTTTGCACGCAACGACAGACCAAACGCAATATTGTCCTCGACAGAGAGCCAGGGAAACAATGCAGTCTGCTGGAAGACCACTCCGCGATCCGGCCCCGGCTTTTTAACCGGCTGGCCATCCACGAGGACATATCCGACCGTAGGCGCCTCGAAGCCGGCGATGAGGTTCAATAGCGTGGACTTCCCGCATCCGCTCGCACCGACCAGCGTAACGATTTCTTGTTCCTGCACGGAGAGGCTGACATTACTTAACGCGGTAACCACGGAGCTGCCGGTTTGGAAGCGCTTCGTGACGGACGATATGCTAATTCTCCCCACCAAACGTCTCCCTCGTGTTCCAGGTGAGGAGAATGTCGCGGACGAAGACAACAAGACGATCGCTGCAAAAACCCAGTAGTCCGATGCTCAACATTGCGGCGATCACGACGTCGTTTCGGAAAAACTGGTACGCATCGTTCAGCAGATAGCCGAGGCCGCTTCTAACCGCGAGAATCTCGGCGACGACGACGAGCACCCAGGCAATGCCCATCGAAAGCCGGACGCCGGTTAGAATCGAAGGCAGCGCAGCAGGCAGGATTACTCGCGAAAGAAGCTCCCACTCATTGGCCCCCATCATACGAGCGGCCTTATAGAGCGTAATGTTGATCTGACGGACGCCGTGGGTGGAGTTAATTGCAGCCGGAAAGAACGCGCCAAGACCGATCAGAAACACAGCCGGTGCGTTCCCGATTCCGAAGAAGACCAGCGACAGCGGGACCCAGGCAGTTACCGGAATGTTGCGCAACACCTGGATGGTCGGATCAAGCGTGCGCTCCATCACCCGCGAAAGTCCAATCAGCAAGCCCAGGAGTATTCCCAGCGCAACGCCCCAAGAAAAGCCTGCGAATACCCGCCACGTACTTGCCCATGCATGGTCGAGCCACGTGCCTGAATAGCGGCCCGCCATATCTGTCGAACCTGTTATCAGATCGTACCAGATCGAAAGAACTTCGGACGGCGGCGGGAAGACATCCCGCCGGACAAAGCCGATCTCGCTACAGATTTGCCACAGCAGGAGAATGCCGACTGGAAAGACGGCATATTGAACCGCTGTGGACGCCCGCCTCCATGCATCCCCCGGCTTTGCGATCACGGACGGCTGATCGCCAGGGGATGTGGCTTGGTTCGTCATCACCACGTTGACAGCTCAGCTGGCGTGAGGCCCGCCGCTTTGGCTGCGAATGACAGATCGAGGAAGCTGTCTACTTTTGCGCCAAAATCCTCTTTCACCCAGCCGAGTTGATGCAACTCCCGAGCCATCGTCTTGATATCGGCGACGTTGGTTCTGAAGTTATATTGGAGAAAGTCGCGTTCCTGCATTGCTATGACGGTCTCGGGCAATCGTGAGTACTTTCTCTCCAACTCAATCTGCTTTTCTGGCTGACCCATGAAGGACTTGATGGTGGCAACATGAGCGCTGATGACGCGCTGCACCAATTCGGGTTTATCTTTGATGAGCTTCTCTGTGACGATAAAGCCCACTTCCTGCTTGCCGAAGTCTCCACCGAACAGATGCATGAACAAAACGGCATCGCCCTTGCCGATCGTTATCGCGCCGAACGCGGAAAGCGTCATCGCCAGATCGACTTCGCCTGCCTGCAGTGCGCGCGGATGGTTTGGAAACGGGATATTGGCGATCTGAACATCCTTGTCGGGATCGATCCCGACGGATTTCAGATAGACCAACAGTTTCGCGTGCTGGAGTGACCCGGTCGGTACTCCGATCGTCAGTGTCTTTCCCGATTGCTTTCGCGACGCTGCCAGCGATTTCAATGCAGCGGGATCGTTTTGTTTGAGATCAAGTGCTTTGGCGGAAACCAAGACATTGTACCCGCCGCCCCACCCGGACACCCACCTTACGGGGATATTCTCGCTAATCGCTCTGATCAGGTGCTGCGTCGTCGTATTGCAGATTTCCAACTCACCCTGTTCGATCGCCAGTAGAGCGGCCGTGCTGTCCCGGAAGTCCTTCACGTCGAAGGTCAGGTTGTACGCCTCTGCGGTTGTGGGAAGCGATGTGCGCAACGCTCCCATGGCGCCGATCTGAAGGCCGTCGCGAACCGTGTCAGCCGCATACGCGTGCCGCGTCAACATCGACGGCAGAGCGATACCTGCGGTCACCGCGCTCAGCGCCTTTCCAAGGTCACGTCGAGTGATTCTATCATCCGTCATATCGATATCTCGCTTTTTACGAGTGACAGGTTGCGTGGCGCCAGACAGGGAAGATTCGTACCGTCAACGCTGAGCGTGCATTTCTCCACATGCCCATAGTTCTTTTCAAGGCGATGGACAGGCTTTGAGATTGGGTTGCACCCGATCCATTCGGGTCTTGGATTTTTGCTGCGCGCGAATCAAGGTACAATCTACCCGGCTGGCAAGCAACGAACCCACGGGCGGCGCTGGTGCTCCAGAATGGACGACTTCCCTGCATGGCCTGTGTATCTCTATCCAGTCGCTAGTTGCATATCTTGCGCCACGATACGAACCTAATGGCTGCGCCCGCATTACCCCGCCGGCTCGTCTGGGGCACGCAGTCGCGGGTACTTCCTCTTAAAATAGAGTTATTCAGACCAGTTCGCGCGTAAGCGAATGGACAAATGGACGGGGGTCGTCTGGAAAATAAGGCTCGGTCAGAACCCGGTGATCGCGGCACGCTTATTTGTCTGGATTGCAAAATCGTCGCTGAACACTTTGATTGGAATCCCCATTTTCGTGCTCTGGTGGACCATTGCAGCGGATCACCGACACATCCCTTCGCTCTTTTTTACATTTCCATAACTGCTCTTATCATTTGGGCGTCCGCCTTCGGCGTCTGGCTGTCGTGAACGGAACTGTTTTGCGTCCCCGACGGGGCGCGGTCTTGTAAGAGAACTGCGACCTTTCCCTCACCCAAACCACCGCGCCTCATTGGTCCACTCGTCGATCCGGTTGTCCATCACCCACTCCGCCAGCTCGTCGTGGCGCACGAACCACACGTCCGGAAACCCGCGCATGTATTTGAGCGCCTTGTCGACCATGGCGGCGATCAGCGGCCGGCCGCCGAAGTGGCAGTGGACGGTGAGGTTGAGGTAGGAGGTGGGCTCGTTGTGATAAAGGTAATCGAACGTGTCCTTGTAGACTTCGTACCAGTCGCGCGGGCTTTGCCGCAGCACCCGGTGGTCGGCGAAATCGGTGTGCGGGATCGCCACCATCATTCCCTTTCCGGTCTTGACGCGGCAGGGCAGGTCGATGTTGTTGTAGTCGCCGTACCAGAGGAAGCCGGCTTCGGCGAGCAAGCCCTCGGTGTGGGCGGTCGGCGAAAGGACTGGGGAAAGCCAGCCTTTCGGCCGCGCCCCGACCATCGTCTCGATGATCTTGATGCAGCGCTCGATCACCGCCCTCTCCTCCTCCGGCGAGAGATAAGCGAGGATCGTGTCCTGCGTGTAGGAATGGGCGGCGATCTCATGGCCCGACTTGATGATCTGGGCGACCGCGCTCGGATGCAGCTCCAGCGAACGGGCGTTGGCGACGAAGGTCGACTTGATCTTGTTCTCGTCGAGGATTTTCAGGAGGCGCCACACGCCGGCGCGGCCGCCATAGGTGCCCCAGGTCATGGCGGCGCGGTCGTGGGTGCCGGCCTTGAGCGAGGTGGTTTGCACGGAGAACGGCGGCCCCTTCCCGTCCGACCAGTTCTCCAGGAGACAGGTAACCACGACCGCAACGCGCGCGCCGTTCGGCCAAGCGAAGCCGCCATTGCCTAAACTCTCTTTCGGCATCGTCAATTCCCCTGCGTCACGATCTTATTCGCCTTCTCGGCAAACGAGTTGTCATAGGTCTTCGCCATGTCGATCTTGGCGTTCTTCACGTCGTCGTTGAACGAGGCGATGATCCGCAACGAGTTGGCGGCAAGTTCCGGCGTGACGATGCCGTCCTTCGACAGCATGTCGCGGTTGGCGGCAAGCGCCCGCTTGTAGATCTGCTTATCGCCGGCGTAAAACTCCTGCGGCAGGGCGGCGGCGATCTCGTCCGCGGTTGCGTTGCGCACCCAGCGCAGCGCCTGCACCATGGCATTGGCAAAGGCCTGGACGGTCCGCGGATTCTTGCGGATGAAGTCCGGCGTGGTGGAGATCGCCGAGCCGGCGAAGGGGCCGCCATAGAGATAGTCGAGCCCCTCCTTGGTGCGCGTGTCGACGACCGGCACAAGGTCGCCGTCCGCCGTGAGGCGCGTGATCGTGGGGTCGAAATTGGCCTCACCGTCTAGCCTTCCCGATTTCATCATGGCGATCGCCGCATTGCCGGCGCCGACGCCGATGATGGAGAGCGCGTCGTCGGTGAGCCCCGCCCTCGACAGCAGGAGGCTGAGCGCAAGCGCGCTGCTCGAGCCCGGGGCTGTGACACCCATCTTCAGCCCGACCAGATCCTTCGGCGACTTGTAGGCGGCGGCGAGTTTTTTCGACAGCGCAATGACGACCCCGAAAGAATTGTTCTGCAGCGTGACGCTGGTGATGATCTGTCCGCGCGCCTGCAGGTACAGCGTGTGCTCATAGGCGCCGCAGACGAAATCGACGCTGCCGCCAACCAGCGCCTTGAGCGAATCCGAGCCGCCCTGGAACTCATTGAATTCCACAGTGAGTCCCTGCTCTTTGAAATAGCCGCGCTGCTGCGCGATGTTCACCGCGACATAGGGAAGCTGGATCTTGCTGCCGATGCCGAGCGTGACGGTCTTGCGCTCGGGCTCGGCCGGTTGCGCGAGCGCCGGCACGCAGGAGGGGAACCAGCAAGAGGCAAGGATTAAGAAAAAAAGCCACCGCATCCCGACACCCCATGATTGCGATGCCGCATCCTAGCGGCATCCGCGCCGCGGTCCAGGTGGCGCGCACTGCCGCCGCTGGGCGTGACGCCCCCCTTCAGGCTACTCAATCGTGGCACGGCTTCTTGACGTGACGCGAATTGTTAGATGAGCACCATGATTGCCCACGCACCCTATCTGATCCGGGGTCGCCGATGCGGCCGTTTGCGGTTAGCCGGATCATAAATCGGCTTTATAGCTCCGCTCCGACCGTTCCGAGTTCGGTAGAGTTGATGCGGATGTCTGTTCATGTTCGCCCGCGACATGGTCTGTCGCCCTCGCCGGCGCGCCAATCCTCGCCAAGACGTTGTGACGCTAGCGCGAAGAGATTTGCCCATCTTTGATTGCATGAAAAGACTTGCGCTCGTAATTGCCGCTATTTTTCCGCTGTATTTCTAGCGAATTTAGTGCACAACATCATCGCACAACTTAACGGCAACAAAGGCTTTACCGGCGGCCGGTTCGGCACGCTACATCCAGAGCGTGCGCCCGCGACCGCGGGACGACATTGACCGCAGCGCTGGGTCTTGCGAGTCGCCGCCAACTGAGATGCGCGCTACTCGGACCTCCGGGCGAAAGTCTTGGAGCGAAAGCCGTGCCGCGCGATCAGCCGGCCGATCCCTCGCGCGGCTGTGGCAAATGTATTAGCCTCGCGGCGGCCTTAGCCGGCTGGCCCCTTATGAGAACCGGCGCCGCGTCATGGAGGAAAGTCATGGCCGACGAGCTTCCCCGCAGAGATTTCCTGAAAGGGGCCGGCGCCGCCGGAACTGCGGTGGCGGCCGCGCTGGCGACCGGCCAGTCGGCAGCGGCCGACGCGCAGCCGGCAGCGCCGGCGTCGGCAGCCCAGGCGGCGGCATCGTCTGGCCCCGCCGAGGCGGACACTTATCTCACCCTCACCGCCACCGAGGTGGCGTTCCTCGCCGCCGCGGTCGACGCTCTTATTCCGGCCGACGAACTCTCGCCTTCGGGCAGCGCCTGCGGCTGCGTGGTGTTCATCGACCGCCAGCTCGCCAGCGCCTGGGGCGGCGGCGCCAAGATGTATAGGAGCGGCCCTTTTCGCAAAGGCACGCCGGAGCAGGGCTATCAATTGCCATTAGCTCCGCGCGAATACTTTGCCGCCGGGATCGCCGCCGCGAACGCTTGGGCGCGCCAGAGCTACGGCAAGGATTTCGACCGTCTCGCGGCGGCCGAGCGCGTCACGGCGCTCAAGGCGATGGAAGAGGGCAAAGCGGAATTTTTAGATTTCAGCTCCCGCGCCTTCTTCGACCGGCTGCTGACCATCACCATGGAAGGTTTCTTCTCCGATCCGCTCTATGGCGGCAATCGCGACAAGGTTGCGTGGAAGATGCTCGGCTTCCCTGGGCTGCCGGCCACTTACGCCCACCTGATCGATGAATACAGTAGCAAGCGCTACGTGGCGCCGCCGCAGTCGATCGTGGACTTTTCGTGAGGAGGCCGCGATGACCACGCGCCTGAAAGAAGTCGACGCCGTGATGGTCGGCATGGGCTGGACCGGCGCGATCATCGCCCGCGAGCTGACGAACGCCGGGCTGCACGTGGTCGGGTTGGAACGCGGCCCGGACCGCGTCCCCGGTGAAGACTTTATACTTCCGGCCGTGCGCGACGAGCTGCGTTACGCGGCGCGCCTCGAGCTGATGCAGGACAATTCGACCGACACGATCACCTTCCGCAACACGCCGGACCAATCGGCGCTGCCGATACGCCGCTTCGGCGCCTTCCTGCCGGGCGAAGGCGTCGGCGGCACCGGCATCCATTGGGGCGGATTGCATTGGCGGTTCCTGCCCTCGGACTTTCGCATCCGCAGCGCACTCACCGAGCGCTACGGCGCAAAGTCGATCCCGGAAGACATGACCATCCAGGATTGGCCGGTCAGTTATGACGAGCTCGAGCCGCACTACGACCGCTTCGACAAGCTGTGCGGCGCATCGGGCAAGGCCGGAAACCTGCGCGGCAAAGTCGTCGGCGGCGGCAATCCGTTCGAGGGACCGCGCAGCGACGACTATCCGAACCGGCCGATCAAGTCCTTGGGCGGCGCGCTGCTCTTCGGCGACGCGGCCGAAAGCCTCGGCTATCATCCGTTTCCGGCCCCGGTCGCCATCGCCAGCGCCGCCTACAACAATTCCGAGGGGGTGACGCTCGGCGCCTGCGAATATTGCGGTTTCTGCAATCGACTGGCCTGCGAAGCGAATGCCAAGGCCTCCGCCAACACCACCGTGCTGCCGCTCTTGCGGCTCGACCCCAAATTCGCGCTCCGCACGCGCACGTTCGTGACCAAGCTCAACTACGACAAGACGGGCAAGAAAGTGACCGGTGTGGTCTACACCGACATGCGCACCGGCGAGGAGTATGAGCAGCCCGCCGGCATCGTGGTTCTGTCCGCCTATGTGTTCGGCAACACCCAATTCATGCTGACGTCGCGCATCGGCAAGCCCTACGATCACGCGACCGGCAAGGGCCTCGTCGGCAAGAACTATTGCTATCAGTTCGAGGCGGGCGCCGAGGCGTTCTTTGAAGATAAGGAATGGAACCCTTTCATCGGCAATGCCGGCACCGGGGTGTGCATCGATGATTTCAACGGCGAAACCTTCGACCATAGCGGGCTCGGCTTCTTCGGCGGCGGCTATTTCTTTTGCAACGTCGCCGGCGCGCCGCCGATCGCCGGACGGGCGGTGCCGCATGGAACGCCGCGCTGGGGGTCGGAATGGAAGCGCGCCACCGCGAAGTGGTACCATCGCTTCGTGCGCTTCAACACTCAGGGCTCGGTCTACGCCCATCGCGACAACTATCTGGACATCGACCCGACCTACCGGGATGCGTTCGGTCGGCCGCTGCTCCGCATGACCTACAACGGCACCGACAACGACCACAAAATGTCGCGCTATCTCCTCACTCGGCTCGAGGGGATCATCAAGGCGATGAATCCCACCCATTACGAAATGCATGTTCGGCCAAAAAATTTCACGATCGTTCCCTACCAATCAACTCACAATACCGGGGGAACGATGATGGGCGCCGATCCGAAATCGAGCGTGGTGAACCGATACTTGCAGGCCTGGGACGCGCACAATCTGTTCGTCCAAGGCGCATCGGTGTTCCCGCAGCAGCACGGCTACAATCCGACCGGGACGATCGGGGCGCTGGCCTATTGGTCGGCCAACGCGATCACGACCCAATATCTGAAGAACCCCGGCCCGTTGGTGCATGCGTAATGACGGACAGCATGATGCTTTTATCCCCGCCAAGCCCACGGCATCCGCTGCGGCTCGCGGCAATCCTCGCCGCGCTGGCCGCCGGTCCGGCAACGGCCGCGGATGTCGAGCACGGCAAGGTCGTTTTTCAAGCATGCGCCTCCTGCCATAGCGAACGGCCGGACGCGATCGGTCCCAGCTTGCGCGGCGTTCTTGGGCGGAAGTCCGCGACGCTCGAGGATTTCCGCTACTCCAATCCGATGAAGCGCGCCAATCTCACCTGGGACGAAGCCAATCTGCGCGATTACATCATCGATCCGCAGGCCAAGGTGAAGGGCAACCGTATGCCCTATGGCGGCCTGCGTGAAACGAACGACGTGGATGATCTCATCGCCTATCTGAAAGTCTTGAAATAGCCCGATGGCATCGCAACCGGAAAGGAAAGGAATGGAGCGCCGGACGCCGCGGCTCTATCTTGTCACGCCGCAAGTCGCGGACGCGGCGCATTTCCGTGATCACCTTGCCGCGGCGCTCGAAGGCGCCGACATCGCAGCGGTCCTGCTGCGTCTTGGCCAAGACGATGAGCGCGGGCGCATCAATTGCGCCAAGGTGCTTGCGCCGATCGTGCAGCGCAAGGACGCGGCGCTGCTGCTCGACGGCAATGCCGACCTGGTCGCGCGGGCAGGCGCCGACGGCGCGCACCTGACCGGCATCGACAACGTCACGCCGGCGCTGGCGAGCCTCAAGCCCGAGCGCATCGTCGGCGCCGGCGGAATGTTGACCCGCCATGATGCGATGCTCGCAGCGGAGGCAGGGGCCGATTACATCATGTTCGGTGAGCCGGATGCCATCGGCCATCGGCCGGCTTTCGCAACCGTCGAGGAACGCGTCGCTTGGTGGGCCGAGATATGCGAGGTGCCCTGCGTCGGCTTTGCGGCCAACGCCGATGAGGTGCTTGCGCTGGGCCGGGCGGGAGCCGACTTCATCGCCGTCTGCGACTTTGTTTGGGCCGATGTCCGCGGCCCAAACCGAGCCGTGGCCGAGGCAGCGCAGCGGTTGCGCCTCCCGGAGGCCGTCCAATGAGCGCGGTCAGGCCCGTGATCGTGGTGCTTGCCTTGGTCGGCTTCCCGCTTTGGGCCGCCGACGCCTCCGCCCAGGCCCCGCATCCGGCGGCGCCGGCGGCAAAAAAGCCCGCCCCCACGCCGCCCACCCCCGCCGGCAATGTTGACGAGGCGTTCGGGGCCTTTCAGCGCGGCTATTACCTCACGGCGTTCAACATTGCCACGCGCCGGGCGCAGAGCAATGACGTAAAGGCGATGACGCTCCTGGGCGAGCTCTACGCCAACGGCCTCGGCGTGGCGCAAAACGACAAGAAGGCTGCCGAATGGTACAAGCTCGCGGCGGAGCGTGGCGACCGCGAAGCGATGTTCCAGCTCGCCATGTTTCGGTTCGGCGGGCGCGCGGCGCCGCGTGATCAAGCCGACGGGGTGGCGCTCTTGACCAAGGCGGCGAAGCTCGGCCACGGCGCGGCGTCCTATGATCTCGGCCTCCTTTATCTCGAAGGCCAGCAGTTCCCGCAGGATTTCACGCGCGCCGCCGAACTGTTTCTTGCGGCCGCTCGCGCCGGCACGCGGGAGGCGCAGTTTGCGCTGGCAATGGCATATAGAGAGGGCCGCGGCGTGGCGAAGGATGACCGCGAGGCGGCCCGCTGGCTCGCCGCCGGCGCGCTTGGCGGCGATACCGATGCAATGGTCGAATATGCCATCGCGCTGTTCAACGGCACCGGCGTCGCCAAGGACCCAAAGGCGGCGGCCGAATTGTTCTTGAAGGCGGCACGCCGCGGCAGTCCGATCGCGCAAGACCGCTTGGCACGCGTCCTCAGCGGCCAATACGGCCAACCCGCCGATCCGGGCGAGGCCATCAAATGGCACCTGATCGCCCGGGCGAGCGGCGCCGCCAACCCCGAGCTCGACGATTATATGCAGCGACAGGATCCCCAGATCCGCAGCGCGGCCGAGAAGGCGGCCAACCTGTGGCTTATCCCGATGGCGCGGCCGCACTCTTGACGCTCGCCCCCGCGGCAGGCAATCGCCTTTGGACGGACAGTCAGACTCTCGGTTCCTCCCCTTGGTGAACCTCGCGAGGGAGTGCGCGCCGACGCGCTGTCTTCCCTTCAACTACGCCGGAAAATGCTCCTCTTTCAGCGAGCCGACACCATGCTCCATTCCGCTCTCCTCAATGTGATGATCAAAGCCGCGCGCAAGGCCGGCCGCGGCCTTTCGCGCGACTTCGGCGAGGTCGAGCACCTGCAAGTGTCGATGAAGGGGCCCGCAAATTTCGTCTCGGCCGCTGATCGCCGCGCCGAGGAGACCTTGCAGCAGGAATTGCTCCACGCCCGCCCGGGCTACGGATTCTTGGGCGAGGAAGGCGGAAGGCGCGAAGCCGCCGACAAGACCCATACGTGGATCGTTGATCCGCTCGACGGCACCACCAACTTTCTGCACGGCATTCCGCAGTTCAGCATTTCGATCGCGCTCGAGCGCGAGGGCACGATCGTGGCCGGCCTCGTCTACAATCCGGTCACCGACGAGATGTTCATCGGCGAGCGCGGCAAGGGCGCCTTCCTCAACGATCAGCGTTTGCGGGTGGCGGCGCGCCAGCGCCTCGCCGATACCGTCATCGGCTGCGCGATGCCGCATATGGGCCGCGGCGACCTCGCCCTGTTTCGCAAAGAGCTCGCGGTAATCCAGGAACGCGTCGCCGGACTGCGCCGCTTCGGCTCCGCCGCGCTTGATCTCGCCTGGGTCGCGGCGGGCCGGCTCGACGGCTTTTGGGAGCGCGACCTTTCGCCCTGGGACATGGCGGCTGGTCTCCTCCTGGTGCGTGAAGCGGGTGGTTTCGTGAGCGACGCCGATGGCGGCGATTCCATGCTCACTAATGGCCAGATTGTGGCTGGAAACGAGACGATCCAGCGCGAATTGCTGCGCCTGCTGAAAGCCGCCGCCAAGGAATGAGCGCCTGCCCGGTCGCCTCGTCGCGGCCCGTGTTGGCCGACATTCGCGAAAGGTAACCGCCGTCGGGTTGAACCCGGTGCGTTTGCTTTCGTCGCACCTGTGCCATATTGAACCGCGAGGGTTTGGGGATGAACAGGGCCGTTATGGCGCAGGATTTCAATCCGCTCACTCTAACCTCGCCCCGGATATTTCTCATCCGGATGATGGTCTTCGTGACGCTGGCCGCGCTGATCGCGGTCGTTCTCTACAAACAAATCTTGACTGCGTTCAACCAGAACCCGGGCTTGAACACACTGATTATCATGATGCTGTTTTTCGGTATCATCTTCACGTTCCGCCACGTGCTGCGGCTCTATCCCGAGATTGCCTGGGTTAACGGCCTGCGTAGCGCCGCACCGGTGGGCCATCGGCCGCCGGTGTTGCTGGCGCCGCTGCGAAGCATCATCGGCGACCGAATTGGCGGCAGGATGTCGGCACCGACGGTGATCCCGTCGCAGACGGTGCAGGCCATTCTCGACTCGGTGGCGACCCGCCTCGACGAGGCGCGCGACGTATCCCGCTACATGACCGGTCTTCTCATCTTTCTCGGCCTCCTTGGCACCTTCTGGGGCTTGGTCGAAACGGTCACCTCGGTCGGCCGGGTCATCGAAGGGCTCAAGGTCGGCGGCGACGCCGGTAGCGTGTTCGATGCGCTGAAGGACGGGCTCGCTGCCCCGCTCGGCGGTATGGGCGTCTCCTTCTCGTCCTCGTTGTTCGGTCTTGCCGGCTCCCTGATCCTCGGCTTCCTCGACCTGCAGTCGGGCCAAGCCCAGAACCGCTTCTATACGGAGCTGCAGGACTTGATCGCGACCGACCTGCGCGATCTGGTCGCACCGGATCGCGGCGCGGCAAATGCGCCGGTGTCCGGCGACCTACGGGTGGCCATCGAAAGGTTGCGGGAAGCCGTCGTCGAGAACGGATCAGCTAAAACCGCCTCGGCGATGGCGAATTTGGCGATTGCCATCGACGGGCTGTTGAGCCAGATGCGGTCGGACCAAAAAATCATGCGCGAATGGATCAACACCCAGGGTGAGCAGCAGCGTGATATCCACCGCTTGCTGGAGACGATCGTGCACGAAAACGTTCGCGAGTAGCACGCCATGGCGCTGGCTCGTAACCGACACGATCGCGCCATCGACTATTGGCCGGGATTCGTCGACGCCCTGTCCACCCTGGTGCTCGGCATCATTTTCATGCTCACGGTGTTCGTGGTCGTGCAGTTCTTCCTTGCGCAGCAGATAACGAGCAACAAGGACACGGTGCTCGCCCCTCTGCAGGCCAAGCTCGAGCAGCTGAATGAGCTCCTGTCGCTGGAGAAGGGCAGCGAGTCCAGTCTGCAGGAGCAGATTGCCCAATTGCGCTCGAGCCTCGCAATGACCGAAGGCGAGCGCGATCGCTACAAGGACCTTTTCGAAGGACTGAGCAGCGGTGCGGCGATCAATCAGGGCAAAGTGACGGAGCTCGGTGATCAATTGGCCGCCGAGAAGCGCATGTACGTGCGCGCTGCGGCGCAGATCGAGGTGCTTACCCAGCAGATCGTCGCCTTGCGCAAGCAACTCGCCAGCGTGCAAACGCTGCTCGACGACTCGGAGAAGCGCAATAAAGAGTCGCAGGTGCGTCTCGCGGATTTGGGCCTCAAGCTCAACGTGGCGCTGATGCAACGCGTCGAGGAGCTCTCGCGCTATCGTTCCGATTTCTTCGGCCGCTTGCGGGTCGTCCTCGGTAACCGGCCCGACATCCGTATCGAGGGCGATCGCTTCGTCTTCCAGTCCGAATTGTTTTTCGATTCGGGCGAGGCCGTGCTGCGGGCCGACGGCACGGACAAGCTCGACAAGGTCGCCACGGCCCTCATCGAGGTCGAGAAGCAGATCCCCAGGGAAATCCCCTGGATCCTGCGCGTCGACGGGCATACCGACGTGCGGCCCATGTCCGGCGCGTTCAAGTCGAACTGGGACTTGTCGGCGGCGCGGGCAATCTCGGTCGTGCAGTACCTGATCGGCAAGGGAATAGCGCCCGAGCGGCTGGTCGCGGCAGGCTTCGGCGAGTTCCAGCCGCTCGAACGGGACAAGACCGAGGAAGCCTACAGCCGCAACCGCCGCATCGAGCTGAAGCTGACGGAGCGGTGAGCACGCCCGGGCTAAAGCTGCGGGCCTACGCCGCAACCGACGAGGACGCCGCCATCGAGCTGTGGCAACGCAGCTGGCAGGCTGCCTATCCGGCGATCGATTTTTCGGCACGCCTCGCCTGGTGGCGAGAGCGCTGGCGCCATGAGCTCGTGCCGACCGCGCGCATCACGGTCGCCGAAGCCGGCGGCAACCTTCAGGGCTTCGTTACCGTTGATCCGCGCAACGGCTATCTCGATCAGATCGTGGTGGCGCCGCAAGCCTGGGGCAGCGGGGTCGCCGAGGCTTTGCTTGAGGAGGCCAAGCGCATCTCGCCGGTTCTTGAACTCAAGGTCAACAAGGACAATGCGCGCGCGATCCGTTTCTACGAGAAGCACGGTTTCCACCTCAGCGGCGAGGATGTGAACGAAAACTCCGGCCGGCCCGTCTACACGATGGCATGGCGGGGCGAGGGTTGAGCTCCTGTTGCGAACCCGTTCAGAAGCTGCAGTCGAGGCCGTACTGCTTGGCAAAGGCATTGGCCTGCTCGCGCGACTCGCGCTTTACCAGCGCGCATGTCGTATAGCCGCCTTTCATTTTCTTGCCATCCAAATAGATCCAGTCGACGATGTCGCTCTCGGGAAACGTAATCACCTGACCGAAGGCGACGTTGTGGACCGTCCGCGGCCTGTTATTGACGCGCCCCGAATATTGACCGTCCTTGCTTTCGAACTGGATGACCCAGAAGTACTCGGTCAAGCCACCGTCGCTGACAGCCACCTTGACCGAGAAGCCGGTCATCGACGGACCCGGCGCCCGCGCGAGCGCCAGAAAGTTCGGCAAGGTGGCGCGCGCATTACGCATCGCGGCTGCCATGTCGGGGTCGTCCTGCGGCACTTTCACTACTTCATCACGCCGCGCCTTGTCGGTGATGGTCTGTGCGCCGCTTATCGTGGCGCACATGGCTAGGATCGCGGCCAAGATCAGTTTTCGGATCAAAGGCACCGGCGGCTTCTCCAATTTCAAATCGTGGATAATAAACGCTAACCTTCCGTGACCTACGCGCCCTCGAATTGCAGCTTGGCGAGGCGCGCGTAAAGGCCGCCGGCGACCGCGAGGGTTGCATGAGCGCCCTCCTCGATGATGCGGCCGCGTTCCATGACTAGAATTCGATCACAGGAGAGCACGGTCGCCAGCCGATGAGCGATCACGATCGTTGTGCGCTGCGCCATCAAGTGCTCGAGCGCCTTTTGGACCAAGGTCTCGCTTTCGGCGTCGAGCGAGGACGTCGCCTCATCAAGCAGCAGCAGCGGGGCATTACGCAGGATCGCGCGGGCGATCGCGATGCGCTGGCGCTGTCCGCCCGAGAGGGTGACGCCGCGCTCCCCGACCGGCGTGTCGAAGCCGCCCGGCAACTGGGTAATGAACTCGCTCGCGTGCGCAAGGCCGGCCGCCCGCTCGACCTCGGCGTCGGCAGCATGCGGCTGGCCAAAGCGGATGTTGTCCCGGACCGAGGCCGCGAAGATCACCGTGTCCTGTGGAACGAGCGCGATGTGCCGGCGCAGATCGAGCGGATCGGCATCGCGCAACCGCACCCCGTCAAACGTCAAGCTTCCGGCCAGCGGATCGTAGAACCGCAGCAGCAGGTGAAAGATCGTGCTCTTGCCGGCCCCGGAGGGCCCAACGATGGCGAGCTTCTCCCCGGGCCGTACCCGAAACGAGATGCCGTTGAGCACCAGCGTGCCGGGACGCGTCGGGTAGGCGAAGCGGACCCCATCGAAGGCGATCTCCCCGCGCGCGGGCTGCGGCAAGGGGACCGGATGCGCCGGCGGCTCGATCGCCGGCCTGATGGCGAGGATTTCGAACAGCCGCTCGGCGGCGCCAGACGTCTGGGCTACCTCCCCGCCGACTTGGCTGAGCTCACCCAAGGCCGCAGCGGCGAACACCGCGTAGAGGATGAACTGTCCGAGCCGCCCCGGAGTGATCCGCCCGCCGAGCACGTCTTGGGCGCCGACCCACAGCACGACGACGATGCTGGCGAACACCAGAAAGATGGCGATCGCCGTGAGCACGGCGCGCGCGCGGGTGGAGTCCAAGGCCGCGCGAAAGGCGCGTTCGACGACGGCGGCGAACGCGGCCCGTGCCGGCGCCTCATAGGTGAAGGCTTGCAAAATGCGCGCGGCGCCGATCAGTTCGGCCGCGTAGGCCGATGCGTCGGCGAGCGTATCCTGCGCGGAGCGCGAGCGGCGACGCACCGCGCGCCCGAAGCCGACCAGCGGCAACACGATGACCGGAATAGCGCCGAGAACAAACGCCGACAGGCGCGGACTTGTGACCACCATCATGGTTGCGGAGCCGGTGAACAGCATGAGATTGCGCAACGCAATCGAGACCGAGGCCCCGACCGCGGCCTTGATCTGAGTGGTGTCGGCGGTCAGCCGGGAAATAATCTCACCAGTCTTGGCTTGATCGAAGAACGAGGCTGACAGTCGCGTCAAATGGTCGAACACCGCGCAACGCAAGTCGGCGACAATCCGTTCGCCGAGCGTGGTGACGAGATAAAAACGCGTCGCGCTCGCGCCGGCGAGAACGGCGGCAACCGCGATCATCACCAGAAAATAGCTGTCGATCAGCTCAACGCCGCGTGCCGAGAAGCCGAAATCGATCATCCGGCGGACCGCGAGCGGCACCAGGAGCGTCGCCAGCGCCGCCACGATGAGCGCAATGCCGGCAGCGAACGCCCGCCCGCGGTAGCGCGCGATATAGGGAATGAGTGAAACAAGCGGCCGCAACCGCCGCCCCGTCGCGACGCTCGGCGCCGCAGACGCCTGGCCGTCGGCTGCAACCTTTGCCGCCGTATCCCGTTCGACGACGTTCATTCCCCGAGATACCTCGTGGTGGAGCGGGGCAGACAATGCCCTGCCCGACGCAGACTGGCAATCGCCGCGCCGACGCACCTTGTCTGGACTCTGGCACTCCGCTATATAGCCGCCATATTGTCAAAGCCCCGGGAATGACGCCCTGGTCTAGGATTCCAGCCATGAAGCCTGACACGCACCCTAACTACCACACCGTGAAGGTTGTGATGACCGACGGTACGGAGTTCACGACCCGGTCAACCTATGGCAAGCCCGGGGATACGCTGCATCTCGACATTGACCCGAAATCGCACCCGGCCTGGACCGGCGGGCAGCAGCATCTCATCGACCGCGGCGGCCGGCTGTCGCGGTTCCAGAAGAAGTTTTCCGGCTTCTTGAAATAAGCGACCGATCAGCCCGTCGAGCCCCGATGCCCCTAGGCGGGACTTGCGGCTGATCTGACCGGCGGGTCCTTCCTCAGGGGCCCAGAACAACTAATAATAAACTGAGCCGGTCGGCGGGGCGTGTCAAACGACGATTTCTTCCAGGCGCTCGCGCGGTGTTTCTTGTGGCTGCGGCGATCCAAGCCACGTCTTCATACAAACCTGACGCCGATTTCGCAGGTGGAGCGCCACACGACGGCACATTGACGACGCACGGCGCCCAAGAGCAACACCGTGAACTTGTCAGGCATGCGCGACGGCTGTCTGACCCTGAGACGTGCCCCACCGTCAGAGATGTCGAGGATCCCGCAAGCCGATGCCGGCGCATTATCACCGGGATGAATGGTTGCCAATCCTTCGAGGGCCCTGCGACGATACTTGCGGCCCTCAAGTCGGAGCGCGGTCATTGCGTGCCACTCCGGCCGGGGAAGCTCGAGCCCTGAACGAGGCCAAGCCCAGCCCATTTACATCCCTACGGAGATCCGGATTGAAAATTCCTAAAAGACGCCGCGTACTAGGATTTTTACTTATAAGAACTAGTGCAACAGCGAGTCATGAGGAGAAGAAATCACACGTCCTGCTCAAATGCGGCCTTGAGCAATCCGAGCTGCCGCTCGACCGGACTGCTGCCGGGATGCTTGGTCGGAGTTGAAGGAGCATGGATCGTCGCGTCGAGCCGCAACACTTTGAGCTGCAGCTCACGCGAGCGTCCGATCAATTCCTGCAACCGATCCGGTAGAAGCTTCAGCGTCTGCTCGTCGCCAACGTCCATGGTGGAGAGCTTCACCTTGGTCTTTTCCTTATTCGCCTGGGCGAGCGACATCTCACCTTCATTCACGGCGCGATGCAGTAACAGCCAGGAAGCGAGTTGCATCAAGCGCGTCGTCAAACGCATGCTTTCGGTCGCATAGGCGAGCGCGGCAGCGCGGTCGAGCTGCTTCGATTCCTGCCGGCCGAGACCATCGAGATACGCCGCGGTCTCCTCCACCAGCGCCATTCCATCCCGAAACGACGCCGCAAATACCGGCGAGCCGGCGAGCCTCTGGCCGAATGAGACCGGCTCCGATTCTCGGACGTTCTGGTCGGACATGATTAACGCCCAGGCAGCTGGTTGCGGAGTTGCATGATACGCAGCATCGCGCTTTGGAACCCGCCTGTCTAGCACCGAAATGATTAAGGTTTCCGTATAGTTGCCGGACGGAATAGGGTTGGTCGTGCGAATGCGGCAAAAAAAGGGGCCGCCGTCGCCGGCGGCCCAAGGTGATAACAGGGAGGCGTCAAACAGAGTGGACAGGAGCCACTCGATGTCCAGAAGCTGGACACCCACAGTAATGAAGGGGAAAGCCTAATAAGCGGTTAATGAAGGCTGCTACCGCGAGTTTTCGCGGGTCGTCGGCGCACGAAAGCGTCTGCCCAGACACGCAAGGCATCGCCCGAGGCGGTCAGCTCTTGAAGAACTGGTCCGCGGCACTGCGGGACGCGCGCTTATTGGCAACGACCGCCTCAAGCCTTGCGATCTCGTCCCTGAGTAGCGTGATACGCTCGCGCAGCTCTTCAACCGAAAGCAGGGCAAGATCCTGGCCGATCTCATGTACCAGCCGCTTCTTCGGCCGATCGTCTTCCTCCATGGGCGGGTCTCCTCGCTCCGCAAGAATAGCTCCTCACCGGCAGGTTGTCACATCCGCCCAAGCCGATTAAAGCAGGCTTGGGCCGCAGCTCCCTGCTTCATTGCCAGTCGGGAACCAAATCATGACGACCTTGCCATCGCGCATGACTGCTATGGGCATTAGTACGCCGGGCGGACCGGAGGTGCTGGTCCCCGAGGAGCGACCGGTCCCCTCCCCCGGAACGGGTGAAATCTTGGTGAAGGTGAAGGCCGCCGGCGTCAACCGGCCCGACGTCATGCAGCGCCGCGGCCTCTATCCGCCGCCACCCGGAGCACCCGATATCCCTGGCCTGGAGATCGCCGGCGAAGTGGCGGCTCTCGGTCCCGAAATCAGGCGCTGGAAGCGGGGCGACCAAGTGATGGCGCTGGTGGTGGGCGGCGGCTACGCGGAGTTTTGCCTGGCACACGAGAGCCACGCACTGCCGCTACCGCAAGGCTGGTCGCTGATCGAAGGCGCTGCGACACCCGAGACCTTCTTCACCGTTTGGCACAACGTCTTCGAGCGCGGCGCTCTCAAGGCCGGTGAAACGCTGCTGGTGCATGGCGGCACGTCGGGCATCGGCACGACCGCAATCCAGCTCGCCAAAGCTTTCGGCGCGCGCGTCATCACGAGCGCCGGCTCGGACGTAAAATGCGAAGCCTGCCGCAAGCTCGACGCCGATCTTGCCATTAACTACAAAACGGAAGATTTCGTCGCCGCCACCAAGGCCTTTACCGACGGCAAGGGCGCCGACGTAATTCTCGACATGGTCGGCGGCGACTATATCGGACGCAATTATGAGGCGGCGGCGGTCGAGGGCCGGATCGTGCAGATCGCCTTTCAGGCCGGCCCGAAAGCGACCATCGATCTCACGCGGCTGATGCTCAAGCGCCTGCACCATACCGGCTCGACGTTGCGCTCACGCTCGGTGTCCGACAAAGGTGCCATTGCCCGCGCGATCGAGCAAAACGTGATGCCGCTGTTCAACGCCAAGAAGGTGAAACCCGTCATCGACAGCACCTTCCCGCTGGCGCAAGCAGCTGCCGCCCATGCGCGCATGGAAACCAGCGAGCATATCGGCAAGATCGTGCTGACCGTTTGAACACCATTGGAATCCTTGCGCTTTCCGGCCCGCTTGGCTACTGATTAGGTGCGGCACTCATCTTCGCTGTGCCAGTCGAGGCAAGGTGCAGCGGCGCCGCCGGCCGCCAAATTGGCGTAAACGCTAGGATAGTGGCTATTGCCTTCGTCCACGGAGACTTTTGGGGGAGAGTTTCGGCGCGCTACAATCCTTGGAACCGCTCCAACGGTTGAACCGGAGGTTGCTCAGGATTCGTAGGTCTGGCTGCATTTTCTCCGGCAAGCCGGGCTCACTTTCCCAGAGAATGCTCCAAAGCCCGTCGAGCTTGGAGGGTGTTGGTTGAATTGCTTCCGCGCGGTTCTCTTAGTGGCGACGCTCGGCGTCGTCATTCTCGGCGCTTCGCGCGCCGGCGCGGTCGACGCCGTAAACGTGCGGCCCGAGGCGAGCGCGATCGATCTGACCGACGTCATCGATCGCCAGCATACCGATTCCGACAAGATTCAAGTTTCGACCGCGCCGGGTCCTGACGGTGTGGTGCTCCGGATCGAGGTGAGGGCGCGCGAGGGCAGCACCAACTGGGCGGTATTCGCGCTCGCCAACAACAGCACAGAACAGCTCGACCGCTTGATCGTTGTACCACATTACCGGATGGTCGGTTCCGGCATTGTGTGGCCCGATCTCGGTCTGTCTCGCATCGTAAACATCACGCCGAGCTCGGGCGAAAAGCCCGAGGACAGCTGTTCGGCCCCGACGAATGGTGAAGCTTCCCCGAGCCGGGGCTGCTCGGCCAACGCTTCGGCGGATATCTTTCGTGTCACGCTCGAGCCAGGCTCGGTGGTCACCTACGTTGCCGAGTTGCGCAGCGACCGGCTGCCACAGATCTACTTGTGGGAGCCCGAGTCCTACAAGGACAAGGTCAACAGCTTCACCCTCTACTACGGTATTGTCATTGGCATCGCCGGACTGCTGGCGCTGTTCCTCACCATTCTGTTCGTGGTCAAGGGCAGCATCATGTTCCCGGCCGCGGCCGCCCTTGGTTGGGCGGTGCTCATCTATATCGGCATCGACTTCGGATTCTGGGGCAAGGTCTTCAACATGTCGGTGGACGCCGAGCGGATTTGGCGGGCATCGGGCGAGGCGATTCTGGCGGCGACGCTACTGGTATTTCTGTTCGCATATCTCAACCTCAACCGCTGGCACGTCCGCTACGCACACATCACAATCGGCTGGCTGACCTTCCTCGTATTCCTGGTCGCGCTCGCCGTTTTCGATCCGCCGGTTGCGGCCGGCATAGCGCGACTCTCGCTGGCTGCGGTCGCGCTGTTGGGCTTCGCGCTGGTCGTCTATCTTTCCACGCACAGCTATGATCGCGCGGTATTGCTCATTCCCACATGGCTGCTGCTGGTGGTCTGGGTTATTACCGCCGCGCTGACGGTGGGCGGTTTCGTAACCAACGATATCGTCGGTCCGGCCTTGCTTGGCGGCCTCGTGCTCATCGTGATGCTGATCGGCTTCACGGTGATGCAGCATGCCTTTGCGGGCGGCATCACCCACGGAATTGTCTCCGACGTCGAACGGCGCGCGCTGGCATTGACCGGCGCGGGCGACATGATCTGGGACTGGGATGTTTCCGGGGATAAGGTTTTCACCAGTCCCGAGACCGAGCAATTGCTCGGCTTGAAGCGCGGTGCGCTCGAGGGGCCAGCGGCGCGGTGGGTCGAAGTCCTCCATGCACTCGACCGCGACCGCTTCCGCGCGGCGCTCGACGGCGTGCTGGAGCAGCGGCGCGGACGGCTGACGCAGGATTTTCGCCTGCGCACACCGGACGGGCATTATCTGTGGTTTGCCCTCAAAGCGCGACCGGTCGTCGGCTCCGACGGCGAAGTGGTACGCGTCGTCGGCACACTGACCGACGTGACAGAGTTCAAGACCGCCGAAGAGCGTTTGCTGCACGATGCCGTGCACGACAATCTGACCGGACTGCCTAACCGCGAGCTGTTCATCGACCGGCTGGAAGCCGTGCTCGCCATGGCTAAGGCTGATGCGGCGATCCGGCCAACCGTGATCGTCGTCGATCTCGATCGCTTCAAGCAGGTCAATGACTCGGTCGGCATCGCAGTCGGCGACTCGATCCTTTTGACGCTGGCGCGTCGCGTCGGCCGGTTGTTGAAGCCGCAGGACACGTTGGCGCGCCTTGCCGGGGATCAGTTCGCGCTCATCCTCCTGTCCGAGCAGGACGCAGCCCGGGTCATCGCCTTCGCCGAGACCGTTCGCCGCACGATGCGGGCGCCGATCAGCTTCAACGACCGCGAGATCTTCATCACCGCCTCGATCGGGCTTGCGCTCGCGGACAATCAACCGCACCGCACAGAGGAACTCCTCAAGGACGCGGAGCTCGCGATGTATCACGCCAAACGCGTTGGCGGGGATCGCATCGAAGTATTCAAGACCGCCATGCGCGCGCGTAAGACCGACCGGCTGACGCTCGAGTCAGATCTGCGCCGCGCCATCGAGCGCGAGGAGATCGTCCTCCTCTATCAGCCGATCGTGCGGCTCGAGGACCGCTCGATCGCCGGATTCGAGGCGCTGGCCCGCTGGGACCATCCGAAACTCGGACGCCTGTCGCCGGCCGAGTTCATCAGCATGGCAGAGGAAATCGGTCTCATCGTCGATCTCGGCCTGTTCGTGCTTGAGCGCGCTGCGCGCCAGCTTGGCTCGTGGCAGCGCACGGTGCGTTCGCGCGACCCCATCTTCACCAGCGTCAATGTATCATCGCGGCAGTTGTTGCGGCAGGACCTCATTCACGATCTACGCACCGTCCTGGCGCGTTCGGGCCTAGCGCGAAATACCCTCAAGCTCGAGCTGACCGAGTCGCTGGTGATGGAAAATCCCGAGCACGCAGCGCAGATGCTGACCCGAATTCGCGAGCTCGGCGCCGGCCTTGCGCTCGACGATTTCGGCACCGGGCACTCCTCATTAGCCTATCTCCAGCGCTTTCCGTTCGATACGATCAAGATCGATCAGTCATTCGTGCGGATGACCAACAAGGGCAAACGGCCCGTCATCCTGCGCTCGATCATCGCTCTCGCCCACGATCTCGGGATGGAGGTGGTGGCGGAAGGTGCCGAGAGCGATTCCGATGCGGTCGAGCTCTTCCAGCTCGGATGCGAATACGCGCAAGGCTTTGTTTTCGGCGAGCCGATGACGCCGGACCAGGCCCGCGACCTATTGATGGCCGATCGGCTCGAAATCGCGCGCTAATTTGGCGCGTCGCCGTACGTTGTTCAGGAAAAACCCGCATCCACCACAGGAACTCAAGTCTTCCCGAAAGATCCGAGTTGGGTGGTCGAGTCCGCAGAGACCGCCCCGAACCCACGCTAGGCGTGTCCGGCTTCCGTCGACAACATCGCGAGATCAATGCCAATCTTCTTCATCGCTCGTTCATATTTGGCATCGATGTCGGCGCCGAAGATCAACTCGGCGTCGGCCGTGCAGTGCAGCCAGCCGTTGGCCTGGATCTCGGTTTCCAATTGGCCGGGCGCCCACCCCGCGTAGCCGAGCGCAAGAATGGCGCTTGCCGGTCCGTCCCCGCGCGCAATCGCCTTGAGGATGTCGAGCGTGGCGGTAAGGCAGATGCCGTCGTCGATCGGCAAGGTGGAGTTCTCGATGAAGAAGTCGGCCGAGTGCAGGACGAAGCCGCGCCCGGTCTCGACCGGTCCCCCCTTGAGCACCTTGACGGTTTCGGCACGCGGGGGCAATTGAATCAAGTCCGTCGCCGGAATCACCTCGAGCTGCACCAAGAGATCGGGGAAATTGATATTGGCGGCCGGCTGATTGACGACGATGCCCATAGCGCCCTCCGGCGAATGGGCGCATACATAGATCAGCGAGCGAGCGAACCGCTCATCGTGCATGGCCGGCATTGCAATCAGCATCTGGCCGTCGAGATAGCCCCGGGCCGAGCTCTGTCCCGGGATCTTGGTGGTGCTCTTGCCTGCAGGGCGCATGCTGTAAAGTTACCCGATCGCTCCGACTTTGGAAACGTAAGCTGAGGCAGAAAAGTTCACTTGTGCACCTGGCATTTTGCTACCAGCTGAGGTTGGATCATGCGTATCGCATCCGTGGCATAAGCGCGTCGAAGCTCACGTTTTCCTCGCGATGAATTCAGTAGCGCAATGGCTACCACCGATCTTAAACGCGCATTCACACTGGCGACAAGCCTATACCGCCGATCAGTTACGCACCGGCGGCCGGTCATCGCCACATTTGCCGTCCTCTTTCTGTTGGCCGCGTCCTGCTCCGTCGATGATGCCTCCCCGTGGAGCGGCGATCAGCGTTCCGCCGCGCGCCTCTTGGCCGCGGTGCGTGGCGAGAATGGCGAACAGACGATCCTGCGCGCCGGGCTCGAGATCAAGCTATCCGAGGGCTGGAAGACCTATTGGCGGTATCCCGGCGATTCAGGGGTGCCGCCGCGCTTCGACTTTTCGCAATCCGATAATGTCGCCATGGTCGACGTCTTGTGGCCGGCTCCACATCGGTTCAGTGACGAAGGCGACAATTCCATTGGTTACGTGACGGACGTGGTGATGCCGCTGCGGATCGTGCCGCGCGATCGGACGAAGCCCGTAACGTTGCGCCTCAAGCTCGACTATGCCATCTGCCAGAAGCTTTGCGTACCGGCGGATGCCAGCGCGGAGCTGCTCATATCCGGACGCTCGACCTCCCGCGATTCCACGCTCGCCGCCGCGGAAGGGCGGGTGCCGAAACCGACGGCGCTTGGCGCGGCCGGGCCGCTTGCCATTCGAACTGTGCGGCGAGAGGATGACTCGAGCCAAGCGCGGATCATCGTCGACTTGGCGGCGCCCGAGGTCGCCGAGTTGTTCGCCGAGGGACCCACATCGGATTGGGCCTTGCCACTGCCCGAACCGGTGCCGGGAGCCCCGGCAGGGCTGCAGCGGTTTGCCTTCGCGCTTGATGGCCTGCCGCCCGGCACCAGCCCCAAAGGCGCCCGCCTCACGCTAACGCTCGTCTCCGCCGGCCAGGCGATCGAGGTGGCAGCCCCTCTCGAGTAAAGCGTCCGTGAATGAGGGATCGGGTCGCATTTTCTGCGGCAATCCGGTATTCACCGAGCCGCAGAATGGTCAAATTCGCGAACCCGCGACACGGGAATCAGTCCACGCCACCTCGAAACGCGAAAGGAAGCAACTATGCCTATCAAAGTCGGCGAGCGCCTGCCCAAGGCCACGTTCCGTGTGATGACCCCGGACGGTCCGGCGCCCAAGACCACCGATGAGATCTTCAAGGGTAAGAGGATGGTGCTGTTCGCTGTGCCTGGAGCGTTCACACCGACCTGCCACAAGAACCACATGCCGGGCTTCGTAAAGAATGCAGAGGCCATCAAAGCCAAGGGCATCGAGGCGATCGCGGTGACTGCGGTCAATGACGTGTTCGTCATGGACGAATGGAAGAAGGCGTCGAACGCGCAAGGCAAGATCGACTACTTCCTGTCGGATGGGAGCGCAGAATTCGCCAAGGCGCTCGACCTCGCGCTCGACGCCTCTGCCAATGGTCTCGGCATCAGATCCAAGCGCTACGCAATGCTGGTGGATGACGGCGTGGTGAAGGTCCTCAACATCGAAGACGTCCCCGGCAAAGCCGACGTATCGGGCGCCGACAATCTACTCAAAGCGCTGTAATGCATTACTGCGAGGAGCGAAACGACGAGGCAAACCTTGGCCCTCTTTGGCCCATGACCTTTTCCGAATACGGGTTTCCATTTTCGGGATCATGCTCTGGTTAACCGCCCGGAGTGCTTCGTTTTCTCGCTGGCGATGGCACTGGGGCTGGTATGGCCGCACAAGCTAGGCATGCCAGCTCCGTTTTCGGATGCCACCGCAATGGTTTTCGAACCGCGCCGCCGAAAACGTCGGGGAGCGTTGTGAATTCCGATCTCGAGCGTCGCGACTTCGACGCGCCCGCGGCAAGCTTGCTTCGCTCGGCAACGACGACGAGCTCACTCGCTCGCGCGCCGCTCAGCGCGCATCTCACGAATGGCCTCCCGGGCAAGCTCGTCGGCGCGTTCGTTCATGGCGTGGCCGGCGTGGCCGCGCACCCAATGCCAGCGCACCTGATGTTGCTTGAGCGCGGCGTCGAGCCGCTGCCATAGGTCGACATTGCGCACCGGCTGTTTGCTTGCGGTCCGCCAACCATTGCGTTTCCACCCGTTGATCCAGCCCGTGATACCGCCGCGAACATATTGGCTGTCGGTATAGAGATCGACCGTGCACGGCCGCTTCAGCGCTTCGAGGGCTGCGATCGCGGCCATAAGCTCCATGCGATTATTGGTGGTGTGCGGCTCGCCCCCCTTCAGTTCCTTCTCCTGGTCCTTGAAGGCGAGGATCGCACCCCAGCCACCGGGCCCCGGATTTCCGGAGCAAGCACCGTCGGTGTGAATGGTCACATGGGGCGGCCCCGCCGCCGCTGTTTCAGTCGACGCCATAGTCGCGCGCACTCTCGACCCCTTGATGGAATCGCAGCTTGCGAAAGTATTCGAGCGGATCTTTCGGCTTGACCAGCGCACCCGGCGGCACGTCGAGCCAATCCACCAATCGGGTCAAGAGGAAGCGCAACGCCGCTCCGCGACACAGGATCGGCAAGGCTTGCCGCTCGGTCTCGTCGAGCGGCCGCGTCTTGGTGTAAGCCTGCAAGAGCGCGCGACCTTTAGTAACATTGTAGGAATGGTCTTGTTCGAAGCACCAGGCGTTGAGACAGATCGCGACGTCATAAGCGAGGGCATCGGTGCAGGCGAAGTAGAAGTCGATCAGGCCAGACAGCTTGCTGCCGAGAAAGAACACGTTGTCGGGAAAGAGATCGGCATGGATAATGCCGTGTGGCAAGGCGCCCGGCCAAATCTGCTCAAGACAGTCGAGTTCTGCAGCAAGGAAACGCTGCAGATCCGGCTGCACCGTGTTGACCTCGTCACCGCAAGCCGCATAGAGCGAACGCCAGCCGGCGATCGAGAGGGCGTTGGCGCGATGCATGGGGAAATCAGCGCCGACGAGATGCATCCTCGCCAGCGCTTCTCCGACCCTGGCGCAATGCCAGGCGCTCGGGCGGCGCACCCACATGCCATCGAGAAAGGTCACGACGGCGGCCGGCCGACCGGCCACTTGGCCAAGCACATGGCCGGCGCGGTTCTTGACCGGCTGCGGGCAGGTCAGCCCGCCTTTGGCGAGATGCTCCATCAGGCCCAAGAAGAATGGCAAGTCGGCGGCAGCGACACGCTTCTCGTAGAGTGTCAGGATAAAATAGCCGTTGCTGGTGTGGACGAGAAAGTTCGAATTCTCGACGCCCTCGGCAATGCCTTTGTAGGAAAGAAGCTCCCCGATCGCATAGCCAGCGAGAAAGGCGCTCAAGTCTTCGGCAGCGACATCGGTGTAGACCGCCACGGCTGGTCACGCCGCGCGAGAATTGGGTCCGCCCGCGCGGCAGAGCCCGCGATCCCCGCCGCAACCCGCCGTCCGGCGCCGGAGCATCATTGCGCCGCCTGGGTCGGACGCAGTGGCCGCGGCAGCGGAAAGAACACGTCCTCCTGGGCCGCCGAAAACGTGTCGATCAAGAGTTCGTAGCGCTCGGCAAAGGCGTCGATCACCTCGGTGACCAGCACTTCGGGGGCCGACGCCCCCGCCGTGATGCCGAGGGTCGCGATATTGCCGAACATGGTCCAATCGATCTCATTGGCGCGACCGACCAAGGCCGCCCGTGGACAGCCGGAGCGTTCCGCAACCTCGCGCAAGCGCTGCGAATTCGACGAGTTGCGGGCCCCCACCACGATCATAGCGTCGACATGCGGCGCGACCCGTTTCACCGCCTCCTGACGGTTGGTGGTGGCGTAGCAGATATCTTCCTTGTGCGGTCCGACGATGCTTGGAAACCGGCCCTTCAGGCACTCGACGATCTCCGACGTATCATCGATCGACAGCGTCGTCTGCGTGACGTAGGCAAGCCGTAGCGGATCCTTCGGCGTGAAGGTCGCAGCCTCCGCCAAGGTCTCAACCAGCGCAACCGCGCCTGCCGGCAGTTGCCCGATCGTCCCATCGACCTCGGGGTGGCCGGCATGCCCAATCAGCACGATCTCGTAGCCTCGGCGAAAGAGGATCTCCGCCTCCCGGTGCACCTTAGTCACCAGCGGACAGGTCGCATCGATGGCAAACATTCGGCGCTCTTGCGCTTCCTGCCGGACCGATTTGGCGATCCCGTGCGCAGAAAATATTACCGGCGCCTCGGTGTCCGGAATTTCGTTGAGCTCTTCGACGAAAACGGCCCCTTTCCGGCGCAAAGCTTCAACCACGTACCGGTTGTGGACGATCTCATGACGGACATAGACCGGCGGCCCATAGAGGTCGAGCGCCCGCTCGACGGTCTCGATTGCCCGCACTACCCCGGCGCAGAAGCCATGGGGCGAGCACAGCAAAACCTTGAGCTGCGGCTTGCTCCCAGGAACGCTCGCAATCGAGGCAATCATGGCTCCGACATGGGGTTACGGCAGCCCGCCTGTCAAGCCGTGCGGCGCGGAACGGTGCATTTCAGCAAGCGTGATCGCGACCCGGCCGGTCGCAACGTGTGCCGGCTCGATCCGTTGCTCGCCGCATTGGACAGACGGCCTCAGGCTCCCTATATTTGCACTACTTCCGGTCATCGTTGATGACGTGGGCTTCGCCTCAAAGGCGGGCGAAGCGCAAAGGAGCTTTGGTTCATGAGCAACGCACCGCTAATGCCTAAGGCCACTGCCATTTGGCTGGTGGACAACACTGCCCTGTCCTTCGAGCAGATCGCCGATTTCTGCAAACTGCATGCGCTCGAGGTCAAGGCTATTGCCGATGGCGACGCGGCCCAGGGCATCAAGGGTCTCGACCCTATTCTAACCGGGCAATTGACGCGCGAGGAAATCGAAAAGGCCGAGCAGGACCGGGACTACCACCTCCAGCTCGCCAACCCGAAGGTGCGGCTGCCGCAGCCGAAGAGCAAGAAGGGGCCGCGCTACACCCCGGTATCCCGGCGTCAGGACCGCCCGAATGCCATTCTCTGGCTGTTGCGCAACCACCCCGAGCTCAAGGACAGCCAAATCATGCGCCTCGTTGGCACCACCAAGTCGACGATCCAGGCTATCCGCGAGCGGACCCATTGGAACGCCGCCAACCTTGCGCCCATGGATCCGGTGACGCTCGGACTATGCTCACAGATCGATCTCGACCTCGAGGTCCAGCGCGCCGCCAAGGAAAAGCCGATCGAGGACGACGCGCACGCGGGAGCAACCCTGCTACCGGCTGCGGAAACCACGGCCGCGCGCAAGGAGGCCGAAATCGACGGCGACAGGAAGCCGAGCGACGAGCTCAACGTCGAGGCGGTGTTCGCCAAGCTCAAGCAACTGGGCGGCAAGGGCGAATGAAACTGCCATGGCGCTACGGTTGCCGCCTAGGGGGACCTGCATCCTTTATCAGTAATTATACGGACGTATATACTTGACTTAGCATGATATCCATGCCATGGTCGCGGTATCTGAGGAATACCGATGACTTGCGACCTGACCAACCCGATCTTTTTCGACGAAGCCAAGGCAACCGCGCATATGGAGGCCGATCGCTGGCCGAATGGCGCCTATTGCCCGCTGTGCGGCGTCGACAACGTAACCAAGATGGGCGGCAAGACCCAGGCCGGCATGTTCATGTGCAACGGCTGCCGGGGCAAATTCACGGTGAGGACCGGCACCGTATTCGAGCGGAGCCATATCCCGCTGCACAAGTGGCTGTTCGCAACGCACCTGATGGCCGCAAGCAAGAAGGGTATGAGCGCCAAGCAGCTCTCCCGCATGCTGGGCATCACCTACAAGTCGGCGTGGTTCATGTGCCACCGCATCCGCGAGGCGATGACGCCAGCGCAGCGCGGCCCGATCGGCGGCCACGGCAAGGTCGTGGAAGTCGACGAAAGTTACATCGGTGGCAAGAAGGAAGAATACCGCAAGGAGCCGAAGAAGGTTCCCGTGCTGACCTTGGTCGAGCGCGACGGCATGAGTTATTCGTACCGCATGGCCAATGTTTCGGCGAAGACGCTGTGACCGATCATCGTGAAAGTCGTCTCGACCGATTCCCGTCTCGCAACCGATAACGCCGGCTGGTACTGGAAGCTCGGCCGCGAGTTTGCCGAGCACGGCCCGGTCAGCCATTCGACGGGCGAATACGTGCGCGCCGATTGGCACACCAACACAGCGGAAAGCCGTTTTAGCCTGATGAAGCGCGCCGTGTACGGCACGCATCATTCGGTATCCGAAGCCCATTTGCACCGTTACCTAGTCGAATGGGATTTCAAGTGGAACACTCGCGGAATCACAGACAAAGAGCGTGCGGCGCTCGCGTTGCAAGGCGCGAAAGGTAAGCGTCTCACGTACCGCAATCCTGACAAGCCCACTCACGCTTAAACAGAAGGCGAGGCATTTTTTGCGTTGGAGGAAACGCCATGACCGAAGACGAAATTAAGGCCGAGATGCGCCTTTGGGCACTCGAAGTGCTCGTTTGTAACCTCGCAGCGATTTTGACCCTTGCCGACGCGGATACTTTGGGCCTTTAAGAGAAAACGCGACAGCAGATGACTGACGGTGCGCGAAAGTGGACATTCCCCGAAGCAGCCGATCCCGCTCTTTCTGATCTTTATTCAGCTGAGTTAGAATCCGCCGTAACTCGGCTGATGGACATGGGAAGTGAGCAAATACGCTTTGTTCTAAAGCGGACTGGAAGGAGCTAGTCAGACTTTTTCTTTTGCAAGTTTTATGCCTTGGGTCTTCGACTTTCGGTGATTGAGCGGTTTATGCGGCTTGTGTGGTGTCGAGAGCATGCGCTTTAGCGCGGCTTCGCGGCGCGCAATCGTCTCTTGCTCGGTATATTGTTCGGGGCCCGTCTTTCGCGACATAGGGGACTCGCATGCCATGGATCAGCGTTAGCACCGACGAAGGGCCGAATGCTCTCAATATTCTTGACGAACTGCAACACGATTCTGACCGCACGGCTGGCATTGTGGGCGCCGTCGTAGTCGAAGAGAGCCTTACAAAATTGCTTCAGTCTCGTCTCGAACCTGACCAGGACTTTATTCGCGAGCTATTCAGGGCATCCGGTCCACTTGGGCCATTCAGCGTAAAAATCAATATGGGTTACCTTATGGGTCTTTACAGCAAAACAGCCCGCAAGGAGCTGGACACCATCAAAGAGATTCGCAACGAATTTGCTCATCGTGTTGCAAGATCATTTGCATTCGAGCGGATTGGCGCTCTGGCAAACAATCTTTCTCTGAGCGAGACGATCGAATTCCACATGGCTGTAGAATCACTCGAAATTGGACAGCAAGGCTTCATGTGGCTAGGAAGCAAGCCCCCTCCCAACGAGGATTCTGTCCCGATTTTGCCACCGATCACCGCCGATAAACTGGCTCCGCGCGAACGATACATACGTGCATGCAATTTCTTCAGTGCCGCATTTTTGGTTTTGGAACAAACTCCGAGAGCATCACCTAATCTTCTTTTTTGAGCGCCGCTCTGAGCATAAACCGAAAGATGCGCTCTACGCCCTCTTCTCTGCTCTCAAATTCCGGCTCGTAACGACACAAAGCACTCACCCCAGCCGCGAGCATGTCAGGTGTGATCTCTATCTCGTCTGCGGGCGCGCCAACCCCGGTTGCGGCGGGGCGGCCTTCACTATTCTGAGTCATAGTGCTAAGTCAAGTATATATACTCGTAATTATACGTACGAATTATTACGTATCTACTCAGATGGACCACACGGCCCAAGTCGAGCCAACGTAATTATTTGTATTGACGGAGTGCGGCACGCCCGTTCGAGGACTCGGAACCGGAGCGCACTGTGTAGCGCCCGATCTCGACCGGTTCCGCTCGCCCGCGGCTTAGTGCAAAATCCCGGCGTTGCTGGTCGTTAGTCGTTTCCTCTGTGAGACATCAACAATCAATACCTGATGACGTTAGAAATCAATTCCGTATTTTTCTGAGATACTCTTTTCGATGCCCAACGCGTCGATGCTCGGTTAGTCCGTCATTTACCTTTCTTGCACGTCGTCACCGAACAATGCGGTCGAGCGAACCAGCATTAACGAGGGGGGGATCATGGGCGGATTCAGTTTTCGCATTGGCACGAAGCTTGCGGCTTCTGCGGGCATCGGGGCCCTTCTTGTCGTCGGAATCATTGCCAATCAACAGCTGAGCGACGGCTCGGTCGGGCAGTCGACTGTGGCAGCCATCAGCCAGCAGAAGCAGGCGCGCGACGTCTTACGGGTCGACAATATCCTGCGAAAGGGCCAGCTTGCCCGCCGCGTCCTCGTCACCCTCGACAGTGCCGACGAGGTGACAAAGCGTCTCGACGCATTGCGCAAGGACATGGCCGACGGAGAGTCACTGCTCGAGACCGCGTCGAAGCGGGCACCCCTGCCCGAGGCAAGGGAGAGGCTCACCAAAGCCAAGGCGCTGCTCGGCGACTATACGAAGGCCGTGGCCGAGATCGGCACCCTGCAGAAAGAGGTGATCGACTCTCGCACCATGCAGATACAGCTCGACGGAATGTGGACCAAAGCGATCGAAGCGCTACTCGCTTCTCCGGTGCTTGCCGGTCTGTCGAACCGACATGACGTGGAGGCCGCCTTGCGCGACGCCAATGCCTTCATGAAGGACGGCCGGATTGCATTTTGGAGCTACTCGACGACATCAAACGCCGAATTAATTGGGCAATTGGCGCGCAACCTCGACAAGGCGACCGAACTCTTGAAGCATGCGCGTGATGCGGCGAGCGAAAGGGCACTAACGAACGATATCAATGCCCTCTTCGGGATGGCCAAGCAGATGAAGGGCGTCATGACCAGCGGCGTCAACACCATGGAGGCGCAAGCAGGCATCCAGCACGACAGGGCCTTGCCGCTGGGTACCGAGATCAGCGGTCTCGTCGAGGCGGTAGTGCAGACCGCCGGACAACTCGCCGATGTCAAGGAATCCGAAGCCGCCGCCACGATGACGCAAGCGTCCCGCATCGGCCTCGGCGCCGGCGTTCTGGTGATCTTGATTCTCATCGGCTCTACCTTGTTCTCGATGTTCACCATCGCCCGCCCGATCCGCCGCATCGGTGAAGTTCTGCTGGAACTCGCCAACGGCAATAAGACGGTCGAAATTCCCTATGCGGATCGCGGTGACGAGGTGGGCGACAATGCCCGCGCCGCGAAGACTTTCAAGGACAATCTGCTGCGTATCGAGCAGATGGAAGCCGCCCAGAAAGCGGCCCAAGCCCAAGCAGTCGCTGAACGCAAGGCCGATATGCACAAGCTCGCCAATGGTTTCGAGGCTGCCGTCGGCGACATCGTCGGCACGGTCTCGGCGTCAGCGACCGCGCTTGAGGCGGCGGCCTCGACCCTGACGCAGACCGCCGATACGACGCAGCAACTCTCCACCAAGGTGGCGGGGGCGTCCGGCGAAGCATCCGCCAATGTTCAATCGGTGGCGAGCGCCTCCGAGCAATTGACTTCATCGGTCAACGAGATCAGCAGGCAAGTACAGGAGTCGAGCCGGATCGCCCGCGAGGCGGTGACCCAGGCGGACAAGACCGATGCCCGCATCGGTGAATTGTCACAGGCGGCGAGCCGCATCGGCGACGTGGTGAAGCTGATCACCGACATTGCCGAGCAGACCAACCTTTTGGCGCTCAACGCCACCATCGAGGCCGCCCGCGCCGGCGAAGCCGGAAAGGGTTTTGCGGTCGTGGCGCAGGAGGTCAAGGCGCTCGCGGCGCAGACGGCCAAGGCGACGGACCAGATCGGCACCCAGATCACCAGCATGCAAACCGCCACGCAAGACTCGGTGGCGGCGATCAAGGAGATCGGCGGTACCATTCGCCGCGTGTCGGAGATCGCCGCAGCCATCTCTGCGACGGTCGAGGAGCAAAGCGCCGCGACGCAAGAAATCTCACGCAACGTGCAACAGGCAGCGCAAGGAACCGCGCAGGTCGCCGCGAATATCGCCAATGTCAGCAAGGGTGCCGAAGAGACCGGCTCCGCTTCGTCCCAGGTCCTGACTTCGGCGCAAGCACTCGCCCATGAGGGCAATCGGCTCAAGCTCGAGGTCGACAAGTTCCTGGTCACGGTGCGGGCCGCTTGAGGACTGAGAGTAAGTCGTCGATGATTGGAGATCGCACTGGCAATCTCCGGTCTATGACGACTGAACTCCAGGTCGACAAGTTCCTGACCAGGGTGCGCGCTGCCTAACGCCCGATCGCTTCCTTTGGAATTGGGGCGCAGGGTCAGTCGCTTCTTCCGGCAAACTGTGTCTTCCAGTACTGCTCGATTTGTTGGACCAAGCTTGCCGGTAGCGGCACGTAATCGAGCGCCTCGGCCTGCTTCTGCCCGTTCGTGAGCGCCCACTTGAAGAAGTCCATGGCGACGGCAGCTTGCTGAGGATTCTTGGGCTGCTTGTACATGATGACGAAGACCGCCGCCGTGATCGGATACGACCTTTCGCCCGGCGCATCGGTCATGACGAGATTGAAATCCCTCGCGGCGGGCCAATCGGCGCTCGCCGCAGCGGCTTGAAACGCCACCGCGCTCGGCTTGATAAAGGCACTGGCCTTGTTCTGCAACGCCCCATAAGCCATCTTGTATTGCAGCGCGTAAGTGTATTCGACATAACCGATCGAGTCTTTGGTCTGATTGACGAACGCGGCCACGCCCTCGTTACTCTTTCCGCCGGCGCCGAGCGGCCATTCCACGACGGTGCCCTCCCCCACCTTGGCGCGCCATTCCGGGCTCACCTTTGCGAGGTAATTGACCCAATTGAACGTCGTGCCGGAGCCGTCCGATCGGTGCACGACCAATATGGGCGTGTTGGGCAGTTTCAAATCGGGATTGAGCTGCAAGACCGCCGGATCGTTCCAGCTCTTGACCTTGCCTAGGTAAATGTCGGCGAGGAGCGGACCGGAAAAGCGCATCTGCCCAGGCCCCACCCCTTCAAGATTGACGACGGGGACCACGCCGCCGATCACGAGCGGGAATTGCCCCATGCCCAGTTTTGCAAGATCATCGGAGTTGAGCGGCATGTCCGAAGCGCCGAAGGCGACGCTGGCGGCCTTGATCTCCTCGATACCGCGGGCCGAGCCGATCGACTGATAATTGACATTGTTGCCGGTCTTGGCTTGGTACTCGGCTGCCCATTTCGCCAGAATTGGATAGACGAAGGTTGAGCCCGCGCCGGAAGTATCGGCCGCGTGCCCCGGGGCCGCGAGGATGAGGGCGACGAACATTCCGAGAGCGTTTTGTTTCCACCTTTGCACGGTAGCCTCCATACCAACCCATGTGGATTGATCGAGCTATCGAGGCCGCATGACACGGGGATGACAAGACGCGGCGGCACGGCCGAGCGCGCGCGTGATGTCCCGGAAGAAGTCGCCGGCATTAAAATACCGTAAGACGCAGTCGATGGTCTTGACGTTTGCGATTTCAGATCGCGAAGCTTGTTTGTCTCGGTAAGCAATTTGCCCAGTCACGCCTTTTATCGATTTTTAACCATATCGACCTGAATACTATCGGCCGCAGCCTGCATGCGCCTACACCCACAATCCCTCGGCACGGATCGTATCATGAGCACCGATGACAATTTGCGCGGCCGGCTGGCGTTCATCCGCATTGACGAGCAGATGCGGGCGACACTGCGCGAGCTGAAACCGCTGGCGATGAAGGCGTTGCCCGGGGTGCTGGATGGTTTCTATGCTCAGGTCGGCAAGTATCCCGAGGTCGCGCGGTTGTTTTCCAACCCCGCGCAAATGCGCAACGCCAAGGAACTGCAGATCAGGCACTGGGGCGTGGTCCTCGGCGCCGCATTCGACGACGCTTACTGCCAATCGGCGACGCGTATCGGCGAAGCGCACAGTCGGCTGGGCCTGCAGCCGCGCTGGTACATCGGCGGCTATAGCTTCATTTTGAGCGGGCTTCTGCGCGCCATCGAGATCGAAGTATCGAGCAGCCGCTTCAACAGCGCGCGGCAGCGTGAGCGCAAGGCGCAGATGATGGCGGCACTGGTTGCCGCTACGATGCTGGATATGGACTTGGCCATCTCGGTCTATCTCGATTCCGAACACAAACAGCGACACGACACGCTCGATCGATTGGCGAACTCGTTCGACGCCAGCGTCGGCGGCATCATTCGGTCGGTATCTTCGGCCGCATCGGATCTCGAGACGGCGGCAACGAAGCTGTCGCGCACGGCGGAATCAACCCAGCAGATCTCAACCTCGGTCGCGGCCACCTCGGAGCAGGCCTCGGCCAATGTCAAGTCGGTGGCCTCGGCGACCGACGAAATGTCGTCGTCGGTCAACGAGATCAGCCGCCAAGTGCAGGAATCGAGCAAGATCGCACGCGAGGCGGTGATGCAGGCGCAGAAGACCGATACCCGCATCGCCGAACTATCGCAGGCAGCGAGCCGCATCGGCGATGTGGTGAAGCTGATAACCGCCATCGCCGAGCAGACCAACCTCTTGGCGCTCAACGCCACCATCGAGGCGGCACGCGCCGGCGAGGCAGGCAGGGGCTTTGCAGTGGTCGCACAGGAGGTCAAGGCGCTTGCCGCACAGACAGCAAAGGCGACCGACGAGATCGGCACGCAAATCGCCTCGATGCAGACGGCTACCCAGGATTCGGTGGCGGCAATCAAGGAGATCGGCGGGACCATCGACCGCATCGCCGAGATCGCCGGGGCCATTGCGGCCGCCGTCGAGGAGCAAGGCGCCGCTACCCAAGAGATTGCACGGAACGTTCAGGAGGCCGCGCGCGGTACCGCCGATGTCGCCGTCAATATCGCCGACGTCAACAAGGGCGCAGGGGAGACTAGCTCGGCGGCAGGCCAGTTGACCACCTCCGCACGGGCGCTTTCCCGTGAGGGCAACAAGCTCAAGCTTGAGGTGGACAAATTCCTAACGACGGTGCGCGCGGCGTAGGGCGTCTGTTATTGCGAAGAGCCGCCGAGCAAACACAGCCTTTCCTGGGGATCCGGTGCTCGCCACGCCGTGAGACGGTCCGGGCAGAGGACTTCATACGTCTGGTTCGCAACATATGTTTGAACAGTTTTCTTTCTCCTGAAAGAGATGATTAGGTATCTAGTCAGAGGACCATTCGATGTCGGCAAGGCTGTCTTTCGGAATCAGTGCCAAGCTCGCAATCGCTTCGCTTGTCGGCCTCATGGCGCTGGGCGGACTGGCGGTCAACCGGCAATGGGACGCGCATCTGCGCAACGACTTGAGCGCGGGCGCCAAGGCTGGAGACCAGGTGCAGAAGCAAATGCTACGCGCGTCGCTAGGCGTGCGCAGGGTGATCATCGTGTCGCGCGACATCCGCTTGTCCCCGGATGCGGCGGTGCTGGCCGAGACTTCTGGTAAGGTCGCCAGCTTTGTCAAGGAAAGCCGAGATGCCCTTGATCTCGCGCTGAGCCGAGCATCAAGCGCCGACGTCACCGCGCGCCTGACCAAGGCGAAAGACTTGCTGAGCACGTTTGCCGCCGCGGTCGGCGATCTTGCGGCAACGCAAGGCGAAATCCTCTCGACGCGTGCGAGCCTCAGTGAGCAGGGGCTCGCGTGGAGCAAGGACATGGGCGAGCTCCTGGCCTCGTCGGCGCTTGCCCGAGAGGATGCGCGCGAGCTCAAGCATGCGCTCGAACGCGCTGACTTCTATTCCACGAGCGCGCGCCTTTCCGCGTGGGCCTATTTCGCGCAACCAAACCCGGACTCGCCGGCGCGTATCCGCGCCGCTTTTGCAAATACCAACAGGTATCTGAACGCAAGCCGCGAGCTCGCAGAAGAGGCTAGCGTCGCGAAAGCAATCGATGCGTTTCTCGCCTTCGCGCCGCGTTACCAGGAAACCATCGAGAAGTCGCTGCAAGCCACGACCCGGCAAGTCGATCTCATTCGCGACCGCGCCGACCCCGCGCGCACTGAGCTCGATAAACTAATAGATGCCACGAATACCGAGCTTAGCGACCGAGAGGCCGAGATCGAGGCCGGGTTAGCCGCCCAGGAAAGCCGCAGCGGTGCCATCGACTTCGCCTTGGAGCTCGTAGCGTTCGCGGCACTCCTCGGGTCCGCGGTGTTCTCGATGTATCATATTGCCCGCCCGATCCGCCGTATCGCGGACGTGCTGCTCGAGCTCGCCAACGGCAACAAGGCCGTGGCCATCGCCTATGGCGAGCGCGGCGATGAAGTGGGCGAGGCTGCGCGAGCCGCACAAACCTTCAAGAGCAATCTCGAGCGTATGGAGATGCTCGAAGCCGAGCAGGAGCGGACGGAGCAGCGGGCGGCGGTCGAGCGCAAGTCGCAGATGCAAAAGCTTGCCGACGGCTTCGAGGCCGCGGTGGGCGGTATCGTCGAGGCGGTTTCCACCTCGGCAACCGACCTTCAGCGGGCGGCAGGCACCCTGACCGGCACGGCGGACACGACCCAGCAATTGTCCGCGACGGTCGCTACCGCGTCCGAGAACGCCTCGGCCAACGTGTCGTCGGTCGCCTCTGCGACCGAGCAAATGACCTCGTCCGTCAACGAGATCAGCCGGCAGGTTCAGGAGTCGAGCAGTATCGCGCGCCAGGCTGTGACCCAGGCGCAAAAGACCGACGCCCGCATCAGTGCACTGTCGCAGGCGGCAGCGCGCATCGGCGACGTGGTGAAGCTGATTACCGCGATCGCCGAGCAGACAAATCTTCTCGCGCTGAATGCCACAATCGAGGCGGCCCGAGCGGGCGAAGCCGGCAAGGGCTTTGCGGTCGTCGCAGCTGAAGTGAAGTCGCTCGCCAATCAGACCGCCAAGGCGACCGACGAGATCGGCACGCAAATCGCCGGCATGCAGGCGGCGACGCAAGAATCCGTCGGCGCTATCAAGGAAATCGGCGCCACGATCGATCGAATCTCGCAGATCGCATCGACGATCGCGGCATCGGTCGAGCAACAGGGCGCCGCAACCCAAGAGATTGCCCGCAACGTCCAGCAGGCGGCGCACGGCACGGCCCAAGTCGCCGCCAACATCGCCGAGGTCAACAAGAGTGCCAACGAAACCGGCGGCGCCGCGGGCCAGGTGCTCTCCTCCGCGCAAGCGCTTTCGGCCGAGGGCGGCAAGCTCAAGACCGAGGTCGATAAGTTCTTGGCTACTGTGCGTGCCGCTTAGGGACGCACGACGCCAACGGGATTCCCGGACTTCAGGAGGTGCCCGGGGGATTGCGTAGGACAACGCAGGCGCCGCCGGCCGCTAGAAGCTTTGTGCAAAGCCTCTCGGCGCCTTGGCGCGTGTTCTCGCCGATGCGTACCTGATAGCGCAAGGCGTAGCCCATGCCTGATGTGCGACTGCGCAGGATGAGCGGTTCCCGGTCACCCAACACCGGCGTGTAGCGCCGACGCAATTGCTCCCAAGAGGCGAGCACCTTGCCCTGCGACCAATTGCCGGCCAGTTGCACGCCCCACGGAGCCCAGGGGGCGCCAGAGGTATTCGGGGCCCCCGACGCGGACGGTTGGGCGGTGACGAGGTTCACGAGCTGTGCGCAAGGCACACCTTTGGGAATTTCCGCACCTTCCCATTTGGGCGGCTCGGGCCCTGCCCATTCATCGGCCGAATGGCCGGTCACGATGCGGACATAGGCGCGCGTCTCCCCCGGCAGCCCACGACGGCCCGCTAGCCAGGCGCTGACCCGGCCGGGACCGGCATTGTAGGCGGCAGCTGCAAGCCCGAGGTTGCCGAAGGTCGTGCGCAATTCGCGCAAATAGCCGGCGGATTCGCGCAGCGCCTCCAAGGGCTCGAATGGGTTGGCGAGACCCCGCCAAGAAGCGGTGCGCGGCATGAACTGGGCGATGCCTTGCGCGCCGGCCCGACTCTGCGCGCTCGGATCGAAGCGGCTCTCTTGCCAAATGAGCCGCGTGAAGAACTCGACCGGCAGGCCATTGTCGGCGGCTGAGCGCTCGATGGCGCGGCACACTCCGTCAGTCTTGGCGCCCATCTCGGGTGCGAGCGTCGCATCGGGGGCGGACGCAGGCGGTACCCCCTCCGCCGGCGCGCCCGCCTTTTGCTCCTCGGCGGAGGGCTGCGCCGATGCCAGGGGAGCGCCCGCGATGGGGGCCGCCAAACCGACAATCACCACTGCGATAAGCCGTGCCGTGGCTCCCACAACCGACCACCTGCATTCGAGTTTCGACAAGAGCTCCCGAATTCTTGGCTCGATCGTGCTCGTCTGACCTAAGTCCCCACCCCCTTCCCTTTCAAGGCAGCTCCGATCTCGTCGAGGATCGCCGGATCGTCGATCGTCGCCGGCGCGACCCAGGCCTCGCCATCGGCGATTTTCTTCATCGTGCCACGCAAGATCTTGCCCGAGCGTGTCTTCGGTAGCCGCGCCACCGTCAGCGCCAACTTGAACGCCGCGACCGGGCCGATCTTCTCGCGCACCAGGGCAACGAGCTCGCGCTCGATCTCGTCCGGCGGTCGGTTTACGCCCGCCTTCAGCACTGCGAAGCCGCACGGCACCTCGCCCTTCACCTCGTCCTTGATCCCGATCACCGCGCATTCGGCCACATCCTGGTGCGCGGCCAAGACCTCCTCCATCCCGCCGGTCGAAAGCCGATGCCCCGCGACGTTGATGATGTCGTCGGTGCGGCCCATGACATAGATGTAGCCGTCCTCGTCCTTGAAGCCCGCGTCGGCCGTCTTGTAGTAGCCGGGGAACTCGGCCAGGTAGCTTTCCGCAAAACGCGCGTCCTGCTGCCACAGCGTCGGCAGGCACGCCGGAGGCAGTGGCAGCTTGACCACGATCGAGCCCATCGTGTTGGGCGCGACGGGCCGCGCCGCCTCGTCGACGATCTGCACGTCATAACCCGGCATCGCCACGGTCGGCGAGCCGTGCTTGACCGGCAGCATGCCGAGACCCACCGGGTTTCCGGCAATGGCCCAGCCGGTCTCCGTCTGCCACCAATGATCGATCACCGGCACGTTGAGTTTGTTTTCCGCCCAGATCACCGTATCGGGGTCGGCGCGCTCGCCGGCGAGAAACAGCGCCCGGAACTTCTTGAGGTCATAGTTGCCGATCAGCTTGCCGTGCGGGTCCTCCTTCTTGATGGCGCGGAAGGCGGTCGGCGCCGTGAACAGCGCCACGACGCCGTGCTCACCGCACACCCGCCAGAACGCGCCGGCGTCCGGCGTGCCCACCGGCTTGCCCTCGTAGAGGATGCTGGTGCAGCCGTGCAGCAGTGGCGCATAGACGATGTAGCTGTGCCCGACCACCCAGCCGACGTCCGATCCTGACCACCAGACCTCACCGGGTGCGATGCCGTACAGGTTCGGCATGGACCATTTCAGCGCGACCATATGGCCGCCATTGTCGCGCACGACGCCCTTGGGTTTGCCCGTCGTTCCCGACGTGTAAAGGATGTAGAGCGGATCGGTGGCCAAGACCGGGACACAGTCGACCCGCCGGTCGGCCTTGCGCGCTGCCTCGCGCAAGCTCGCCCAATCGTAATCACGCCCGTCAACCATCGCCGCCTCGCACTCGCGTCGCTGCAGGATGATGCAGGCGTCAGGCTTGGCCGCGGCGAGCGCAAGCGCCTCATCGAGCAGCGGCTTGTAGCTCACGATGCGGCCCGGCTCGATGCCGCAGCTTGCCGACAACACGAGCTTTGGCCGCGCGTCGTCGATGCGGGTTGCGAGCTCCTTCGCCGCGAAACCGCCGAACACCACTGAGTGGATCGCCCCGATACGCGCGCAGGCGAGCATAGCGATCACCGCCTCCGGCACCATGGGTATGTAGAGGATGACGCGATCGCCCTTCTCGACGCCGAAATCCTGCAGAATCCCGGCCAGCGCGCGGATCTCCGACAACAAGTCCGCATAGGTCAGCGTGCGCTTGGTTGCGCTGACGGGGGAATCGTAGATGAGCGCCGGCTGGCTCGCGCGGCCGCCCGCGACGTGGCGGTCAACGGCATTCCAGCAGGTGTTGCATTGCGCGCCGACGAACCAGCGCCCGTAGACGCCGACCGAGCGGTCGAACACAAGCTTTGCCGGCACGTACCAATCGATCGCCTGCGCTGCCTCCCCCCAAAAGCCGAGCGGATCGCGCTGCCAATGGGCATAGACCTCGCGATACCCACTGCTCGTACCATATGCCATGAAAACACCTCCCACGTTAATCTCTTATTTGCCTCGATTGCGCGACGCACGCAAACATCTCAGTTTGCATCGCGACGCCCCTCCCGACATCCTCGTCGAGCCAGGTTCGCGCCGTGCAAATGCGGACCGCGGGCGACGACGCAATCCCGATCAGGGCTTGGGCCCGAGATTGCTCGGCTTCACTGCCGATCACGTGTCAACATAGCATTCTTTTCAATTTTTATACAATTACGCTACACCATTTCAGCTCCTATCTCAGATGGCCGGACGCGGAATCTCTTTGTTAGTTGTATTAACTACGCCCCATAACCGAATGTTCAATGATGCTCCATATTTTCCCGGAGCTCCAATCTCCGGTCTTAAGGGATGTTTATCCATGCGCGCAGAGCAATTGCACTGGAGTGAGCCCGCCGGCTGGCACCGCGGCGATAGCGTCAGCAATGCCGACCTGGTCCTTTACTTCGGCGCCCGCGGCGCCTTGGCCGATGGGACGCGTTTCCACGAATTGCGCTCAATGTTTCCGGAGGCTCGCATCCTCGGTTGCACGGGCGAGCAGATCTCGGGCGTCGATTTGGGCGACGAGGAGATCGCCGCGGTTGCCATGCGCTTTCGTGCCACCAGGCTCAAGCTCGTTTGCGAGGAGGTGCCGAGTCCGGAGCACTCACGCAGCTGCGGGGAATCGATCGGCCGCGAACTGATGGCCGACGGTCTCGCCGGCATCTTCGTTCTCTGCGACGGATTGCGCGTGAACGGCGGCAACCTTGTCGCCGGCATGACGGCGGTGACCGGTCACAGGATTCCGGTGACCGGTGGGCTCGCCGGCGACGGCGCTGCATTCCGGGAAACGCTGGTCAGCGCCGATTGCGCGCCGCGCAGCCAGATCGTCGGTGCGATCGGTTTCTATGGCGATGAAATCCGCATCGGTCACGGCATGGCCGGCGGGTGGGATGGCTTTGGACCGCGTCGCCGGGTCACCAAGTCGAATGGCAATGTCGTGCTCGAGCTCGACGGGCAGCCGGCGCTCGATCTCTACGAGCGTTATCTCGACGAAGATGAGATCAAGGGCCTGCCGTTCACGGCATTACGGTTTCCGCTGCAGATCCAAGACCCGCAGCGCCCCAATCACGAAGTTATTCGTGCGATCGTAGGGATCGACCGCGATGACCGCTCGCTGATCTTCGCCGGCGACGTACCGGTGGGCTGGATGGGGCGGTTGATGCGCGGCAACTTCGATCACTTGGCCGCCGGCGCGGCCGAGGCTGCGCGTCAAGCACGCGGCGGCCGAGCCGGCAATCCAAACAACGACGAGGTTTCGCTGATCGTAAGCTGCATCGGACGCCGCCTGCTGATGGGTCAACGCATCACCGAGGAGCTCGAAGCGCTGGGAGAAGTCGCCTCCCCCATCCGCGCCGGCTTCTACTCCTATGGTGAAATCTCCCCGCACGCGGTGTCGGGCGCCTGCGAGCTGCACAATCAGACCATGACTGTCACCTCGCTGCGCGAGGCCGTGGGATAGCATTCGTGCACAAACTGTTTGCCAAGCAGCTCGCAAAGGCACGGCTGGCCTCAGGTGCGGTCGATATCGACGCGTTGGGTACGCTCGTCAGCGCCGCCTACGAGGAGGCAGACTGTGACCGCCGCCGCACGGATCGCTCCATCGCCTTGATGATGGAGGAAGTCGATCAGCTCAATCGCGGTCTCGAATGCCTGGTTGATGAGCGCACTGCCGAGCTGCAATCGGTGCGCAGCGTGCTCGAGGCTGCGCTCAATAACATGTCACAGGGCCTCCTGATGTTCGACGCGCAGGCCCGGCTGGTGATCTGTAACCGGCGCTACCTGGGTATGTATGCGCTTGATCCAGAAGCCGTGAAGCCAGGATGTCATCTACGCGACCTGCTGCAGCTGCGCGCCGCGAACGGCACATTTTCCGGCGATCCCGAAAGCTACATCGAGGCATTGTTGCAACGTATTACCGCCAAGCACTCCGAAACCGTGCTGGTCGAGCTCGCGGATGGCCGCACGATGGCCGTCCTCAACCATCCGACGCCCGACGGCGGCTGGGTCGCGACCCATGAGGACATCACCGAGCGGCGGCGCGCCGAGAAGCAGATTTTCCACATGGCGCGGCATGATGCATTGACTGACCTGCCAAACCGAGTGCAATTGCGTGAGCGCCTTGCCCACGCGCTCGCCGACCTCGGCCGCGGCGACCGCCTCGCGGTGCATTACCTTGACCTCGATCATTTCAAGAGCGTCAATGACACCCTTGGTCATCCGGTCGGCGATGAGCTCTTGCAAGCCATCGCTACTCGGCTGCGTAGTTGCCTCAAGGAAACCGACACGGTTGCCCGGGTCGGCGGCGACGAGTTCGCCATCATTCAAGGCCGAATCGACTCGCCGGCGGACGCTGCCAAGCTGGCGCGGGCGGTTCGCAATGTCTTGCACGCCCCCTATGATCTGAAGGGCCACGCCGTCATCGTCGATACCAGTGTCGGCATTGCGGTCGCACCCGACGACGGCACCGACCCGACCGAGCTGATCAAGAATGCCGATATGGCTCTGTACGGTGCCAAGTCCGACGGCCGCAACACCTATTGCTTCTTCGAGCCGGAAATGGATGCACGGATGAAGGCCCGCCGCACCCTCGAATTGGCGCTCCGCTCGGCGCTCGAGGCCAGTCAGTTCGAGCTCTTCTATCAGCCTATCGTCACTTTACACGATGGGCGCGTGAGCTGCTGCGAGGCGCTGCTGCGCTGGCATCACGCCGAGCGGGGTACGATCTCGCCGGCCGAATTCATTCCCGTCGCGGAAGAGATCGGATTGATCGTGCCGCTCGGCGAATGGTTGTTGCGCAAGGCCTGCACCGACGCCACTCGCTGGCCGGACGACGTGAAAGTCGCGGTCAATCTCTCGCCCATTCAAATCATGAACCAGAATCTGTTGCCGATGATCGTTAATGCTTTGGCCGCCTCTGGACTGCCGGCCAATCGCCTTGAGCTTGAGATCACCGAGGCGGTCCTTATGCAGAACAGCGAGCAGACGCTCGGTACGCTGCATCAGCTGCGCGCCCTTGGCGTCCACATCTCGATGGATGATTTCGGCACCGGCTATTCGTCCCTCAGCTACCTGCGAAGCTTCCCTTTCGACAAGATCAAGATCGATCGCTGCTTCATATCCGGGCTCGCTGAGAGCGAAGAATCCGTCGCGATCGTGCGCGCGGTCGCGGGGCTCGCGAGCAGCCTTAACATGCGCACGACCGCCGAAGGCGTCGAAACGACCCAGCAAATGCAACGCGTGCAGGCGCTCGGCTGCACCGAGATGCAGGGCTATCTCTTCAGCAGGCCGCAGCCGCTCGAGGCCGTGACCAAGCTGCTGGTTCCGCCCATCGAGCGGCGCGCGCTGATCGCGTAGACCAGGCTCCGGTCATGGTACCCCAATCTCGCTGAGTGCTTGCTGATAAATACCCGGCACCCGGCCTCGCCAATTGGCTGCGTCGTCCCCATATCAGCATCGCTGCTGAAACTGTCGCTTGATAGGGGCCCGCGCCGCATGTTTACGCCCAAGCAATATCGTGCGAAAGCGATTGAATACGCGCGATTGGTCGAGACGACAAATATCCCGGAGGAAGCTCGCGAATTTCGCAAGCGCGAGCAGAACTACACCGCCCTCGCCAGCAATGAAGAGTGGCTTGCGAATAATTTCGAGAAAACACTGCAGCCGTCCGAGCAGGATCGCGAAGAAGGCGACGCCCTCGCGGAAACCGAGGAGCAGGTTCTGCGCTGCCTCGGCGCCGCGGTCATCATGCAGTGGAACACCATACCGCAAAAACTGCAGCGAGAGCTGTTCGACAACGCCGGCTCCATGGGCCAGCTGCTGCAGACATCGGCCCTAAGGGGGCAGATCGCCCGTTTCCTACACAAACATAAGGACGACGCGTGACAGCGGCGGACGAAGAAATGGCCAGCGAACGGGCCGGGATGGATAAGCTGCCCATGACGAAAGATGAGATCGAGCGGCTGATCATCGCCGATCTGCATACCTTCCCGGGTTGCGGCAAAGCGTTTGGGGTGGTTGTCGCTCCCATCGTGGACTACACCAGCGCCGCCAACTGGACGGTCGCCCGCTTCCACTGCGGCGGTTCAGATGGCGAGGCTTGCGATCGTGCCCTGCAGCGCATCGTCCCGCTGTTGCAGCGCATTTATGAGCTGGTACAAAAACATTAGCCTATTGCCGGTGCGAGCACCTGGATCCCTGGTCCCGCCAGGGGACCGCCGCGCGTCATTGGGTTGGCTCAAAGGTCGGCGGCCAATAGATCGTATGAACCCTTGCGGCCACGCACATAGACCCTGGCGGCGGCGGCCAAGATCCGGTCCCGATGGAGATCGAAGGCCGCCAAGATGCCGCTTTCATTGCACCGCATGTTCGGTTGCAGTTGCTTCAGTGAATCTTCCGGCACGAAAAACGAGCTCTCGATGACGCTGTCATATCCCCAAAACCGAACGGCGCGACGCGTCGCATCATAAAAGCGGTTCTGATTGGGAAAACCGAGCGCTGCACCGCCCTCCGTGCGGCTTCGCAGCCGCCATGTCGCGCGCATCGCTCGCCTCCCTATCATCCCTATTAAACGGCCGAGGAAGGCCGTTTTGCTGCTCGTACGTGTTCTCATGGCTTGAGCACTCCCGACGAACAACTTTGACTGGATCGCTGCGAGATTAGAAATCCATGCCGCCCATACCGCCGGGAGGCATGGCCGCCGCGGCACCGGGCTTCTTCGGCAGCTCGGCCACCATCGCCTCGGTCGTTATCAGGAGGCCGGCAACCGAAGCCGCGCCCTGCAGCGCCGTACGCACCACCTTGGTAGGGTCAACGATACCCTTGGCGATCAGGTCGCCGAACTCTCCCGACTGTGCATCGAAGCCGTAGGCGTAGGTGTCGTTCTCCAGGATCTTGCCGATCACGACGGCGCCCTCCTCGCCGGAATTGATGGCGATCTGGCGCGCCGGCCATGATACCGCCTTGCGGACGATCTCGATGCCGGCCTGCTGATCGTCGTTCTCGGTCTTCAGCCGGGAAAGTACCTTGGTGGCGCGCAACAGCGCGACGCCGCCGCCGGGCAGGATGCCTTCCTCGACCGCGGCTCGCGTCGCGTGCATGGCATCGTCGACGCGATCCTTGCGCTCCTTGACCTCGACCTCAGTCGCCCCGCCGACCCGGATCACCGCAACGCCGCCGGCGAGCTTGGCCAGCCGCTCCTGCAGCTTCTCGCGATCGTAGTCGGACGTGGTCTCCTCGATCTGGGCCTTGATCTGCGCAATGCGCGCCTCGATGTCGGCCTTTTTGCCGCCTCCGTTGACGATCGTGGTGTTCTCCTTGTCGATCATCACCTTCTTGGCTTTGCCGAGCATGGCCAGCGTGACGTTCTCGAGCTTGATGCCGAGGTCTTCGCTGATCGCCTGGCCGCCGGTCAGGATGGCGATATCCTGCAGCATGGCCTTGCGGCGATCGCCGAAGCCCGGCGCCTTGACCGCCGCGACCTTCAATCCGCCGCGCAGCTTGTTGACGACGAGCGTCGCCAAAGCCTCGCCTTCGACGTCCTCGGCGACGATCAACAGTGGCTTGCCGGTCTGCACGACGGCTTCGAGCAGCGGCAACAGCTCATTGAGCGCCGACAGCTTCTTCTCGTAGATCAGGATGTAGGGATCCTCCATCTCCACGCGCATCTTGTCGGCGTTGGTGATGAAGTAGGGCGAAATGTAGCCGCGGTCGAACTGCATGCCCTCGACCACGTCGAGCTCGGTCTCGAGCGATTTGGCCTCTTCGACCGTGATCACGCCTTCATTGCCGACCTTCTTCATCGCCTCGGCGAGGAAGCGGCCGATCTCCTGATCGCCGTTGGCGGAAATCGTGCCGACCTGGGCGATCTCCTCGTTCGAGGTGACCTTCTTGGAGTTCTTCTTCAGCTCCTCGACCACGGTCTCGACCGCGATGTCGATGCCGCGCTTGAGGTCCATCGGGTTCATGCCCGCGGCCACCGCCTTCGAGCCTTCCTTGACGATCGCGGCCGCGAGCACGGTCGCGGTCGTGGTGCCGTCACCGGCGATGTCGGAGGTTTTGGAGGCAACCTCGCGCACCATCTGCGCACCCATGTTCTCGAACTTGTCTTCGAGCTCGATCTCCTTGGCGACGGTGACGCCGTCCTTGGTGATGCGGGGAGCGCCGAACGATTTATCGAGCACGACGTTGCGGCCCTTGGGGCCGAGCGTCACGCGCACCGCGTTGGCGAGAATGTCGACGCCGCGCAGCATCTTGTCGCGCGCGTCGACTGAAAATCTGACTTCCTTGGCAGCCATTTGAATTTACTCCGTAGAATTTGTGTTTGCTTTTGCTTCCGTCATGGCCGGACTTGTTCCGGCCATCCACGACTTTCCTGCGAACAAGCAAGACGTGGATGTCGCGACATAGGCGTACGCAGTACGCCGTTCTTCGAACGGCTATGCGCGGGCATGACGCACGAATTACGCGGCCTTCTTCTTGGCCACCGGCTCGTCGATGATGCCCATGATGTCGGACTCCTTCATGATTAGGAGCTCCTGGCCGTCGATCTTGACCTCGGTGCCCGACCACTTGCCGAACAGGACGCGG
>JBKQHQ010000129.1:0-4356 GCA_052148715.1 Xanthobacteraceae bacterium | reverse complement strand
CGCGGCGCGCGGCCGCTGGGCAAGGCGCTGGCTGGATGGGACATCCGCCAGGAACACGCGCATCCCGATCCGGCCATTGCCAACGCGCAGGTCCTCGAGGATCTCGCTAGCGGCGTGACCTCCATAGAGCTGCGACTCGACGGCGCGGCCATGCAGGGCCTGGATGCCGATGACCGCCGCGCTGCGGAGCTGACTGGGCGCGATGGCGTCAGCGTTTCCTCCGTCGCCGACATCGAGCGTCTCATTCAGGGCGTGAAGCTCAATATTGCGGGCTTCCACTTCGATTCCGGCGCGGCCTTCCTACCCGCGGCCAGCCTCTATGTCGCCGCCGCCAGGCAGGCCGGTGTGCCGCTCACTGAGCTGCTCGGCGGCTTCAACGCCGATCCGCTGCGGGTACTGGCCCGCGATGGCCATCTGCCGGCGCCGCTGGATACCGCGTTGCAGCAGATGGCCGACCTGGCCACTTGGACCGCCGAGAACGCACCTCGCATGACCGCGGTCGAGGTCTGCTCGACGCCGTACCACAACGCCGGCGCGTCTGCCGTCTCCGATGTCGCATTCGCAGTGGCTACCGGGCTCGATTATCTGCGGGTGCTGACCGCCGCCGGGCTCGATCTGGAGACAGCATCGCGCCAGATCACTTTCAGCATGGCGCTCGGCTGCCGCTTCTATCTCGCCATCGCGAAGATCCGCGCCGCGCGCAAGCTCTGGGCCGACGTGATCGAGGCGTGCGGCGGCAGTGCCGATGCCCAGAGGATGTGCCTGCGCGTCTCCACCGGCCAGCGGGTGCTGACCACCCGCAATCAGTTGCTCAACATCCTGCGCAACACGGTGGCTTGCTACGCGGGCGCGGTGGCCGATGCCGACATTATCACCACCACGCCGTTTGACGCGCCCACGGGCCTGCCGACCGAGGCCAGCCGCCGCAACGCGCGCAATACGCAGCACATCCTCGCGGAGGAATGCCATCTGGCAAAGGTGGTTGATCCGGCTGGCGGCTCCTGGTACGTCGAGTGGTATAGCAACGAAGTCGCCAAGAGCGCCTGGTCGCTGTTCCAGCAGATTGAGGCGCAAGGCGGCATGATCAGGGCCTTCGCCAGCGGCTGGGTGGGTGAGCAGATCAAGCCTACTGCGGCAGCGCGTGAGAAGGACATTGCGGTGCGCAAGGTCGTGGTGACCGGCATCAGCGAGCACCCTTCGCTGACCGAAAAGCGCCCCGAGCAGGAGCTGCCGAACTATCGCCAGCTCGCCATGGCCGCGGCGCAGCGGCTGTCGAACTGGCGACGTCAGCACGGACGCCCCGCGACGCTCGATACGTTGGCTGGCACGCCAGCCGGGAGCGGCCTGCTGACGGCCGCCGCGATCATCGCGGCAGAGGCCGGCGCCACGCTCGGCCAAATCGCCGAAGAGCTGGTGCCGACCGGCGCCCAGCCGACCGTCGTGGCGCCCCTCGCGGTGCATCCCTACGACGAAGCGTTCGAGGAACTGCGCGACGCTGCTGACGCCTTCGAGAGCGCTCACGGCCACCGTCCGCGGGTCTATCTGGCCGGTGTTGGCAGCATCGCCGAGCAGGTGGCGAGGAAGAACTATGCCAGCGACTTCTTCGAGGCCGGAGGCTTCGAGGTGCTCAGCCGCGAGGCGAAGGCCGATGCTGCCGAAGCGGCTGCGGCGTTTGCCGCGAGCAGCGCCAAGGTCGCAGTGATCTGCTCCACCGACAAGCAATACACCACGGTGGTGGCCGAGCTGGCGCCGAAGCTGAAAGCGGCCGGAGCACGCACCGTGATCCTCGCCGGCCATCCGGGGCAGTCCGAGGCAGCCTATCGCGCCGCCGGCGTCGACCGGTTCATCTATGTCCGATGCGATGTCCTCGACACCTTGTGGTTCCTCCTTCGTGCGGAAGAAGCGCAGTCATGAGCAGCATCCCCAACTTCGCCGAGAAACCATTCGCGCAGCCGAGCGCCAAGGCCAGCCTGCAGCAGTGGCGGGGCAATGCCGAGCACGCCGCGCAGAAGCCGCTTGCCGACCTGACCTGGCAGACCGCGGAAGGCATCGGGATCAAGCCGCTCTATACCGGCGCTGATCGTGCGGGGTGTGACCATCTCGACACCTTCCCCGGCTTCCCGCCCTTCGTCCGCGGCCCATACAGCTCGATGTATGTGACGCGCCCCTGGACGGTCCGGCAATACGCTGGTTTCTCGACCGCCGAGGCTTCCAACGCCTTCTACAAGCGCAACATGGCGATGGGTCAGAAGGGCCTCAGCATCGCCTTCGACCTGCCGACCCATCGTGGCTACGACAGCGACAATCCGCGCGTGCTGGGCGATGTCGGAATGGCTGGCGTGGCCATCGACAGCATCCTCGACATGCGCATCCTGTTCGACGGCCTGCCGCTCGATCAGATCAGTGTCTCGATGACGATGAACGGCGCCGTGCTGCCCATCCTGGCGATGTACGTCGTCGCGGCGGAGGAGCAGGGCGTCGAGCAGAAGAAGCTGACCGGGACCATACAGAACGACATCCTGAAGGAGTTCATGGTCCGCAACACCTACATCTATCCGCCCACGCCCAGCATGCACATCGTCGGCGACATCTTCAGCTATTGCACCAAGAACATGCCGTTGTTCAACAGCATCAGCATCTCCGGCTATCACATGCAGGAGGCTGGCGCGACCGCCGACCTGGAACTGGGCTACACGCTGGCGGACGGGCTAGAATACCTTCGCACTGGTCTGGCGACCGGCATGTCGATCGACGATTTCGCGCCACGCCTGTCGTTCTTCTGGTCGATCGGTGTAAACGTCATGATGGAGGTCGCCAAGATGCGGGCGGCCCGTATGCTCTGGGCGAAGATCGTCAAGATGTTCGACCCCAAGAACCCCAAGAGCCTGTCGCTGCGCACCCACAGCCAGACCAGCGGCTGGAGCCTGACTGCGCAGGACGTCTTCAACAATGTCACTCGCACCTGCGTCGAGGCAATGGCCGCCACCGAGGGCCAGACGCAAAGCCTGCACACCAACTCGCTGGACGAGGCGCTCGCCCTGCCGACGGCATTCACCGCCAGCATCGCCCGCAACAACCAGCTCTTCCTGCAGGAGGAAACCGACACCAACCGGGTCATCGATCCCTGGGGCGGCAGCTACTACGTGGAGGCGCTGACTACCGAGCTGGCGCGCAAGGCCTGGGCGCATATCGTCGAATGCGAGGAGCATGGCGGTATGACCAAGGCGATCGAGGCCGGTCTGCCCAAGATGCGTATCGCCAACGCGGCGGCGCACACCCAGGCGATGATCGATAGTGGGCGGCAGACCATCGTCGGACTGAACAGGTACCAGCCGGCGAAGGACGATCCGATCAACGTGCTGAAGATCGACAACACGGCCGTGCGCGAGTCCCAGATCAAACGGTTGAAGGAACTGCGGGCGCAGCGCGATCAGCAGGCGGCGGATGCCGCGCTGGGCGCACTGACTGAATGCGCGAGCACCGGGCAAGGCAACCTGCTCGACCTGTCGATCAAGGCGGTGCGGCTGAAAGCCACCGTGGGCGAGATTAGCCTTGCGCTGGAGAAGGCGTTTGGCCGCTACCAGCAGACCCCACAGCTCTCAACGGGCGTCTATGCCAAGCAGGTGGGGGAAACGGCGAGCGCCATCAAGCGGGTCCGTGACAAGGTCGCGGCCTTCGTCAAGTTGGAAGGGCGGCGCCCGCGCATCCTGGTCGCCAAGTTGGGTCAGGATGGGCACGATCGGGGTCAGCAGGTGGTGGCCTCCGCGTTCGCTGATATCGGCTTCGACGTGGACGTCGGGCCGATGTTCCAGACGCCCGAGGAAGCGGCGCGGGAGGCGGCGGACAATGATGTGCACGTGATTGGCGTCAGCACGCTGGCGGGCGGGCATCTCACGCTGGCGCCGCAACTCAAGCAGGCGCTGGTCAAGCGTGGCCGTGGCGACATTCTGGTCATTGCCGGGGGCGTCATTCCGCCGCAGGACTATAACGAGCTCTATGCCAAGGGCATCGACGCGATCTTCGGCCCCGGGACGGTGATCTCCGATTCCGCTACCAAGATCCTCGACGTTCTACTCGAGCGGATCCCCGACAAGCGCGCCTGAGCCATCTGCGCAGGAGAACGGGGATGAGCGGCAACTGGGCGCCACGGCGTGGCAAGGCAGTTCCAGCGCACCCGCACCTGACAGTCGACGACTACCTAAAGGGCCTCCTTGTGCGTGATCGCGGGGTGCTCGCCCGCGCTATTACCCTGATCGAGTCCTCGCGGCCCGATGATCAGCAGACGGCGCGGGAGTTGGTCAACCGCGTGCTGCCGCATACCGGCAAGTCGATGCGGATCGGGATGACCGGCATGCC
>JBKQHQ010000128.1:0-4388 GCA_052148715.1 Xanthobacteraceae bacterium | reverse complement strand
TTATAACGGACCCAAGTCGGAAACATCCGACTTGGGCGCGGGGAGAGTCGGTGCTTTTTCCGGCGCGACGCAGCCTTTGCGCGGCGTCTAAACCAATCGTTCACGCTGACGCCTAAAATTGTCGCAGGTCCCGGCCGCCGAGAACTACCGCAAAGGCGCTTGGCGTCTACAACACGCGGGCGCGCCGCCGGCGCGCACCGACCGGGGGAGGGCGCGTGTCCATCTCGTTCAACCAGGCGAAGACCAGCGCCGTCATATCCGTCGTCGGCCTATTGATCCGGCATTCGTATTACCTCGTCGGCGCCCTTGTTCTCGGATTTGCGGGCATCTTCGTGCTGCCGCACTGGCAGCCCCAGCCGGCACCGCGCGTGAAGCCGCCAATGACCGCCGAAATCGAGCAGAAGCCGGCCTTTCGGCTGGCCACGACCGATCTGACCCAGCTGCCGATGACGGCGCGGATCTTCACCGTGGGCGCGGGAGACCGCATCGAAGCTTTGCAATTCGGCCATCTCCACGACCGCGACACGGATTTCACGTTGGCGATCATCATGCCGGCAACCAATCAGATGCCGGCCGGGGATCTGGTGCTGGAGCTGAACCGGCTGCGCGCGCTCCGCCTGCTGCAGCCGGCGCGGACCTGGACGCTGCACAAATATTACGATCTCGAGACGCGCTTCGGGCCGGTCCGCGCGGCGGAGATGCAGCTCGATGTCGACGGTCAACGCAAGCTGTGCCTCGCATTCGTCAGCCGCTTCGCGACGCCCGCCGTCTATCTGGCCGGCTGGCACTGTCTCGCCAGCGGCGCCAATCCGGTCCCGGCCGAGCTTGCCTGCACGCTCGATCATCTGGTGCTGGATGCACGGTTGGCGTCCGAGCCGGCCGACGCCTTCTTCCGCAAGGGCCAAGCCCGGCCGGCCTCCTGCTCGGCCGCCCCGGTGACGCAGACCACGGACACGCGCCCTTCCGTCCCACCGCCGCGCCGCCGCTGATTTTAGTTTTTATCCTCTTCTTGCGAAAAATGCTCTAGTCTCGGCAAAACGCCGGCGAGCGGCGGCAACAACACCGGGAGGGCAGCATGGGCAGGAAGACCGCGGTCGCGGTCGCGACCGCATTGGTGATCGGGTCGGTCTGGGCGGCGCCGGCGCAATCGCCGGAAAAAATCTCCGACGGCGTCGTCAAGATCGGGCTCCTGCTCGACATGTCCAGCATCTACGCGGACATCACCGGCACCGGCAGCGTCACCGCGGCGAAGATGGCGGTCGAGGATTTCGGCGGCAAAGTGCTCGGCAAGCCGGTCGAGGTCGTCTTCGCCGACCATCAGAACAAGGCCGACATCGCCTCCACCATGGCGCGGGCGTGGTTCGACACCGAGCATGTCGACGCCATTCTCGACGTCGCGGCGTCGGCGACCGCGCTCGCCGCCATGGAGGTCGCCAAGGCGAAGAACAAGATCATCGTGCTGAACGGACCGGCGGCGCAGCGGATCACCGGCGATGCCTGCGGTCCGACATCGGTGCATTGGACCTACGACACCTACTCGCTGTCGCACGGCACCGGGCAGGCCACGGTCAACCAGGGTTTCGACACCTGGTTCTTCATCACCGCCGACTATGCGTTCGGCCACGATCTCGAGAAGGACACCGCCGACGTCGTGAAGGCGAGCGGCGGCGCCGTGCTCGGCTCGGTCCGCGCCCCGATCAACACGCCGGATTTCTCCTCCTTCCTGCTGCAGGCGCAGGCCTCGAAAGCCAAGGTGATCGGGCTTGCCAATGCGGGCGCCGACACCATCAACTCGATCAAGCAGGCGGCCGAGTTCGGCATCATGCGCGGCGGCCAGCGGGTCGCCGGCCTCCTGGTATTCATCACCGACGTGAACAGCCTTGGGCTCGAGGCGGCGCAGGGCATGCTGGTCACCGAGGCCTTCTACTGGGACCTGAACGAGGAGACCCGCGCCTGGTCGCGCCGGTTCTTCGAGCGGCATCAGAAGATGCCGACCATGGCCCAGGCCGGGCTCTACTCCACGACCCTGCATTATCTAAAGGCCGTCGAGGCCGCCGGCACGGACGAGACCGCCGCCGTCATGGAGAAGATGCGCAGCATGCCGATCAACGACGTCTTCGCCAAGAACGGCCGCATCCGCGAGGACGGCCGCATGGTGCACGACACCTATCTGTTCGAGGTCAAGAAGCCGTCGGAGTCGAAGGGCGCCTGGGATTACTATCGCCTCCTCGCGACCATCCCGGCGGATCAGGCGGTCTTGCCGCTCGCGCAATCGAAATGCCCGCTGGTGAAGAAGCCCAATTGACGCCGCCGCGCTACTCGGCTGCGCTCATGACCTGGTCGGGGTTTCGACCTCGCCTGGCGCCCCAAGATTTGCGATGCAGGTCGCGAGCAGGCCCGCCAGCAAACGACGATCCGACGCGCCGATGCCACGCAGCATAGCACTCTCAACCTCGAGTGCCGCCGCATGCGCCTTCCGCAACCGCGCTCGACCCGCGTCCGTGAGATTGATCTCGATGATGCGCCCATGCGTGCTCGAGGGCGCGCGTTCGATCAGGCGGCTCTCCAACAGACCGGCAATCAGGCCGTTGACGCTTTGCGGCGTGATGAAGCAGCGCCGGGCGAGCTCCGCTCCGGAGGCGCCGGGGGTCTCCTCGATTGCTGCCAGCAACGCATACTGAGCCATCGTCAGCTCGACGCGACGCAGTTGCGCGTCCATGCGCGCCCGCAAGGCATGTTGCCCCTGCTTCAGGAGATAACCAATCCGCGATCGGACCGGAGCCGCGCTTGACGACATCTTAGGAACCAGTCTAAGGAAGCTGATATTAGCATGGGAGAGCTCCGATGGCCAGCATGCGGATGGAGGCACTCGCCGCCGATTACTTCAGGGCAAAGGCGGCCGCCTATACGAGCCCGATGACGGTCAAGGCATGGTTCGACGCCGGCAAGAGCGACTTCGTGCTGGTGGATGTGCGCATCCCGGCCCCGCAAATGACCTGGCGGATTCCAGGCTCCATTCCGATTCCCGCCGACACTATGGAGCAGCGCTTCGCCGAGCTGCCGAAGGACAAGCTCATCGTGCTCTATTGCTGGGATACGTGGTGCAGCCTCGCGACGACGGCCGCGCTCGTCCTGGTGGACCATGGCTACCGCGTGAAGGAGCTCTTCGGCGGCGTTGCGGCCTGGAAGACGCTCCACCTTCCGGAAGAAGCCGTGCCGGCCACCGCGCCGATTGCGGCCGCATGTAGCTGCTGACCAGATATCTCATGCGAGCGGCTGAACTCGCGGAGCAGGCCGGAAGTTACAAGGCCTTGGGCGCCACCGAGAGGCCACGGACCTTGTGCCGTTCGATCAGGCCGGCGACGAAACCGGACGCCTTCGCCTCCTCGACGAAGTCGCGCAGGAAGGCCGCGCCGGCCGCGTTCTTCCGGGCCGTGCCGACGGCCTGCTGCACCGTGGTGAACTGTCCATCGATGATCCGCGCGCCCGGAAGCTTTTCCAGATCCGCGAGGAGCCGCGGCCTCAGGCCGGCCAGAGCATCCAATTTGTCGCGCACGAACTGCTCGAACGCGCTATCGAGGGTCTCCGACCGCACCAGCTCGGCGCGCTTGATATTGCGGTCGAGCCAGAGGCCGTAAGCGCTGCGGCCCGTCACCGAGATGCGCACGCCCGCGGCGTCGACGGCGGCGATCGTCTGCAGCGGCGAGCCCGCCGGCACCAGATACGTCGCCTCGATCTCGACATAGGCGGCGGTGAACGCGATCGTCTCCGCGCGCTGCGGCTCCGCGCCGATCAGGCCGATATCCCAGACGCCGCCGCCGGCGGCGTCGGCGAGTTCGCCCGGCGTCTTGAAGGGCACATACGTCACCGGCACGCCCAAGCGCTTGGCGATCTCGCGGGCCATGTCGGGCGCGACGCCCTCCGGATCGCCCGCCGGGCCTTTCCCGGTAACCAGCAGGAAATTCGCCATGTTGATGCCCGCGCGCAAAGCGCCCGTCGGCGCGAGTTCGGAGATGATGTCCGGAGTTACCTTTGAAATCATTGAATAATTCCTGTTTTTACCGCGCTGGCCCATACGAGGACTCACCGGAGCGATCCGCCCCGTTTGGGGGGACCTGGCGCGAGGATAAGTCCCCGAGGAGGCCCTAGGAAGGCCCGGTGATGCCTGGGAGAGCGTTTTCCGCGGGAGGCTCCTGGACGAAGGGGGCCCAAAAGCCTCTTCCAGCGACGAAGCCGCTGTCAGGTCGTCTGGATTCGTGGATAAAGCAAATCTCAATATTTTTTAGCTTCATCGCGAAGTCGTGTGGGTTATTTTTTGTCAATTTCGATCAATGCCCTTTGTTGTTTCTGCTACTGTTGAGGCTGTGGGCATGTGGGCAACGCTTGCG
>JBKQHQ010000127.1:0-3021 GCA_052148715.1 Xanthobacteraceae bacterium | reverse complement strand
GCGGCCGCCGGCTTTGTCGCCCGTCGGCAGCGGCCTGATTTCGCCCGGAGACCACTTGGAAGAGGACGTGCCCGCGCTCAACAGCGTCAGGGCGTCGTCCGCCGCTTACAAGCGCCAGGACCTCTACACGGCTCAGCGCGTCGCGCATATCGGCGACATCGTCACCGTCATCATTTCGATCAACGACAAGGCGACGTTCGGCAATTCCACGGATCGCTCGTCGGCCGCGAAGACGGCGTTCAACTGGACCTTTGGCTTCACGCCGCCGACAACCGGGTCCGCCTCGTCATCGGGGTCTCCGGGCAACGCGATGAACACGGTCGACTCCAGTTCGAATGCCCAGGGCCAGGGCGACATCAACCGGTCCGAACAGATCCAGGTTTCTGTACCGGCGGTCGTCACCGAGGTGATGCCGAACGGCAACTTGCTCATTCGCGGTTCTCAGGAGGTCCGCGTGAATTTCGAGATGCGTCAGCTCACGGTCGCCGGCGTCGTCCATCCCGCGGACATCTCACGAAACAACACCATCGCGTACGACCGCGTGGCAGAGGCGCGCATATCCTATGGTGGGCGCGGACGTATCTCGGAGGTGCAGCAGCCCTCCTGGGGCCAGCAGATCTATGACTACCTACGACCGTTCTGAGGCACGGAGGTCCGACACCTGAACATGGCCGAGGCGAGCGAATCGGGAACTCAGACGGAGACGCCGCGCAAGCGGGCGTCGGTGATGGGCGTAATCGTCGAATTCGGCCTGGCGACCGCGGTCGCGCTCGGCGCCGGCGCTCTTCTCGCGGTGCTGTTGTTCCCGCCCAAGGGCAGGGACATGGCCGCGCCGGCAACGACAGAAGCGAAAGCGCTGAAGGAGGACGGCAAATCCCGCTGTCCGCCGCTCGACAAGACCCTCGTCGATCTCCCGCCGATCGTCACCAACCTGGCGTCGCCCACCGACATCTGGGTGCGTATGGAGGCGGCGCTGGTCGTCGAATGCGACGGAGTCTACCATCCCGAGACCTTGGCCGCCGAGGTCGCCGCAGACGAACTCGCGTACCTTCGAACGCTCTCCGTTTCCCAGATCGAGGGACCGATAGGTTTGGAAAATCTGCGCCAGGACCTGACCGACCGCGCCAGCGTTCGCTCGAATGGCAAGGCCAGCGAATTCATTCTCAAGACCCTGGTTCTGCAATGAGGCGCTTTGTTTGTTTCTCGAGCCTCTGGATCGCCTTGGCGGCATCCGCGCACGCGCAGACCATTGATCTGAGCAGCCTGATACCCGCCGGCGGGGCGTCGGCCACCGCGCGGGTTCTGCAAATGATCGCAATCCTGACCGTCCTGTCGGTGGCGCCGGGATTGTTGATCATGGTCACGAGCTTCACGCGATTCATCGTCGCGCTGTCGTTTTTGAGATCTGGTCTCGGCCTCCAGAGCACCCCCGCCAACATCATCCTGACCAGTCTCGCGCTGTTCATGACGCTGTTCGTAATGGCGCCGACGTTCGATCACGCCTGGCGAAACGGGGTGAAGCCAATGATGGACAATTCGATCACGCAAGAACAGGCGTTGACCGAAATCGTCAAGCCGTTCCGCGAGTTCATGCTCGCGCAGGTGCGCGAGAAGGACATAGCGTTGTTCGAGGATTTGTCGAAGCACGAATTCGACGCGACCGACCGCGCAGATGTCGACATCCGGGTGCTCGTTCCGGCCTACATGATCTCCGAGCTGCGGCGCGGGTTCGAAATAGGGTTCATGATCATCCTGCCGTTTCTCGTCATCGACATGGTCGTGGCGACCCTCACTATGTCGATGGGGATGATGATGCTACCGCCGACCGTGCTGTCGTTGCCGGCGAAGCTGCTGTTTTTCGTCATGATCGACGGCTGGAACCTGCTCGTCGGAAGCCTGGTGCGGTCGGTCGCATGAGCTCCGACTAGGTCCGCGCAAGGTTTCCGCGACTATCTTCGCGCGCCAACAGTGAGGGATTTGCCGCCAATGAGCGTACTGAACACCTCAGTCTCGGGGATGCTCGCCAACAGCAACTGGCTCTCGACCATTGCCGAGAACATCGCGAACGCAAATACGACGGGCTACAAGGATGTCGAGACCGAGTTCACGGCGCTGGTCGACAGTGCGCCCGGAGCGACCTCGCAAGTCGGCGGCGTGACGACGCAGATGGTCTCCTACAACACAGCGCAGGGGCAGATCGAATCGACCAGCACGGCCACGGACCTCGCAGTGCAGGGGAGCGGCTTCTTCCTCGTTTCCAATGCCAATGGCAATATTTTTCTCACTCGTAACGGCTCCTTTGTGCCCGACGCCCAGGGCTATCTCGTCAATTCGTCGGGATATTATCTGATGGCGGCGCCCACCAACACGGCGTCCGCCGCCAATCAGACCGTGAGCTCGATCTCGTCTCTGCAGCGCGTGCAGGTGTCCGGCGCCGCGGAGATGGCGGCGCCGTCGACAGAGGCGTCGCTCACGCTCAACTTACCCTCGACGGCGGCCACGATCGCGGCGGCGAATCTGCCCTCCACCAACAGTGCGACTTCCCAGTACACGGATGAAACGACCGTTACGGCTTACGACAATCTCGGCGGCGCGCATACGATCAACCTCTATTTCGCCAATGAAGGAAAAGGCTCTTGGGAGGTCGACGCCTACGACGCCTCCACCGCTGCGAGCGGCGGCGGGTTCCCTTACAGCTCCGGGCCGCTGGCGAAGGCAACGCTCACGTTCGACACTACGACGGGCGATCTGACTAGCGGCTCGCCGCTTTCGATACCTGTCCCCAACGGCCAAACGTTGACCCTGGATCTGAGCAACGCGACGCAACTCGCGGCCTCCTTCGGCGTGACCGCCGCGACCGTCAACGGTAACGCCCCGGGCACGATGGACGGTGTGTCGATCTCGGAGAACGGAATTCTCTCGTTCCAATATTCCAACGGCGCTTCGTCGGACGACTACATCATCCCGCTGGCCACCGTCGCCAGCCCGGACAAGCTGTCGGCGGTTATAGGCTCGGCATTT
>JBKQHQ010000126.1:0-59420 GCA_052148715.1 Xanthobacteraceae bacterium | reverse complement strand
TCGTGGCGTCGATTTGCCCGCGCAACGACGCTTCCTGGATTGCCGCCACCACCACGTTGGCGGTGAGCGCCAGGTAGGCCGCCTCGACCTGGAAGTTCTGAAAATCCGCCTGCGCCTGCAGCGATTCAACCGTGCGCCGGTTGAGGCCCCAGACGTCGAAGGTGTACGACACCTGCACCTGGGCGGTGTAGAGATCAAACGGGTTGGCGGGCGAGTTGAGGGTCGGAGATATAACTCCGGGGGTCAGTGTTCGGCTTGGAATGGCGTTGGCCTGCACGAGTGGGAAGTATTTGCCCTGCTGCGCGTAGACGCCTTCCTTGGCGCTGCGCAACGAAGCGATGGCGGCCTGCAAGGTGGGATTGGCTTCGAGCGATTTGCGGATCAGGGCGTTGAGCCCCGGCGAGTGGAATAATTTCCACCACTCGGCGGAAATCTCGCGGCCTTGCACGAAACGCTGGGCCTTGCCGAAGGCCGCATCCGTCGAGCTGGTATGCGTTGCCAAAGGCTCTTTGGTGTAGCGGCCGACGTCCGGAGGAGCAGGAGTTGCGAAGTCGGGACCCACCGCACAACTTGAAAGCAAAACAGCCGTCACAGCGGCCGCGAGGCCGGGACAAGACCTTATAAACATACTAACCCCCACACTACTGTTTGACGCTTACTTTGTTACCGTTCCCTGTTTACTTACGCTTCAAGCTACATCACCCGGCTTTTTCTTTCTCGCCACCGAAGCTTTTGTTCACCCACTTTTTTCCCATCGGAGGCCGTCAACACTCTGATCGTCAAGTGTGCGGTGCGATGGTAACGCGGACTTGAACGGTAAATGAGGTTAACGAGTCGTGGAACTGTGATCCGTCACAGTGGAAGTGGAGATTCGTCACAGTAGACCCGAGTCGGTGCCGCCGCCATCATCAGCCCCAAGTCTCCAAGCGCGCGAAATCGCCAAACTCGTGCAAAGCGCGCGAAAGCGACGCCATACCGCCACCCATAATGTTCAGGTGCAGCCATGGAATTCGACAAGAGGGCCGTCACGGTAAGGGCAGCCATTGTGGCCGGCGTCTTGAGCTTCGCGGCCGGCGTTTATCTTGCTGGAAATCTAGGCGACGTGCCTAAAAAATTGGGCGTGGGCACGGCGCGCGCCAAGGAAACCGAGTCGACAAAGTCGGCATCTGCGCTTCCGTTAGGCACCATAGAGCTATCTGAAAAGCAGGCGTCGTCGGTCAAGGTTGGCACCGCCGAAGAGCGGCTGTTTCCGGTCGAGAAATCGGCCGTGGGCAGCATCGATTTCAACGAGGATATGACGGTTCAGGTCTTTACGCCCTATCAGGGAAGGATCCTCGAGCTATTCGCCAAAGTCGGCGATGAAGTGAAGACCGGGCAGACCCTGTTCACCATCGACAGCCCCGACCTCCTGGCTGCCGACTCGAACTTGATTGCCGCGGCAGGGGTCTTGGAGCTGACCACCCGCAACCTGGAGCGCCTCAAGAAGCTTTACGAGACGCGGGCGGTCTCGCAACACGATCTGGAGCAGGCGGTGTCCGACCAGCAAACCGCCGAAGGCGCATTGCGCGCCGGGCGCGACGCGGTTCGCATCTTCGGCAAGAGCGAAGCCGAGATCGACCGAATCGTCAAGGAGCGCAAGGCTGACCCGACATTGGTCGTGCCAAGCCCAATCTCGGGTCGGGTCACCGCGCGCAACGCGGCGCCCGGGCTTTTCGTGCAGCCGGGCAACGCGCCGGCTCCCTACTCGGTCGCGGACATTTCCACGATGTGGATGCTGGCGAACGTCGCCGAGAGCGACAGCCCGGCTTTTAAGCTCGGCCAGGAGGCCAAGGTCAGTGTGCTGGCCTATCCGGGCCGGCTTTTCGAGGGGCACATCTCGACCATCACCTCGATGGTCGATCCCAACACGCACCGGGTGTTGATCCGCTCCGACATCGCTGATCCCAAGCATGAGCTGCTGCAGGGAATGATCGCCAACTTTGTGATCCGCATCGGCGATCCGGTACGCTCGACCGCGGTTCCGCTCGACGGCGTCGTGCGCGAGGGCGACGGCACGCAGACCGTGTGGGTCACGACCGATCGCCGCCGGTTCGTTCAGCGTACGGTCAAGATCGGCATCCAGAAGGACGGCTTTCGGCAGATCCTTGAAGGACTGCAGCCCGGCGAGCTGATCGCCACTGAAGGCGCGGTGTTCCTGAGCAACATGCTGGTGATCGGACAGACCGGCGGCTGAGAGCAAGCCCGTCTTGCCCCGCGGTAGTCGCGGGGATGTAAGCCTTGACGGCCCGTAGGCTCAGCCCAGACGTGGAAGGCCGGAACATCCGGCGATGACGTGGAGAGGCGCTTGGCTGCACTGATGTGAACGCCAAGCGCATAACAGAAGAAGAGGTATCGGTGCTGAAGGGAATTCTCACTTTTGGCTTGACCCGCCGTCCCATCATCCTGCTGGGGCTGCTCGTATTCTGCGGAGCGGGTCTCGTTGCCTTCACGCAACTGAATATCGAGGCCTATCCCAACCCCGCGCCGGTGATCCTTGAAATCACCGCGCAGGCGGCCGGACTCTCCGCCGAGGAGATGGAGCGTTACTACACGGTCCCCATGGAGGTCGGCCTGTACCCCACCCCCGGGATCGAGAGGATCGGGTCGACGTCGTTCTACGGCCTGTCCTTCGTCCGGGTTAACTTCAAATACGGGATCGATTACTATTTCGCCTACACGCAGACCAACCTAAGCCTGACGCAGAACGTCAACCTGCCGCAAAACCAGGTTCCGCAGATCCAGCAGTCGAGCACCGTCGGCGAAATCTACCGCTACCAGGTGGTCGGCCCGCCGCATTTCTCTCTGACCGACCTGCGCACCGTGCAGACCTGGATCGCGACCCGTCGCATCTTCACGGCGGCGGGTGTCGTTGCAATCAATCCCTGGGGCGGTCCGACCAAGCAATACGATGTCGAAGTCGATCTGCATAAGCTCGACGCCTACAGCATCACGATTCCCCAGATCGTTACCGCCCTCGGCAATGCCAACGTCAACGTCGGCGGACGTGAGGTCACGGTCGGCCAGCAGTCCGTCAACATTCGCGGCGTCGGCCTCATGGACGGCGGCGGCGAGGACGATCTGACGAAGGGCTATCGGACCGAGGACATCGAGAACGTGGTGCTGGCCCAATACAACGGCGTGCCGGTGCTGGTGAAAGACCTCGCCAAGGTCTCCGTCGGCATGGTGCCGCGGCTCGGCATTGCCGGCAAGGATCACGAGGACGATGTGGTGCTCTCCATCGTCGTGATGAACCGCACGATGCACACGAACGACGTACTGTCGCGCGTTAAGGAGACGGTTGAGAGAATAAACAACGACGGGACACTGCCGCCGGGTGTCAAGCTCGTCCCTTATTACGACCGCGCCTCCCTCGTCTCGGTCACCACCCATACGGTGCTGCATAATCTCGTGTTCGGCTGTCTGCTGGTCTTTTTCATCCAGTGGCTGTTCCTCGGCGATCTACGCAGCGCCATTATCGTCGCCGCCAACATCCCGTTCGCATTGTTCTTCGCCGTCATCATGTTGGTGCTGACCGGCCAAGACGCGAATCTACTGTCGGTTGGCGCCGTCGACTTCGGCATCATCGTCGACTCGGCCGTCATCATGGTCGAGAACATCTACCGGAATTTCCAGGGAAGCCGGGAGCATCGGCACGCTGCGCTTGCGCAGCTTGCCGAGCAGCACTGGGGCGAGGATCCGACCAGGGAGCGGCCCGGTTACATCAATCGATGGACCGAGCGGATGCGCCTGATCCTCGTCAGCGCGCTGCAGGTCGACAACGCCATCTTCTTCTCCGCCACGATCACGGTTGCGGCCTTCGTTCCGCTGTTCACGATGCAAGGCGTCGAGGGCCAGATCTTCCGTCCCATGGCGCAAACGTACGGTTATGCGCTTGCCGGGGCCTTATTCGCTACCTTCACGGTCACGCCCGCGCTCGCCTCGTGGCTGCTTCCGGCGCATGTCCACGAAGTCGAGACGATCGTGGTGCGCGCGTTGCGTGCGATTTACGAGCCAGTGCTGCATTGGACCCTTGTGCACCGCAAGACCATGGCGGTGGTCGCTCTGGCGTTTCTCGGGGTGGTCGGGCTGATCGGTTCGCGTCTCGGCAGCGAGTTCCTACCGCATTTGGAGGAAGGCAATCTCTGGATACGCGTGCAGTTGCCGCCCTCGACCGGATTGGTTTCGGGCACCCCCGCGACGCGAAAGCTGCGCGAGATTCTGCTGCGCCATCCGGAAGTCATAACGGTGGTTTCCCAGCACGGCCGGCCGGACGACGGCAGCGACGCTTCACCGTTCTCCAACGTCGAGCTGTTCGTGCCGCTGAAACCGTTCGACGAGTGGCCCTCGGGCTTGACCAAGGACAAGTTGATCGAGCAAGTGAACCAGGAGTTCAACGAGGAGGTGCCGGGGGCGGTCTTCAACTTCTCGCAATATATCCAGGACAATCTCGAAGAGGCGCTTTCCGGCGTCAAGGGCGCGAACTCGGTAAAGATCATCGGGCGGAACCTGGAAGTCCAGGAACAGCTGGCAAGCCAGATCGCGCATGAGATGGCTCAGGTCCGCGGCATCACCGATCTTGGGATTTTCCACGTTCTCGGGCAGCCCAATCTGAACATTAAGGTGGATCGGGAAAAGGCAGCCCGCTATGGCCTCAACACTGGCGACGTCAACACGACGGTTCAGGCGGCGTTGGGCGGCGCGGTGGCGACGACCTTGCTGGAAGGAGACCGGCAGTTCAATGTCACCGTTCGCCTTCCTCAACAATATCGCAACAATCTCGACACCATACCCGATATAAAAGTCGCCGGGGGCAACGGCGGCAACGCCTACATTCCGTTGCGCGAGCTTGCCACCATCACGCTCGATACTGGGGCTTCTTACATCTACCATGAGAGCAGTCAGCGATACCTTCCGATCAAGTTCAGCGTGCGCGGCCGCGATCTTGGCGGGGCCGTTTCGGAAGCGCAGGAGCGGATCGCGAAGAACGTGAAGCTGCCAGATGGGTTTCGACTGTCATGGGCCGGCGAGTTCGAGGACCTTGAAAAGGCCCAGAAGCGGCTGGCGATCGTCGTCCCGGTCAGCCTGCTGCTGATCCTGGTGCTGCTCTACGGTCTGTTCAATTCGTTGCGCGACAGCCTGCTGGCGCTGGCGGGCATTCCGTTTGCGATCGCTGGCGGCATTGTTGCGCTCTACGTGACCGACTTGGACTTCAGCGTCTCCGCCGCCATAGGTTTCGTCTCGTTGTTCGGCGTGTCGGTCATGGACGGTATTCTGATGATTATCTACTACAATCAGGTCCATGCGTCGGGCATGGATCCTACCGAGGCGATGTTTCACGCCGCGACCCAGCGGATGCGGCCGATGCTGATGACGGCGATCTCGGCCTGCATCGGCCTGTTCCCGGCCGCGATCTCGACGGCCATCGGCAGTCAGGTGCAACGGCCGCTGGCGACAGTCGTCGTCGGCGGGCTGCTGATCGGGCCGGTCATGCTGCTGGTGGTCGTGCCGGCACTGCGGATGATGTTTCTGCGTGAGGACCGCCCCACGCCGGCGCCGACCCAGGCGGGCGAGGGTACACCTGCGCAAGCATGAACCGGGAGTTGACGCACATGGTGATGCGAAGCAATGAGGTGGTAACCGATCGGTCCCGCGTGATGTACAGACGCCTGTGGAAGGTCGGTCGACCTCTGCTGGCGGCGACGGTGTTGCTTGCGTTGGGGACGAATGTCAGCCTTGCCAGGCACCACCATCATCATTTTTCGAGGCATGGTGCCACGGCGACCGACTTCCAAAAGAACGCCCCCGGCGCTTCGACATCGACCAAGGGCGCGAGCCGATCCGGAAGCCAGGAGACGGGTGGGACCACCAACAATGCGGCAGGCGACTTCAAGGCAGCGGATAAGGGCGTCGCGGATCAACCGGGTCCCGCCTACAAGAAGCCCGGGGGTGTGGGCGATGCCGGCCACTTCCATCAAACGAGCCCCGGTGGCGCGGTAGGTAACGAGATAGACACCGGCATTACGGTGCATCAAGGCCGGGATAACGGGCATCCGGGACGTGGCAACGGCTTTTGGAAAACCAGCAAGACCACCGACTTCAAGACGACCGACTTGAAGAAGACGAAGACCGACAGCCCATCGGGAAAGTGGCACAAGCAGAGCCTAAGGCTCGTCCCGCGGGCAACGGGCGGCGTTGTAAAAAACGCAATCGGCGTCACCGTGGACAATAGCGCGGGTCGCAAGGGAACGAAAAAGGACGGTTCTGGATCTGGGCCGCCTACCTCCGACGGCACCACCAGAAATGCCGTTGCCGGTAGCGGCACGACTCCCTTGCCGAGCGTCGAAAAACCGGGTGCCGGCAATCCAGGGCCTCCGTCGCCCAAGGGTGGCATTGGCAACGACAGCGCGATTATCAACGGAGCGGGCTCGACCCGTGTCGCCTTCCAAGGGGGTGCCTTGGGCGGGCCCGCAAAAGGCAACGTCGGCGTCCTTAACGGGACCAGCATCCGGCTGAAACATTAACGGGTTTCGGCGAGCCCAACGACCGAGCAGGACCAAGTGAGGAATCTGCGATGGACGCGCGACCAGGACGGGCGGACAGGCAGGAATTATGCGCGCGGGCGCTCGCGGCGGTTGACTCGGGAGTCCCTGTGTATCAGGTAGCGCCGCTCGTCGGCGTCAGTGTGTCCTTTGTCTATAAGGCACTCAAGGAGCGACGCGCGCAGCGCACCCTTGTGGCGGAGACGGGGGTCCTGCCCGCAACGGTGCGTCGCGGCCGTCACCAGCGCACCACCGTCGGATCGCCCCCTGACGGCCGGGTCATAGAAGACAAGCCGGATCCGGCGAAGACTACGGCCTGATCAGTCGTTCGGTGGTGGCTTTTGCTACGGCTTGCGTGCGCGTTGCGGCACCGAGCTTGGCCCGGGCGTTGTCGATGTGGAAGTCGATGGTTCGCTTGGCCAAGCCAAGCATGTCGGCGATTTGGGCGGAGGTCTTGCCGCGTGCCACCCAGGTTAGTGTTTCGATCTCACGCTCGTTGAGCATCTTTGGTCTCATAGTCGTCTTTGAAAGCTTAATTCTTAATGCGCACTGAGAATGCCACGGTCGATAACCCCAAGCCGTGTGCTGGATCAGAATAGCTCACTGGTCCTCACGATAAACTGTGATGAATCCCGTAATGCACTGTGATTAACAACAGGTCCGAGCCGCGGGTGTTACGGCTCGATCAGCTTGCCGGTTGCCGCCTTGATCGCGGCCTCGGTGCGCGTCGCGGCGCCGAGCTTGACCCGCGCGTTATCGAGATGGAAGTCGACCGTGCGCTTGGTCAAGCCGAGGATGTCCGCGATTTCGGTCGACGTTTTGCCCCGCGCTACCCACGTCAACGCCTCTACCTCGCGATCGTTCAGCTTGACGTTTTTCGGCCACATTTCGGTGCGGGCGACGGCGACCAGCCGGGCATTGATGATCGTAACGAGGATGTCGAAATCGATCGGCTTGGTGACGTAATCGTCGGCGCCGAGCTGCCGCCCCTTGAGCTCGTTTTCCCGGTCGGTGAGCGCAGTCAGGAAAATAAAGGGAATGTGCCCGAGCCGGGGCGCGAGTGCGCTCAAGCGCTCCAAGACCTCAAAGCCCGACATGATCGGCAGGTTGATATCGCACAGCACCAAGTCCGGCATGCTTTGCAAGATTGCCATAAAGCCTTCGCGACCATCGTGAGCGAGGTTGACCTCAAACCCCCGGTCGACAAGCTCCTCGGCGATTAACGCCGCAGTCTCGCGGTCGTCATCGATGCAGAGAATTTTCTTGCGATTGTCCGCCATGCGACGTTGGAGCCGAAAGTAATGGGAGCGGACGCGGGGACGGGCCTTTGCGCCCGTCGACTCGCGCCATCTGCGTTTAAGAGTAAGACGCAGCCACTCGGCATACACTGTGATGAATCCCAGGATGAACTGTCATTAATCGCAATTGCGGTGTCATGATGCCGGCAAGCTCCAGCCGGAGGCTATCGGCCGAGCCTGCCTCGCAACGTCGCGTGCTGTGCCGATCGAGGCGTCACCGGCGTTGTGCTGCACGAGCGCGCGACGGAGCTGGAGGCGATCGGTCGTCGCCACGGCTTCCCCAATCGCGGAACACCTGGCCGGCGTCGGGCGCACCTTGGCGTCAACACTCTGGCCGTCGGTTGATATCCGTGCACAATCGGGACTGGTCTCCCTGCGAGTCGAACTGCGACGACGCCGCAAACTGCGGCCCTCGCGGAGAGCGAGGGGTCATGAGAGTTCTCAGCATAGCAATATTATCTTTGGCGGCCGCTGCGGCAGTGGGCCCGGGACAAGCCTTCGGCCAGACCCATGCCGACAATGACCGCGGTGCCGTTCTTGAAATCGGGGCGGCGGGTGAATGGGGCCTCGGAGATGGGAAATCCAGCCTCGGTCCCAACGTCGCATTGGAAGTAACGCCTATCGAGCATTGGCTCGAAATCGAAATGGGTCTTACTCCGCTACTAAGCAAGGGCAGCGCTGAATTGGACGCTGACGTCGTTTTCAAAAAGCCCTTTCAGTTGTCAAAGACCGTGGAGTTCATGATTGGAATCGGCCCTGAATGGGTGACGCCGGCAAATTCCCTTGGGGCGGTTGCCGTGCTTGATTTCATGTTCTGGCCCACCCCGCGATACGGTTGGTTTGTGGAGCCAAGCTACAGTTATGCCTTCGACAGCGGACACGACAAGAATCTGGCCGTGAGCGTCGGCCTTCTGATAGCCCTGTCCCCTTAGCGCACGATGACTTTTCTTCGAGTCGTCATCGCGCTCTATCTTATTGTTGGAGCATGATCTTTGCCGAAAACCGGTACCGACTTTTCGGGATCATGCTCTAGCTTGCAGGGAGGTCGAAAATACACAGAGGCCGACGCGGCGCTGTCAAGGGTAAACCTGCCGTCCCGCTCTCCCTAAAACTGCGCGTGCAGCCGCAACCCGAAGACGGACGCTGGCCCGCGGTCGCAGTTGTAACCTGGATTCACGACAAACTGATAGTCGAGCGTGACCTGCCAGAACGACAGTGGAAAACGGTAATACGTCTCGATGATCTGCTCGGGGCCTGGATGCGGAAGCATCCCGTCACCCACGAGGATGCCGAGCCCTCCGGCATTGAGGAATGCTACGTGCGCGCTCGAGATGCCGTTGATGACGCCGGCGAGGCCGAAGGTGTCGTCCGGCCGGCCCCATTGCTTGCCGGCGAGCGAGAGCCCGGCCGCCACCGTGCGATCGACATCGGTGAACTCATAGGGCTCATAGTCGCCGTTGGCCCAGCCGGCGCGCGCGAAGACGCCGAGGTCGGGCGAGATCTGCTGTTCGAGGTTGGCGCTGATGCCGCCGCGGCTGGTGTAATGGCGGACGGCTACGATATCCGCCGGGCCTCCGGTCAGCGCGGCCAACTGGACGGCGTCGTCGAAGTTGCCCATCCGGCCGCGAGAGAGGAATCCGGTGACGGCAAGCTTGCCGGGCTGACCCCACAGGTCGTAGCGCCGCTCGATTTCACCGTCCCACTGGAATTGTCCGAACGTGGGGTCCAAGACCGTGGTGTTGGGGGCGATCGAAAGATCGAACAGCCCTGCGCGTAGCGTCCAGGGCCCCTGATACCACTCGACCGCCGCGCCAAACGTGTAGGCCCATGCGTCGGCGGCGTAGTCGAAGGTCCCGGTGTCGGAGATCGTCCAGTTCAGAAAGTCGTTACGAGGATCGTGCGCATATTTGTTGGTATCGAAGACATCGGTGACGCCGAACTTGCCCACCGTGAATACCAGCCGGTCGGCCGTTTGCGATCCGGCCAACTGGTTGATGCCGGCCTCCACCTTCTGCGTGTCCCCGCCGAGGTCGATGGTCTGCCGCAAAAACGCGCGCGGTATCCGCGCGTAGGGATAGTCGTAGCCGACCTTGTAGGCCTCCGCGCTCGGAAACCCTGCGATCCCGAGCGTTCCGGATAGCCCGGAGCCCTGATCAAGCTCCGGGTTGAGCCAGAGCTCAGCGCCGCGCCATAGCCGCAGGCCGGCGTAGAGCGTCGCATCGGAGGTCTCGCGTCCGGTGTTGGGATCGAGACTGTTCGAGCCGGCATAGGGGGCGTGGAATGGCCCAACGTATTGGCTCACATAGGTGGCTTGTCCGTGCACGCTCCAGTTATCGGCCTGCGGGGCTATCGACGGTGTCGCAACGGCGGCCGATTTCTCGGTATCGGTAGGGAACCGGTAATTCAGGCCCAGCCGTATTTCCTGTAGGTTAAGATCGGCATCGAACCGTTGCGCGCCAGCGTAAAACACCGTGCTCCAGTTGCCGAAGCCGGTGAACAGATATTCGGCCTTGGCGGTCCAGTTCGGCGCAACGGGGAGCTCGAGGCCGGCCCCGGCCGCCCAACCGAAGCGCCAAAGCAAGGCGCTGTCCACCGTGCCGGGCCCCGAGGTGCCGCCGATCGGCGTCCCGACGAGTTGCTGCAGGGTCGATTGGTCATAGCTCCAGGCGAATCCACCGGTAGCGTAGACCAGCCAATTATTGAATGCGTAGCCGAGGCGGCCGCGAACGGTACCAGAAACCAGCTGGTTTTCGCCGTAGATCGCTTGGCCGATCGACGGCGAGGAAATCGTTTGTTGGCTGGGAACTCCGCTCCAAAGTGAGACGGTGGCGGGCGCCGAAATATCCGCCTCGACGCCGAGCACGACGCGCGACGGAAGCATGGTGTTGTAGCCCGCCTGGAATCCACCGAAGTAGCTTCCGGTGCCGGCCGAGACATCGGGCCCATTGTAGAAGTTGAGCGAGCCGCTGAGCGGCGGCGCGGCCGCCCCCGTCGCATTCGCGGTCCAATTCGAGTTGCCCCATGAATAGCCGACATTGCCGCCAAGATACGCCCCGGTCCAGTCCACCGGGGCCGAGGCGGCCGGAGCCTTCATCAGCATGCCGGCGGGAAGATCGGCGGCATTTGCGCAATCACCCGCGACGAGCACAAAGAATGCAACGCTGGCGATATTGAACTTGCTAAGCATTTTGGATTTGACGCAACGATTCTGGGAGACTGCGAAAACGCGCGGACAGCCTGATCACATGTTCGGCCCCCGGCGTCCATACGCCTACGCGGACACCGTCTCAGAGAATCGTGGATACGATTCACAGAATAACGATCGTGTTGCCGAAGAGTCACATTGCGACAGATTTGTAACAAAGAAATGGAGCGGCGTGACACGCGCCTAGCCTAGTGCGCGCCGTAACGGATGGGAACGTTGATGAATGCCAATTGGTCGTCGGGAAGGTCTGCGGGCGGTCGCGGTAGCGGTTGCGCGCGATCGATTGTCGCCAGCGCCTCATCATCGAGCACGGCGGAACCGGAGCTTTCGATGATGCGGCTCGATACCACGTGTCCGCTGCGGTCGATCTTGAAGGTCACTTTGGCCACGCCGTGCGCGTGGCCCGCTTGCGGCGGATAGCGTGTGTGGCGCTGCAGCTGCGCCAGTAGGGATCGTTGCCAGCTGAGGATCACGGCCGTGTTCTGCAGGACGCGTCCCTCGGCGGGCCCGGCGGGGCGCGGCGCGGGAGCGTCGACGCTGGGCGGCGCTGTTGGAACGGGGGCGGCCTCCCTCGGCTCCTGCTTGGCTTGTGCCTGCGGCACCTCCTTGGGCGGCTCCGGCGTGTGCGGCGGCAGCGTCACCGTGGGATTGGGCGCCGTGTCTTCCGGCATCCGTTCCTGCTCGATCCGCTTCTCTTGCGGCTTCTCCTGTTGAGCGACCGCCTCCTGGCTTTCGTTTTGCATCTGCTCGGGCCCGGGCTCGAGTTCGGCCTTCGGCGCCAAAGGTGCGACGGCGAGGGGCGCGAGCTCGATCATCACGACGGGCGCCCCGGATTCCAGCTCCGCTTCGTCCGCATGCGTCAGGACCGCAAGCGCCAAGAGCCCGTGGGCTGCGAGCACGATGGCCGCACAGACGCTCCAGCGCAAAAACTCCGGCCAGCGGATCAGAGCGTGCGGTCTCGTGTCGGCGCGGGCCATCAGCGCTGCTGGATAGTTTCCAGCCCCACCAGGGCCACTTTGAGATAGCCCGCCGCGCGCAGCTCGTTCATCACTTGCATCAGGTCGCCATAGGCGACGGTCTTGTCGGCGCGCAGAAACACGCGCTGCTCCTTGTCGCCGCTGGTCGCCTGGCTAAGCGCCGCGCTTAGGTCGGCGCGCGCGATCGGGTCATCGCCGACCGCGAGCGTCAGATCGGACTTCACCGTGAGAAACAGCGGCTTGTCCGGCCGCGGCTGGCGCTGCGTGTTCGAGGACGGCAGGTCGACCGCCACATCCACGGTCGCCAGCGGTGCCGCGATCATGAAAATGATCAGCAGCACCAGCATCACGTCGATGAACGGTGTGACATTGATCTCGTGCATCTCCTCGAGATCGACGCTGCCGTGATCGAGGCGGACGCTCATCACTCACTCCGCCGCCGGCAGGGGCGGGAGCCGTCGCGCCACCGCAGTCGGCTGGCTCTCCGCCCGATCGAGATCGCGGCTCACCAGCCGCATGACCTCCGCCGCGCCGTCGGCAAACAGCGCCCGATAGCCGGCGATCGAGCGGGAGAACATGTTGTAGATCACCACCGCCGGCACCGCCGCCACGAGGCCCAGCGCGGTCGCCAGCAGCGCTTCGGCAATGCCGGGCGCAACCACCGCGAGGTTCGTCGTGTGTTTGTAGGAGATGCCGATGAAGCTGTTCATGATCCCCCAGACGGTGCCGAACAGCCCGACGAACGGGGCCGTGGCGCCGATCGTGGCCAGCGGCCCGGTGCCGCGCACCATGGCGCGGCCGACCGCGGCCTCGATCCGCTCCAGGCGCGAGGCCACGCGTTCTTTCACCCCCTCCTTATCCGCGGTGTCGGCGGACATGCGCAACTCGGCGATCGCCGCGCGGACCAGTTCGGATACGCGGTCGCGCTCGTGCAGCTGCTGACTTGCCTGCGCCAGCGAGGCGGCGTTGGCCAAGACCGCCACCGCGGCCCGCAGCCGCCACTTGGCGATGATCAATTCCAGCCCTTTCGCCAGGGCGACGGTCCACGTGACCAGCGAGGCGAACGCCAGCCCGATCATCACCGCCTTCACGATCCGGTCGGCGTTGAGGAACATCCCCCACGGCGAGAGGTCGGGGGACGCTTGGCCGGATATCTCGATGGCCTCGGGTCCGGGAGCGGCGAGCTCGGTGCCTGGCTTCGGCACCCCGGCGGGAGCCGAGAGGCTCGGGGCGGGAGGCACGGGCGCGGACTGCGCCCACGCCGCCCCAGGCAGACTGCCGAGCAGGAACACCGTGCAAAGAAGCGCGGCAACGGTGCGAAGTTTGGAAGCGATGCGATGCGTCATTCCTGGCTCATGTCATAACGCCCGGCGCCGAATCCGCCGGGTCTTTACGCTCATGCCGCCCGCATCGATAAGAATGCCCATAGAATCAACATCTTGAGTGCATTATCGTCGGGTAGCAGACATGACTCGTCCGCGCAAAGGCGCCCGATCATAGTTTTTGCGACAGGCCGAAGAAGTAGCCTCGCCGCGGCCCGTATTGCGGTGCGAACACGCCGATGCCGGTGCCGCTTCGGATCTGATAGATCGTGTCGGCCACGTTCACCACGTCGAAGCGCGCTGTGAGGGGCTTCGAGCCTGCTCCGACGTTGAAGTCGTGCGCGATCCCGGCATTGAACTGCGCGTACGGCGCCACATGGTCGAGGTTATCGGCGCCGGCGCGCAGCCCGCTGCCGTAGATCATGTCGATGCTCACGCGAGTGCCCTCCTGAAACTTGTAGGAGGCCCCCGCCGAGCCCGTGTAGATTTGGGAGTGGTCCGTATAGATGTAGTTGTTGGCGATAAAGGCGAGATCGGCGGCGGTGAACAGGTATTCCTGCGAGACGATGTCCGTGGCCTTTTGGACCGCCCAGGCAAAGTTGCCATAGAGCTGGAGCGGCCCCGACGTGTATTTGCCGCTCAGCTCGACCCCGTAATTGTAGGCCTGCGCGTAGTTGAAGGCAGTCAGGGCATAGGCTTGGCCGAACTGGCCGTCATCGAGCAGATCGGTCGCGATCTTGTAATAGGTGTCGAGCCCGACCTCGAGGCCCGGAAGCAGCTTTTGCACCACGCCGGCGTCGAAATAATGCGACCGTTCCGGCAAGACCGGATCGGTGCAGCCGGGGCCGGGCGTTGTGCAGCCTCCTTGGGCGGTCGTGCCGCTGAACACGGCGACGTTGACTGGCGCTGCGGTCACTTGCTGCGGCGGGGTGAAGTAGCGCGCATAGCCGATGTGGATGGTGGTCGAATCGGCCGGTTTGTAGACCAGATTGACCCGCGGGCTGAGCTGGTTGGCGTCGACATACGAATACATTTGATCGAAGCGCAGACCTACGTTCAAGGTCAGCTTATTGGTGATCTTCCACTCGTCCGACAGATAGACACCAAGCAGCCAGCCGAGCTTGTCGCTTCCATCGTTCACGGTGAAGGGCGTCGTTCCGGTGTCGGTGCCGTCACAGGCCGTGCACGATTCGACCAGGGAGCTGTTCGTGACTTGGGTGTATTCGCCGCTGGTCCGGAAACCGGCGCGCACCGTGTGATCCGCGTCGAGTTTGTAAGAGCCGTCCCCCTGCACACCGCTGGTGAAGGAGCTGCGGTACACCTCCGAGGAGACGCCGTTGACGATGAGGTCGCCGATCGGATCAGGGATATAGTGCAGGGTGCTGTTGCGGTTGAAATAGGACAGTTGGGTGTCGAAGCCGTCGAAGGACTTCTGCCAGGCCAGAACCTGATAGAAATTGGTCTCGTATTGCCGCTCGTTGAGCAGCGAAGTGTCGAAAGTGGTGGAGCCGTTGAAGCTGGTTGCCAGCGGCGATGGCGGCTGTCCCGGATTGTTGGGGATCTGATAGGTAAGCGTCTGCGCGCCGGTGAGCATGGTCACCCGCGTCCACTCGTCGAGCACCGTCGATACGTAGCCGAAGCCCCTCCATTGCGTGCTGTAGTCGTGAATGGGGTTGAGGCTTGCCGTGGCGTTCTCGATGCCTTCATTGGTCTCAAAAAAGCGGCCGCTGAAGTAGTACTCGGTCTTGCCGCCGGCGGTGCCGCCATATTCGAACCATGGTGTCAGCGTCTCGCGGCTGCCGCCATAAATGTTGACGCTGCCGCCGGCCAGGGCATCGCCGCTCTTGGAGGTGATGTCGACGACGCCGGCGGTACGCAACCCGAACTGGGCCGGAAGCGCGCCGGTGGTGAGCGCCATGTTGCCGATGAAGTTCGATTCCAGGAACTGGCCAAAGCCTGAGACGCCGTCGGGCAGCAGAATGCCGTTAATGCGGTAGCTTACATAGGCGTGCTCGTTGCGCACATGGATCAGGCCGCTGGCCGCTGAATCCTGGGAGACGCCCGGCGCCTGCAGCAGGACTTTGTCCACCGGCGCATTGGCACCCTGCGGCAGCGCCTCGATCAGGTCGTGGCCGATATCGTGGGGCACGTTGCCGATCGGCGCAAAAATATTGCTGCGCGCGTCGTTGAGCGCCGTCGTCGTAGTCGCCAGCTGAGTAGCCGCCGTTGCGGCCGGTGTTTGGGCCGGAGGAGCTTGCGCGACGCGGGGCGCAGGTGCGGTCGTGCGCCGGGCCGTAGTGCGCCTGACGGCCGTGGCCTTCTTTGCGGCGGGTTTCGGTTCGTTGACCTTGATTTCGGGCAGATTGGTTTGGCTTTGGGCCAGGCCGTTGAGCATGACCAAAGCGAGGGCGGTACTCCCAACGAGGAAGCCGCGACGGAACTGAAAACGCATATCAAATCCCCATGACGCGAGCGCGGGTACAGTGCTGGACTGAAGAACGCCGAAGTCTTTGCCGGGGCGACGCAACGATGGCGTCGCACAACGCGTCTCGAGTTTGCCTACGCGACGGTGCGGCAGCTCTCGAGCGCATCACCCTGATGGCAGACAGGAGGCGCGCGCGCTTGAAATAAAAAGTGCCTGGCGCTCGACGCGGTGTTGGCCCGCGCGGGGGGAACCCAGGCGTCATCAGTCCCCGGCGGAAGAGCGGCCGCCGGTGGCGTGGGCAATATGAGTGATCCAGCCAGAGTAATGCTGGCGCAGATCGCGCAGAAATCATCAGCATCCTGCCGAGCCGGGTCGGCAGGAGTCTCCGTAGACCCCGACTTGATATTGGTGAAGGCGACGTCCGTGGCACTAGCGGAGGAGAGGCGGAATTTGTCTCCGTGCACGTGGCCGAACGAGAGGATGAGTTGCACTGCCAGCGCAAAAAACGCCAGGCACGCGGTCGGCCGAGTATGGAGACGGAACCAACGCATCCAGTTACGCCACTGTTCACGCCGTTAGCACGTAGCCAGGCTAGACGAGCATGTCTGCAAAGGAAAGGGCTCGTCCCCAAATAGGTTTACGGTATTCAAGTGGACGTGACTATTTGGCCACAATCGTTAGCGGAGTTAATGATGATCGCCGCGCCGCGATGAGTTCGGTGGGCTTAAGCAAGCTCCCGGATGCACAATGCTCAAATCCGCACGTATGCGACCGACCGCGGCGCGGTGATTAGGGTCGGGTGGCCAGGCGCCGACGACCGCGCCAGAGGCTTGTGCACTCTAGCCATTCCCGCTGAGGGCCGTCTCCTTTTTGCCGCGATTCGCGCCGATAGCGGAATCAATCATAAATTTCCGCGCCCGCATTTCCCGGGGGTCAGGAACGCGCGATGCGGTGGTATCGATCGAGGAAGCACATCGGTTCCTGCCTGGCGCTATTGGCGCTGTGGTTGCAATTCGTTCTGCCCTTCGCCCACCACCATCCGGAAGACTTTGCCCCAACCTTCGGCAGCTCCGGCGCGCGGCCTGCGATCTCCGCCGATCCGGCCGGTCCGGCCACGGCACCATCCGATCACGGCAACCGGCTCGCGCACGATGATTGCGCGATCTGTGCCCTCATGTTTCTCGCCGGCACTGCCTTGCCGGGGCAGGCTCCGGCCTTGTCGAAGCTCGCGGCCGTGAGGCCGCTGTTGCCGGCGCAAACCTTCGCGCTGGATCTTGCGCTCGATCGTTATTTGCCCTTCCGCACCCGCGCGCCTCCGCTCGCCTGACAATTCAAGCCACTCGACGGCGATCGTGCGCTATCTTGGCAGGCGAGGTCGTCTGGACGTGAGGATGGGGCGAGGGAGCGAGCTTCCATGGCCGATTGGTTGAAACGCGCCGTGTGCCGGGCGGTGATCTGCTGCGGCGTGGCGGGTGCGCACGAGGCAAGCGCGCATCCGCATGTCTGGGTCACGATGAAAACCGATATCCTGTTTGCCGCCGACGGCTCGGTCAGCGCGGTTCGCCATGCCTGGACGTTCGACGAGATGTACTCCACCTTCGCGACGCAGGGGGTGGCGCACAAGCAAAAAGGCACCTTCACGCGTGAAGAGCTGGCGCCGCTGGCGCAGACCAACATGGACGTCCTGAAGGAATCCAACTTCTTCACCTACGCCAAGGCCGACCAGAAGAAAGTGCCGTTCGGCGAGCCGGTCGATTACTGGAATGAGTACAACAAGGGCATCGTGACGTTGCATTTCACTTTGCCGTTCAAGACGCCGATCAAGGCGCACATCGTGCAGATCGACGTGTACGATCCCACCATCTTCGTCGATTTTGCGTTTGCAAAGAAATACACGGCGAACCTCGTCGGCGCGCCGGCGGAATGCAAACTGAGCATCGAGCAGCCGCACGAGCTGACGGCGGCTGACAGCCAGCGGCTCGGCGAAGCTTTCTTCAACTCCCTCTCCTCGGGCAACAGCTGGGCGGCTCAATACGCCAACAAGATCCTGGTGCAATGCCCATGATATCACCGAATACGAGAGCACCGCTGCTTGCCGCGATTATCGGAACCGCGGCCGGCATCGTGATCCTCGCCGGCATGGCCGATCCCGCCTATGCGCAGGGCAATCCGTTTGGCATGGGCGCCGCTCAGGTTCCGCGGCCGCCGGGACTCGGCGGGATTACCGGCTGGATCTTGAGCCAAGAGGCGACGTTCTATCAGGCCTTTTCGGGCGCGATCCGCGCAGTAAGGGACGACAATGCGGCGCTGCTCGGGTTGTTCGGGTTGTCGCTGCTCTATGGCGTATTTCACGCCGCGGGGCCTGGCCACGGCAAGGCGGTGATTTCATCCTATCTCATTGCCAACGAGGAGACCTGGCGGCGCGGCGTTGTGCTGTCTTTCGCCTCGGCGATGCTGCAATCACTCGCCGCGGTAATCATCGTCACGGTCGCCGCCGTCGCGCTCAATGCCACCGCAAAGGCGATGGGGGACACGATCAGGCTCGTCGAAACGGCGAGCTATGTCTGCATTGTCTGCGTCGGACTTCGGCTCGCATGGATCAAGGGGCGCGCATTCCTGCGCGCGCTCCAAGCTGGCCTGGCGCGGCCTGCCCTTGCTCCCGCCGGCGCGGCCGTGACGTTCACGCGTCTCGAGCACCAGCACGGCGACCATGACCATGACCAACACGGCCATCACCACGACCATGGCGCACACGCCGGCGCCAGCTGCGGCCATAGCCATGGGCCGGAGCCGCAGGACATCGCCGGCCCGGGCGGCTGGCGGCGAGGTCTGGCGGCCATCGTTGCCGTCGGTCTGCGGCCGTGCTCGGGAGCCATCTTGGTTCTCGTCTTCGCGTTAGCTCAGGAAGTGTATTGGGCGGGCGTGGCGGCGACATTCATCATGGGGCTCGGCACCGCCCTGACAGTTGCCGCGATCGCGACGCTGGCGGTTGCGGCCAAAGGCCTTGCGGCGCGGCTCGCGCGCCGCGAAAGCAGGGGAGGGCTGTTGGCGCTGCTCGGATTGGAGTTTGCCGGCGCCGGCGTGATTGTTCTGTTCGGGGCCTTTCTGCTCAGGGGCTATATGGCGACCGAGCGGATGTTTGGCGTCTAGACTAGCTCCTAGGGAACGCGCCATGCGCAGCGCCTTCGGCTTTGTACGGGCGGCCGCTCTTATTCTCCTGCTCGCCACCAACGGTCACGCCGGCGCGACCGCCAAGCTCAAAGCCGTCGCCTCGTTCAGCATCCTGGGCGACATGGTACGCGCGGTCGGCGGCGACCGCGTCGAGGTCGTCAGCCTCGTGGGCGCAAATGGCGATGTACACGCCTACGAGCCGAGCCCCCGCGATGCGAAGGCGCTCACCGAGGCGAAGCTTCTCGTCGTCAATGGACTCGGCTTCGAGGGATGGATGCCGCGGTTGGTTGATCCGGCGCATTTCAAGGGCACGCTTGTCGTCGCGAGCAACGGCATCAAAACCTTGCAGATTCCGAGAAAAAGCGGCAACGACACGCGGGTAATCACCGACCCGCATGCGTGGCAGAGTCTCGTCAACGGAAGGACCTACGTCGAGAACATACGCGACGGACTGTCGGCGGCCGACCCGGACGGGAGGCCGCTCTATGAAACCAATGCCAACCGATACCTCGCCGCCATCGATCAACTCAACGCGGAGATCAAGGCGACGATCGGCACATTGCCGCCGGAGCGTCGGCGGATCATCACCTCGCATGATGCGTTCGGCTATTTCGGTGCGGAATATGGGTTGCAATTCATGGCCCCCGAGGGCGTCAGCACGGACAGCCAAGCCTCCGCACAGGATGTCGCCAGGATCATTCGCCAAATCAAAGCCGGCAAGATCCCGGCGGTATTCATTGAAAATGTCACCGACCATCGGCTGCTTGATCAGATTGCACGGGAGACCGGCGCCAAGATCGGCGGCGAGCTTTATTCGGACGCCCTGTCAGGGCCGGATGGTCCGGCCGCAACCTATCTCGATCTGGTCCGGCACAACGTCGCGACGCTCACCGCGGCGCTTGCCAGGGCGAATGCTTCGATAAATCCATAGGTTGTATTTGCGAATTTGATCGGGGTGAGGCGCAAGCGCGAGAGCATTGAAGGTTTTGGCTTTTTGATTGTCGAGCGGTCCTGGAGGCACTTGTACTTGAAAGACGGCGTGCTCGCGCAACAGGTTAAAGTAGAAGTAACATCGGGCGGCAAAAATTCCGGGACAATCCGGTGATTAAAGGTCGTTGTGGCTCAGATGCAACAGCCAGAGGCGTCTTTTTAGAGGTAAAGTTGTAGTGAGAATCGCTTTTGAGGTGCCATGCGGTGGTGGCGTCGGTAATGAATTCTTCGCGGAAAGCAGTGCCGTAACAACCGATGTAGGGGGCTGGTATGAAAAGGCTGCTGATTGGAACGGCGATTTCGCTGGTCACGGCGGTGTCCGCGGGTGCGGCTGACCTCTACGTAAAGGCCCCCGCCTACCTGCCCTGGACCGGATTTTATCTCGGGGGCGGCGGCAGCTACAGCTGGGGCCGTGTGCCGGACACGGGAAGTTATTACCCGGGCTTCTCGGGCACGACCATTGATGCGGTCACGACCAGGGCGATCAACCACACCATCAGGGGGATCGACGGCGAAATTCAGGGCGGCTACCGGAGACAAATCGGCACCATTGTGCTTGGCCTCGAGGGTGTTGCACGGCTAACGGACGAGAGCGGCAGCGGGAGCTGCAATGAAACTTACACGCCGACAAACCCTTATCCTGACCTGGCCAGCAAATTTGGAACGTTCACGTGCTATAAGGGCACGAGATTGAACTCCACCGAGGCGGTTCTGGTCCAGGCGGGTGTGTTGGTGACGCCAACCACTTTGGTCTTCCTGTCAGGCGGACCGGGAGTTGGTCAGATTCACACCAACGATGCCTTCGCTTTTGCGTACACGTATCCCACCCCCGGATTGACGACCGCTGGGTCGTCTAGTGCGACTACAAACAAGGCTGGATATTGGCTGGGTGGCGGGGTCGAGTATGCCATTCCCGGCACCAAGGTGCACCTCAAGGCCGAATATTACCATATGGATTTTGGAAACGTTAACACCACGACTGCTTGGACCGACACCACCGCCAATTGTGCGGCGGTGACTTCGCCAAACGCATGTGTCAACACCTTCATGAATGGCAGGCACGTGACCGACGATTCAGTGCTGCTGGGAATTAACTACACGTTCAATTAGCCTATACGAGCGGGGCGCCACGATATCCGCGCGATCTTTCCCGGACCGGTGTGAAATATTGCTTCTTGCGGCGAAGAGCGAGGCGAGCCTGCCTTGATGATTGCGCGGCGCCCGTTGCTATCCTGATACGACCAAGCCGAGCTCATTGCCGACGGCGTGGTTCATATCCTCGGTGCGCCGTTGGGCTCATCGCCTCGGTGATCCTTGGAAGGCGTGATCAGCGGACCGTGGACCGCCAAGATCGAATATCTCTATACGGATCTTGGAAGCGTGAGCGGATACTTTGCCCCGGCAAATCAGGGATGCCCGCCGCGGGTAGGCGTGCTGCCGAGATGGCAAATTCCAGGACAATCCTGTGATTAACGGTGGTTGTGGCGCAAAGGCCACAGCCAGAGGCTTTCTTTTTACGGTAAAATTGTAATGCGAATCGCTTTCGAGGCGTAAACACTTGGTTTGCAATTCAATTGAGGAATTTCTGTCCGAACAACCGAAGTTGAGGGGGGGGGGTAGCATGAAAAGGCTTCTGATCGGAACTGCGGTTTTGCTGGGAACGGTGGCGTCCGCTGCGGCGGCAGATCTCTACCTCAAGGCCCCGCCCTATGTGGCGGAATACAATTGGACCGGCTTCTACGTCGGCGGCAATATCGGCTACAGCTGGGGCACCTCGGATACAACCGTCGACTTCTATAACAGCACGACCGGAGCGTTGCTCGGATCGGCCAGTGGCTCCTTCAGCATGGATGGTGTCATCGGGGGTGGCCAGGTCGGGTACAATAAGCAGACCGGAAAGATTGTTTGGGGTCTGGAAGCTGATATCCAAGCCTCAGGCCAGCAGGGAAGCGCGGCCTTCACCTGCGTTACTTGCACTCCTACGGTTACCGAGACACTCAATCAGAAGCTCGACTGGTTCGGAACGGTACGCGGCCGTGTCGGATGGACGGTTACGCCGACGGTGCTGGCCTATGTGACCGGCGGTTTGGCCTATGGCGACATTGAGACGAACGGCGTCATCTCCGACCCCACCACGTTCAGCACCAGCACGGTGAAGGCTGGATGGACCGTCGGTGGCGGTGTGGAAGCTCAAATCAGCGGAAACTGGACGGCGAAGATCGAATATTTGTACATGGACCTTGGCAGCGTGTCCGGGGGACTGGTTTCGACGCCGATTATCCTGACTCCGTGCACCCAAATTAGAACTTCCTGTGCGTTAAGCACCACCTTCGGCTCTTCTGGGTCCGGGATCACCGACAATATTCTGCGCCTCGGCGTCAACTACCGATTCTGACAATTCGCGCAGCTCTGAAATGACTCGGCCCTGCCCGCTGGCGGGGCTTTTCGTTTGGGCGTGGCCCGGGCGTAGCTGTCGTGCCCGCCATGGCCGAATAAAGGGCCCAACGCCACGATGTGGCCGTGCTCTGCCCCTAAGTCGAGTGTGTCGCGAACTGCTCACGTCTTGCCTGTATGTGATCGCCGTAGACAAGACGAGGAGCCTGGCGTTAACCGAACTCGGGGCCACCGATAGCGTCGACCGGCCGCACCGCGCGAGCGTTGTCTTGTCGGGCCCGGCGATCTATCTGGTCGGCGGTTGCGCGGGCGCAGCGTGACGAAAGGCCGACAATGAAAGCGGGTTAATGATGGATAGAGGCGGGGTGCCGCGCAGAATGACCTGGAACTACGACCGGGCCGAGCTCATTGCCGACGGCGTGGTGCATATCCTCGGTGTCGGCACCGGGCTTATCGCCTCGGTGATCCTCGTGGTCATCGCCAGCCGATCGGCCGACGCCGGCGAAATCGCCTCCGTTGTCATCTACGCCGTTGCGCTGTTGGCGATGCTGGGCTTCTCGGCAACCTATAATATGTGGCCGCTGTCGCCACTGAAATGGATTCTGCGCCGGTTCGACCATTCGGCCATCTACCTGTTGATCGCGGGCACCTACACGCCATTCGCCGCGCAGCTGAAAGCCGGCTTGATGTCGGCCGGCCTGCTGATCGGGATCTGGGGCACCGCGATCGCCGGCATGTCATTGAAGCTCCTGCTGCCCGGACGGTTCGACCGCCTGTCGGTCGTGCTTTATCTCTTGCTCGGCTGGAGCGGCGTCTTCTTCTACAACGAGATTGTGGCTTCGCTCACGCCCGCGACGCTGTGGCTCCTGGCGGCCGGCGGACTTCTGTATTCGGCGGGCGTCGTGTTTCATGTCTGGCAGAGTTTGCGCTTTCAGAATGCCATTTGGCACTCCTTCGTGCTGGCCGCGGCGGCGGTCCACTATTCGGCCGTTCTGACCTGCGTGGCGGTGATATAAGGATCAGGCGATCCTTATTTTCCCGGCTCCGCTTGCCGCTGCGTGCAAGCAATTTCTTTCGGCTGACAAGCGATTCCGATATTCGAGCAAATTGCGCCGGCTGCCGCGTCGCGCCGGCAGGTCACGCAGCCGTCGTTCCAGGCCAGGCAGAGGCTATCTCGATTGCCGTAGCCGTTGACCGAGGATTGGAGCGAAGGAGGCGCCGCCGGTTCGGATAAATTTTGCGCGGCGAGGCGGGACATGGAGGCGCTGCCGATCGTCACCGTCACGAGGATCGGCAGCAAGACGACCAACGTGGCGCCGCTTCGCGAATTCGCGCGTCCTGCACCCGGATTGAACGAAAAACTCGTGCGGCGGATCGCCATAATCGAGACCCCTACGGTGACTTGGCGAAAAAGCTCGCGAGATAATAGACGGCATCTACCGGCAGTGCCGCGCCGACATTCGACCGGGCTGGAAACTGCTGCGGATAAAGGGCATAGTATCGACATGGCGGACACGGAAGACGCGCAAGAAGAACCGGTGATGCTCCCTTTCCAGGACAAGGAGGGGACCGGCTGGCATGTCGTGATAAGATATCACGCGGGAGACGAGCGGCGTATCGACGGCTTCGCTACAGAACAAGAAGCTTTGGATTGGATACTCGCGAACGCGACGCAGGTCGATAAGTAGTGGCTGGTGGCGGACGGGTGCAACGGGATGCCGGTGGGTCGGCACTCAAAGCACGGACTTGTCCGGGAATGCGGCACTTCAAGTGGCCGCAATCTACCTTCTTTTCAATTCACTTACCGCGCACAGTACGCCAATGAGAACAGCGCCAAATACGGCATCGTTGCGGAGTACCCATTGTGGGACGCCCATCAAGTCGTGCGCGAACCAAACCACCGATGCCGCGAGCAGCACGGCGCCCGTGAGCGCGAAGACAAGTAAGCTTATGGTCCTCTTCATAGGGCCATCATAGCGGCAATGCCGGCATGGCAAAATAGCCTTCGTTGGCGCCGTTCGGTATGTGTGGGAATGACACCGTTCTGTTCGGGCGCATCGGGGCCGCCTTCGCGCGCCAAGGTGGCCCCGGGCCGGATCGAGTTGCAAGAGGCTGGATCCTTGGGGCGGCTGAGCCCAACCCTCTGGTGATCCTCGATAACATCTGAACAAATAGGCGTGTATGGTCTCCTCCAGGCGTTGAGCGGGCGCGGCTTCCTGCGAAGGAAACGATGACGGTCATGAAGTCGCTCTTCGCGAGGGCCCGTGCGGTCTCTCGTCTTGCCCCCGATTTCGAAATTCCCCGCTCGCTGCGGGCCTTGGTACGGGCGCGGGAGTCGAGCCTCATCCTCATCGCCGCAGGCGTCGGTGCGCTGGGCGGCCTTGTCGTTGCCTCGATGGGCTTGGCGGTCGCCGAACTGCATTGGCTCTTTTTCTCGGTTCCGCCCGGAGAGCGCCTTTCGGGGCAGACCAGGCTCGCGCCGGCCGTCGCGATCTCCGTGCCGCTCGTCGGTGGGCTCCTGTTCGGTATTGCGCTGCATTCGCTTGCGCGCCGACGGCCATTGCGGGAGATCGATCCGATCGAGGCGAATGCGCTGCACGGGGGCCGGATGTCGCCCGTCGGCAGCCTCATCGTCGCGCTGCAGACCGTTTGGTCGAGCGGGGTGGGCGCGTCCGTTGGGCTCGAAGCCGGCTACACCCAACTCGCGAGCGGGATCGGGTCGTGGATCGGCCGCGCCTTTAATTTGCGCCGTCGCGATCTGCGCATTCTGGTCGGGTGCGGTGCGGCGGCAGCGATCGCAGGCGCGTTCGACGCTCCGCTTGCCGGCGCATTCTATGCCTTCGAGTTGGTTATCGCGAGCTACTCCGTCGGCAGCCTCGCGCCCGTCGGATTGGCGGCGCTCGTCGGCAATGTCGTTGCAAACCAAGTCGATCCAGGCTCGCTCGGCATTGGAACGCTGTACACTTCAGTTATCACCGGCCGCGATCTCGCCATCGCAGGCGGTCTCGGACTAGCCGCGGCCGGCGCCGGGATCGCGCTGATGCGAGGCGTCGCCCTGTGCGAAGCCATACTCAACAGACTGCCCGTGCCGGCCTTCATTTTGCCGGCCCTCGGCGGGCTCGTCACTGGGTTGCTCGCGCTGATAACCCCGCAGGTGCTCTCCTCCGGCCACGGCGCGCTCAGCATCGATGCCGTGCTCAACGAGCCGCTCCGCGAAATTGGCCTGCTGTTCCTGCTCAAGGCGCTCGCATCGATCGTTTCGCTCGGCGCGGGCTTCCGCGGAGGAATGTTCTTCGCGTCGCTGTTGCTCGGCGCTCTGGGCGGGCGCATGTGTGCGGAGGCGCTCAACGCGTTTTCGCCCGGGCTCGGGCTTGACCCCCATGTCTACTCAATCATCGGAATGGGCGCGCTCTCGGTCTCGGTGATCGGGGGACCGCTGACGATGACCTTCATCGCACTGGAGACCACCGGTGATTTCTGGCTGACGACCGCGGTGCTGGTCGCCGTCATCGTGTCTGCGCAAGTGACGCGCGAGGCCTTCGGCTATTCGTTTGCGACTTGGCGCTTCCACCTGCGCGGCGAAAGCATTCGAAGTGCCGCGGATGTCGGTTGGATCCGCGACCTGACGGTCCGCCGGATGATGCGCCCCGATGTGCGAACGGTCCCCGCCCACACCACCATATCGCGGTTCCGTATGGTCTATCCGCTCGGATCGACCAGGGAAGTGGTGGCGGTCGACGAGGAGAAGAACTATGCCGGCATCGTCCAAGTTGCGGAAGCGCACGCCCTCGAGCTCGATGAGGCGATGCCGGTCCGCGACATTCTTCACCAGGCCGACACGGTGCTCACCCCCGGTATGACCGTGAAGGACGCGGTAGTCGCGTTCGACAAAGCGGAGGCCGAAGCCCTCGCTGTCATCCAATCACCGGAGAATCGCCGCGTGGTGGGCTTGCTGACGGAGGCTTACGTCTTGCGCCGATACGCGGAGCAGCTTGAATTGCGGCGTCGAGAATTGGTCGACGAATGACGACGCGCGGCGGACAAAAAAGGCGGCGCTCTCTCAAGCGCCGCCTCGTGACGATCGGTGTGCAAGCCTGATCAGGCCTTCATCGCGGCCTTGACGGCGTCTGCCGTGATCGGCAGCGAGCGCACCCGCGCGCCGACCGCGTTGAAGATGGCGTTGCCGATTGCTGGCGCCACCACCGTCACCGCCGGCTCGCCGCAGCCCACCGCCGCTTCGCCATTGGAGATGATGCTGATGTCGAGCTCCGGTACCTGGCTCATGCGCATTGGCGTGTAGTTGTAGAAGTTCGTCTGCTCGATGCCGCCGTTCCTCATGGTGGCCTTCTCGAGCATGGCGATCGACGCTCCCCACAATGTCGAGCCCTCGATCTGGGCGCGGACGCCGTCGGGGTTGACGGCGGTGCCAACGTCCATGGCGACGGTCAGCTTCTTCAAAGTTACCGCGCCGCTCGCACGGTCTACTTTGACGTGGGCGACGCACGCGGTCCAGGTCGGCGAGGAACGCTCCTGCGAGCTCACGCAGGCGACGCCGAGTCCCTCGTCCGGTCCGAGCTTGATCGCGCCGTAGCCGGAGCGGCCGACCGCGGTGCGCAGCACGTTGGCGAGGCGCTTCGCGCCGCCCGCCGTGTTGGGAGCCGGACCGCCGGCATTGGCACCGGCGCCGTCGAGAAGCGCAAGCCGCAGATCTACGGGATCCTTGCCGTTGGCATGGGCGATCTCGTCCATCGTGCTTTCCACGGCCCAGAAGGTCCAGCCGGGTGCCACCGAACGCAGTTGGCCGGACGGCGTCGCGCTCTGCGCCAACTTGTTCTCGAAGTTGCGCACGGTGTGGTTCGGGATCGTGTACCAGTAGTCGGCGCCGTTGACCGTGAAGCCGTCATGCGATCCCTTCTTGTCCACGGACGGCGTAAGAAACGCCGGGATTCCCCAGCGCGCCGTCGGCCAGGCGCCGATAACGTCGTGCTCCATGGCGATGGCCTTGCCGTCAGCATCGAGCCCAACCTTGACCTTCTGATAGGTGAGGGGCCGCGTGAAATCCATCGTCATGTCGTCTTCGCGGGTGTAGATCATCTTCACCGGCTTGCCGACGCCCTTGGCCGCGGCGATCGCTGGGATCACCATGTCGGATTCCAGCCGCCGGCCGAAGCCGCCGCCCAGAAACTGCTGGTGCACCATGATGTTCTTGGGATCGACGCCGGCGATGGCGGCGGCAATGGCGGTCGTGCGGGTCGCGAATTGGTTGCCCGTATAGAGGTGCCAAATCCCGTCCTTTTCCATGGCCAAGCAGTTCATCGGCTCCATCGGGGCGTGGATATTGATGCTTCTGAGATATTCCGCCTCGATGACTTTCGCGGCCGTACCCAGGGCCGCTGCCGAGTCGCCGTCCTTGACGAACAAGAATCCGGCGTTGCCTTCCTTCTGCAGCCGACGCGACTCGTCGATGATCGACTGGTCGGAGACCGATGCGTTGGGTCCCTTGTCCCAATCGATCTTCAGCGCCGCCGCCGCGTTCTTGGCGCCTTCATACGAGGTCGCCACCGCGACCACCCAACCCGTCGTCGTCGCCGTCTTGTCGTCGACGGTGACTGCCTTGACGAAGCCCGGAACTTTCTTCGCCGCGCTGTCGTCGACCGACTTCACGGTCGCGCCGTAGCGCACCGGCGGCACGGCGAGCGCGCCGTAGAGCATGCCGGGGACGAACGCGTCGATGCCGTACTTGGCGGCGCCAATGGTCTTGGCCGGGATGTCCAGTTGCTGGATCGACTGGCCGATCAGCGTGTACTGATCGCGCGTCTTGAGCTTGATTGCTTTGAGCTCGTCCGCCGTCCAGGTTTTGCCCGCCTTACCGCTCGACACGATCTGCGCATAGGTTCGGCTCTTGCCGGACTTGGCATGCGTGACGCGCGAGTTCTGCGCGCGGCATTCCGGTTCCGGAACGCCCATCATCTGAGCCGCAGCTTTGATCAGAGTGATGCGCCCGGCGGCGCCGGCGCGGCACATGGCGTCGAAGTTCATGCCCGTGCTCCAGCTGCCGCCGGTGATCTGCGCACCGAGCACGGGGTCGTTGAATTTCGGATCGTTCGACGCCAGCACGACGGAGACGTCCTTCCACGAGGCTTCCAGTTCCTCGGCGACGAGCTGCGCCATGGTGCTTGAGATGTGCTGGCCCATCTCGGCCTTGCCGCAGGTGACGACGACCTTGCCGTCATCGTTGATCGAATACCAAACGGTCGGTTCGATTAGCGCCGACGGATCGGTGGCGCCGAGCGCCGCGCTTTCCGGCAGTGCCGCGTAGCCGACCGCGAGGCCGGTTGCGGTCATCCCGACCAGGAAGTGGCGCCGGTCGAGTTTCGTGTCGAAGCTTGATTGCTGGGTCATGGCTTACACTCCCCGCATGTCGGCGGCGGCGCGCAGAATGGCGCGCTGAATGCGTGTGTAGGTCATACAGCGGCAGAGATTGCCATCCATATGGGCGATGACCTCAGCCTTGGTCGGGTCGCTGTTCTTGGCGAGCAAGGCCGCGGCTTGCATGATCTGGCCAGACTGGCAGTAGCCGCACTGCGGCACCTGCTCGGCGATCCAGGCGCGCTGCAGCGGATGCTGACCGTCGGGATCAAGCCCTTCGATGGTGGTGATCCGCTTGCCGGCGGCTTCCGACACCGCCGTCTGGCAGGAGCGCACCGCCTCGCCATTAATATGCACGGTGCACGCGCCGCACAGGCCCGCACCGCAGCCGAACTTCGTGCCGGTCATCTGCAGATGCTCGCGGATGACCCACAGGAGGGGCGTGTCATTCGGTACATCTACCGAGTGCCGATGCCCATTGATGTTCAAGGTGGTCATTTTTCCTCCAAGGGCGGCTCAATGGTGCTTTTCACGAGCCGCCGCCTGTCGGCCTCGTGAATTATGTCAGCTTGGGATTGACTTCCGGGGCCCGGGGTCTGCCGGAGCCCTTATGGCGAACGCTATCAAACATACACGCACCGGACTAGCCCGTTTCATTCACGATTTCTGGACGGGTCTCCCCGCGGCGGCGCCAACGAGCACTGCTTGCGTCGACCTTCGTGCCGGCTCAGCGAGGGGGATACTCTGGCGGTGCGATCGGGTCTTGCAGTGTTCGCTGTGTCTCAATAAGGCACTGGGGCCGGTAAGTGTCGACCCGATAGCCAGCCAATGCACTGAGGGGATGACCATGTCTGCGCCGACGCAATCGATCATGGACACGCGACGCCACCAGATGTTCCCCACCCTGGAGCCGGCGGAGATCGAGCGGCTGCGTCGGTTCGGCGAGGTCCGCTCCTATGGCGCTGGCGAGGCGCTCGCCAAGGTCGGCCAGGTGGGTCCCGGCCTGATGGTTATCTTGGCCGGCAAGGTCGAGGTGGCTCAGCGCGACCAATCAGGTCGCCACATCCCGATCGTCAGCTACGGGCCCGGCTCGTTCCTGGGCGAGCTGGCGCAACTGGCGGGCCGTCCGGCATTGGTGGACGCCGACGCGCAGGGACCCGTGGAGGCGGTGATCATCCCGCCCGAGCGGCTACGAGCGCTGTTGGTGGCTGAGGCCGAACTCGGGGAGCGGATCATGCGCGCCTTGATCCTGCGTCGCGTCGCCCTGATAGAGACGGGGGCCGGGGGGCCGGTGATCGTCGGTCGTGCCGAGAACGGCGACGTGCTCCGGCTTGAAAACTTTCTCGCGCGCAATGGGCAACCGCATCGACGGCTCGACCCCGAGACCGATGCGGAGGCAAAAGCGCTGATCGAGCGCTTCCACGTCGACCCCGGGCAGCTACCGATCGTCCTGTGTCCGGGCGGACAGTTGCTGCGTAATCCGAGCGAAACCGAACTCGCCCGCTGCATCGGACTGGTGGGGCCGATCAGTCCGGATCGGGTCTATGACGTGGCCGTCGTGGGAGCAGGGCCGGCGGGCCTTGCCACCGCTGTCTATGCGGCGTCCGAAGGGCTCTCCGTCTTGGTGCTCGACTGCCGCGCGTTCGGCGGCCAGGCCGGCGCCTCGGCCCGCATCGAGAACTATTTGGGCTTTCCGACCGGCATCACCGGCATCGCCTTGATGGCGCGCGCCTACAACCAGGCACAGAAGTTCGGCGTCGAAATGGCGATCCCCGACGAGGTGAGCGGGCTGCAAGTTCCCGGTGATCCGGGGGAGGGGCACTTTGTCCTAAAACTGTCCGGCGCCGAACGCGCCAGCGCCCGCTCGATCGTCATCGCCAGCGGCGCCCGCTATCGGCGGCTCGCCGTCGAGAACCTGGAAGCGTTCGAGGGCTCGAGCGTGCACTACTGGGCATCGCCCCTGGAGGGGAAGCTGTGCACCGGCCAGGAGGTGGCCCTCGTAGGCGCCGGCAATTCGGCAGGCCAAGCAGTGGTCTATCTGGCGAGCCGGGTCGCCAAGGTCTGGCTCCTCGTGCGCGGACCGGACCTTCAGTCGAGCATGTCGCGCTACCTGGTTGATCGCATCACTGGCCTTGCCAACGTCGAGGTTTTGACGCGGACCGAGGTCACCGGCCTGGAGGGCACGGGCGGCATGCTGGAGGCGGTCCGCTGGCAGCGCGGCCCATCGGGTGAAGAAGTGCGGCGGCCGATCCGCCACCTGTTCCTCTTCATCGGGGCAGAGCCGAACACGGATTGGCTGTCCGGATCCGGCGTGGCGCTGGATGCCAAGGGGTTCGTGTTGTGCGGGGCGGACGCCGCCGGCGATCGCCGGCCTTTGGAGACCAGTCGCCGCGGCGTCTTCGCCATCGGCGACGTCCGGTCGACCTCCGTCAAGCGGGTCGCCGCGGCGGTGGGGGAGGGCGCGCAGGTGGTGGCAACGCTGCACGCTTTCTTGGCCGCAGGCGAACGGCAACCGACGGTCATGGCGAAGGTTTAGGAACGTCCGGGTTCAGGGCGGATGCCTCCGCGATAGGACGCCAGCGCAGTATTGGCTGAATTTGCCGATGCGGAATGTTGCCGCGAAGACGCCGTTACCGTTCCACAGCTCTACGTAAATCGCTTCTCACTGTTCCTGCGTGTTTGACATTCCGTAACTCTGTGGTTACATTATTGGTAACCAGATGGCTACGCAAAGACGCAAGCAAGAGGTGGTGTTCCGGGCGATCGCCGATCCGACGCGGCGCGAGATCCTGCGCCTGCTGCGCGGCGGTCGGCGCACTGTCGGCGAGATCGCGGGAAATTTTCGCACGAGCCGCCCGGCGATCTCGAAGCACCTGCGATTGCTGCGATCCGCGGGTTTGGTCGTTACGCATCAAGAGGGCACCGCGCGCATTTGCGAACTGAATGCCAAACCGTTGCGCGCGGTCAACGATTGGCTCCGGGATTATGAGGCATTCTGGGATGCGAGCCTGCGTAGTCTCAAAAGCTATGTCGAGGAGAACCGATGACTGCGACAAGCGCGAACGACACGATCATCAAGGAAATCACGATCAAAGCTCCGGCGGAGCGGATCTTCGAGGCGCTGACCAACCCGGACCAGCGCCTGAAGTGGTGGGGCGCCGAAGGGCAATACCGTGGAGTCGGACCTGCGGCCTGGCGGCAAGTGGCTGACACGCGGCATCGGCCGCGGCGGACAAACCTTCTGCGTCGGCGGCGAATATCGCAACATCGAGCGTCCGCACCTGCTCGTCTTCACCTGGCTTCCCGATTGGGAACCGAATGCGACGGAGACGCTGGTACGCTTCGAGCTGGAAGAGAACGATGGCGTGACAACGGTGCGCTTGACGCATTCGGGCCTCACTACCGAGAGCGCACGCGCTCACCATCAAGGCTGGCCGCAAGTTCTGGCTTGGTTGAGGGCGTACGCCGAGCGCTGAGTCGCCGCCTTCCTTGAAATGGACCGTCGCTTGGAGGCTCGAGGCCGCCGCCGTAAGAGTCAGCTGATGCTCTGGACTTGCGCCCGGTATCGCGCCCAGTTGACCTTCTGGCGCAGCTTCTCTGCTTCGAATCGAACCGCCGCCCAGTTGAGCGCGACCTCGCGAAGGGTCGCGAACAGCGGCCGCCCGGCGATTTCAAGAATGCCGGATGCTGCGACCACCACGGCCGCTATGGTGATGGCTCGCCCCAATCTTAGGAGCGTTTTGAGAGACAACCGCATTGATGGCCCCCGTCCCCATTGGAGCCAATTTGTCACAAAGTTTTTGCATCGCCGCTAAGTCCGCGCCGACTATTTGAAACGAGTTCGAATCAATCTTTCGAAAAGGAAGTAACGGTTCTTAAACCATGGCACCGCGGCCGACCGGGCTCTGATTTGACATGGTGAGCACAGGGTTGGTTGAACGGCCGAGTTCCCGTTGGTCCAGGCGGCCTATCCCTTCCCGCGAGACAGCGTCCACGCGCGAGGTCAGGAACTAAGTTGATTTGTCGCCGAAGAAAGCCGTTTGCGGTCAAACCAGGACAGCGGCCAGCGGCGCGAAAGCCGTCGCGCCGCAAGCCGCATTCGGCAATTCTTTGCCGACCGGCTTGTTTTCAGGCGACCTTCTTGAAGGCCTTGGCGATGCCAGCCTTGACCGGCTCTGCCGTCTCGGTCGTCACCTTTTGCGCGAGGGCGGCCAACTCTTTGATCTGGCCGGTCACTGCCTCGAAGTGCTTGCGCGTATGTGCGGTAGACACCTCGATGGCCTCGCTCAGCGACTTCACCCCGACGAGCGCGAGGGCGTGGTCGAAAGCGGCGTTGGCGTTCGAACGCGCGTTCTCGATCACCTTGCGATTGTACGCGGTAGCGCCCGTCGCGGCCGTCTTGAAGGTGTTCTCGAGAAGGTCGTTTGCTTCGTCTGCAGCCCCCTTCATCTTTTCGTACATGTCCTTCGTCTGCGCGGCACTCTTCTCCGCGATCTCGCGGAAAGCCTCAGGGATTTCGATGTTCGGTAGGTTGAACTTCGGCATCTCGAACGGCGAAGCGGCGGTTTTTGCCCCTTTGGGCATGGCGTTGGTGGTTTCGGTCATGACGTTTCATCCATAGTGAGGGCAGCCATCGATAAGGACTTGCAGGCCTGCCCTGGCGACCTGGCGTCCCGGCATTTCGACCGCTGCGGGAAATCCTGCTCACCCGCCATCGCGATCCTTCCAATGACGCTCATATAATAGGCATGTTTGTGCATTGCAACATAAATTGTGCGATGCACCAATTTTTTTTCTTTCGCTCTCGTTTCAGCCACCGTGGTCGCGGGGCGCGGGGCAGGCGGCCGCCGAATTGGCCCTCGAAGCCGAACCCGCGACTCGCGTGGTCGAGCGGTCGGTTCCTGTGCCCGACGAGGGCCGATGTTTGGCCGCCGCCCCGTATTGTCGTATTGTCGGGGCGCAAAAAGACACGGAAACGCGGCACGACGCATGTTGATTCAGATCAATCGTTGTGCGCTGCAAACGTCTAGGTTTTTTATGTCTAATTGCAGCAAATAGAGTGAACCGATGGAAGGAGAATGCCATGACCGAAGAAGCGAGAATTTCCTCAATGCAGCTTTCCCGGCGTTGCCTGATGTACGGCGTCGCGTACGCGGCAGGAGCAACGGCGATCCTTGGTGCCGCGGAGGTGGCATTAGCAGCGAAGATGTCGCAGAAGGCGGTCGGTTACCAGGAGACTCCGAAAGGTGACCAGAGTTGCGCCAACTGCGTACTGTTCGAGGCCCCGAATGCCTGCAAGAACGTTGACGGGACAATAAGCCCGCAGGGGTGGTGTAATCTCTGGGCGAAGAAGTGACGTGCGGGGCGCGAGGGTCGACCGCAAGCGGGATGCTCTCGCGCCCTGTTTAGCTCCACCATCAGCAGCGATCCTCTTCCGGCGTGCACGACGAAAAGCAACAAGATGCTGCTTCCCGGTTCCTCGCTATAGTCACTCCAGATGATTGAGATACGCCGCGACGGCTGCAATTTGCGATGCGGTCAGGTTGTGCGCGATCGGTTCCATGATCGCTGACGTATCGGGGTTCGCCGGATCCTGCCCCCGCTCCTTGTCCCAGTTCGTCAATTTCTTAACAATGTAGTCGTGAAGCTGACCGGCTAGACGAGGATACACCTTGTTACCCTTGGCCTCTGGACCATGACAGGAAGCGCAACGAGGAACGTTGGCCCCGGGAACTCCCTCTTCATAGATTTTTTTCCCCTCGGCCACGTGTTCGTTTGAAGCGCCCCCCAAGGGTTTAGGATCAAGATCCCTAAAGTGCATAGCAAGCCCCGTTACCATCGACGGGCTCAAAACATGCGCTACGTTAAACATGACGGGATTCGTCCGCCTGCGCTCAATGAAGGCCCGCAACTGATTCTCGATATACTCGGGTTGCTGTCCTGCAAGTCGCGGCATTGGATAAGCTCCACGATAACCTTGACCCGACAACCCATGGCAGGTTTTGCAATACTGAACCTTGGTCTCGACGTCACGCTTTGAAACGGCGGTCGTGCCCCCATCCTCCGCGTGCGCCGCCGCGGAGAAAGCGAATGCCAGGACTCCCGCTTGCAGCATCGATTGTACGCCAATGAATTTCATGATTCGATCTCCCACTTTCCCTTTATGCCTGCGAATGATCCGGCGCCTTGATCTAAATCAGCGGCGATGCTTGGCGCGTCCTGGCTTAGACCATCACGGCCAGTCGGCCGGAATCACGAACCTACGGCGAGAGCATCGGGCAGCACCGCGCGCGGAATGAGTTGTCCGGCAACGGGATGTCTGGGTTGGCAAGGACACTATACCTCTAAGGCGATCCTTGCCGTGATCCGACCAATCGCTATCCGGCGCATGCACATCGGCGACTGGCGCCTAGCTACGAACCGCTTTGTGCAGGATGAAATCCCTTTCCGTGGCCTAGGTCAACATGACGGCCTTTGTCCCAGGAGTCGCCGACGGCTGATCGCGGTTTCGCCACCAGCATCCGTAGCCAGCCCGGCCGCGATCATTCGCGATGTGACAAATACGCAACAGGCCGATGAAATCACCTGTCGATCATGCTGGACTAGGCGCACTCCCAAAAAAGAGCCTCGCGAACTGATCGATTCGATGCCGGTGGAACCTGGGTTTCGCGGTGGACTCTTGATTTAGATCAAGGCCAGCTTTTCGCCGTTCCGACTTCTTTATGCTGTGAATAACCATGAGACTATGGTGTGAACAACGACGAAATCGATGCGGCGCGCTTGTTGTCAGAGGACGGGTTAACTACAGCTTAACGATGCTGGTTCGGACTATCGATCTCTGATTCGTAGTGGGGATGCATGGGTTTCGGGGGAGGCGGCTCCAGCAAGCACGTGAATTACGTGGTCGCGACGATGGCGATCCTAATTCTTGCGGCGCTCATGATCGCGCCCCGGCCAGCGAAGGCTCTGCCGAGTTACGCCCGTCAGACCGGACAGCCCTGCGGTGCCTGCCATACCGATTACCCTTCGCTCACCCCTTTCGGGCGTCGATTCAAGTTGCTCGGCTATACGACCGGGGGCGGTGAATTCCGGACGACGCCGTTCCCGATTCCCAAGAGTTTGGATTCGGGCAAGGACGACAGCAGCGATAAGGAGTGGGTACCGCCGATCTCGATGATGGCTATCCTCGGCTATACCCACACGCAGGTGCCGCTGCCTCCGCCGACGGACCCGTTCAAGACCAATGACAACGTGGTGCTCTCGCCGTTCAGCGCGTTTTGGGGCGGAGCCATCACGGACAACATCGGCGCGTTTGCGCAGGTCACCTACAACGCGCCGCCCCCGGGCGGGTTCCCGGATTCGTTCGGGCACACTTGGACCTGGGACAACACCGATGTCCGCTTCGCCAAGAGCACGACGATCGGCGGCATGAGTGTTATTTACGGCATTTCGGCCAACAACAATCCCACTGTTCAGGACGTATGGAACACCACGCCTGCCTGGGGTTTCCCGTACGCCGTATCGACGATCGCCGGGACACCTTCGGTCCATACGATCATCGAGGGCGCATTTTCTGCGCATGTCGCCAGCGCCGGCGCTTATACCTTCATCAATGACATGCTTTATCTTGAAGCATCTGCGTATCGGACGCTCGATTTCAACGCGCAAAACTCACTCGGCGTCGATCCCTATGGCGCGCCCGGGTTGATTGATGGATTTGCGCCCTATTGGCGTGCCGCGTTGGAGCCGCATTGGGGCAATCATTCGCTTATGATTGGAACGTTTGGAATGATGACTAGCGTCCATAACTGGATCGCTACGACGGGAGATACCGCGACGTCTTCGCAGACCGATAAATTCACCGATGCCGGCTTCGACGCGCAATATCAGTATCAGGGTGATAATTATTGGCTGACGCTGCGCGGCAGTTATATTCGCGAGTTTCAAAAGCTCGATGCGACCTTTGCCATCATGGGCTCCGCCAATCCGACCAACGAGCTCAATTCGTTGCATCTGCAGGCGTCGCTTGCCTATGGCGGCGACAACAGGGTCGTATTCACGGGTCAATATTTCAACACCTGGGGCACCTCGGATCCAATATTGTATTCAGGACTCGCGAGTGGTTTGAGCCCCAATAGCGACGGCTGGATTGCCGAGATCGCCTACATCCCGTTCGGAGTCGGAAAGGCGCCGGGCTGGCCGTGGCTCAACGCGCGCATCGCGCTCGACTACACCGTGTACAACAAGTTCGACGGCACCAGCCTCGGTGCCAGCAACAACAACACGTTGTTCCTTCATCTCTGGTTGGCCATGTAGCGGGGCCTCGCATGCACACGGAGAGTTCTCCCATGAAAAAGCTGCTGCTCGTCAGTGCTGCGATGTGTTCGTTGAGCATTGCGGGCCCTTCACTGGCCGCCGATATACCGATCAACGTGGATAAAGCACCAGGATACGGCCCCGCTTTCAGTTGGACCAGCTGCTATCTTGGTGCGCACGCCGGAGGTGGTTCGGCCAATAAGGACATCACGGACCCGGTACAGCTGGTGCAGGACACGATTTCGGGAGCGCCCGTAACGACCGGGGTCACCACGGTCAACGTCAGCCCGACCGGGGTCGCCGTCGGCGGGCAAATGGGTTGCGATTACCAGTTCGCCCCCCACTGGGTCGTCGGCATCGAGGGCGCCGTTTCGGGATCAACCATCGCAGGCAACACGAGCATCGGGCTCCCCTTGGGTAATCCCGGCGAGGCGGCGCTTGTCACCGCGCGGACGGATTTCCTCCCCAGTATAACCGCGCGTCTCGGATATGCCGTGGACCGCTGGCTGCTTTACGCCAAGGGTGGTGCCGCGTGGGCGAGTGGCAGCTACAGCGTCACCGGCACTTTCCAGGGGGCGTCATTCGACTACGAAGGCTTGGACTTGCGCCTAGGCTTTACCGCCGGCGGCGGCGTCGAATGGGCATTCTCGCGGCATTGGTCGGCCAACCTCGAATATGATTATTATCAATTCGGCCATGGCAGTGTGTTGATGTCCGACTCAACCAGCGGGTTGTCCGGTCCCATGGATGTGAAGCAGAGCATTCAGATCGTTAAAGTGGGGCTGAATTTTCATATGTGGGGCGGCCAGTAAATCGGCTTAGGTTCTCAAGATGATGACCGGACCAAGTCTTCGGATGGCTCAGGCCGTCGCACCGCGCGAAGGGCGCGGAGGCCGGGCTATGAAGGTCATCAGCGTGCAATTGGCGTTGCAGGCGACCGCCCTTGCAATTGTTTTCTCCGCGGCGGGCCGAGCGGAGGACGGGGGCGCGCCTAGGCAAGGTCTTCAGGCCAAGATTGAGTATTGCACAGACTGCCACGGGTCATCAGGGCAAGGCTATCGGGGATATTTTACCATGCCGCGGCTGGCAGGACAGCAGCCGCAGTATATCGAGAATCAGCTGCGGGCCTTCATTGAGCGCAGGCGGACGAACCCCATCATGTTCAACGTGGCGCATGTCCTGAGCCCGTCGACGATAGCGGGTCTGGCCGCTCATTTTAGGGGTCTCGATCCCGCTCCGGTTGGAGGCGGTCCAAGGCATCTCGTCGCCACGGGCAGAACAATCTTCGCTGAGGGACTGCCTGAAGACAATGTTCCGGCATGCTCCGCTTGTCATGGTCCAGAGGCTAAGGGTCAAGGCGAAATTCCTCGCCTAGCCGGTCAGCTCTTTCCATACCTCGTAAAGGAACTGACGAATTGGGGCAACGAGCGCGGTCAGGGTGCGCCTAAAGCCGACACGTCAGCCCTCATGGCGCCGATTGCACACAACTTGACGCAGTCGCAGATCGCGGCCGTCGCGGCCTACCTCAGCTATCTGAAGTAGATTCAACATGCCACCGGTTTTGACTGGGCGAGAACTTAGTGTCATGGAGCTCATCAAGCTAAAGATAGCGATCCTGGCGATTGCTTTTTCCGCCGGCGGCTCCCTGTCGGCAGATGAGAGACTCCCGGTCCAGAATTGCACCTGGTGCCACGGGACGTCAGGGCAGGGCTTTGCGACGGCGCCAAGATTGGCCGGACAGAGACACCAATACATCGAGAATCAGCTCTTGGATTTCAGGGCGCACACACGGGACAATCCATTTTCAAAGCAATATATGTGGGGTGCCGCAGCCGCTCTCAGTCCCGAGACCGCCCATGAATTGGCGATATATTTCTCGACGATCCCGCCTAAACCCGCGAATGACGGGGAACCGAAGCTCGCAGCGAGAGGAAGAACAATATATGAATACGGAATTCCGGATTCCAATATTGTAGCCTGCGTCGTATGTCACGCGCCGAACGCCGAAGGCATTAGGCAGATTCCTCGTTTGGCGGGGCTTACGTACCCCTATCTAAAACGGAAGCTGGAGCAGTGGGGCGAAGGATTTCATGCGGCCGCGGAGCCGCCCATGCCTCGAATTGCGAGCAAATTGTCCCCGAACGAAATTGAGGCTCTCGCCTCATACCTCAGTTTTGTCAAATGAGCTGCGAATCGGTTGCCAGACCCGGTGCTATGTTCGGCGCTTCTTTCTAGTATCGGCGGCCTAGCGGCAGACGCGTGAGGTCGCCGAGCGGGCAGCGTTGCGCCACCCATATTTATGAATGCCGTACAATTTTACCGAAGCGGGGTCGGGCCAGGGAGGTCATCCGGTGGGTCGATTTGATCTGGATCAAAGTAGCGATGCCTCGGTCGCCCTAAATAGGGTCAATTATGACAGGAGGGCCGTATGCGCGCATCGGACCATGATTCGGGAGAAACCTGTCTATTGCCTCGCCGTTTTGTAGCCCTCGGCTTGGACGCTGCGGAGGTTGCGCGCCTTGAACCTATCGCATTCCGTGAACTGCAGCGGCGTTGTTGTGCGTGCGAAGCCAAAGGTCAGTGCGCCTGGGACCTCGGGTGCGCCGATCAGGCGCAAGTGGCGTGGGCGGATTATTGTCTGAATACCGACGCGCTACGCGCGCTAAGCGAGATCCCCTGGTTTCGACCGGCTACCAGCCAGGATAGCAGGAGGAGGGTTTGATGCAGATTGTTGACCGAGGCGAAAACCCATACCGCGCCGTTCGTTCCCTCATCGCTGTCGTCGCTGACTGGTGGCGCAGCCGTAGGGCATACCCCGAAGAGTCGCGCATAGCCCATGACCTGGGGATCGATGCGTCCGAGTTGCGAGAGATCGTACGGCGCGGGCGCAATTCCGCGAGTCTTCTCCCGCAGCGAATGGCGGCGCTGCATTTGGATGCTACAGAGCTTGCCCGCAGCGACGGGCTTTTGCTGCGCGATCTACAACGGGTATGCGCCCTGTGCGACAGCAAGGGACGTTGCATGCGAGATCTCGCGCGCGATCCCAATGATCCTGCGTGGGAGGAGTATTGCCCAAACGAGGGCACCCTTAATGCGCTAAAGGCATGGATGCCGGGCCGTCAGACGTAAACTTCGGCGAAGGTTATGCGGCGCGCGTTCGTATTGATCAGAGACTGCCGATTGTCGCTCCTTTGACTCAGGTCAACGCAAAGCCCGCGAATGGCCGGCTTAAATAGCTGCGCAAAAACTGGGTCAAAGGAAGCGCGAGAGCCATGATTATTTGCTCCTGCAACGTGCTTAGCGAATGCGACGTCCGAGGCATTCTCGACTCGACCGGGGTGATCAGCAGAGCAGCGCAAGTCTATGCAAGCCTGGGCTGCCGCGCCCAGTGCGGCCGGTGCGCGCGCTCGATCCGGCACCTGATCGGCGATTGCTTGCCGACATCAGACCCGCATACCGGCGCGGGCAATGCCCATTGTCGCGGCTGAGGCTCCCGAAACGGGCGCCTCCTGGGAACCTTGCGATATCAAGCGAGACCGCCGTCGCCGAGATCGACCGGCCGAGTAGGCCCTATCTCGCCAACGTTTTGATATAGGCCGCCAGATCGGCGGCTTCGTTGCGGGTCAGCGACATGTCGGGCATCTTCGGGTGCGGGTCGAGCAGGAACAGCGCAACCCTGGCGGCGTCGAAACCAGGTCTACTTGCAATCGTCGCGAACGTCGGTGCCGCATCAGTGGCCGGGCGGCGCTGGTCCGGCGCAACCACATGGCACCCGACACACCATCGGCGCGCGAGTCGTTCGCCATTGTTGGCGTCAGCCGCAAGGCCGGGCTGGGCCACAAGGGTCACGGCAAGCGCAAGTCCGTAGGCTAGCTTCCATCTGTGCTCTGAAGGCATTGTAATCCTCGCTTGGGCAAGTCCCGGCTCTCCGGCTTCGGAGAGGCGGTCCCATGCCGGCTCGGCTAATAGCACAGCCGCGGTCGAAAAGGCGCGAATGTCGTTCGCTGTTTTTTGGCGCGGGTCGCCGGCGGGGCGGCGTAGCGAGAGCGGCTCGCGGATCAGGCCGGCAAGGCCGGCTCACTGCAGCGGAACGACCGGCGGCAACGCGGAGGGCGCTGGACTGATCGGAGCGGCAGTAATGCTAGTCGGATCGGCCGGTGCGGGGACTTTGGCGACCGCCGCTCGCTCCGGGGTTACGGCTTGCTCGGTCTTTGCAGTCGGCGAGGCTGAGGCGACGTTGCCGCTAGGCGCAGGGCCCGCAGCCGATGGGGGAGCAATCCCTGAAGCTGGCGCGGCAGTTGGGGACGCAACGGGATCGACACGGGCGTTGTCCTGGCCGGCCCCTTCAACGATCGGCGGTGCCGTGCGGTTGGTCGCGGCGTGGCCAATGTATTCCTCGATCAATTGGCGCATGCGGGCATCGCGCGCTCCGTTCGAGGTTCCGCCGAGCACGACGGCAACGATGTGGCGCTGGCCACGGCGCACGGACGAGACCAAGTTGTAGCCCGAGGCGTCGGTGTAGCCGGTCTTGATACCGTCGACACCCTCCACCTGTCCAAGCAGGCTATTGTGATTGTGCATCTCGACGCCGTGATACTGGAACCTCGGTGTCGCGAAGTAAGCGTAGTAACGAGGAAAGCGCTCGTAAATCGCGCGCCCGAGGATGGCTTGGTCGCGGGCCGTTGTTAATTGCGCATCCGCCGGCAACCCGGATGCGTTGACATAGGTCGTGCCCGTCATGCCGAGCGCCGTCGCCTTTTCCGTCATGAGCTTGGCGAAATCGCTCTCGGTGCCGCCGATGGCTTCTCCCACGACCACTGCGGCGTCGTTTGCCGATTTGGTGACGATCGCCTTGATCGCATCTTCGACCTTGATGGTCTGATCGACCTTGAGACCGAGCTTTGTCGGTGCCTGACGGGCCGCGTTGGCCGAAACGGGCAGAGGCGTGTCGAGCTTCAGCTTGCCGGCCTCAAGCTGCTCGAACAGCAGATAAAGTGTCATGACCTTGGTCAGCGATGCCGGATGGCACGGACTGTCCGAACTAACCTCGTGTAATACCTGGCCCGAATTGTCGTCGACCAGGATCTCGGCATGGGGCGGGCGGTAATCAGGGCCATGAACGGAGTGGTGACGGCGACCGCGCCTCCATTTGGCAAGCGACTCCCTCGATTTCTCCTTATGCGTTGCCGACGACGCTGCGCCCTCGTCCGTTCCGGCGTGGTTGTGCCTGAGATTGTGAGCCGCCGGCGCGCCGTGCGGTTTGTCGCGCGCCGACGCGCCTGCAGGGATCAGCAGGGCGGCCGCACATGAACCGGCCAGTACGCGAGCCCAAAATCCGGCTGTGATACGCGTGCGCATGGAATCCCCCGAATCCGCCGAACAATACACCCTGTGCCGGAGCCCTGGCACCACGCCAATTCAACCTTGTGAATAAGTCGCAGGAGGTGGGCGAGAGCCGGCGACTTGCGCGTCATCGTGCGGCGAAAGCCGGCAAGGGTAGACCGCGAATCGTGGCTGCCGCTCTCATATCCTTTTGATTCTGTGCGAGAAAGTCGGTCGGCGCTCGCGCTCAGGCTTCGACCTTGACGGCAGGCGTTCCCGCCTCGACACGGCCGATGATGCGCGCGCACGGACAGCCGGCGTCGATGATCGTTCGCAGGATCGTGTCCGCGCGCTCGGCGGCACAGGCGACCAGCAGCCCTCCCGAGGTCTGCGGATCGGTGAGGAGATGACGCCGCCAGTCCGGACAATTCCGCGGCAGCGTCACGCCGTCGCCGTAACTCGCCCAGTTCCGCTCCGATGCGCCGGTGACAAAGCCTTGCTCTGCGAGCGACACGGCTTCGGTGAGGTGCGGCACGTCGCCGGCGCGGATGACCAGCGTGAGCTTGGAGCCGCGCGCCATTTCGAGCCCGTGCCCAAGCAGGCCGAAACCGGTCACATCGGTCATCGCGTGGACAGCGGGATCCTTGGCGAGATCGGTGCCGATCCGGTTGAGTAGCGTCGTGGTCGCGATCATCTCCGAGTAGCCGTCCGGCCGCAGTGCGCCTTTCTTCAAGGCGGCCGAATAGATGCCGACCCCGAGCGCCTTGGTCAGGATCAGCGCATCGCCCGCTCGGGCATCGCAATTGCGGCGCACATCCTGCGCGCGGCAGGTGCCGATGACGGCAAGACCGTAGATCGGCTCGGGTGCGTCGATCGAATGTCCGCCGGCGACCGGGATGCCCGCGGCGGCGCAGACCGCCGCGCCGCCCTCGAGAATCGCACGCACCATCTCGATCGACACCTTGCCGAGCGGCATTCCGAGGATCGCCAATGCCATGATCGGCCTGCCGCCCATGGCGTAGACATCGGCGATCGCATTGGTCGCTGCGATTCGGCCGAAATCGTACGGGTCGTCGACCACCGGCGTGAAAAAGTCGGTGGTCGCGATGATGCAGGTGTCGTTGTCGATCTGCCACACCGCGGCATCGTCGCCGGTCTCGGTGCCGACGAGCAGTTGTCGATACGGACTGGCCGCGGGTTGACCGGCCAGGAGCTGCTGCAGCACGGATGGCGCGAGCTTGCACCCGCATCCGCCTCCATGCGCAAGACTGGTCAAGCGAATCTGAGGGACGTTCATGGTTCTACTCTCGGCAATGATACGGCAGCGTGCTTCGACGCATCAGCGTTGCTTGACGATCCTGAAGACGTAGAGCTCACCGTTGCGCTCCTGGGCAGCGAGTGTCTGTCCGGTCTGGTTCACGAAATGCGGCACGTCGATCACGGTCAGCGGATCGCTGCATTCGAGAACCAGGACGCCACCGAGCGGGACATTCCGGAGTGCTTTCTTCGCGCGCAGCACAGGTTGTGGGCAGCGCAGTCCTCTGAGATCGAGCACCGTCTCGTTCATGCAGGTGCGCCGGGTTTATCGAAATCCACGCGCCCGATGGCGCATATGCGGGCGCCGCTTCTGCGGCGCCCGTGGAGAACGATCGATCGTCATCACGCCGAAGTCAGCTCCTTGGCCATGATCGTGTATTTGAAGCTGTCGGGGTCGAGGCAGTCGAGGCGTATGTTGTCCATCTCCGCCTGCGGATACATCAGGAAGTCGAGCTTGGGCCCCGCCGATCCCGGCAACGCGATGTCGTGCGCCGTATTGTAGGCAAGCCAATTCGTCTCCCAGGAGCCGAACAAGGCCTCGCGTGCCGCGACGACTTTCGGGTCGGCGAGAGCGAGATTGGTCGGCGGCTCTTCCAGCACGACCTTGCGCACGTCGGCCGGGTCGACCGGCACCCAGCCGAAACCGGTCAGGTACACCTCGGCGCGGCAATGCTGCGCCTTGGTGACGATCTCGGAACCGGCGCCGAGACTCTTGTAGCCGAACCGCGACGGTGCGACGCGGATGCCATAGACGTCGCGGGCCGGAAGCCCGGCGGCCATCGCCAGCCCCTTGAAGAGCGCGTTGAGATCGGCGCATTTGCCGCCGAGATTTCCTGTCCTCAGCATGGCCGCGATGTCGCCGATACCGCAGCCGCGAGTGTGTGGATCACGGAACGTATTATCGACGATCCACTCATAGATCGCACGGGCCTTTTCGACTTCGGTCGACTTCCCCTCCGTGATCCTGTCCGCGGTCTCCCTGACGATGCCGTCGACGGGAATGAGGTCGGTCCCTTCCGTATAGAATTTGCGCTCGTCGGCGGTCAGTGGCGCGACGGTCGCAGGCTTCGTCAAATCAATGGCGCGATCGCGGGCAGCGAATTTGCTTACCGCCTCGACGACCGGCGCCGTCTCGTGCTCAGCCCATTCGACATGCAGCATCTGCGCGCCGTATTTCGGATCCTGCTTGACCGTCGCTTTGGCGTTGGTCTTCCAGTCGTTACCCATCGGCCGAACCCATTTGGCCTCGCTGACCGAGGGCAACGGTATCCACGCCTGCACCTTGCCTCGAGGCTTCGCGATCTCCAATCGGGTCACGATCTGAAAGTATCGCCACGTTTCAGGCTTCGGAGCAAAAGGCACGTGCGCCGATACCGCCGTGGGCAGTCCGGCGGTCACCGAAAGAGCGACACCCGCCTTCAAGACGTCGCGTCTGTGCATGTTCATCATTCAACCTCCCTGCTAATGGATATGGATATAGCGGCTTGATCGTAGGCCGGTTTGGGCGCGCAATGAGCACCAAACCGACAGTAACGGCGAGCTTTGCGATGCAACACGGCAGGCGGCAACGCCGGGCATGCTGCGCTGCCGCGAACGGCCGCACCATCCGGGCGGCCGCGAAGAGCCACCGTCATCGCCGTGTATGCCCCGAGCCTCGGGAGCCGTCGCGTGCGCCACAGCGTCATACTGCGATGCAGTGGACGCGAAGGTCAACAAGGAAACGGGCGTTCGACTCGCGGATTGCCACAGCCGTATAAGCCGCTCGTCCTTGGCGGTGGGACCACGGGATGTGGCTATAGGCCACAAGCAAGAGAAAGTGCGTCGCTAGGCATATTTATGTAACGAAAGACCGGCAATTTTCTTCGTTACAGTGTAGCTTATTGCTGCGCTATTTGACTCTGGTCCGGTTCAAAAATAGCCTTGGCGGGCTTGGATTTGGTGCATCGGGGCGCAAGACCGGACAAAGGGCGCGTCCCACGGCGAAACGTCCCCCGTTGGGGGCACATGGTCTCAAGGAGGGCCCACCCGTGAATATGGAACTCTCGCGGCGCCAGCTTTTGAAAGGCGCCAGCGCGGGTCTTGCCGGGACAACAATCGGAGCGCTCGGGTTCGGAGATGTCGAGACCGCTTACGCAGCGGCGATACGACCCTTCAAACTCGCGGGCACGACCGAGACCCGCAATACCTGCACCTACTGCGCCGTCGGCTGCGGCATCATCATGTATTCGAAAGGCAACCTTGCGAAAGGTGAGAAGGCCGAGGTCGTCCACATCGAAGGCGACGTGGACCACCCGACCAACCGCGGCACACTATGCCCGAAGGGTGCCGCGCTGCTCGATCTGGTGCATTCCGAGACGCGGCTGAAATATCCGATGATCCGCAAGCCGGGCTCGGACAAATTCGAGCGGGTGTCTTGGGATGTCGCGCTCGATCGCGTCGCGCGACTGATGAAGGACGACCGCGACAAAAACTTCATCGCCAAGAACAACGACGGGGTGACGGTGAACCGGTGGGTGAGTACCGGGTTCCTCGCCGCATCTGCATCGTCCAACGAGGCCGCGTTCGTGACCTACAAAGTGGTCCGCAGCGCCGGCATGGTGCCATTCGACAATCAAGCGCGCGTTTGACACGGCCCCACGGTGTCCAGTCTGGGCCCAACTTTCGGTCGTGGCGCGATGACGAATTCGTGGACTGACATTAAGAACACGGATCTCGTCGTGATTATGGGTGGGAACGCCGCCGAGGCGCACCCGTGCGGATTCAAATGGGTCACGGAGGCCAAGGCCAACCGTGGCGCCAAGCTGATCGTTGTCGATCCGCGCTTTACCCGCTCGGCGTCGGTCGCCGACCTCTATGCGCCGATCCGCCAGGGTACGGACATCGCCTTCCTGCTCGGCGTGATCAATTACTGCATCCAGAACGACAAGATACACTGGGACTATGCGAAGGCCTTCACCAACGCGCCTTACCTCGTGAAGGAAGGCTTTGCCTATCAGGACGGCCTGTTCACCGGATACGACGAAAGCAAGCGCGACTACGACAAGTCCACCTGGCAGTATCAAATCGGCCCGGATGGCTTCGTGATGGCCGACGATACGCTGCAGAACCCGCGGTGTGTCTGGAATCTGCTCAAGCAGCATGTGTCGGTCTACACGCCCGAGATGGTCGAGCGCATTTGCGGCACGCCGAAGGACAAGTTCCTAAAGGTGGCGCAGATGATCGCCGAGACGTCATCGCCGACCAAGACGATGACCTCGATGTACGCGCTCGGGTGGACCCAGCATTCGAAGGGCTCGCAGAACATCCGCGCGATGGCGATGCTGCAGCTCATCCTGGGCAACATCGGTGTCCGCGGCGGCGGCATGAACGCTCTGCGCGGTCACTCCAACATCCAAGGGCTGACCGATCTCGGGCTGATGTCGAACCTCATCCCCGGCTACCTGACGCTGCCGATGGAGAGGGAGGTCGACTTCAATACTTACATGTCGACCCGCGGGTTCAAGCCACTGCGGCCGAACCAGATGAGCTATTGGCAGAACTACAAGAAGTTCTTCGTCAGCTTCCAGAAATCGATGTGGGGCCCGGCCGCGACGGCCGAGAACAGCTTCGCCTACGATTATCTGCCGAAGCTCGATGTGCCGGCCTACGACGTCCTGCGGGCGTTTGAGCTCATGCACCAGGGCAAGATGAACGGCTACTTCTGCCAGGGCTTCAACCCCCTGCTTTCGTTCCCGAACAGAAAGAAGATCACCACGGCGCTGTCGAAGCTCAAGTTCCTCGTCGTCATGGATCCCCTGGATACCGAGACGTCGCGGTTCTGGGATAATCACGGCGAGTATAACGATGTCGATCCGTCGAAGATCCAGACGGAGGTGATTCAGTTGCCGACGGCTTGCTTCGCGGAGGACGAAGGTTCCCTCACCAACTCGAGCCGCTGGCTGCAGTGGCACTGGGCTGGTGCCACTCCTCCCGGCGAGGCCAAGGTCGACCTCTGGATCATGGCGCAGATCTATCTGCGCCTGAAGGCTCTGTACCAAAAGGAGGGCGGTCCGGTTCCCGAACCGATGCTCAATCTGGTGTGGAACTACCAGAACGCCGGCGATCCGACGCCGGAAGAGGTCGCCAAGGAGATGAATGGCTACGCGACCGAGGACATCGCCGATCCGAACGATCCGACCAAGATCGTTTTGGCGAAGGGCAAGCAGGTCGTCAGCTTTGCGGCCCTGCGCGACGACGGGAAGACGGCGTGCGGCTGCTGGATCTATTCCGGCTGCTTCAACGAGGCGGGCAACAATATGGCTCGCCGCGACAACAGCGATCCGGACGAGACCGGCGCCTTTGCCAAGTGGGCGTTCTCTTGGCCGGTCAATCGCCGCATCCTGTACAATCGGGCATCCGCCGATATCAGCGGCAAGGCCTGGGATCCGAGCCGCAAGCTGATCGAATGGAACGGCACGAGCTGGACCGGCTACGACGTGCCGGACATCGCGCCCAACGCGAAGCCGGATGTGGTCGGCCCGTTCATCATGAACGCGGAAGGCACCGCACGGCTGTTCACGCTTGGAATGCTGCGCGACGGACCCTTCCCGGTTCACTACGAACCGTTCGAGGCGCCGATCGCCAACGTGATCGCGCCGAAGATTCGAGGCAACCCGGTCGCGCGCGTATTCAGGGGCGATATGGAGCAGTTCGGCGACGCCAAGGAGTTCCCGTATGCGGCGACCTCTTATCGGCTGACCGAGCACTTCCACTTCTGGACCAAGCACGTCCAGATCAATGCTTCGCTGCAACCGGAGTTCTTCGTCGAAATATCGGAGCAGCTCGCGAGGGAGAAGGGCGTCAAGTCAGGCGGTTGGGTCCGGGTGTGGTCCAAACGCGGGTCGGTGAAGGCCAAGGCCGTCGTCACCAAGCGGATCGCACCGCTGACCTGCGATGGCAAGACCGTGCACATCGTCGGCATTCCCCTCCACTGGGGGTTCACGGGAGCGGCGAAGAAGGGCTTCGGCCCGAATTCGCTTACCCCCTATGTCGGTGACGCGAACATCGAGACGCCTGAATACAAGGCGTTCCTGGTGGATATCGAGCCCATCGCCGGGCCGGTGGCATAAGGGAGGGAGCGATGGCATTCGAATTCGAGCTTCCCAACCCGCCGACACAAGACGTCAAGACGAACCTCAGTGAAGGCGATCTGATCAAACGATCGGCGTCCTCGGTGCCTGCGCCCAGCCGGCAACTGACGCCGGTGGCCAAGCTCATCGACGTGTCGAAATGCATCGGTTGCAAGGCCTGCCAATCGGCCTGCTTGGAATGGAACGACATGCGCGCGGACATCGGCACGAACGTGGGGGTTTACGAGAACCCGCCCGATCTCACGCCGAGCATGTTCACGCTCATGCGTTTCACCGAATGGGTCAATCCCGAGACGCAGAATCTCGAATGGCTGATCCGCAAGGACGGCTGCATGCACTGCGCCGATCCCGGCTGCCTCAAGGCCTGCCCGGCGCCGGGCGCGATCGTTCAATACTCCAACGGCATCGTCGACTTCGTGCACGAGAACTGCATCGGCTGCGGGTACTGCGTGAAGGGATGCCCGTTCAACATCCCGCGCATCTCCCAAGTCGATCACAAAGCGTACAAATGCACGCTGTGCTCCGACCGCGTCGCGGTCGGCCAAGGTCCGGCCTGCGCCAAGGCCTGTCCGACGCACGCGATCGTGTTCGGCACCAAGGAGGAGATGAAGCAACACGCCGAAGAGCGAATCAAGGACCTCAAGTCCCGCGGCTACAAGAACGCCGGTCTCTACGATCCTCCGGGCGTCGGCGGCACGCATGTGATGTATGTGCTGCATCATGCCGACAAGCCGGAAATTTATGCCAACCTGGCCAAGGATCCGAGGATCAGTCAGATCGTCGAGCTGTGGAAGGGCGTGGCCAAATACGCCGGTCTAGCGGCGATGGTCGTGTTCGCCGCAGGGGGCTTCCTGCACCAGGTCGTATCGGGAGCCAACAGGGTCTCGCGTGAGGATGAGGAGAACGCCAAGCGGTTGACGGGGAGTGCGCGGCAATGACGGCCTACGACATCCAGCCGGGCGACAAGGTGAATCCCGGCGACCCGGTCACCGTCGACCGCTACACCGCGGGCGCCCGCATCAACCACTGGACCACGGCGATCTGCCTGATCCTGCTGGCGGTCTCCGGGCTCGCGCTGTTCCATCCAAGTCTGTTCTTCCTCACCGATCTCTTCGGCGGCGGTGAGAACACGCGGGCGTTCCATCCGTGGGTCGGGGTCGTCGTGCTCTTTGCGTTCTACGGCTTGTTCTTCCGGTTTTGGCGAGCATGCCTGCTTGCGCGCGAGGATGTTCCATGGCTGCTCGGCCTGCCCGACATGTTGGCAGGTCGCGAGGACAAACTGCCCGAGGTCGGACGTTACAACCCAGGGCAGAAGATGTTCTTCTGGTCGATGGCCTTTCTGGTGATTGTCCTGTTCGTCACCGGCCTAATAATCTGGGACCAATATTTCTACGGCTATACGACAATCGAGCAGAAGCGGATCGCGGTCTTGATTCACTCCCTCGCCGCCGTGCTTGCGATCTGCGCGGTGATCGTCCACATCTACATGGTGATCTGGGAGCGTGGTACGCTTCGTGCGATGACCCGCGGCTACGTCACCGGCGGCTGGGCCTGGAAGCATCATCGCAAGTGGCTGAGAGAGCTCGTGACTGGAAAGCCGAGAGACACCGGCGCGAAGCCCGCTAAATAAGACGGGCGCCGTCCGCCCGTCTGTCACGTGGCCCGTGCGGTTCGTGAGGTTGAAAGATGAGCAAGGCTGGTGCCCCTCGGCACGATCCAATTCCGATCGGGCAAATTGCTGAGCCTCCGTTCGTCCGTCTTCCCGATCCTCGCACTCTATTTGCGACGCGCGCGGGGCGTTTTCGCGCCTTGGCCGAAGGTCACGGGCTTGGAGCCTATCTGCGATTTCTCGCGGGGCTGAGTGAAAGCCAGCATCGCCTGCAAGAGGGCCTGCCGGAGCCGGATATGCCCCGCGACGACGCGCTGGCGCTGGCGCAGGGCCACGCGATGCCGCCTCTCGACCGCAGCCGCTTCACCGCCGCCCCCGCGCTCGACGTGACGCTCGATCGACTGTTCGAGCTGGTCGTCGAGATCGACATGCCCGACGCCGCCCGCGCGGCGTTGGCGCGCGCCCGTGTCGCCGACGCCGGCACGCGCGACGCCATGGTGCGCTCGGTGCTGGCCTTCTCCATACCGGTCGAGGCACTGGCGGATCATGTCTATGTAGCGGCCGCACTGCAGGTGCATTTCGCCCGCCTGGCATCGCGGCTCGATCCGGTCGCGCTGGTGCCGGTCGGCGAGGGTGTTTGCCCGGTCTGCGGGGGCGCCCCGGTCGCGTCGCAGATCGTCGGTTGGAGCGGCGCGCACGGCGCGCGCTTCTGCTCATGCTCGCTGTGCGCGACGCAGTGGCACGTCGTGCGCATCAAATGCGTCTTGTGCGGATCGACCAAGGGCATCGCTTATGAAGAGCTCGCCGGCGGGGCGGGATCGGTCAAGGCGGAAACCTGCGGCTCTTGCGGGGGCTATGTGAAAATCCTGCACCAGCACAAGGATCCCGCGCTCGACCCCGTCGCCGATGACGTGGCGAGCGTTGGGCTCGACCTGCTTCTGCGCGAGACCGGATATCGACGCGGCGCCGTCAACCCATTCCTGATCGGTTACTGAGGTCGGCGATGGCAAAGACCGCAACGGTCGCGCTCCGCAAGTTGCCGTCGGTGGATGAAGTGTTGCGCACGCCGGTGGCGACGGAAGCCGCCGACCGGTTCGGCCGTCCCGCGGTGGTCGAGGCCGTGCGCAACACGCTTGCGGCCGCCCGTACGGACCGGATCGCGTCGGGCGATTCCGGTCAGATCGCGGCGGCCGCGCTGAGGCAGCTCGAGGTGCGGGAGCGGCCGAAGCTGCGGCCGGTTTTCAACCTGACCGGAACGGTGCTGCATACCAATCTCGGCCGCGCGCTGCTCGCCGAAGCGGCGATCGAGGCGGCGCAGTCGGCGATGCGTAACGCCGTGGCGCTCGAATTCGATCTAGGTAGCGGCCGGCGCGGCGACCGCGATGATCTCGTGCGCGCGCTGTTGTGCGAACTCACCGGCGCCGAGGACGCGACCGTGGTCAATAACAATGCCGCCGCCGTTCTGTTGGTGCTCAACACGCTGGCCAAGGGACGCGAGGCGATCGTCTCGCGCGGCGAGCTGATCGAGATCGGGGGTGCTTTCCGCATGCCCCAGATCATGACCCGCGCCGGGGCGAAGCTCTTGGAGGTCGGCACCACCAATCGCACCCACAAGCAGGACTATGCGGACGCGATCGGGCCGAGGACCGGACTGATCCTCAAAGTACACACCTCCAACTATCGCATCGAAGGCTTCACCAAGCAGGTTGGTGCCCGCGAGCTCGCCGCGCTTGCGCGCGAGCGGCAGGTCCCGTTGGTCAATGATCTTGGCTCCGGCACGCTGATCGACCTCGCGCGCTTCGGGCTCGTGCACGAGCCGACGGTCAAGGAAGCGGTCGCCGACGGGGCCGATCTCGTCACCTTTTCTGGCGACAAGCTGCTCGGTGGCCCGCAAGCCGGCTTCGTCGTCGGCCGCAAGGAGCTGATCGCTCGGATCAATCGCAATCCGCTGAAGCGAGCGCTGCGCATCGATAAGATCAGGCTTGCTGCGTTGGAGGCGACGTTGCGCCTCTATCGCGATCCTGATCGACTGGCCGAACGCCTGCCGATCGTGCGCCTGCTGACAAGACCGGCAAGAGAAATCGAGGCGTTGGCTCGTAAGGTTCTGCCGGCTATCGCCGAAAAGACTGGCGATGCCTACAAGGTTGCGGTGTGCGCCTGCGCGAGCCAGATCGGCTCGGGAGCATTACCGCTCGAGACGGTGCCGAGCGCAGGGCTCGCGATCAGCCCGCGGGCGGCGCGCGGAGGCGGGCGGGCGCTGTCCGCTTTGGCCGCGGCATTGCGCCGGCTTCCGGTTCCTGTGGTGGGCCGGATCGAGGACCAATCGTTGATCCTCGACTTGCGCTGCCTCGAGGACGAAAAGGGCTTCATCGCTAATTTCGCCGCGTTTGATATCTCGGGGAAGTCCGATGCGCTGGCTTGAGGCGCTACCGAAAGAGAGGCGACCGCCCGACGAGTCGATCGCCGGACAAATGGCAGCTGCTTACGAGGCATCGAACCGTGCAGACTACGCGCAAGCCCTCGCGATCTGGAGCCCGCTTGCGCATGCCGGCGTAGCGCGGGCGCAGAACAATATCGGCGCTTGTTTTTCGCAAGGTCTTGGCGTCGAGCGTGACCTCAAGCTTGCGGTTCAATGGCTGTCGCTCTCGGCAGCAGCCGGTGATCCGGTTGGTCGGCGCAACCTGGCGGCGCTCTATTTCAAAGGCGAGGGTGTTGCGCAGGACTATACGCGCGCGATCGAGCTTTATCGCGCCGCGGCCGAGCAAGGTGACGGCCCGGCGCAGGACATGCTGAGCTGGATGTTGCTCGAAGGCGAGGTCGCCGCGCCCGACTATGTCGAGGCAAGGCGTTGGGCGGAGGCCGCCGCCGCCCGCGGCGTTGCGGCATCGATGACCCGCCTCGGCATGATCTTCCACAATGCGCTTGGTGCTGAGCGTGACCCCGCCCAAGCAGTATGTTGGTGGCGGTGCGGGGCCGAGCGCGGCGATGCCGACGGTCAGGCGATGCTGGGAGCCGCCTATCACCTCGGCGCCGGCGTTGCACGCGATCCGATTGAAGCCCTGGTCTGGCTGTTGCGCGCGCGCGCCGGGGGCAGCGCCTTGGCCGCGCAGTTCTTTGAGGCGGTACGGACGGCGCTCGCGCCCGCAGACGTGGCCGAAGCCGAGCGACGCGCCGCCGCCCCTTTGCCGGAGCCGATGTCATGATCGTGGGGACCGCCGGCCATATCGACCACGGCAAAACCTCGCTGGTGCGGGCGCTCACCGGCGTCGATACGGACCGGCTGCAGGAAGAGAAGGCGCGCGGCATTTCCATCGATCTCGGCTTCGCCTATCTGCCAGCGCCGGACGGCTCGGTGCTTGGCTTCGTCGATGTGCCGGGCCACGAGAAATTCGTCCACAATATGCTGGCCGGCGCGACCGGCATCGACTTTGTGCTGCTGGTGATCGCGGCCGACGACGGCGTCATGCCGCAGACACGCGAGCATCTCGCGATCGTCGATCTGCTCAAGATCGAACGCGGCGCCGTCGCCCTCACCAAGGTCGACCTAGTGGCGCCGCCACGGCGCGCGGAGGTCTCGGCGGAGATCGCGCAGCTCTTGCAAGGCACGGGTCTCGCGGACGCCGAGATCGTTCCGGTCTCGACGATCACCGGCGACGGCGTCGAGCAACTGCGGGCGCAACTGTTCCAGGCCTCCCGCGCGACCCGGGCGCGTGCGGCCTCGGAGCGCTTTCGCCTGGCGGTCGACCGCTCCTTCACGCTTGCTGGCGCCGGCACGGTTGTGACCGGCACAGTGCTGTCGGGCTCCGTATCGGTGGGTGACCGCGTGCTGATCTCCCCGTCTGGTCTCGTCGCCCGGGTGCGCTCGATCCATGCGCAGAACCGCCCGACCGAGCGCGGCATCGCCGGCGAACGTTGCGCGCTCAATCTGGCTGGGGAGGGCGTCGGCAAGGACGCGATCGAGCGCGGCCATGTGGTGCTCGACCCGGATTTGCACGCCCCGACTGATCGCATCGATGCGACCTTGCGCTTGCTCGCCACCGAGCCGAGGCCGGTGGGGCAATGGATGCCGGCGCGCCTTCATCACGCCGCCACTGAAGTGGGCGCCCGCATCGTATTGCTCGGCGACGAGCCGATCCCGCCCGGCGGCGATGCGGTCGTGCAACTCGTTCTCGATCAGCCGATCGCGGCGGCCGCGGGCGACCGTTTCGTGCTGCGCGACACGACGGCGCAGCGCACCATCGGCGGCGGAAAATTTCTCGACTTGCGCGCGCCGGCGCGCAAGCGCCGAACACCGGAGCGGCTGGCGCAATTGCACGCGCACGGCATTGGCGAGCCGGAAAAGGCGCTGGCCGTACTGCTTGAAATCGCCCCGCGCTTCATCGATCTGTCGGCGTTTGCTCGCGACCGTGCGCTCACCGAAGCGCAAATCCAAGCGATCGGCGAGCGTTTGAGCATCATCAAGGCGCACGCTGGGGGCAGCGTTTTCGCGTTGTCGGCGCCGGTCTGGTCGGCGTTCAAGCGGGGTTTGCTGACGACACTGCTGAGCTTCCACACCGACAATCCCGATTTGCCCGGCCTTGGTCTGGAACGGCTCCGCCTGCAGCTCGAGCCGCGTCTGCCGGCGCCGGCGTTCCTGTCGGTTCTTCAAGGACTCGTTCGCGCCAAGGACGTTGCCTTGGATGGTGCCTGGGTGCGCCTGACGGGCCATGAGGTGCGGCTGACGCCGGAGAACGAAAAGGTCTGGAGTCGGATCGCGCCGCTGCTCGACGGCGCGGAGCGATTCCGTCCCCCGCGCGTGCGCGACATCGCCGCGCTGTTGGTGCGGCAGGAGACCGAGGTGCGGCGCCTGCTCAAATTGCTTGGGCGCATGGGCAAGGTGGACGAGGTCGCGCACGACCACTTCTTTCTACGCGCGACGGTGGCCGAGATGGTCGAGATTATCCTCAATCTGGCCGCCGGCGCGCCGCACGGGCAGTTTACCGCCGCGCAGTTTCGCGATCGGGTGGACAACGGCCGTAAGGTCGCGATTCAGATCCTCGAGTTCTTCGATCGCCACGGCGTGACGCTGCGTCGAGGCGATCTGCGCCGTATCAACAAGCATCGGCTCGATCTGTTCCGCCGGGCGGCGGCGGAGGCGGATACAGCGCAAAATTCAGGAAGAGAATCGTCCCTGGTGGGGCGTCCGGACTTCAAATCCGGGAGGGGCCGCGAGACGGTCCTTGGTGGGTTCGACTCCCTCTCTCTTCCGCCACGTTGAAGGGAACGCCTGATGGAGCCCGTCCCGTCTTTTCTTGACGCACTGGAGCTCGCTGCGGATCGCGCGACCGCCGCCGAGAGCGACTTTCGTCGCGGCATCGCCGAACGAATTAAAGCATTGGAAAGCGAACGCGCGTTCGCTTTCCGCCGACTGAACCTGATGCGCGCGATCGCCCACGTGGTCGCTGGAGCGGAAAGCGAGGAGATCGCCGTCGCCGGCGCCGCCGCGGTGCTGCGCGCGAAGCTCGGCTGGTCGAGCGACAGCGACGCCCGCATGGCCGTGCTGTCGTCCTTCGCCCCGGTCGCGCAGGTCATGTTTGCTAGCCTCGCGCCCTCCGGCGACGAAGACGCGCCCCGGCCCGACGTCCTCAAAGCGCTTGCCGCGTTCGAAGCCTGGTACGCGGACACGCATCCCGTTCCGTTCTGGACCTTGTTCGAGAATTACATGCCGGAGACGCCCGTTGTTGACTTCTGACGGGGATATGCCCCTGACCGATTTCGACCGTTGGCTGGCCGCGGAGTTCGCGCGGACGGGCGCTTTCACGGCACTAGCGGTTCTGGTCGAAATCGCTGAAACCAAGGTGACGCCGTGGTGCTCGACCTATTTCAACGTCATCGGCGACGAGATCGACTGGGGTGAAATCATCGTTCTGTTTGCGGGCGCGGGCCGGGCCTGGGACGGCGCGTCGTTCTATCCGCTCACCGCGCCGGACGGCGGCCCGCTCGACAATCCGAGCGCGCGGCTTCGGCTGCGCGAGCTCGAGGCCCGCCTCGACGACGACCGGCTGGTGCTCAATGAGGGCCACTTCTTCGACAAGTGGGGACGGCGGCTGAAAATCGAGGAGGTGACGCCGCAATGAACCCAGCCATGCCGGGGCCACGCGCGTCGTGAGCAAACGCCTGTTGATCGTGTTGATGAATACCGACCCGCGCAACGTCGAAGAGCTCGGCGCGCCGTTCTATTACGCGGCGATCGCCGCCGCCATGGATTACGAGGTCGACGTGCTGTGCACGGCGACCGCCGGCAAGCTGATGCTCAAGGGTGTCGCTGAGACGCTCAGCGTCAAGCCCGGCGAGCAGAAGACTGTTCACGACTGGATCAAGGAAGCGCACGATCACGGCGCGCGTTTCTGGGCCTGTCCGGCGAACCTTGATTTGTTCGACAAGACCGAGGGTGACCTCATCCCGGAGTGCAAAGGTCTGATGGGCGCCGCCGCCATGATCCAAGACATCATGGACGGGGATTGTCGGGTTCTGACGTTCTGAGGCCTGCCGTGGTCAAGGTGCGAGACAACGATTTTCCGGATCACCTGCTCTACGATGTGGACAACCAGATCTGGTACGAGCCGCTCGAAGACGGGACGGTGCGTGCGGGATTTACCACTTGGGCCGCGAATCTGATGGGCGACGTGCTCGTCTTCACGCCGAAGCGTATCGGCCGCGACTTCGAAAAGGGTCGATCGTTCGCCGTCGTGGAGGGCGGAAAGTGGGTCGGCTCTGCGCGCGCCGCCTTCGATGGCGTCATCATCGCCCACAATGAATTGTTAGAACGGAAACCCGAGCTCCTGAACCAGGATGCGTATGGGCAAGGCTGGATGCTGGTTTTGCGCCCGACGGGCGAGGACTGGCGCAAAGGGCTTGTATCCGGCCCGGCGATCTTGCCCGCCTTCGAGGCCTGGATCGCATCGGAAATCTACAAGGATCGCAACGAGTAATTGAATCGCAACAGGCCTCCGCGTCGTCAACGGATTCGACTTGCGTGACGGCGCCTGCCATTGTATCGTAAGATATGTCTTATGATCTATATGCTTCTCGCGTTCGCGGTCTTGGCCCCCGGACCCTTTGGATGGGGCGGCATCGCGGCGGGCGCGGCTTCGGGCATTTCAAGGCGGGCTTCATGGACAGTAAGGGCCGCGGTGGCGCAGGCTTCCGCACCGGCCGGAAGCTTGCCTCCGCGGACTTGCAGCTCATCATTCTGGCTTTGCTGGCGGAGAATCCGAGCCACGGCTACGAGTTGATCAAGGCAGTCGAGGAACGCTCGGACGGCTTCTACAGCCCGAGCCCTGGAATGATCTATCCGGCGCTGACCTACCTCGAAGAGATCGGCTACGCGACGGTCGAGGCGGAGGGCACGAAGAAGCGCTATCGCATCACCGACGCCGGCCGCCGTCACCTCGACCAGAACCACGCCATTGTCCAAGCGATGCTGACCGAGCTCGCGCGGATCGGCGGCAAGATGGAGCATGTGCGTCGGGTCTTTGCCGGAGAGGAGCCGCCCGACACTGTCGAGGATGAACATTTCGGTTCTCGCGGCTCGGAAGAGTTCTGTGCCGCCCGCCGCGCGTTGAAGATGGCGCTGCACGAGAAAGATCGCTGCTCGCCGGAAGAGGCCAAGCGTATCGCCGAGATTCTTCGGCGCGCCGCCGCGGAAATCCTCGGCAAATAGTGGGCGTATCTCCATTCATCGAAGAGGCACCCATGTCCCAACCCACCACGCCGCTCCTCGATCCGCGAGTCAATGCCGTGATTGCCCGTCTGGAAGCCGCGCGGCGGCGGCCGTCTGATGGCGGACCCCTTGGCAATCCCCGCAACAATCATGACGCGTACGCCTATGCGGCGTACGGCTTCTCGATCCATCCCGAGCAGGGCGACCTGATTTATCTGCTTTGCCGGGCGCAGCGTGCGACGCGCGTCGCCGAATTCGCGACCTCGATCGGCATGTCGACGCTCTATTTCGCGGCCGCCGTGCGCGACAATGGCGGCGGTATCGTGATCGGCTCCGAGCTGGTGCCGGAGAAAGTCGCTGTCGCCCGGCGCAACCTCGCGGAGGCCGGCCTCGCCGACCTGGTCGACCTTCGGCAGGGCGATGCTCGGGAGACATTGCGCGACCTCGGCGGACCGGTCGATTTCGTGCTCATCGACGGCTGGCCGGGAGGGGAGGGACCTTCGCTGGCGCGGCAGGTCATGGAGATCATCGCGCCGCAGATCCGCACCGGCGGCTTGGTGATGAACGACAATGGCGAGGCTGACTATCTGGCCTACGTGCGCGAGCCAGCCAACGGCTTCCGGTCCATGTCGCTGCCGCTCAAGGGCGGCACGGAGCTGTCGGTGAAAGTCGCTTGAGCGCGACGCAACCCGATATTTTGAAGGATCTCATTCATGATAACGACCGAACGCGCGGCTCGGCGTATTCGCCATGAGCTCAAGCTCCGGCTTTTGGAAGTTCGACGGGTCAGCCACGTCACGCCCAAGATGCTGCGGGTGACCTTGGGCGGTGCGGAGCTTACAGGGTTCGTCAGCGCGGCTTACGACGATCACGCGAAGATCTTCTTTCCGGAGCCGGGGCAGGACAAGCCCCTGCTGCCAGCGCTTGGACCGAACGGGCGGGTGTTTGCCGAAGGTGCTCCGCGCCCGGCGGCGCGCGACTACACCCCGCGGCGCCATGACGCCGCAGCCAAAGAGCTTGAGATCGATTTCGTCCTGCATGGCGACGGCCCGGCCTCGAACTGGGCGGCGCAGGCCAAGCCGGGGCAGTTCCTCGGCGTCGGCGGCCCGCGCGGCTCGTTTGTCATTTCTGATGATTTTGACTGGTATCTCCTGGCGGGAGACGAGGCGGCTCTGCCGGCCATCGGACGTCGGCTGCAAGAGCTTCCACCCGGCGCGCGTGCCGTGGTGGTCGCCGAGGTGGCGGATGCCGGCGAAGAGCAGCACTTCGACAGCCGCGCGCAAGTCGATTCGATAT
>JBKQHQ010000125.1:0-44824 GCA_052148715.1 Xanthobacteraceae bacterium | reverse complement strand
GAGCTCATGCCCTGGGCCTGGGCGCCCGGGCGTTCCACCGAAACGCTCGCGGCCTGACACGCCGAATTGCGCAGCCCCGCGCAAAAAATCAAGCCCTCAGGACCGTGTGACCAGAAGACCGCTTACTCTGAATCGGCAGCTAAGCTATTGATCCAACAAGGAGCGATTTCGGGCCGAATTTCAGAATACGCTTTGATCACAAAAGGGAAATTATTGGTTTTGCAGACCGCTGCGTAACCACTCCGCCGCGTGGCCCCTAAGGTTGCGATGGGTAAACGGTCACAACCGGTTAGGCAATAGCGGTGTCGTCGCCGCGCGCGGGCCAGGCGTTGCGCTGCGCGGATGCCTTGGCGCTTCCGCGCAGCTCTTATTATGATGGCTTATGATGACGCGGGCGCCGCGAACGAAGTCGTCCGGAATCGAATGAAATAGCGGCCGAGCACGTCGGCTGAACGATGGAGGGGAAACGCATGCCACTGACGCAATTGAACCATGTGACGGTGCGGACGGACGATCTCGATGGGACACGGGATTTCTATCAGAATGTGCTCGGGCTGAAGACCGGACCGCGCCCGCCGCTGAGCTTTCCGGGCTACTGGCTCTATTGCGGCGAAAACCCGGTGGTGCACCTCGTACCGAAAGGCAGCGGCATCGGTGGCGGCTCTTCACCCGACACCGGTAACTTCGACCACGTCGCCTTCACTGCGAATGACTTCGCCGGCATGCGGGAGCACTTCAAGCGGCTCGGCATCGAGTTTCGTGAGCAGCAAGTACCGGCGAGCCGAATTCACCAGCTGTTCGTGGAAGACCCCAACAAGGTGATGGTCGAGCTCAACTTTCCAGCAGGCGGCTAGGCCCGATCGACCAACGCGAACGCGGCCAAACGCGCGTCCGAGCACGGCTTCGCCGCGTCCACCGCCGCGCGGCCCGTGTCACGTCAGCTGAGGCTTACGCGAGAAAGTCCAACTTCTCGCCCGAGGGACGCGACTCCGGCTCGTTCTGTTCCGAATCCGAGCGCTGATCCTCTTTCTGGATATTGAGCCGTCTGCGCTCGAGGATTCGGCGGCGCTGCATGGCCTTGGCCAATTCTTCCTCAGCCAGCAGTTGGCTCATCCAGCCGGGGGTGGCCGGCTTTGGCGGCGCCGGCTGCGGCATGGGCGGAAGAGGAAGCTGCATGTGGATTTTCATCTCAACACCTCGGCGTTTGCGTCCTTTCGGATCCATCGTGTTCCTGGCAAGCACCGGACGCAAAAAGCGGGCCAGCGAAGACCGCTGATTAGTCAGGGAATTGCGGCTGCAGGCGGCCGCGTTGCTCGGCAGCTCATGCCGGCAGGCAAAATCTGCCCGATTTAGATTTATACTCAGTTACCGCAGGCGGGTCGCCGTTGTCCGGCTTGTTGACACGCGGTCGTGCGTCGCTGCGCAGTTCCAAGACAGGAAGCAGTTCGAAGACGGCAGCAGGGTGGGCGCGACGTTAAGATGTCAGGCTTGCGAGGCGGAGCCAAATGCTCGACGCCCTGATCGCTTGACGGACGGAGGGGATCGAATAAGGGCCCGGTCACCCCCGAAAGGCGCTGCCTTTCGGGGGCTGATCCGTCTGGAATCAATCGTGGACGCAGAATCCGCGGTGGTTACGGTGATGCCAGCGGCCGCAGCCGTCTCTAACCTGAAGCACCTGGTCCGTGTGTTGCGATGCCTGGGCGATGGCCGCGGCATTGACGGGCGTCGCCGATGCAGAAGATGCACCGAGGAAGCCGATGCCGGCGGCAACGACGATGGCTGAAAGGATAGCGCGCATTCTCATTCTCTCCTTGGAAAGTCCATGTTGACTTGGGAAGCCGACGTTGAACGCGTAGTTACCCAGTCGCCATCCGATCTGGAGTGAGGCAGCACGCCCAAAGCGGGGCTATACCCGGCCTTGGTTCACTACCGCACGTTGGTGTGCAGGCGACAGCCCCATTTTGAGGCGGAGCTGTAACATTCTAAAGACCAGCCCCTGATTCCGGCATTACATTTTCTTAATGAGTCGTTAATGGCCCTGTAAGTCGAAGATCGCTGATTCGTGTGCGGCGGTTCAACAGGAAGCGGCATGTGGATTTTCATCTCGACACCTCGGCCTTGCGTCCCCGATCCGACGACTGCGCGTGGGCCAGCGCGTTATTTGACAATGAGGCCCGTGAATTCAGAGGGGCGCCGGCATGCCCGACTGCCGTCAGTGTTGACGCTGCTTAGCTTGTGGTTGATCGGTCAGCCTCACCAAAAAGTGATAATCCAACAGCAACTTTAGTCTGAGCCACCAGTTTTTGGTTTGGACCAATAGCTTTCAATTTAATCAAATTAACTATGGCGGTTTGCTCGCATTCGAGGAGTGCACGCGATGTCACGCAAGATCGTCGTTGCGGCGAGTGTCGCGCTCCTCGTAATCGTAGCGTCGCACGTCGATAACGCCTTGGCGTTTGGCCGTGGTGGAGGTCACGTCGGCGGCGGGCATTTCGGCGGAGGGCATTTCGGGGGCGGACACTTCGGTGGCTTCGGTAGGGCGCATTTTGGGGGCTTGGCCACTTTGGCGGGATTCACTTCGGCGGAGCGCGTTTGGGCCATTTCGGCGGGATGCGCGGCTTAGGCATTGGGGGTCGCAACGGCTTTGCTGGCCGCAACTTTTCGGCCCATGGATTCCACAACCACCTCGGCCGAGCATTTGCGGGACGGGGATTTGGGAGGGGCGTGAGCGGATACGGATATGGCGGGTGGGCTGGGCCAGTGTTCTGGCCGTATGCGTATGACGACATTTTCGGCTACGTCTTCGCGCCGTGGGACTCCTATGACCCGTTCTGGGGCTATGGCGGATACGACCTCCTCGCCGGGCTGTTCGGCAGCGTGCCTAACGGCTACAGCGGGTCGGCCTATTCCGGCGATCTTGGCTTGCCATTCGGCTACGGCGACGTCTATGGCGCCAACAACGGCGAAACTCGTGCGACGCGTCTGGCCAGACGTAGATGGGAGACGTTGGAGCGCGCTACGCCGGCACCCGCCGATGTCGCCCAGATGTGCGGACGGCAAGCCGAGGAACTGACTGGACTTCCGCTCGATCGCATCCGGCAGGCCGTCCAGCCAACCAGGACGGAAAGTGCGAACCTCGATGAGCTCACGGCGGCCTCCGCGAAGGCAACCGAGATTTTAGCTGCTTCCTGTCCGAGCCAGGTTCCAATAACGCCGCCTGCCCGCGTCGCCGCCATGCAAGACCGACTCGATGCCATGGTGCGGGCCGTGGACACAGTGCAGCCGGCGCTTGAGAGTTTTTACCGCTCATTGAGCGACGAGCAGAAGGCGCGGTTCGACGCGATCAGCGTTGAGGCCGGCGGGCCAACCAATAAGACACGGACCGAAGCAGCGCATGTCACCTCGGCCCAGCTCTGCGCGACGCAGACATCGCAGGCGGTCCCTTGGCCTGAGAAACAGATCGAACAGACAATTCAGCCTACCGACGCTCAACGTGCCGCGCTGAACGATCTTGCAGTAGCCGTCACGAAGGCGGCGGAGGCGCTCAAGGACTCTTGCCCCGCGCAGACTCCGCTGACACCCACAGGGCGGCTCGCCGCGGTAAAGACGCGGCTCGTCGCGATGCTCAAGGCGGTGGAAATTGAACGGCCAGCGCTGGAAGCGTTCTACGGCTCGCTGAGCGACGAGCAAAAAGCCCGCTTCAATACTATACATCAGGAGCGGCAGTCGGCGTTGCATCAGGAATAAGCGCGAGAAGAAAGCAGAAGCAATAAGCAAATTCGTCGCGCCCGCCGTCTCCGTCGCCCGCACGGCGCGCCGAACCTATCAGCAAGGACGGCCATCGCTTTCCGGCCTGAAGAGGGCCTAAGGCGTTGTCCTGCAAACCGCTCAGTCTTTGCCGGAACATTCGCTAGCGCTCGGAGCGCGACGGCCGACCCGGTTCGGGTTCGGCCCGCGGTTGTCGCAGCACGCCGTCCCTGAAAAGGCTCAACCTTGTCTTTTGTCCCGCCTTGCCGCAAAAGACCAACTCCCTCAATGGGCGGATGGCGCCGGATGCTGGATTTCATTGCCGCACGTCGGATGATGGTCGACGGTCAGGTCCGCACCAGCGACGTCACCAATCCGGGCTTGATCAGCGCCATGCTGGACGTGCCACGGGAACGTTTCGTGCCGCCCGGTAAGGCGGAGCTGGCCTACCTCGACATGGATGTCGCGGTGGCCGAGCAGGGTCACGGGCACGCGCCCCGATGCCTGCTCAAGGCGATGGTTTTTGCCAAGCTCGTCCAGGCAGCCGAGATCGATGAAACTGATCACGTGCTCGATGTCGGTTGCGCTACCGGGTATTCCGCGGCCGTTCTTGCGCGACTTTCGCGGTCGGTGGTGGCGCTCGAGGAAGACGCGCCGCTCGCCGATAAAGCAAGTGAGCTGCTCGCCTCGCTTGGAGCGACCAACGTGAGCGTCGTGACCGGACCCCTGAGCCAAGGCTGGCCGGGGAGGGCGCCCTACGACGTTATTCTCCTGAACGGCACCAGCGAGATCATTCCGCACGGGCTCTGCAAGCAGCTCAAGGATGGCGGCCGGCTCGTCGGTGTGTTCGGCGGCGGGCGCGCCGGCAAGGCCATGCTCTACCTTTCAGACCACGGAGAGGTGAGCGGCCGGCCGGTCTTCGATGCGGTGGCGCCGTTGCTGCCCGGATTCGTTAAGCCACCGGCATTTGTGTTCTGAGAGCGACCCTGAATTAATTACCATTGTTATATACAGGGCCGCCATTTCGCCACACCTATCTACCGCTCAACCGGCCGCGATGCGGGGCTAACTTTCGCGAATGGTCTGACCTCGCCGGACCTGGCAACCCGGACTCCGCGGGAGTCAAGGGTTTGCGGTAATATGCTGTGTCTATTGCATAAGCGACGGCACGGCAGGTGTGGCGCGAATGTGCCAAGCGCCATCTTTTTCAGATGTCGTTAACCAACAGGGTTTTCAACAACGGCCGCGTCTGCCTATGGTGACTCTCGCCATGGGGTGCCGTGGGCGGGTGGCGCGTGTGGAGTAGGGAATGCCGAACAGGCACGGAGGAAGGCCCACTTTCTTGTTGTCGGGCCTCAGGGTTGCAGTGCTGGTGGCGATCGCGGGTGTCGGCCTGACGCCGCGCCATGCCCGCGCTGACACCTTGGAGTCCTCGCTGGTGCTCGCATACACCAACAATCCGCAGCTCAATTCCCAGCGCGCGATCGTCCGGCAAACCGACGAAGGCGTCCCGCAGGCTCTCTCCGGGTATCGTCCCAAGGTTGTCCTGCAAGGCAATTTCGGTGAGCAGTATCTAACTTCAACCAGTACATTGGCCCCGGGATCGGGGCAATATTTCGTCTACAGCGGCAACAACACACCGCACGGTGCCAGTGTCACCGCGACCCAAACGGTGTACAATGGTCAACAGACCGCAAATCGAACGCGCGCTGCGGAGGGGCAGGTGTCCGCCGCGCGCGAGACGTTGCGTTTGTTGACCCAACAGGTGCTGCTCGACGCCGCCACGGCCTATATGAACCTGCTTCGCGATGCCGCGATCCTCGAGTTGCAACGGCGCAACGTCGAGGTGCTGCAGGAGCAGTTGCGGCAGACGCGCGACCGCTTCACGGTCGGCGAGGTGACCCGCACCGACGTGGCCCAGGCGCAGTCGCGCTTGGCCGGGGCCCGCTCGCAATTGCTGATTTCCCAGTCGAACTACACGAGCTCGCGGGCGCAGTACCGGCTGGTTATCGGCATCGAGCCCGGGACCCTCGCGCCCGGCGCCCCGGTCGATCGGCTTTCGCCACGTACACTCGAGGCGGCTACCGCTCAGGGCGAGGCCGAGCATCCCTCGGTAACGGCAGCCATGTACGGCGTCGACGTCGCCGCCTTGACGGTCAAGGTATCCGAAGGCGCCTTGTACCCGACGCTGACGTTGCAGGGTCAGGTGCAAAGGCAGCACGAAGTCTCGCTCGAGACGTTTGATACCTATAACGCTTCGGTGGTGGGGACGCTCTCGGTGCCGCTCTATCAAGGCGGCGTCGAGTACTCGACCATTCGCCAATCAAAGGAGACGCTTGGCCAGAAGCGCCTCGATCTCGACACGACCCGCCGCCAAGCGCGCTCGACCGTGGTGCAATCCTGGGGGCAGCTCGACGCCGCCAAGGCGCAGATCCAGTCGACGAAGGCGCAGGAGACGGCTGCCGAGATCGCGCTCAACGGCGTGCGGGAGGAAGCACGGGTCGGGCAGCGCACGACCCTCGACGTGCTCAATTCCGAGCAGGAATTGGTCAATGCGCGCGTGGCCCGGGTGACCGCCGAGCGTGACCGCGTGGTCGCCTCCTATACGCTCCTGGCATCGGTTGGGCGGCTCTCGGTCGAGGTTCTGGGATTGAACACGCCCGTCTACGATGCGCGGGTGCACTACCAGCAGGTGCGCGACAGCTGGGCCGGCGTGCGCACGCCTGATGGAAGGTAGTCGGGTGCGTGCCTTTATTCTTGGGCATCCCTGCGCTGATCAGCAAGAAGCGACGTGTCCACAGACAATTGCTTGCGTTTGATCTTGGTCATGCCATACTTCTTTTGCCGCCCAACGAAAAGTTTCTGGTGGACGAATCGGTGGGGACGCGCCGGTGTGCTCGTATCGGCGTGATGTGCGCGGGGAGTAGGTATGACGCAGTCGGCGAAGGCGGTGGAGCCCTCGATGGAGGAGATCCTTGCCTCGATTCGGCGGATCATTGCGGACGACGACTCCACCAAGCCTCCCGGAAAAGCCCCTGAGCCTGCCAAGCCGGCACCCCCGCGCCCTGCGGCCGTGCCCGCCCGCGCGCCGGCTCCCGCGGCTCGCCCCGCCGCCGCCCCGCGTCCGGCGCCCCCGCCCGCTCCGGCCGCGGACGCGCCGGGGATGAATCAGGACGACATCGACGCGATGCTTGCTGGCCTCGACGCGGAGGTGGAGCAAAAACCCGCGCCCGCGAACGGCAGCAAGCCGACGACCGGCGAGATCCTCGATCTGACCGAATCCATGGCGGCCCCGGCACCGCCCTCGGCTCCAGTCGCGCCGGAGCCGCCCGCCAGCTTCCGCAATGTCGATACGCGAGTCGATGCCCGATCCGACGTGATGTTCAAAGAACCAGCGCCAGCGGAGCGTCCTGCCGCGACCGACCGTGCGTTGCTTTCGGCCTCGACCAGCGCGGCGGTCGATTCCGCCTTCAATACGCTGGCCGAATCCGTGTTGGTGCAGAACGCTCGGACCCTCGAGGACTTGGTGCGGGAGATGTTGCGGCCGATGCTCAAGGCCTGGCTCGACGACAACCTACCGGGATTGGTCGAGCGGATGGTCCGTGCCGAGATCGAGCGCGTGTCGCGCGGCCGGATGTGAGCCTGCTGCTTCCGCGCTCCGGTTCTTTGTTTGTTGAATTTCTCGGATGGCAGATCCAGATACCTGAATTTCTGCCCCTCGCCTCGCTTGGGCCGCCCGAAGCCTCTCCTCTCCACCGGTAGGACACGACGGGTGAGACGGCAAGGGACGTTGACTTCCCCTTGATGCCGGGTTTTGTACGCGCGATCGGGCTTCCCAAGCGAAACGACAATGATCGACAAGAACTTCCAGCCGGCCGAGGTAGAGGGGCGCATTTATGCGACCTGGGAGCGCGCGGGCGCATTCCGCGCCGGGCGGCCCGAGCGCACTAGCGCGCCGCCGTATTGCATCGTCATTCCGCCGCCGAACGTGACCGGCGCGCTGCATATGGGCCACGCCCTCAATAATACCTTGCAGGATGTGCTCTGCCGCTTCGAGCGCATGCGCGGGCGCGACGTACTGTGGCAGCCCGGTTCCGACCATGCAGGCATCGCCACGCAGATGGTGGTCGAACGGCAATTGATGGAGCGCCAGGAGCCCGGCCGCCGCGCGCTCGGCCGGGAAAAATTCTTGGCCAAGGTCTGGGAATGGAAGGCGCAGTCCGGCGGCACCATCGTTCAGCAGCTCAAGCGGCTGGGCGCATCCTGCGACTGGTCACGCGAGCGCTTCACCATGGACGAGGGGCTTTCGCGCGCGGTCCTGAAGGTCTTTGTCGAGCTGTATCGCGCAGGCCTCATCTACAAAGACAAGCGGCTGGTCAATTGGGATCCGACATTGCTGACGGCCATCTCCGATCTGGAAGTGCAGCAGGTCGAGGTGAAGGGGCACCTTTGGTTCATCAAATATCCGGTCGAAGGCCTTGAGGATACGTTCATAACAGTCGCCACCACGCGGCCGGAGACGATGCTGGGCGATACCGGCGTCGCGGTGCATCCGCACGACGGGCGCTACCGGCACCTGGTCGGCCGCAAGGCCCTTGTGCCGCTGGTCGGCCGGCGCATACCCATTGTCGCGGACGATTATTCCGATCCGGAGAAAGGCAGCGGTGCCGTCAAGGTGACGCCGGCGCACGACTTCAACGATTTCGAGGTCGGCCGCCGCCACGATCTGCCGCTGGTCAATATCTTCGATACCGAGGCGCAACTCGACCTGCGGGACAACGCAGCCTTCCTCGCCGGCGTCCCAGACTCCGACGCCCTGCGCGAGACGCTGGCGCTGCATGGCCTCGATCGGTTCACCGCGCGCAAACGCATCGTCGCGCGGCTTGAGCAGCAGGGCCTGATCGAAAAGATCGAGCCGCACACCCACATGGTCCCGCACGGCGAGCGCTCGGCTGCGGTGATCGAGCCGTTCCTCACCGACCAATGGTACGTGGACGCAAAAACCTTGGCGCAACCCGCGATCGCTGCGGTGCGCGGCGGCCGCACCGTCTTCGTGCCCGCCAACTGGGAGAAGACGTATTTCGACTGGATGGAGAACATCCAGCCCTGGTGCATTTCGCGCCAGCTATGGTGGGGCCACCAGATTCCGGCCTGGTACGGGCCGGACGGGCACATCTTCGTGGCGGAAACGGAGGACGAGGTCGCCGCAGAGGCGCTCGCGCATTACGCCGACAGCAAGGAGATCGCGGTCCAGGAAGGCCACGACATCGCCGCCGATCCGGCGCGCCGGGCGCGCTTCCTTGCCGAATATCTGCACCGCGACGAGGACGTGCTCGACACCTGGTTCTCCTCGGCCCTGTGGCCGTTCTCGACCCTCGGCTGGCCGGACCGGACGCCCGAGCTGGCCCGGTTCTATCCGACCAACGTCCTCGTCACCGGCTTCGACATCATCTTCTTCTGGGTGGCGCGGATGATGATGATGGGCCTGCAATTCACCGCCGAAGTGCCGTTCCGCACGGTCTATATCCACGCGCTCGTGCGCGACGAGCGCGGACGAAAGATGTCGAAATCGGTCGGCAACGTCATCGATCCGCTGGTGCTGATCGATGAGTACGGCGCCGATGCGTTGCGCTTCACCCTGGCGGCAATGGCGGCGCAAGGCCGCGACATCAAGCTCGCCACGAGCCGGGTCGAGGGCTATCGCAACTTTGCGACCAAGCTATGGAGCGCGGCGCGGTTCGCCGAGGTCAATGGCTGCGCGCGCGATCCGGAGATCGGCGCCCACAATGCCAAGGAGACGCTCAATCGCTGGATTGCGCACGAGACCGCCAAATGCGCGCGCGAGGTGACCGAGGCGCTCGAGGCATTCAAGTTCAATGAGGCTGCCGGTTCCGTCTACCGGTTCGTCTGGAACGTCGTCTGCGACTGGTACATCGAGCTGGCCAAGCCCGTGCTCACGGGTCCTGACGGCGCCGCCAAGACCGAGGCGCGGGCCATGACCGCCTGGGTGCTCGACGAGGCGATCAAGCTGATGCACCCGTTCATGCCGTTCATCACCGAGGAGCTGTGGCGCCTGACGGCGGAGCAGGGGCCGCCGCGGCACGGATTGCTCGCGCTGGCTGCATGGCCGCAGCACGATGGCTTGGACGATCCGGAGGCCGAAGCCGAGATCGGCTGGGTTGTCGATCTCGTGACCGCGGTGCGGTCGGTGCGCGCCGAGATGAAGATCCCAAACGCCGAGCTTGCGCTGGTGCTGGTGAACGCCTCGGCGGACACGCGTGGCCGCGCCGCCCGCTGGACCGAGTTCATCAAGCGGCTGGCGCGGCTCTCGAGCATCGGCTTTGCCGACGCGCCGAGCGCCGATGCCGTACAGCTGATCGTACGCGGGGAGGTCGCTGCCCTGCCGCTCGCGGGCATCATCGACGTTGCCGCCGAACGCGCGCGCCTCAGCAAGGAGTTGGCCAAAGCCGACGCCGATATTGCCCGCGTCGACGCCAAGCTCGGCAGATCGGACTTCCTCGCCCGAGCGCCGGAGGAGGTGGTCGAAGGCGAGCGCGAGAAACGGGAGGAAGCCGAGCACCGCCGCGCCAAAATCCGCGAGGCGCTCGAAAGACTTCAGGGGGCGGCTTGAGTGCCGCGGATCGCGCGGCTCGACCTCCGCAGGAGCTATTTCGCGGGATGGCGGAGCCTGAGCGCGAGCTTTGGTGGCGGCGTTGGTGATCGTGTCGTCAGCGGGCTCGATCGCGCTCTGTCGAGCGGCGCCTGAGAGCGCGGGGTAGCGCCGTGCAGCAGCGGCGACCGCGAAAGTGGCTGACCAAGGCGCTGGCGCGACCTCCATTCAAGGACGAACTCGGGCGCAAGCCCTGGCTTGAGCCTCTCACGCAAGCCCAGGCGCATCGCGTAAACAACTTTAAATTGATAATCCCAGGATGGCCGAGGCGATCACGCCCCCTGCGCGTCGCCTTTCTTTCTGATTTTCACACCGGATCGCATGCGGGAGACGTCGCGCGGCTCGGGGCTATCGTGACCGAGGCCAAACGCTTTGAGCCCGATCTCGTCCTGCATGGCGGCGACTTCGTCAACATGATGCTGTTCGGCGGCGGCCGCGTCCCGCCCCACGCGACGGCCGCCATCCTCGCGCGTCTGGGAGCGCCGCTCGGGGCTTTTGCCGTGCTCGGCAACCACGACATCGACTACGGCGAAGCCGAGGTGCGGGCGGCGCTGCGGGCGCACGACATCACCTTGCTCGACGACGAGCGGTGCGCGCTGCATTTCGAGGGGGCGGAATTCGATCTCCTGGGAATTCCCGACGCCAGAATCATGCGACACGAGGCCTTTGCGGCGCTGCGGTCTCTGTCGCCGCAACGCCCGACCCTGGTGCTAGCGCATGATCCGGTTTGGTTTGCCCATCTACCGCAAGGGCCACATCTGATGCTGTCCGGCCATACCCATGGCGGCCAAATCTGCCTGCCGCTCCTCGGTCCGTTCACCAACAAGAGCAAGGCCCCGTTGCGCTGGTCGCATGGACTGATCCAGGAGGGGGGCCGTTATCTCTATGTAACAAGCGGTATCGGAACGAGCGGCGTGCCGATCCGTCTCGGGATTCCGCCCGAATTCGTCATCATCGATCTCGACGGAGCATAAATTTGCAAGTCTTCGTTGCCGGGGCAACCGGCGTGATCGGCCGTCGTCTGCTGCCGCTGTTGCGCGCTGCCGGCCATGCCGTGACCGGGACGACCCGCTCGGCCGAAAAGGCACAGAGCCTTGCTGATGCCGGGGTGAAGCCGGTCGTCCTCGACGTCTTCGAGGCCGACGCCGTGCTGGAGGCGATGGAAGACGCGATGCCCGAGGTGATCATCCACCAGTTGACCGATCTGCCGAGCGATCCGGATCCGAGAGAGGTTGCGGCCTCGCTCGAGCGCAATGCCCGCCTCCGCATCGAGGGCACGCGTAATTTGCTCCGCGCCGCGGCAAATGTCGGCGTGCGGCGGGTCGTCGCCCAGAGCATTGCCTTCGCCTACGCGCCGGGCGGCGAGCCGCACCAGGAGACCGATCCTCTCAACTTGGCCGCGAAAGGCGATCAGCTTGTCAGCGTCGAAGGCGTTGTCGCCTTGGAACGCGGCGTGACGGGTACGCCGGGAATCGAAGGTATCGTCCTGCGCTACGGGCGCCTTTATGGACCCGGCACCTGGAACGACGCGCCGAAGGGCAAGGCGCCGTTACACGCCGATGCTGCGGCGCACGCGGCGCTCCTGGCCCTCGATCATGGGCAGCATGGGATCTACAATATCGCCGAGGACGACGGGGAGGTGTCGAGCCACAAGGCCCGGCGCGAGTTAGGCTTCAGGCCGGATTTCAGGCTGCCGTCGCTTTGAAGGGTTTGCTCAGGAATCGCGAGCCGGCAAGCCCGTAGCGCCAAGGTTTCTCGACCGCCTTACTGATGCCGATGCGCGGTCCTACCGCGATCTTGGCGGGCCCGCTGCGCGCGCGCAGCTCGAACGGCGGCGCGTCCAGGGCGAGCCCGTTCTCCGCCGCGGTGATACCGAGCGCTTGGCATAGACGGCCCGGTCCCGCGCACAGCTTTTGCGTCTCGTTGACCCGCCGCCGCGACCGCATTTGATCGATGCCGACGACCGGCTCGAGCGCGCGGATCAGCACGGCGCTGGCAATGCCTCGGCCTTCGCACACGAAGTTGAGGCACCAATGAATGCCGTAGGAACGGTAGACATAGGCGTAGCCCGGCCCGCCGAACATCACGGCGTTGCGCGGGGTCTGCCCGCGAAAGCCGTGTGCCGCCGGATCTTCGTGGTCATAGGCTTCGACCTCGACGATGCGGCCGCCGACCCCGTCGATCAGCAAGGTCGCTCCAATCAGCTCGGGGGCCACGAGGTGCACGGAGCGGGCAAAAAACCGTCGACCAAGCTTGTGGGCGGGCATGCTGCAAGTCTCGCATCGAAGGGCGAGGGCAAATCTGGGAAGGCGGGGCGTTAACCATTATCTAACCACCATGGTGGTTCGGCGGACCCGGCCGCTCCGCCAGTGGCTGTGTCATCACCGCAACATTCGTAGAAGATTTGTAACACTCCCCCGGTGATCAACCGGCTCGCCGCGATTTGGCCACAGCGCTCCACGACATGAAACGGGTATCCGGGCCACACTTCGGTAAGGGAAGTCTGCCCATCGGCGTGCGCAAGGGTCTTCTAACTGAAATGGACGCCAAGCCAAACCTGAAGTCGCGGTTGCCCAGCCGGCACGTCACGGAAGGGCCGGAGCGCGCTCCGCATCGCTCCTACTATTACGCGATGGGTTTGACTACCGCTCAGATCCACCAGCCCTTCGTCGGCGTCGCGACCTGCTGGAACGAGGCCGCCCCGTGCAATATCGCGCTGATGCGTCAGGCACAGGCGGTCAAAAAAGGGGTTGCCGCTGCCCGCGGCACGCCGCGCGAATTCTGTACCATCACCGTGACCGACGGCATTGCCATGGGTCATGGAGGCATGAAAGCCTCGCTGCCGTCGCGCGAGGTGATCGCGGATTCGGTCGAGCTGACCATCCGCGGGCACGCCTACGACGCCCTGGTCGGGCTCGCCGGCTGCGATAAGTCCTTGCCCGGGATGATGATGGCGATGTGCCGTCTCAACGTCCCGTCGATCTTCATCTACGGCGGATCGATCCTGCCCGGAACCTTCAAGGGCAAGCCGGTGACGGTGCAGGACGTCTTCGAGGCGGTCGGCAAGCACTCGATCGGGGCCATGTCGGACGCCGATCTGGATTTGCTGGAGCACACTGCCTGCCCGTCGGCCGGTGCTTGCGGCGCGCAATTCACCGCCAACACGATGGCCACCGTGTCGGAGGCGATCGGGCTTGCACTGCCATATTCGGCGGGCGCGCCGGCACCCTATGAGATCCGCGACGCCTTCTGCATGACTGCGGGAGAGATGGTCATGCAACTGCTGCGCGACGGAATCCGTCCGCGCGACATCGTCACCAAGCAAGCCCTGGAGAATGCGGCGGCGGTGGTCGCGGCCTCCGGCGGGTCGACCAATGCTGCGCTGCACCTGCCGGCGATCGCTCACGAATGCGGTATCGAGTTCACGCTGTTCGATGTCGCCGAAGTCTTCAAAAGAACACCTTACGTCGCGGATTTGAAACCAGCTGGCCGCTATGTCGCCAAGGATATGTTTGAGGCTGGCGGTGTGCCGTTGCTGATGAAGACCCTGCTCGACGGTGGTTTTCTGCACGGCGGGTGTTTGACGGTCACAGGCCGAACTGTTGCCGAGAACATGCAGCGCGTGAGCTGGAACCCCGATCAAGACGTGGTGCGGCCCGCCGACAAGCCGCTTTCCAAGACTGGCGGCGTCGTCGGGCTCAAGGGCAACCTTGCGACGGAGGGCGCCATCGTCAAGGTCGCCGGCATGACGGTCCTCAAGTTCAGCGGTCCCGCGCGCTGCTTCGACGGCGAAGAAGCGTGCTTCGAGGCGGTGAAGAACAAGCAGTACAAGGAAGGCGAGGTTCTGGTGATCCGCTACGAGGGCCCCAAGGGCGGCCCCGGCATGCGCGAGATGCTATCGACCACCGCCGCGCTCTACGGGCAGGGTATGGGCGATAAGGTGGCGCTCATTACCGACGGACGTTTTTCCGGTGCGACCCGCGGCTTCTGCATCGGCCATGTCGGGCCGGAGGCCGCAATTGGCGGCCCAATCGCGCTACTGCGCGACGGGGATGTCATCGAGATCGACGCGGACGCGGGAATTCTCGCGGTCAAGCTATCAGATGCCGAGCTTGCCAAGCGCCGGCAGGACTGGCGGCCGCGCGAAGGCGAGTTCGGCTCCGGGTATTTGTGGAAATATGCTCAGCAAGTCGGGCCGGCCCTGAACGGCGCCGTCACCCATCCCGGCGGGGCGAGTGAGAAGGCGTGCTATGCGGATATCTGATCTCGGACCTATTTTGGTCATCGGCATCGGGCTCGGCTGCAGCCAGGCGCTGTCATTGGACGGCACAAGGGTGCCGAGCGATCGTCCGCTTAGTCCTGTCGAAGCTTTCCGCACCGGAGCAGAAGCCTATCGCATTGGCGAAAGGGACAAAGCGGTCCACTCGCTGCAATACGCGGCAGATAACGGCCATACGCTTGCGCAGTGGAAGCTCGGGCGCATGTATGCCGACGGTGATATGGTACCAAAGAACAATATTCAGGCATTCGAGTACTTCAGCCGCGTCGCCAATAGCCACGCCGACGATAGCCCAGATACGCCGCAGGCGCGCTTTGTCGCCAATGCCTTCGTGGCCCTCGGCCACTATTACCTCGACGGAATTCCCAATTCGCCGATCGTGCCGGATCCCGAGCGCGCGCGGGAGATGTTCTCCTATGCTGCGTCCTACTTCGCCGATCCGGACGCCCAATACGACTTGGCGCGGCTCTACCTGCGCGGCAATGGTGCGCCATTTGATCCGCGGCTGGCGGCGCGTTGGTTCGGGCTTGCGGCGAACAAGGGGCAGTACCAGGCCCAGGCGATGCTCGGCGCCATGCTGTTCAAAGGCGACCAAATCCCTCGCCAGGCCGCGCGCGGCCTGATGTGGCTGACGCTCGCCCGCGATGCCGCAACGACTGAGGAAGCTTGGATTACCAACCTCTACGACCAGGCCTTTGCGCAGGCGACCGACGACGAGCGGAACAAGGCTTTGCGGCTGCTCGAGGAGCGGCTAGCGCGCCGCCACGATTAGACGGCGGGGAACAAAGGCGGGAACCGTAGGGGCGGAAATCCCGTTGTCAGCGTCCCGACGGCTCGACCGCCAGATCAACATAGACCGGCACGTGATCGGACGGCTTCTCCCAGCCGCGCACATGCTTATCGATGCCCACATGCGTGAGCCGGTCCGCGGCTTGCGGCGACAGCAGGAGATGATCGATCCGCAGGCCGTTGTTCCGCTGCCAGGCCCCCGCTTGATAGTCCCAGAAGGTGTAAAGACCGGCGGCGTCGGTCGTCGCGCGTAGCGCGTCGGTGAGGCCGAGATTGCACAGGGCACGGAACCGCTCCCGGGTCTGCGGCAGGTAGAGCGCGTCGCCAAGCCAGGTCGCCGGGTCCGGGACATCGGTCGCCGCAGGGATGACGTTGTAATCGCCGGCGAGGACCAGCGGCTCCTCCAGCGCGAGGCGGTCGCGCACATAGCTGGAGAGCCGGTGCATCCATTTGATTTTGTAAGAATATTTATCGGTCTCCGGCGGATTTCCGTTGGGGAGATAGATCGTCGCCACGCGCAGGACGCCGGTCGGCGTCGACACCAAGCCTTCGAGGAAGCGCGCCTGCGGATCGTCGTCGTCGCCAGCCAGTCGCGGCGTCACTTCGTCGAACGGAACTTTCGACAGCAGCGCGACCCCGTTGAAGCCCTTTTGGCCATGCACCACGACGTTGTAGCCGGCGGCCTCGAAGGGCTCGCGCGGAAACGCCTCGTCGACGCACTTGGTCTCCTGCAGGCAGACGATGTCGGGCTGGCGCTCATTCAACCATGCCACGGCGTTGTCGAGCCGTTGCTTGACCGAGTTCACGTTCCAGGTGGCGATACGCATGGCCGCAGATCCAGGCTTCGAGTTACGATTAATCGATCAATGCACCAGGCACGCTCTGGTGTCGAGGCAAAGCCCACTCGCCAAACCGTCGGCGGCCAATTGCTGGTGCGGCGTTTCGCAATTGCGTAAGACTTGGCGCATGTTCAAACGAAGTGGGGCGACGCCGGCGTGCGCGCTCGATGAGACGAGCTTGCCTGGCCTGAAAAGCTGACAGAAAGGAGCGACTGTGATCGATCTTCACACCTGGACTACTCCCAACGGCCGCAAGGTCTCCATCCTGCTCGAGGAGCTCGCGCTACCCTACACGGTGCATCCGGTCGACATCTCCAAGGACGAGCAATTCAAGCCCGAATTCCTCAAGATTAGCCCCAACAATCGCATCCCCGCCATCGTCGATCGCGACACCGGGTTCCATCTGATGGAGTCAGGGGCGATCATGCTCTACCTCGCCGAGAAGGCCGGAAAGCTGCTTCCGCGCGAGCTTGAGCCGCGCTACCGCGTGACCGAATGGCTGATGTGGCAGATGGGCGGTGTCGGGCCGATGCTCGGTCAGGTGCACCATTTCGTGAAGTACAACAAAGGTAAGGCGCCCTATGCCGAGGAGCGGTTCTTCAAGGAAGCCCAGCGCCTCTACGGGGTGCTCGACCGCCGGCTCGCCGATCACGCATTCGTCGCCGACGAATACTCAATCGCCGACATCGCTATTTGGCCATGGATCTCCCGCTTCGATTGGCAGACGATCGACCTCAATCAATATCCGCATGTGAAGCGATGGTACGTGGCGATTGCCAACCGCCCGGCGGTCCAGCGCGGCTATCACGTGCCCAAGAAGGTGCAGGAGATTCCGATGCCCTGAGGCCGGAGCCCGTTTCGATTGGGATGCGGCATGCGCAAATTCCCTCAGCGCGGTTTTTCGAATTTGAGGACGAACTCGTCAACCGGAACCGTTGGGCGAAACACGGCCGCGTCGCGCGGGTCCTCCGGATGGCGCAGAAAATCGCCTTCGGCAACGAGCTTGAAGCCGGCGGCCTCGACCTCTTGGCGCAGAACGCTCTCCTCGATGCGGTGGAGCGTCTTGCCGACTGAGACGCCGTCGCCGGGCCGCGCCGAGTGATCGGCGATCACCAGCAGGCCGCCCGGCTTCAGCGCGGCAAACAGCTTGCGGTCCATTTCGGCGCGATCGACATTCAGGTAGGTCGTGTCGTGATAGAAGAAGAAAAAGGTGATCAGATCGAGACCGTGAAGGTCGGCGGGCACCGGGTCGTCGAAGCTTCGCGTCAGCAGGACGACGTTCTTCATCGCCGGGCTTTGCGCCCGCGCGTTGAAGCGGTCCTTCACGCGCTCGAAGATCTCCACTGAGTTCTGGGCGTAGACGGCACCGGTCGGCCCGACCGTGCGGGCGAGCAATTCGGTGCTGTAGCCGGCACCGGCGCCCATATCGAGAACCTTCATACCCGTGCGGGCGCCGGTGAAGGCGAGCAGCTTCGCCGGATCGCGGCGTTGGTCGGTCTGCCGGTCCGCCTCGCTGCGATCCGGCGCGGCGATGACGGCTTGGTAGTCCTGAGCTAGGACGACCGCGAAGGGGATGCAGGAAAGGAACGCGACGCCCGCGAGCGAAGCGATCGCAGCATTGCGGGCGACGCATCGCCCCTGGGCAAAGTCGAACATGTAAGTTCCTCCGTTCTACCGTCGTGGTCTGTTTAAGCCCCGTCGGTGTGGATCGTGTGAAACGCCTTCGCCAGCTAGGCCGCCGGCGTTTTTCCAGATTGCGGCGCCTGCGATGCGACGAAGATCAACGAACGCTCCGAGCTTTCCAGCAGCGCGGCGGCCACGGGGCCGAACGACAGCGTTTGGCCGGGTCGCCGGCTCACCCCGAAGACGACCAGGTTATGCTTTCCCGTCCGAGCTTGCCGCAAGATCGCGTCCTCGGCCGCGATATCGGTCCGAATCGCGGTCTTGACTGGGAACTGGTTAAATCGGGCGAGCATCTCGATTTCCTTGACGGTCTCGCTGGCGTCGCGATAGGCGACGCCGAAACGGACACGCGCGGTTCGCGCGCCAGCACTTACGATGGTGAGCGCGGTGATCACGGCGTCCGCGGCCTTGGCCAAGGTCATGGCGAATTCGGCGCCGCGCCTCGACACCTCGCTGCCGGTCACCGGAACGAGGAGATCGAACCCGGACGCTTCTGGATTGCGCAGGTGCTCTCCGCGGGCCAGCACGATGGCTATGGAGCCGTCGAAGCTGTTCGCCATGCGCGAGACCTGCTCGTGAAATCCTCCGTTCGATGCCGTCATTGGATCGATCCCGATGACAAGCAAGTCGTAACCCTTACGCGCCTCGTTGGCGATCGCCTGCGCGGCGGGTGCGTCCTGCTCGCGTTCGATGAGGTCCACCTTGGTGGCAGGCGCTTGTTCGCTTGACGGGATCGTCTCCGCCGCGTTCGCCAGCGTGTCGGTCGCGCGCTTGCGGCCGTCGGGGGTGTTAGCAGACGGTCCGGAGGAAGCCACCCGACCGGGGGTGTCCGCCGCAATCTTGAGGACGGTAACCGGCGTGCCGCGCGATCCAGCGATCAATCCAGAAATGCGCGAGGCGAAACGGCCCTTGGCGCTGTCGTCCACCGCAACCAGGATCCGCTTCAGATTTGGCATGAAGGCTCTCGCCTCGAAGGTCTCGCGATCGAGGCGTTGGCGCTCCTCCTCCTGGATTGGCAAACGCTGCAGCGCCCAGCGTAATGTCGGCGGCATCGCCATGGTGGTGATGAATGCCATCGCCACGATCATGGTGAACAGATCTTGGCTGAGGACGCCCATCGACAGGCCGATTGAGGCGACGATCACCTCCGTCGAGCCGCGCGCATTCATGCCGCTCGCCAATGCCAAGGATTCCGGCGAGCTCAATCCGCTGAGCCAGCCGCCTGCAAAGGCGCCGACGGTCTTACCAATGCTCGCGATGGCGATGAGCGCGAGCGTTAACAATGTCAAGTCAAGGTTCTTCAGGATGGTCAAATCGGTGCTCAGGCCAGCAAGCCCGAAGAAGACGGGCATGAAAAGCCCGGCTGTCAAGCCGCGCAGGTCTTCCTCGATTTGCCGTGTGAGGATCGGTGACTCACCGACGAGGATGCCGGCGACGAATGCGCCGAGCACCGTGTGAACCCCGATTAGGTGGGTGATCAGGGCGAGCGCGCCCATGATCATTAGAATTGTGGCGATGACCGGGGCTTCGCCGCGCAGGTGGTCATTGGACCACTGGATCAATCTGAAGACAATGCGGCGACCGAACGTGAAGCTCGCGCCGAGGAACACGAGCGTCCCTAACACGCTCTGTGCGACCGACAGCCAGTCGATCGTCCCGTGCGTGGCGAGGCTGAGGGTGATGGCGATGATGATCCAGCCAATCGTGTCGTCGACGATAGCCGAGGCCAGAATCACTTGCCCGATATCGCGCCGAAGAAATCCCATCTCGCGCACGACGGTCGCAACGATCTTCACCGACGAGATCGACAGCGCCGTGCCGAGAAATAGCGACGTGATCAGACGCGTGGCGCCATCGGGCAACAGCTGATCCGGAAGGACCTGTCCCAGCAAGAATCCGCAGACGAACGGCAGGACGATGCCGGCAATCGATGCGCTGGCCGCTGCCCGCCGAACGCGGCGGACGAGGGATAAGTCGGTTTCCATCCCGGCCAACAGCAAGAGCATCAGGATGCCGAACTGCGCGATCCCTTCGATCATGCCCTTTTGCTCGGGCGCGATTGGAAAAAGTGCCTGCTGCGCGGCCGGCCACAGCGATCCGAGAACGGACGGCCCCAACAGGATTCCCGCCAGCAGTTGCCCCATGACGGCGGGCTGCCCGATCCGCAGCATGGCCTCGCCGAGCCCACGGCCGAGCAAGATCAACAGAAGAACCTGCGCGAGGAGGATCGCCTCCGACCCCCCCTTGGGGGTGGCCTCACCGGCCGCCGCGCCGGCGACGCAGGTCAGTGCCAGAAAGCAGAAACATGGCAGGACGCCAAACCATTGCCCTCGAAGCACGCCGCGCAGACGCATTCCTGGCGGGCGTTCCGCGCTAGAATGACCCGGTGAGCTGGGCATCGGCGTACGCATGCGAACTGCACACTGAGGTTACAGGGTTGGCTGCGCAACAACGCGCGACCGCAGGTAAAGTCCCCCGGCTGGAAAATCCGCTAACGGCTATTGGGATTTCTCCCTAGGCGCACGCGACTCACCGGGCGGTATTCGCACAGAGTCTTGACTAAAATCGGCCTTGCGCGGCGTCGAACTGGGCTAAGATTATTGCTTGCCGCTTGCGCTCTGAGTCTGGCTGTTTCGACAGTGTGCGAGCGGTCTGGTCCGATGCTGGAAGTCTAACAGGTTCAATATCTTGTGTCGTATCACCAACAACAAGCTTGCGTACGTTTGCGACAGGGACACGGGCAACGCCGGGCAACGGCGCCGCGCGGGGGTCCTGGTTAAGCGGCAGCCGCAGTAGTGGGGAGGGAATTCGGGAATGCCATCCTTGAGCGAGTGGAAGGTGCCGTCAGCGTTGCAGCCCAAGCCGGAGAACTACGGCTACAATCTCGACCGTGCTTTGGAGTCGGTGCTTGGCCTGCGAGCGGTCATTCCGGCTGATGCCTTTACTGCCGAAACGCTTGGTACGGAGCGGGCAGGGAACGGCGTCCTCATTCGCGAGAGCGGCTTGGTGCTAACCATCGGCTATCTCATAACCGAAGCCGAAACGATATGGCTGACGACGATCGACGGCCGTGCGGTGCCTGGTCACGCGCTTGCTTACGATCAAGAAACAGGCTTCGGCCTCGTGCAGGCACTGGCTCGCCTCGATCTCCCGGTGCTGCCACTCGGCCGCTCCAGCGCTGCTCAAGTCAACACGCGGGTCGTCGTCGCCGGCGCGGGTGGGCGCCAGCATTCGGTGGCGGCGCGCATTGTCGCCAAGCAGGAATTTGCAGGGTATTGGGAGTACGTCCTTGACGAGGCGATTTTCACCGCCCCGTCACATCCACATTGGGGCGGGACGGCATTGATCGGTGCGACCGGCGAGCTTTTGGGTATCGGATCGCTTCAGCTCCAGCAGGACCGCGAGAGTGGGCGGAGCGAGGATCTCAACATGGTTGTGCCGATCGACCTATTGACCCCGATCCTCGACGATCTTCTGACCCACGGGCGCCCCAATCGGCCCCCCCGGCCCTGGCTTGGGCTTTACGCCACCGAGGTCGAAGATAAGGTCGTCGTCGTCGGGCTCGCCTCACGTGGCCCGGCGCAACGTGCTGATCTTCATACGGGAGATATCGTATTGGCCGTGGCGGGCGAGGAAGTCGGGGATCGCGCCGGCTTGTTTCGCCGGATCTGGTCGCTCGGCGACGCCGGCGTTGAGGTGCCGCTCTCCATCTATCGTGATGGCCTCACCTTTGAAGTGAGCATTGCCTCGGGCGACCGCAATCGGTTCTTCAAGGCACCAAGTCTGCATTAGGCCGCACGGTTGCCGCGGGCGGCAACGCCGCGGTGTGATCTCACGTTGATCAGCTGGATGCGGGAGGGCCACCCGAGTCGGCCATTTTTTCCAACAGATCGAGAACCGACCGACGCAGGGGCCCCTCGGGAAGTTGCGTGAAGGCCCGCAGCACACGGACGGCACCAGGTTCAGCCAACATGTCGAGCGGCGATGTCTTGCTGTCTTCGTCCTTCAGGGTCGCTGAGGCGCTCGTCTCGAAGAACGATCGCACTGGAATGCCTAGTACCTCGGCGATGCGAGTCAGCCGGCCGGCGCCAACGCGGTTGAGGCCTTTCTCGTATTTTTGCACCTGTTGAAAGCTGACACCGATTTTCTCAGCAAGTTCAGTCTGTGACATGCGACGGGCCAAGCGCTCAACTCTGATACGCTGACCGACGGCAATATCTAGCGAGTCTGGTTTTCTTTGGTTCATCATAGCGACTAAAGCGGTGGTGGTGAGAGCGATGATTGTGTATCAGAGCAGGATGACGATTGCGATTCACAATTGTAGTGAATCGGTGGACACGGTTAAAGTGCGCCGATAATTAGGATTTTAGCGGCCAAGATGAAATATGAAGAATATCAGTGCCTTCGCAAATATCTTTTCCTTGCGGGCCCCGGGACAATACGTCGCGCCTACAATCCTCGGTAAAATGCCCCTCTCGAAGATCCACCCGTTGCGTGGCGGATCGAGAAACAGAGTAATTTCTAGCTAATTGAGAAGTTTTCATGATTGCTACTGTTAATTGTAATGCCTATCCGAACCCTCGGCGACGCCAGTCGGCATCACAATCGATCTCAATCAATCAGCCTAGGCGGACGCCTAGTTGCCCGCAACGTTTTTCACACGGTCAATTGCCTGAATTCCGCAGGCTGGCGAGGGGTTCATGGCCAACGGTTCCACCGAAAAGAGTACCGGACAACCGATCATTGCACCCGGTCGACGAGATGAAGTCCTGGGATTGGTAAAATTGTTGACGCTCGCACAAGCATCGGCCGACGCCTGTCGCGCGGACGACATGTGTGCCGCCCTTCTGGAGAGGTGCATCAAGGGCTTGCTGGCGAGCCATGGAATGTCGTCTCCCAATCCGAGCCAATCCATGCCGACGGCGGAGTTCATCCCGTATCCGACCCTGCTGCGGGTCTTGGCCTATGCGCGGGCCGAGATGCTCGACCCGCTAAATGACGTGGTTTCGGCGCAGCTTCTCACCGAATGCATCAAGCTCATGATCGCTTTCCGGCCGGCTCAGAATGAATTTTCGCCGTTGCCTTCGAGTCTGACCTACAATTAGCGGAGCCTACCGTGCTCGTTCTTGAGAACGTCGAGATTTCTCCGCACGATGATCCGCGCGAGGCGGGAACATCGACTGCGCGCCCAGCTCCCCAAATGCGGAGGCTTGCGGTCGCCGGCATCTCGATCGCCGCCATCGTTGAGCCCGGTCCGCGGCGCCCGGTCGTTTTTCTACATGGCAACTCATCGACGAAGGACGTGTGGGTAAACCAGCTCGACTTCGTGCGGCGTCATGGACGCGCCGTTATCGCCCCGGACCTGCCGGGCCACGGCGAGTCCGGAGATGCTCGCACTCCGGAACTCACGTACAGCCTGCCGGGCTACGCTGATATCGTCCGTCGACTGCTCGACGCGCTCCACGTCGACGGCGCTGTTGACGTAGTAGGCTGGTCATTGGGCGGCCACGTTGGACTTGAGCTGCTCGCCACCGATCCAAGAATTTGCTCGCTCTTGATCGTCGGAACGCCCCCCGCCCGACCATCCGCTGAGTCGTTGCAGCAGGCTTTCTATGGCACCGACGACATGCGGCTCGCCGGAAAGGAGAATTTTGCCGAGGCCGACGCCCTTGCCTATGGAGCCGCGATGATGGGTGGGCGCGAACATCTGTCCCCGCATCTGCTCAGAAGCTTAGTGCGTACCCATGGTCAAGCACGACGCTGTCTGTTTGCCAGCGTCGAGAAGGGTATGGGAACAGACCAACGCCTTTCGGTTGAGGGCATCAGCAAACCGCTCTGTGTCATTCACGGAGAAAATGAGCCATTTGTTCGTCTCGATTACCTGCGGTCGATCAACTATCGCTCTTTGTGGAATAGCCGAATCTATGTGGTGTCAGGCGCTGGACACGCCCCGCATTGGCAAGTCCCTGCTGCCTTCAACAGAATAATGTCCAGGTTCCTCGGTTTCGCCGAAACGCACACCGCCGTGGCAGTGGCTGTCTAAAATTTTTCATTGCAAAGACCTCCTCCGACACGCACTATTTCCACCTGCTGTTTCGTAGCCGACTGCCAGGGGAGGTGGGCAGTGTTGCGATTTGAGGATTACGTCGAAAGGACCCGGCGCACCGAAACGGTCTCCGAGCTCGCGCAGCAATTTTCGGACGTGGTTCGCGCGGAAGGCTATGAGAACTCCATATTGACCTCCGTTCGCGGAAAGAAACTCGGCCACATTGCTTGGTTTGAGTTCCCGGAGGGCTATGTCGATGCCTATGTCGACCGACAGTGGGACCGCATCGACCCGGTCCTGGCGTGTTCGCTGCAAGCGTCGCGGGCGTTCTTATGGAGCGATGTCGTCGAACAGACCAAACTGTCACGAGAGCAGCTTCGCTTCATGGATGAGTGCAAAGACCTATGTGTCCACTCAGGCATTATTTTTCCGTTTCACCGCCCTCGGCGCCGTTTGGATGTCAGCCGTTTGGATGTCATTAGCATAAGCAGGCGTGCAGCCGAGCAGCCTGATCCAGCGTGTTCGAGTCTGCTCCAAGCGATTAGCGCGCAAACGTGGACTCGCTATTTGGAGCTGTCGAAGGAGGAGATTTTTCTGCAGTCCGAAGCGGTTTCCTTGACTCCGCGCGAACTCGAGATCTTACGGTGGTGCAAGGATGGGAAGACGCGGCGGGATATTGGCGAGATCCTTTCGATTTCTCACAAGACCGTGGAATTTCACCTCGCGAATATTATGAATAAGCTTGGTGCAACCAATCAGATGACGGCGGTTGTCATTGCAATACAAAAGGGAATTATCGACCTCTAGCGATTCTCCCCTAGGTAGGAGCCTAGTCCAAATCTGCTTCGCAATGTGTTGATCTCCCTGGGCGTAAGTCCTTGGAGGCGGGCATGATCGAAGCATTTTCTCTAAAGACGGCGCATCATTTCGGCGATGCCTTGGCCTCGCAGGCGCGGCTCAGGTACCAGGTGTTTGTTCAGCACCGGGCGCTCCCGCACACCCACTATGACGGCATGGAGTACGACGAGTTCGACACGCCGGCCGCAGTCTATCTTGTCTGGCGAGATCCGAATTTGATCGTGCGGGGCCTGCTGCGTCTCTCGCCAACGACCGTCCCGTACATGTTGGAGAAAAATTGGCCTTACCTTTGCCAAAGGCGTGATCTGCCAAAGAGCCCCTGGGTATGGGAAGCGACGCGAGTATGCGTCGATCGGACGTATCCGTCGCGGATTCGCCAAACGATCATGCCGGCGCTCCTCTGTGCCGTCGAGGAGTTTGGTCTGCAGAATGACATACGCGCAACCGTCGGGGTCACCCGTAAGCATTTGCTCGATCACTATTTGGGCGCCGGAGTCGAATGGTTGGGCGACACGATGGAGATCGAGGGCGAGCAAGAGGCCGCCTTCTGGATTCCTACTGAGAACATGAGGCCCTGGTCGTACTGCGCCAAGCTCGGGTTGCCCGATCGGGTGCTCTCGTTCGAGCCGCTCGACCGCCGGATCGCCGCCTGATGCGCAACTCTTCGCTGTCGCGACGAACGGCGCCGAACGCGTCCGTCGAGACCACTGCCCAGCACATGGCGGACGCTATTGCCTTTTTGATGCGCGTCGCTACCGACGCCGGCCTGCAGAACATAGCCCTCAAGTTGGCCGGTGTGCGGGCTAGCTTATTGGCCACCGGAAGCATGAAGCTGAAAAAAGCGGGGTCGCTGAAGAAGAGGGCAGCCCGGACCAATCGAATACCGCGGGGGATTTGAAATGAACTACACCAGATTGGCGACTTCTGAATTCGATGAGCGTGAGTCGAAGGTGCGTTACTATTGTCGGCAAATGCCTGCGGTGTTTGCTCGGGCTCTGAATGCCCGCATGTGGGACGAAGACGGCGTTGAATATATAGATTTTCTTTCCGCGTGCGGCTCGCTCAATTACGGGCATAATCATCCTCGCATCAAAGCGGGATTAATCGATTACCTGGCCAGCGACGGTGTGCTGAACGCGCTGGATCTGCACACGGTCGCGAAGCGGGATTTCTTGTGCGCCCTGCGCGAGATCATTCTGGAACCGAGAGGATTGGATTACCGCGTTCAATTTACCGGGCCTAGCGGCACGAATGCTGTCGAAGCCGCGCTAAAACTGGCACGCAAGGTGACCGGCAGGCGATCGATCGTGGCTTTCACCAACGCATTCCACGGCATGTCCCTGGGTGCCTTATCGGTCACGGCGCGGGGGCGACATCAGCGTTCCGCAGGAGTGCAGTTGGGCGACGTCGTGCGCCTGCCGTATGACGGGTATGTCGGCGCGGGGATCGTGGAATTGGATCGCTTTGAAGCGATGGTCGAAGACCCATCGGGTGGATTGGAAGCACCCGCAGCATTCATCGTGGAGACTATTCAGGGCGAAGGGGGCCTCAATTCGGCGAGCGCAGCGTGGCTACAGCATTTGGCCCGGTTGTCCAGGCGGTTAGGCTCCGTCTTGATCGTGGACGACATTCAGGCCGGTTGTGGTCGCACCGGAGATTTTTTCAGCTTTGAGAAATCCGGTATCAGCCCGGACATCGTTTGCTTGGCGAAGTCCATCGGCGGCATCGGGCTCCCGCTCGCCGTTGTCCTCATCAAACCCGAGTATGACCAATGGGGTCCAGGCGAGCACAACGGGACTTTCCGCGGCAACAATCTCGCATTCGTCGCCGGGACCTCGGCGCTCCAGCTCTGGCGCGAGAGCGAATTTCAGGCGTCGCTAGGGACGTCGATTGCCACGGTTCAGTCATGGATCGAGGCCGTGGTAATGGACTTGGGAGCGTGCCGCGTTCATGCGAAGGGACGAGGAATGATCTCGGGCCTTGCGTTTGCCGACCATGAAGCGGCACGTCTTGTCGCCGCGGAGGCGTTCCGACGGAACCTCATAATAGAAACATCGGGTCCGCACTCGGAAGTGATCAAGCTGTTGCCGCCGCTTACCATCGAACATGATCTGCTCGAAGAGGGCCTAATGCGTCTCAGGTCGGCTATAGACACCGCCGTTGGGCAGGTGCGTCTGCGGCCCGCCGCGTGAGACGCGCGCGGCCAGCACCTTGTTCAAACGGCGTCGGGTCCTAAAGGGCGAAGCTAGTTCCGCAGCCGCAGGATGCCGTGACGTTCGGATTGACGACTTTGAACGAGGCGCCGATCAGGTCGTCGACGAAGTCGATCTGCGAACCGACCATGAATCCGAGCGAAACCGGGTCGATCAGCACGACCGCGGCTCCTTGCGCGATCACCAGATCGTCGTTCGCCTGCGCGCGCTCCACGTCGAATTTGTACTGGAAGCCCGAGCAGCCGCCGCCCTCCACCCGTACGCGGAGCATCGTACCCGCGGGTTCGTCCGCCAGTATATGCCCGATGCGGCGGGCTGCACGTTCGCTGACTGTGACGCTCGCCATTCCAATCTCCATTCGAGCCGCCCAGAGCAAATTCGGATCGATCCATAGCTCTTCGGCGGTATTGCTACGCGAAAAACCGCTGCCTAAGTCCAGTTAGCCCAAGGCACCGTTTTCCCGATAACGCTCTAACTGCCTGACTTGGCGGAAGTCTATGCGAATAGTTAAGTACGCTTTCGGCTCAGGTCAATTCGCGGCGGGGACATGGCGATCGAGGCTCAGTGCGCGCGTGCCCCTTACGCATCACATCCGGCGCGGACCCGCGGCCGGCTTTACTCCGAGCCGCCGAGCCCCACCCGTAATGCGTTTCGACGCGATTGCGACCGAATCATCCATTCGACCGCCTTCCGCAGGCTTAAGCACAAGACGCAGGTCTTTGTGTTCGACGAGGGCGATCACTATCGAACGCGGCTTACTCACACGCTCGAAGTGGCTCAGATCGCCCGTTCACTCGCTCGTGCTCTCGGGCTTGACGAAGATCTGAGCGAGGCTCTCGCATTGGCGCATGATCTTGGCCATCCGCCCTTCGGACACGCGGGCGAGCGGGCGCTTGATGTGGCACTGAGCGCCAACGACGGGTTCGACCATAACGCGCAGACGCTACGTGTCGTGACGCAGCTCGAGCGCCGATATGCCGAGTTCGACGGTCTCAACCTTACCTGGGAAACCTTGGAAGGTTTGGTCAAGCATAACGGACCGCTGACGGATCGCGACGGGAAGCCGATCGATCGCTATCGATTACGCGGGGTGCCGCCGGCGATCGCTCACTACAACAAGCTGCAAGACCTGGAGTTGTGGAGCCAGGCCAGCACGGAAGCGCAGGCCGCAGCGATCGCCGACGACATTGCCTACGACGCCCACGACATTGATGACGGTCTGCGGGCCGAACTCTTTGGCCTCGACGATATGGTTGAGGTGCCCCTCGTCGGCGAAATTCTCCTCGCGATCCGAACCCAATATCCGCGGCTGGAACGCGGCCGCGTCGCGCACGAGCTGGTGCGGCGGCTGATTACGCGCATGATCGAGGATGTCATCGCGCAATCCAGGAGCAACCTCAAGGCGCTGGCGCCGCCGTCCGTCGATGTGGTTCGCCTTTGCGGCGAGGCAATGATTGCTTTCTCTTTGGACATGAGCGTTGCCGACCGAGCCATCAAGGACTTTCTCTATGCCGCCATGTACCGGCATCCGCGCATCATTCGCGTCATGGGCGAGGCCGAGCGGGTCGTATTGGACCTTTTTGACCACTACAGGAGAAATCCGCGGGACCTGCCGTCGGAATGGGCGCACGATCTCAACGCCGAGGATGGTGTACGCCGGATCGCGGATTTCATAGCCGGCATGACCGACCGCTACGCGCTCGTCGAGCACGCCCGGTTCTTTGACTCAACCCCGGAATTGCGTTAGGCGCGCGAACACACCCGAGAGCTTGTCCTTGGACCTGCTATCCATCGCATGGCCGATACGAATATCTTTGCCGAGGTCCTCAACTGGGTCCATGCCGCGAACAACGATCTCATCGTGGCTGGATTGCTGCCATCCGGCATCGATCAATCACGCGTTGTCGTCGAGCCGCCGCGCGATGCCGCGCACGGCGATATGGCCACGAACGCGGCGATGGTCTTGGCCAAGGAGGCGGGAAGAAAGCCGCGCGAACTGGCCGATCTGCTTGCCGATCGCCTGCGCCGCGTCGATCTCGTCGAAAAGGTCGAGGTGGCGGGGCCGGGCTTCATCAATCTGACGCTTAAGCCGGCTGCGTGGTTCGAGGCGTTGCACACCGCCATTCGCCGCGGGCCGGACTATGGCCGCGGTCTGGTCGGTCACGCCGAACCGGTCAATGTCGAATACGTGTCGGCAAATCCCACTGGGCCGATGCATGTCGGCCATTGCCGCGGCGCCGTGTTTGGTGACGCGTTGGCCAATCTGCTGGTCTTCGCCGGCTTCAAGGTGACGCGCGAGTACTACATCAACGATGCCGGCGCACAAGTCGACGCCCTCGCGCGGTCCGCCTATCTCCGCTATCGCGAGGCGCTGGGCGAGGCCATCGGCGACTTTCCGAAGGGGCTTTATCCCGGCGATTATCTCAAGCCCGTCGGCGAAGCCCTCGCGGCGCAATACGGCGGCTCGTTCAACCAGAAGCCCGAGGAAAACTGGCTGCCGATCGTGCGGGCCAAAGCCATCGCCATGATGATGGCGGAGATCCGTGACGACCTTGCGGCCCTTAATGTGCACCCAGAGGTATTTTTCTCCGAGCGTTCGCTGACTGCGGGTGCCGGGGACGGTGGAGGTGCCGGGCACGATGGGGTTGCAGATGCCATCGAGCAACTGCGGGCGGCGGGACAGGTTTATCAGGGTCGCCTGCCGCCCCCCAAAGGGCAGGCCGTGGAGGACTGGGAGGATCGTGAGCAGACGCTTTTTCGCTCAACGGCCTTCGGTGACGACGTCGACCGTCCCCTCAAAAAGTCTGACGGCAGCTACACCTACTTCGCCGCCGACATCGCTTACCACAAGTCCAAGTTCGATCGCGGTTTCAAGACCATGATCGACGTGTGGGGTGCCGACCACGGCGGCTATGTCAAGCGCATGCAGGCGGCGGTCAAGGCGATTACGGGGGGCCGTGCGGAGCTCGATGTGAAGATTGTCCAGCTTGTGCGGCTGTTGCGGGCGGGCGAGCCCGTGAAAATGTCGAAACGGGCAGGCGAGTTCGTCACGCTGCGTGAGGTGGTCGACGAAGTCGGCCGCGACGCGGTGCGCTTCATGATGTTGTTCCGAAAGAACGACGCCGTACTGGATTTCGATCTAGCCAAGGTCATTGAGCAGTCGCGTGACAACCCGGTGTTTTACGTCCAATACGGCCACGCCCGCGGCCAATCGGTACTCCGGAACGCCCGTGAGATGCTGCCGGATCTGCCGCTCGACCAGCAGGCCCGTGCCGAACAACTTGCCACAGCTTCGCTCGCGCCGCTGGGCGACGTCGAAGAGGTGTCGCTGATGCGAAAAATCGCGCTCTACCCGCGACTCGTTGAAGCAGCCTCCCTGGCCCATGAGCCACACCGAGTGGCCTTTTATCTGTATGAATTGGCAAGCGAATTCCACGCGCTCTATACACGGCCACATTTACGCTTCATTATTCAGAATGATGCACATACGACACTAGCGCGTCTTGCGCTTGTGCAAGGCGTCGTTACCGTCCTTGCCTCGGGGCTCGCGCTGCTCGGTGTCGAGGCGCCTGACGAGATGCGCTGACCCGTCTCGCTCCGGGGTGCATTCCACGGTAGGATCGTGGTCGAGGGAATGGGGCATACCGAGCACGACGCTTGAACCGGTGGCGGTAGAAGCAATGGCAGACCAAAATTATAATAGGCCTTACCGCACGAATGACCCGAATCGGCGCCCGAACACGCCGACGCCGAGCAGTGCTCCCGCCAACGATCCGCTTGCAGAACTGGCGCGTTTGATAGGCCAGAACGATCCGTTCGCCGAGTTCAATCCGGCGGGGTCACGGCCGCACGAGGACTCGCACGCGCCCGACGGGAGCCCCGCGGATTGGCAGCACTCGCGTGACTCGGCACACGACGAGTTTTTCCGGAATCCGGCGGCGCATTCCTCGTATTCCGACGAACACGATGCTGACGACCACGATGCCGACCGCGGTTCACGTGAACCTCCCGGCACGCCAAGCGACAGATATCTCGGCGGTCAAGGATACTACGACCGGAATACGGCCTATCCGGACCGAAACGCGGGATATGCCGACCGGGACCAGAATTATTCCGATGCGCAAGACCCCCAGCTGGGAGCGGATGGCTATTCGAGCTACCATCAGCCGGAGCAGCCGGAGCATGAGCAGCCGAGCTACGGTGCGTCGAGGTATGACCGGCCGACGTATGACCAACCTGGTCACGACCAATCGAGCTATGACCGCGGTGGTTCCGATTCGGCCGGCTACGGCCGTGGCAGGGTCCAGGATGATCCTGATCTACCGCCGAACGCGTTGAATTCGGAAAGGCAAAATTATCCGCGGCCGGATGCTTATGCGCAGCAGGAATCACGCCCCCGCGACGACCCTTACGCCCAGGGTTACCCTCAGAATGACGGCTACTCTGAGCACGATTCCTACCCCGAGGACGACACGCACGGCTCGGACGATCACTACGATGATCCGGGGCCGCCCCCGCGCCGCGGCGGGCTGCTGACCGTCGTCGCCGTATTGGGGCTTGCGGTCGTGGGGACCGCCGGGGCCTTCACCTACCGGGCGACGTTCGGCAAGTCCGGGTCTTCGGCGCCGGTGGTGATCAAGCGGGACTCGGGGGCGATCAAGATGCCGATCGCCCAAAGCGACATGCAATCGAGCAGGCCGGCTCTGGAGCGCGTTGAAAGGATCGTCCCGCACGAGGAGCAACCGGTCGACGTTCAACAGACGATCGTTGCGGATTCGCCACCAACAATGTTGCCTGGCCTTGTGCCGAACGTCCGGCCTGCGACGCCGTCCGCCCCACCGCCGAGCGTGGCATTCGCATCGCCGTCGCCGACAGCGGTGGCACCAACGGCACCCGCGACGCCGAAGCGAATTCACACGGTGCCGATTAAGCCCTCGGATGCGGATACGAGCGTGGCCTCGGCTAATCCGCCGCCGGCAGCGACCAATCGGGTCGCGCCCAGCAAGCCGCTGGCCCCTGCGCCGAACGCACCCCTTTCGCTCGCCAGCGTCGCACAGACTCACGCCGCAGTGACGGCCAATCCGCCGGTGACCCACGTGGCGTCGGCATCAGGGTCGGCCGGCGCGGACGGCGGCTATCTAGTTCAGGTATCGTCGCAGCGAAGCGAGTCAGACGCGCAGGCATCGTTCCGCTCCTTGAAGGCCAAGTATTCCGAGTTGATCGGCGATCGCGAGCCGGTCATCCGGCGCGCCGATCTTGGTGATAAGGGTATATATTACCGCGCCATGGTCGGCGGCTTCGCGACCGCGCAGGAAGCGGGCCAATTCTGCGACAGTCTCAAGGCGGCCGGCGGGGCCTGTCTTATTCAGAGGAACTGAGGGGGTTGACCCCGGCGGCCGGCGCGGGCTAATCCGCGCCGATGGCGGCGCGTGCTTTTATTACCGGCGTGAGTGGACTTGCGCTTTCAAGCGACGAACGCGCCTTTCTGGCTGACGCGAAGCCTTTTGGCTTCATCCTGTTCAAGCGAAATGTGAGCACCAAGGACCAGGTTCGCGGGCTCGTAGCGGCATTGCGCGAAGCCGTCGGTTGCCAGGCGCCGGTTCTGATCGATCAGGAAGGCGGGCGGGTGCAGCGCTTGGGTGCGCCGCACTGGCCGAAATATCCGCCCGGCGCCGCCTACGGCGCGCTGTACGATCAAAATGCGGAGTCCGGTGTCGCAGCCGCGAGGCTCGGCGCCCGGCTCATCGCCGCCGATCTGATCGAGCTTGGCATCGACGTGGACTGCCTGCCACTCGCTGACGTACCGGTCGCCAGTGCCGACCCGATCATCGGCGACCGTGCTTATGGAACGTCCCCGGACAAAGTTGCCGCGATTGCTGCTGCTGTGGCCGACGGTTTGCGGGATGGCGGGGTCCTGCCGGTGCTGAAACATCTTCCTGGGCATGGCCGGGCGACCGCGGACAGTCATGCCAAGCTGCCTGTGGTTACCGCCGAGCGCTCGCTGCTGGAACACACCGATTTCGCCGCCTTCCGTCCGCTTGCGCAGTTGCCGCTCGGCATGACCGCGCATGTGGTGTTTGCATCCATCGACCCTGTCGCGCCGGCGACGACTTCGGCCATGATGATCGGCGACGTGATTCGTGGCTGGATCGGGTTCGACGGTCTGTTGATGAGCGATGATGTGTCCATGGGCGCCCTGTCCGGGTCCCTTGCCGAGAGAACGCGGGCCTCGCTCGCCGCAGGGTGCGACGTGGTGCTCCACTGCAACGGACGAATGAAAGAGATGCTGGCGGTCGCGAGTGAGGCGCCGCCGCTTGCGGGCGCCGCGGCACGTCGGGCCGAAGCCGCCTTGGCAGCTCGCCGCGCACCGCGTCCGATCGATGTCGCCAAGGCGCGTAAGACCTTTGCCGAAATGATGGCGGCCACCGTTTCCGCCGGATCGGGGATCGAAACGTCATGAGTCCCGACGAGACGCAATCGGAAAGCTTTGCCGAGCCGCAAACGGACGAGCCGGCGCTGGTTGTCGATGTTGAAGGCTTCGAGGGACCGCTTGATCTTTTGCTGACGCTCGCCCGCCAGCAAAAGGTGGATCTCGCGAAGATCTCCATTCTGGCCTTGGCGGATCAGTATCTCGTGTTCATCGAGGCGGCGCGCAAGCTGCGCCTTGAGCTCGCGGCCGACTACCTCGTGATGGCGGCATGGCTCGCCTATCTCAAGTCGCGGCTCTTGTTGCCCGATGCCAGCGAGCCGAACGGGCCGAGCGCCGAGGATATGGCGACCGGCCTCGCCTTGCGCCTCAAGCGCCTCGAGGCGTTTCGCAGTCTGGCAAGTCAGCTGTTCGCGCGTCCTCAACTCGACCGCGACGTCTTTGCCCGCGGGCTGCCTGAGCCGATCGCCGAGGTGAAGCGCCCCGAATGGTCGGCGACGCTCTATGACCTGCTTTCCGCTTATGCGGCGCAGCGCCAGAAGCGGGCGCTCTCGCATGTGCACATGGCGAGACGTACCGTGTGGTCCTTGGCGGAAGCGCGCGCGGCGCTGGAACGGTTGGTGGGGCAGAGCACGGATTGGAGCAGGCTCGATGTGTTCCTGCTCGCCTATGTGGGGGAGCCCGCACAGGCCGCCACGATCTTCGCCTCGAGCTTTGCGGCAACGCTCGAGCTTGTCCGCGAGGGGCTCGCCGAGGTCCATCAGGACACCGCTTTCGCCCCAATCTATCTGCGTAAGCGTATGGTTGAAGGTGATGGCGGGCCGATTCGAGGCGATCAGCTCCATCCGGATACCGGGCAATAGGGGAATGCGGCAACTATGGCGAGTTTGGCCGAGATATGCGTGATGACCAGCAAAGAGCCTGCAATCGCCGAGGATGGGCGGCCGGAGGAAATGCGGCTCCTGGAGGCCTTGCTGTTCGCGGCTGCCGAGCCGCTCGATGAGGCTGCGTTGGCAGCGCGGCTTCCACCGGACGTTGACGTGCGTGAGATCCTACACCGGTTACAGGCCGAATACGCGCCACGCGGGGTCAACCTCGCGCGCATCGGCGGCAAGTGGATTTTCCGGACCGCCGCCGACCTGTCCTGGTTGCTCAGCCGCGAAACGGTCGAGCCGAAAAAGCTGTCCCGCGCCGCCATGGAAACGCTTGCCATCATCGCCTATCACCAACCCGTCACGCGCGCGGAAATCGAAGAGATCCGCGGCGTCTCGACCTCGAAGGGCACTCTCGACGTCCTGCTCGAAACCGGCTGGGTGCGGTTGCGCGGCCGGCGCAAGGCTCCGGGACGGCCGGTGACCTATGGCACCACGCCGGCGTTCCTGTTGCATTTTGGGCTGGAGGCGCTCGGCGATCTTCCGGGCCTCGAGGAGTTGAAGGGCTCCGGCCTTTTGGATGGCCGCTTGCCGCCGGGATTTACCGTACCCGCGCCGACTGACGATCCGACCCTGCGCGAAGATGAAGATCCCTTGGAGCCGGACGACCTCGACCTCACGCTGGCACCCACTTCGTTAGGCGACTAAACCAAGCGCGAGAGCGAGGAAATCGCCTGAACGGAGTCGCCCGCGTTAAGGGCGATCAAGCCCGGTCCTTGTTTTTGCTCCCGGCCAAGCCTAGCTTCAGCATGAAAACAAGGCGGGAGCAGCACCGCGCGGCCCCGGAGTGGAGGATATTCGATGGGTCTGAGCACTTGGCATCTGCTGGCCTTGCTCGCCGTAGCGCTTTTGCTGTTTGGCGGCCGGGGCAAGATATCTTCGTTGATGGGCGACTTTGCCGAAGGCATCAAAGCCTTCAAAAAGGGAATGCAGGACGACGAGAAGCCTGCCGAGAGCCGGACTGCCGAACCCGTCAAAACCATCGACCATCATCAGTCGGCCGAGACGGTTTCGTCGCAGACCGAGAGCCGCAAGGCGAGCTGACGGCCAAAGTCCGACGCCTGTAGGACCGACGAGGGGGCGATGGCCGACGCGCGCGGTCTGCGCCCCTTGGAGTTGGAATTGAGATGTTGGAGCTCGACTGGGGAAAGCTTGTCATCATCGGCATCGTCGCGCTCATCGTGATCGGGCCGAAGGAGTTGCCGGCGGTGCTGCGCACGGCCGGGCAATGGATGGCCAAGGTGCGCCGCATGGCCGCCGAGTTCCAGAGTCAGTTCCAGGAGGCGATGCGCGAGGCCGAGATGGCCGATCTGAAGAAGCAGGTCGACCAGATCAGCCAAACCGCGAGCAATCTGCCTTCCCACTTCGATCCGATCGAAACCGCGCGTAAGGAGATCCAAGGCGCAATCGAAGGCAAGCCGGCCGCCCCTCCCGAGGCCGCTTCGCCACCCGCCGAGCCTATGCCTCTGAACGGGTCGAGCGCTCCGACGCCCGCGCCGGCGGGGCAGGCGGCGCCTGTTGAGCCCGCCACCGGTCCCGCGGCGCAGCAGCCTGCGGAAGGCGAGCTCCCCGCGGCGCCGGAACCCGAAGCCAGCGGGCAGCAGCCTGCCGAGCGTGAGCTCGCCGCCGGCGGGGGGGACCGCTCCGCATGACGCACGAGGACATCGAGGCGACGAAAGCGCCCTTGATGGAGCACCTGATCGAGCTGCGGTCCAGGCTGATCAAGGCCCTAATCGCGTTTTTCATCACGTTCTTTCTCTGCTTCATTTTTGCCAAGCAGATCTACAATGTCCTGGTCTGGCCGTTTGTCTGGGTGGCAGGGCCGGAGCAGTCCAAATTCATCTACACGGCACTACTGGAATACTTCGTCACCCAGCTCAAGTTGGCGATGTTCGGCGCCGCTTTTTTGTCGTTTCCCGTCATTGCCACGCAGCTCTACATGTTCGTGGCGCCGGGTCTTTATCGGCATGAGCGCCAGGCTTTTCTGCCCTATCTGATCGCGACGCCGTTCTTCTTCGTGCTCGGCGCCGCGATGGTGTACTTCCTCGTCATGCCGACGCTGGTGCGGTTTTCGCTCGGCATGCAGCAGCTCGGCGATGCCGGCCACGCCGAGATCGCGCTGCTGCCCAAGGTCGGGGAATATCTCTCGCTGATGATGGCATTGACGCTCGCGTTCGGCGTCGCCTTCCAGCTTCCGGTGATCCTCACACTGCTCGGTCGCGTCGGCATCATCACGTCGCAGCAGCTGCGCGACAAACGCCGATATGCAATCCTAGCCATCACGGCGATCGCTGCCGTTCTCACCCCGCCGGACCTCATCAGCATGGCGACGCTTGCGGTACCGCTCCTGCTTCTCTACGAGGGCGCGATCTGGGCCGTGCGAATCGTCGAGAAGAAAGCCCAAGCCGGGACCGGCGGCGCGGCTGCTCCTGCCAACCCCGCCGAGTGAGCCTTTCGCTCGTCGCGGATCGACCGGCGCATCCGGTCAGGCCGAATTCGGGACGTCGCATGTACGACATCAAGTGGATCCGCGAGAACGCCGACACGTTCGAGCGCGGCCTTGAACGGCGCGGCCTCGAGCCGCAAGCGGGCGAGCTCTTGGAGGTCGACGAGAGACGCCGCGCCGCCATCGCCAAGCTCGAGGCGGCCCAGGCGCGGCGCAACGTCGCCTCGAAGGAAATCGGTCAGGCGAAGGCCGGCAAGGACGAAGCCGGCGCGACGGCGCTCATGGCGGAAGTTGCCGCGCTTAAGACCAGCATCCCGGAGCTCGAACGGGAGGCCCAACGCGCCGAGGATGAACTGCGCCAGCGGCTTGCGGCCATACCCAACACGCCGCTCGACGATGTGCCCGACGGCAAGGACGCCGACGACAATGTCGAGCATCATCGGTTTGGTGCCAAGCGCGATTTCGACTTTCGTCCCGAGCAACATTTCGAGCTCGGCGAAGCGCTGGGCCTCATGGACTTCGAGACCGCGGCAAAGCTGTCCGGCGCCCGCTTCGTCGTGCTCAAAGGCCAACTCGCGCGCCTCGAACGCGCGCTTGGCCAGTTCATGCTCGACCTGCACACGACCGAGCACGGCTACACTGAGGTCAGCCCGCCGCTTCTGGTCCGCGATGATACGATGTTCGGTACGGCACAACTGCCGAAATTCGCCGACGATCAGTTTCGCACGACAACGGAGCTCTGGCTGATCCCGACCGCCGAGGTGCCGCTGACCAATCTGGTGCGCGAGCAGATCCTCGAGGAGGATGTATTTCCGCTGCGGCTGACCGCTTGCACGCCGTGCTTTCGCGCCGAGGCGGGCGCTGCGGGTAGAGATACGCGCGGCATGATCCGTCAGCACCAGTTCACCAAGGTCGAGCTCGTCTCCATCACGACGCCCGAGCAGAGCCGCGACGAGCATGAGCGCATGCTCGCTTGCGCCGAGGAAGTCTTGCGCCGGCTCGAGCTGCACTACCGGGTCGTCACCCTGTGCACCGGCGACATGGGCTTTGCATCGCAAAAGACCTATGACATCGAGGTATGGCTGCCGGGGCAGGGGGCCTATCGCGAGATCTCCTCGTGCTCGATCTGCGGCGAGTTCCAGGCTCGCCGCATGAGCGCCCGCTACCGAACCCATGAGGGGCGAGCGGTGCGGCATCTCCATACGCTGAACGGTTCCGGCGTCGCGGTTGGTCGGGCGATGATCGCGGTGATGGAGAACTACCAGCAGGCCGACGGGGCGATCGCCGTGCCTGAGGTGCTGCGGCCCTATATGGGCGGCTTGACCCACTTGGGTGGCAGCTGACGTCATGCGCATTCTGGTCACCAACGACGACGGCATTCACGCGCCAGGGCTGGAAATATGCGAGCAGATCGCCCGTGCGCTGTCGGACGACGTCTGGGTTGTCGCGCCGGAATACGACCAGTCGGGCGTCTCGCACTCCCTGTCGCTCAACGATCCGCTCCGGCTGCGCGAAATCGGCGAGCGCCGCTTTGCCGTGAAGGGCACACCGACCGACTGCGTGATCATGGGCGTGCGCAACCTTCTCGGCGCAAAGCGCGCCGACCTCGTCCTGTCCGGCGTCAACCGGGGCCGCAACGCCGCTGAGGATGTGACCTATTCCGGAACCGTCGCCGGCGCGATGGAAGGAGCCGTGCTCGGCATTGCGTCCTTCGCCTTGTCGCAAGCCTACCGCGGCGGCTCGCGCAAAGAGCCGCATTGGCCGACCGCCTTGCGTTATGCGCCGGATCTGATCCAACGCGTGCTCAAAACCGGCGTCCCGCGCGATGTGCTCGTGAACGTCAATTTTCCCGATTGCCCGCCCGAGGCCGTGACCGGGATCGCCATCACGTCGCAGGGTAAGCGCGACATGGAGCTCCTGCACATCGAGCCGCGCTACGACGGCCGCGGCAATCCCTACTACTGGATCGCCTTTGCGCGCGAAGCTCAACCGGAGCCGCGCGACGGCACCGACCTTGCGGCACTGGCGCATAACCGCATCGCCGTGACGCCGCTGCGACTGAATCTCACCGACGAGCCCTTCATGACCGCGCTGGCGCAGCTGTTTGGTTGAACAAAACGTGGTCTGCCTATAACTCGCGGCCGGCGAAAAACGCGCCGAGCGTCTTGCCGAGATCGTCGATCTGAAATGGCTTTTGTAGGGTGGGGCGGGTGAAATAGGGCTCGGGGAGTCCGCGCCCGCCGTAGCCGGTGACGAAGACGAAGGGCACCCCGCGACCGGCGAGGATGTCGGCGACCGGAAAGACGTCCTCGCCGTCGAGATTGACATCGAGAATGGCGAGGTCGAAGGCGCCGCTTTTGGCCATTTCGGCGGCCTCGTCGAGGCGTCCAGCAATGCCTGCGACTGCGTAGCCAAGCTCGTCGAGCATGTCTTCCAGCAACATTCGAATCAGGAACTCGTCCTCGACCACGAGGACGCGCTGGTCGCAACGTGATCGGCTCGGCTCTTCCGCGGCGGCAGCAATCATGCCCGATCTCCTGTCGTTAGCGGTAGGTCGAACATGCACACCAAACCTGTTTCCAGGAACTTCATGTCGACTTTGCCGGATGCATCATGCGAGAGTCCGCGGATCAGCCGCGATCCAAAGCCGCTGCGGCAAGGCTCGTTAACGCGCGGTCCCCCGGTCTCCTCCCACTTGATCCGCAGACGTGGCGGTTTCTCGCCGCGGTTGACCGACCATGCAACATTGACGCTACCGTAATCGCCCGACAGCGCGCCGTATTTCGCGGCGTTGGTGGCGAGCTCGCTGTAGGCCATGACCATCGCCACCGCCGTCTGTGGCCCCAGCCGCACGTCATTCTCGGTCTCGATATGAAATCGTTGCCTTCCCTCGGCTCGGTAGGGACCGAGCACCCGCTCGAGGATGGCCCGCAGCGAAGCCCCTTCCCAGTTTCCGTCGGTGAGCAAGTTGTGCGCCTCGGCGAGCGCCATGATGCGGGCTTCGAACCCGGCGCGGAAGATCTCCGCGGAATCGGCGTGGCGCAGTGTCTGGGTGGCGATCGACAGCACGATGGCCAGCGTATTCTTCACCCGGTGGTTCAACTCCGCGAGCAACAATTCTTGGTGCTGCTCGACCCGGCGACGCTCGGCGAGTTCGGTCTGCGCGGCGCGGAAAAGGTTCGCGTTGTCGATGGCGATCGCGGCCTGCGCGGCAATTCCGGCGACCAGCCGCTCCACCCGTCCGGTGAACATGCCGGGTTGCTCATGGCCGAAGAAGAGGCCACCGAGCACCTCGCCGGAACGGGAGACGACGGGGATCGCTAGGTAGCTGGCGACCGGCAAAGGGCCATGCGGCATACCAAGATGCGACGCATTTTTTCCGTAGCGCGGATCCTGCCGAATGTCGGGCGACCGGATGACGCCGTGGCTGCGGAAGGTTGGGTCGAAAAGGGCTGTACTGCACGGCATTGGAAGCTTGGAGAAGCTCTCGCCTGCAAGGCCCGAGACTGTGTAAAGCGTATCCGCTTCACCTTTGTCGTCCACCACATTGTAAAAGAAGGTGCCGAACTGAGCTCCCGCAAGCGACGTCGCCGCGTCCGTGACGGTTTGCACGATCCGCTCAAGATCGAGATTGTCGGCCAGGGCGGCCCCGATGCGGTGCAGGATCTCGAGCGTGCGCGTTTCCTCGCGCTCGATTCCGGCGAGCGGCATGCCGCACGCGCGCTGCTGTTCGGCTAAGCGGGCCTTGGCGACCGCGGCGCCGACATGGCCGGCGACAAGCTTGAGGAAATCTTCGTACTCGGCGTCGAGCTTCTGTCTTGGACTGACGCCAAGGACAATCGCCGCATGAATCTCCTGCTCGGCGCCGGCCAGGATTGGCGCGAGGAGGGCCGCATGGATCGGATCGTTCCACGGAGAGCGCAGCGTTTCGGCAATGGGCGCCGGCAGGTCGCGCACAAGCTTCGACCGGCCTTGCGCAAGGTCGGCGAAATGCCACGTTCCAGAGCCAAGCTCAACGATATCGGCAGGTGCTCCACGATCGACCTTGGCCGTGCCCTGCAGCACGGCTCGTTGATCCTTTCCGTCCAGGCGATAGAGCAGTGCAACCGGGACATCGGCTGCGTGGGCTTGGAGGAGAGTGAGGCACGCACGAATAGCCTCGTCTTCGGTCTCGGCGGTTACGCCGCCGAGCTCGGCGAGCGCGCGCAGGCGTCGTTCACAGACGACCTTTTTCGTCGTCTCGGTCACGGACGTGAAGACTCCGCCCACACCGCCGCTTTCGTCTCGAACCGGAGAGCATGCGAAGGAGAAATAGGTTTCCTCGCTGAAACCGTTCCGGCTGGTCATCAACAGCAGGTCGCGCGACTGCGTTGCCTGTCCGTTTTGCATGACGCCTTCGAGCATCGGCCCCACGACCGCCCAAAGGTCGGGCCAAGCCCCGCGGCCAGCCTCGCGCAGCGCCGCTGGATGCTGGTCGCCGAGGATTGCCGCGCACTCATCATTGCAGAGGATGACGAGTTCAGGTCCCCACGCCAGGAAGACGGCGGTTCGGCATTCCAGGCAGAGGCTTGCCGTAGTCCGTAGGCTCTGCGGCCAGCTGTCGGCGGCGCCGAGCGGTGTTTGCGACCAATCCGTCGCGCGCATGCGGACACCCATCTTGCCTCCGCCCACGAGGCAATCGGTGACCCCTGCTACGTATTGTCTGACCGGCGCGGATGCTTGCAACGGAACCTTGCCCCTGCTTCTTAATCCATCTCCGTGGACCTTGGTTCCCAACCAACGGTCGGCAAATGCGCCGTGCGGTTTACGAAGCCTTGCGCGGTCGGCAGGCCAAGAGTGCTTTCGCGGAGCACCCTCGTCGCGGGCGAGACCCATGCTGGTTAGGCTTTGCCCGCCCTCGGGTACGCAAATCCTGAGCAAGGTTACCAGGCGCCAAGAAGGGCTCACCTCGGAAGCCTTGATCAGCGTTCGCTTCGTCTCCTCGCTGGGTGGCCAAGTCCGTGAATTATCGAGGTTTTCCGGCCGGAATTAACGTTAATGCGCGGCTTTTTAAGACTTAAAGCCTTGTTTACTCCCGCAGGTATTTACTCGCCGCCAGTTTCGTAGCGTACGAGTGAGTAGGTATGCCTTTGTCGTTTAGGTTGTCCCAGGCACGCGCGTGGCCGACATGGGCTGCGCTGGTGCTGACCGCGATCCTCGGCGCCGGCTGTAGCTCGGATTCGACGAGGCTTGGCCAAAATCCCTTTTCAAGCCCCTACAGCGCGCGGGAGACCGCGGGGACCGGCGAAGCCACCGGCTCCACGGCCCAAGCTGCGCCGACGGCTCGGGTCGAAGCGCGGCCCTTGGCCGCTCCACTGCCACCGCCCCCACCACCGCCGCCGCGCCTGAGCGCGAACACGGCGCCGGAGGGGACCGTTGGCGGCGGCAAAGGCTTGTCGCCATACCCGCCCAACGCCACCCCTGAGATCACCGGATCCCTTTCGCCTGCCGCACCGCGCACCCCGTGGACCCGGGATGGCGGTGCCACAATTACCGTCAGAGCCGGCGAAACGATCGACGCGCTGTCCCGGAAATACGGGGTTCCGGCGGCGGCCATCCGCCGGGCGAACGGCTTGAGCACGGTCAGCTTGCCGCGCGCCGGACAGCGGCTCGTCATTCCGCGACGCGCCCTCGCGATCCCCGCGCCGCCGCTACCGACACCGCCGTTGGATCACACCGCGCCGAGCACTCCCAGCGCCCCGGGCGGGTACGTGCACATCGTCGCTCCAGGCGAAACCCTGATCAAGATTGCCAAGCAGTACCACCAGCCGCTGATCGCGCTCGCGCGAACCAACCATATGGCGCCATACACCAAAGTGAATCTTGCCGACCGCCTGGTCATCCCCGGCGCGCAAATTCATGCGCAAGCGCCGACGCCGCCGCAGCCCCAGGTGCCGCCGACGGCTCCTATAGGCAAGAATATCCCCGAGGGGGACGCGGCTCCGAAGATAAAGATCCTGAAAGAGGTGCCGGACCCGCAGACTCCGGGCAACCCCAAGAGTGACGCGACCGGTTCGCTGCCAAGCTTACGCTGGCCGGTGCGCGCAAAGGTCATCTCCCCTCCCTTTGGGCAATCACCCGACGGCCAGCAGAACGACGGCATCAACCTCTCGGTGCCGGAAGGTACGCCCATCAAAGCTGCCGAGGATGGCGTGGTGACCTATGCCGGCAACGCCATCAAACGGTACGGAAACCTCGTGCTGGTGAAGCATCCGAACGGCTACAGCACGATCTATGCGCATCTCAGCGAGTTGTTGGTAAAGCGCGACGACACGGTCAAGCGCGGTCAGGTGATCGCCCGCTCCGGCCAATCCGGCGGCGTGTCCTCGCCGCAGTTGCACTTCGAAGTGCGCAAGGGCTCGACGCCGGTCGATCCGATGCCCTTTCTCGACCGTGGCGGCTGAGCCTGCCAGCCCGCTTTTGATCGGCCCTTCTGCTTGACGGCGAACCGGCCTCCACCGCGCGAACGGGAGGCGTTGCCGGACACGGGTCAGCGGCGCCCGGACGGCTCGCTGAGCAAAACGCCGAGGCGACCGGCCAAGTCCTGCACGTACTGCCAAGCGACGCGGCCCGATCGCGAGCCCCGCGTGGTGGCCCATTCGAGCGCTTCGCGCCGGAGCTCCTCTCCAGTGAGCGGGATGCGAAAATGCGCCACATAGCCTTCGACCATGGATAGGTACTCATCCTGACTGCAGCGATGGAACCCGAGCCACAGGCCGAAGCGGTCGGACAGCGACACTTTTTCCTCGACCGCCTCGCCCGGATTGATCGCGGTTGAGCGTTCGTTCTCCATCATCTCGCGCGCCAGCAGGTGGCGGCGGTTGGAGGTGGCGTAGAGCAGCACGTTGTCCGGTCGTCCTTCGATGCCGCCCTCCAGCACCGCTTTGAGCGATTTGTACGAGGTGTCGTCGGCATCAAACGACAAGTCGTCGCAGAACACGATGAAATGCTCCGGCGCGCCGCGCAGCACCGCCATGAGGTCAGGCAGGCTTTCGATGTCCTCGCGGTGAATTTCAATGAGGATCGTGCGGCCCACCGCGCGGTCCTGCTCGCTCAAGGCATTGATGCTGGCATGCACCGCCTTTACCAGCGACGATTTGCCCATCCCGCGCGCGCCCCAGAGCAGTGCGTTGTTGGCGGGCAGGCCGCGCGCGAACCGCTCGGTATTCTCCACCAGGGTGTCGCGCACGCGATCGATCCCCTTGAGCAGCGTCATGGCGACCCGGTTGACGCGCCGCACCGGCGTCGGCCGCAGGCCTTCCGGATGCCACACGAACGCGTCCGCGAGGCTGAAATCCGGAACCGCGGGGGAACGTGGCGCCAACCGCTCGAGCGCCGTGGCGATGCGCGTCAGCGCGTCCGCGTCGGCCTCGAGCCGAGGGCCGGATTCTTCGTCATTGGCCGAGGGCGGCTTGGATCGGGACATGCGAAGCTCTGTGCGTCGCTCCTTAATCGGATCGCCGCGGGCCCGCAAGCTTCGAGCCCCCCAAAGCCGCAGGACAAGGCCCGCCGGATCATGCGCTAAGGCGCTGATCGGGCAAGCCAGGGCAACGAGTCCAGGTTAACGGGGAAGCGGATCGAGGATTTGAAGCAGATATTTCGGGTCCCAAGAGGCGCGCTTTCGCCGTGCTTTGATGGATCGTTTGTCGATGGCTTGGCGGACCAAGTTGAGTGCGAAGTGGCGGATGACGGCCATGTTCTTGGCGCCGTGACCAGCTCGCAGGCGTGACAGATCCTCATTGAAGGTGGTGTCGAGGGTCCAATGGAGGTTGTTCTCGATCGCCCAGTGGCTTCGCACGGCGTCGGCGAAGGCTTCGGCCGAGAGGGCGCGTGAGGATATGTAAGATCGCCGTTCG
>JBKQHQ010000124.1:0-39048 GCA_052148715.1 Xanthobacteraceae bacterium | reverse complement strand
TTTAGAAATCCATTCCGCCCATGCCACCGCCGCCGCCCGGCATGGCCGGAGCCGGCTTGTCCTTGGGCAGCTCGGCGACCATGGCCTCGGTGGTCACGAGCAGGCCGGCGATGGAAGCGGCGTCCTGCAGCGCCGCGCGCACGACCTTGGCCGGGTCGATGATGCCGGCCTCGACCATGTCGACATACTCCTCCTTCTGCGCATCGAACCCGAAGGTCTCGGACGAGTTCTCCAAGATCTTGCCGACGACGATCGAGCCCTCGACGCCGGAATTCTCGGCGATTTGCCGCACCGGCGTCTCCAGCGCCTTGAGGACGATGTTGATGCCGGCCTGGACGTCGGGGTTCTCGTTCTTCAGCCGGCCGACGGCCTTGCGGGCGCGCAACAGCGCAACGCCGCCGCCGGGCACGATCCCTTCCTCGACCGCCGCGCGGGTCGCGTTGAGGGCGTCCTCGACCCGGTCCTTCTTCTCCTTCACCTCGACCTCGGTGGCGCCGCCGACGCGGATCACCGCAACGCCGCCGGCGAGCTTTGCCAGCCGCTCTTGCAGCTTCTCGCGATCGTAGTCGGACGTGGTCTCCTCGATCTGTGCCTTGATCTGGCCGACGCGGGCTTCGATCTCTTTCTTCTTGCCCGAGCCGTCGACGATGGTGGTCTTCTCCTTCTCGATAATGACCTTCTTCGCCCGGCCGAGCATCTGCGTCGTGACGTTCTCGAGCTTGATGCCGAGATCCTCGGAGATCAGCTGGCCGCCGGTAAGGATGGCGATATCCTCGAGCATGGCCTTGCGGCGATCGCCGAAGCCCGGCGCCTTCACGGCCGCGACCTTGAGGCCGCCGCGCAGCTTGTTGACGACGAGCGTCGCGAGCGCTTCGCCCTCGACGTCCTCGGCGACGATCAGAAGCGGCTTGCCGGACTGGACCACCGCCTCGAGCACCGGCAGCATGGCCTGCAGGCCGGAGAGCTTCTTCTCGTGCAGGAGGACGTAGGCGTCCTCGAGCTCGGCCACCATCTTCTCGGCGTTGGTGATGAAGTAGGGCGAAAGGTAGCCGCGGTCGAACTGCATGCCTTCGACCACTTCGAGCTCGGTCTCGAGCGACTTGGCTTCTTCGACCGTGATCACGCCCTCGTTGCCGACCTTCTGCATGGCGCCGGCGATCATCTCGCCGACCGAGCGGTCGCCATTGGCCGAGATGGTGCCGACCTGGGCAACCTCGGCCGAGGAACCGACCTTCTTCGCCCGCTTCTCGATATCCTTCACCACGGCCGCGACCGCGAGATCGATGCCGCGCTTGAGGTCCATCGGATTCATGCCGGCGGCGACCGACTTGGCGCCTTCCCTGACGATGGATTGCGCGAGAACCGTGGCGGTGGTGGTGCCGTCGCCGGCAAGGTCGTTGGTCTTCGAGGCCACCTCGCGCACCATCTGCGCGCCCATGTTCTCGAACTTGTCCTCGAGCTCGATCTCCTTGGCGACGGTGACGCCGTCCTTGGTGATGCGGGGAGCGCCGAAGCTCTTGTCGAGGACGACGTTGCGGCCCTTGGGGCCCAGCGTCACCCTGACCGCATTGGCGAGAATGTCGACGCCGCGCAACATCTTGTCGCGCGCATCGGTTGAAAATCGTACGTCTTTGGCTGCCATTTCAGATTACTCCTGCGTTTGTTCGGTAGGCATCGATCAGAGGGGCCGGATGTCGACCGGTCGGCGGCGCCGAACAGGTGGTCGACGGCGAGCCCTCGGGATGACGGCCGCGATTGTGGGGCTCAGGCGAGCACGCCCATGATGTCGGATTCCTTCATGATCAGAAGCTCCTCGCCGTCGAGCTTGACCTCGGTGCCGGACCATTTGCCGAACAGCACCTTGTCTCCTGCCTTCAGATCGATCGGCGTGAGGTGGCCTTTGTCGTCGCGACCGCCGGGGCCGACGGCGACGACCTGGCCTTGTTGCGGTTTCTCTTTCGCGGTGTCCGGAATAATGATGCCGCCGGCAGTCTTCTCCTCGGCTTCGATGCGGCGCACGACCACGCGGTCGTGCAGGGGACGGAATGTCGTCTTCGCCATATCTTCCTCGTCGGCGCGGTGCGCGCGCTGTTGGTTGATCAAGAGCCTCAATCGGAAGGGACTTTGGCACTCAAATGAGGAGAGTGCCAAAGTCGCGGGGGAAATAGGGGCTGGCATCTGACGTGTCAAGCCGGTCAAAGCAGGCGAAAGCTTGATAATCGGATCGGTCCGAGGCGACAGCGGTCGGTGGCATGACACCTGCGTTCCCGAAAAAAGTGTGATAGAACAAAACGATGGGAGCGCTTGCCGTGGCCCGCAAGACGCCCTACCGGAGCCAACGAAAAGCCGATGCCAAACCAAGTTTGGCACGGAATTGCCGGAATGCCCCGGCACGCTGGCGAAGGCGCTGTGGCAATGATAGGCCGTGCTCAGCTGGAGCGACGGGCTTGGTTTCCCCACGCGCCGGATTCATGCGGCCAGGAGGCTTTTTTATGCGTTGTATCCGCTCGCGCCGGTTGCTGCCTGCAGCGATGGCTGTCGGTGCGCTGGCGCTTGGCGCCTGCCAGATGCCGAGCTTCGGAAGCTTCGGTACACCGGCCGCGGCGCCTGAGCCTCCCCCAACGCCGGACGTGCCGGCCACGATCCGGTCCGAGGAGATTATTGGTCGCTGGGGCTTTGTCGCCTATCACGATCCCTCGCAACGGTCGCGCATGGAAGCCAAGGCGAAGGGCCTGTGCGGCAAGCCCTACGTGATCGGCGCCGGCCCGAACGGCGGCGTCATGATGCACCTTGCCGATCAACCGCAGCAACAGGAACTCCGCCTAAAGGGCGGACCAGGCGGTAAGAATTACGTCGGTCCTCCGGGTCAAGCAGGTGGGCCGCAGGATCGCGAAGTCGTGTCGTTCGACGGAAAGGTGCTGGTGATGCGCTACGTCGACGCCGAGGTCGATGGTCGCTACGGCACCTCGATCTACGTCCGCTGTTCACCGAAGGCTTAGGTTTCTCATTATTGCCGCCGTATCGAGCCTCGCGTGATGGAGACGGAGAGCGCCAGCGTTCGGCTTTTCGCGCAGCCGCTGGCGGTGTGGGAGCGCGACGGTTTGGCGGCGGCGCTCACCAAGGCCAAGCTGCCGAACGACGACATTGGAGCCGAAGGCCCCTCGTTCTGGCGCTTCGTCACCGAGGATGACGTTCCGGTCGGCTTCGGCGGCCTCGAGATGCACGGCCGCGACGCGCTCCTACGCTCGATCGTGATCTTGCCGCCCGTGCGCCGGCGCGGCGTCGGGCGAACGATCGTGGCTTTGCTCGAAACGGAAGCGGCGCTGCGCGGCGCCACCGCCGTTTGGCTTCTCACGACCGAGACTGCGGGATTTTTCGAGCAACTCGGCTATGCGGCCTGCGACCACGCGCAAACGCCGCAAGCGATCCGCGCCACCGCCGAGTTCGCGAGCCTCGCACCGGTTGCAGCGAACGTGATGCGCAAGAGTCTGGACCAGTCCTAGCGCACGATGATTTTTCTTCGAGTCGTCATCGCGCTCAATGTTATTGTTGGAGGTGATCCTTTCCGAAAACCGGTACCGACCCTCGGTCAAGCCCGAGGGCCGGCTTTTTTCGGATCTTCCTCTGACCGGGCTACCAGCGACGCCGTTTCCGCGTCGATCTGCGCAGCACTTGCTTTTTCACGTAATCTTTCGGCGGCGTGATCGGCCGGCGGGCGGCGGCCTGCCGGGCGACTTCGTTCCGAGCGGGCGGAGATTTGGCGCCGCTGCGCCTTCCTTCAACCATGGCTCCCAACATGAGAAGGCCGAAAGCGCCGAAGGTCACAAGGTTCAGCTTGCCATCAAGCGGGCATGCGTAGTTGCCCGAAGCGGGAGCGCCCGCCGAGATGGGCAGCGAGCTCCTGAAAAAACATGCGAGATAGCTCTGCTGAATATCGTGCGAGCCGCTCGTGGAGCTGGCGGCGGTCGGCCCGGGGGCGTTTCCCGTCAAGGCCGGGAGATTGGGAAAGTTCAAAACCCAGGTAACCCCCGCCGTGATCAGCAGGCTGCCGCCCAGCAGTTTTAACGCCCCGTCCTTCATCGGTGCTCCCCCGTTTCGGCGCCGCTTTGGGCTACGTCCGGAGCTGCCGAGCGAAGCAAAGAACATACCAAGATTGGTGGATGAACAAGAGTGATGGTCGGCGGACAGGGCCACAGGCACTCGTCCGTCGCCCGCCTTCGGTCGTGGGTCTCAGGTGAACAGCGCGTCGATATCGTCTTGCGAAGCGTGCCCGGCGTCGCCGTCGAGCTTCGGTCCGTTGAGAAGGCTGCGGTCGCCTTCCCCTTCCGGAGAGGCGTCGGGCTTGAACTCCTCGAGCGCCTCGATGCCGCCCCAGATGTCGATCATCTGCACGATATGCTGCTCAATGAATCGCAAGGTTGTGACGACCTTGCCGATGCGCTGACCCGTCAGATCCTGGAAGTTGCAGGCTTCGAAGATCTTGATGACCCGGTCCTGGATATCTTGCGCGAGCCCGCGCTCCTGATCGCTCTTGACCAAGGCGGAGAGCGTGTTCGCCGCTTGATCGATCTCCTCGGTCGCCGCCAAGATCGACTGGGTGGCGGATTCCGTGCCGCCGACGACGGCCCCGAGCTCGCCGGCCGCGCGCCCCATTTCCGGCCCGCGAAATGCGTTCACGTGCAGCGTCGCGATCTCGTGCTTGGTCCGTTTGATGGCATCATAGACGACGTCGAGCTCTTCCTTGAGCTTTTGAAACTCGGTGAGCTTGGCCTTTTGCGCCTCGATCTGCTGGGCGCCTGCCTGTTGCGGATCCATCAGGGCGCGCAGCGCCCTGAGCTCGGTCATGATCTCGTCGTGCTGCGGGGTGGAGTTTGCCGAACCAAGGACGGCGGCGAGTGGCGCGCGTCCGCTGTTCCTTTCGATCCGGAAGATCTTCTGCTGCACCCTCGCCCCCAAACGCGACGCCCCGTCTGCTGCTTTTATCCGGGGGCGCTTAACGCCTGGTTCACGCGCGGCATTCGCGTGACCCCGTAGCACGAAAGCGTAATGCTACATGTCCGGTTAACCATACGCGCCCGCACTTTACTCCAAATAAACTCTAATTGGATGAATCGGCTCGCTTCGTGCCGCATGGTTAAGGCCGCGGCGTCGGCGTTTACCAATCCGATGCGTTTTGCGCCTGTACTGGCGCCGGCAAGGGGCGTCACCGATAGGCGCCTTCCTCCGGGTGAAATAGTTCAGAGTACACCGATGCACAGACACATAATTCCAATGCTTCTCGTGAGCGCGCTTGGCGTCGGTTCGGCGTCCGCCGGGCCGTTGTCTCTCAGCGCCGACCAATACGGGGTGGTCCGCACCGTGCCGGCGCAAACCTTCGCCGCAGCGGCGCAGCCTGCGGCCCCCGTGGCCTCGACTCGATACGCCTATGGCGACGGGCAAAATCTCGGCGGCGGATTCATCGAGTTTCTGTTCGGCGGTGGCGCCGCCAGGAACGCGACGCCCGACGTGCAAGCCGACCGGACCGTGCGGCAAGCAGTGGAGCCGCAAAGCTACCTGATCGGGGATCCGGCCGACCGGAGCGAACCGGCACGGCCCGGAATGGATCCGAAATACCTGCGCCACGTGATCGACTACCTCGGCCAAGAGACCGCAGGAACAATCATTATCAATACGCGCGAGCGGTTCCTCTATCTGGTGCAGGATGAGGGCAAGGCGCTGCGTTACGGCATCGGCGTCGGGCGCCCCGGCTTCACCTGGGCCGGCGTGCATCACATCAGCAACAAGCGCGAGTGGCCGGATTGGACGCCGCCGGACGAGATGCTGAAGCGGCGTCCTGACCTGCCGCATTTCATGGCGGGCGGACCCGACAATCCGCTCGGCGCCCGCGCCATGTATCTCGGCTCGACGCTCTATCGCATCCACGGCTCGAACGAGCCATGGACGATCGGCCAGGCGGTCTCCTCAGGCTGCATCCGCATGCGCAACGAGGATATCATCGACCTCTATACGCGCGTGAATGTCGGCACCAAGGTGGTCGTGATCTGACATAATTGGCGCGGGCGACGGGTCGGCTCCTGTCGCCCGCCTTCCTTAGGTCGGCTCGGCTCGCTTCTGACGCGATTTGTTTGTTAGATCCGATCGCTTGAATCGATGCGGTCGAGACGCCGCAGCATGGGCGGTCCTGACTCGCTGGACGATCAGGCGTAATCGGACCCGCCGTCATCGCCACCGAAATCACCATCGTCGGGGTCGATATCCGCGTCGGCAACATTGTTGTCATCATCCGACGTGTCCGCGAGGCCGACGCGATCATGTCCCCCCGCATCGCCGCCACCGCGACCGACATCGTCAAGGCCGGCCTCGCGCGCGAGGTCGCCGTGGGAGGCGCTGCCGGCCCACGGCGAGGACGCGACACCGTGTCCCGGGTCATAGGCGCTCGCACCCCCGTGGTGACCGAACATTGAGCGGATGCCGTCAAGCAGCAGCGCGCCCCCGATCACGCCGGCCGCGGCAGACGCCGCAGTGCCAAGGAACGAGCCACCCTGACCAAACCCGCCTTGACCAAAACCACCCTGGCCGAAGCCACCCTGCGGAGCGTAGCCGGTGACGGGAGGCGGTGGATTGGCGTATCCCCCGGAGGTGCCCCATACGCTGCCTTGTTGCTGACGGGCAGGGGGTATCGACGGGACCGACCCGCCGCGCGGCTGCTCGCGCGGGCCCAAAAGGGCATCGCGCATGCTGTCGAGGAATCCGCCTTGACGTGGCGGTTCAGCATCGCCATCCGTCTGGCTTTCCAGCTCTTGGATACGCTCGTTGGCTCGCTTGAGCGCCTCGTCCTGCACCAGCACCGTCTGCACCAGCGCATAGACCGCGTGCGGGGCGCGCTTCAGGCCATCCTCGATCACGCGCTCGGCATCGGCATCGCGCGGCGCGCCCTCGAGGCGGGACAAGCGATCGAACAGGTCTGCGACCAGCTCACGTTCCTGCGGCGTCATCGGTCCTCTCCATATCCGAGCTTAGTGGCCGCCGCATATGTAGGAAGCCACCAGGCGCCGGGGGAGGGCGGTCACGAAAATGTCGCAAACAGACGACCGACGGAGAGCCGGCGCCCTTGGTGCGAGATTGGCGCTCGCTACCCCGGTCGGCACAACGCCGTGCAAAAGGCCGAGCTAACATTGATGGTTACGCTCTTATTGCTCTCTCGTCTGCAGCGTGATCCCCTGCTCGGTGAGCAAACGCGGGAATTCGTTGCCGATGAAGAATTCATATTCGCGCTCGCGCAACAGGGTGAGCGGATCGAGGCGTTTCAGCTCGTCATCGACGAAGCCTGGATGGCACATCACCACGCTGTCGGGCGGCAGGTGGTGAAGAAAGCGGGGAAACAGCTTGGCGTAATCCGCCTTATCCGTGAACGCATAGGTACCGGCGAATGCCGGATTGGTGCGCACGCCGAGCCTGCGCGCACGGCGCCGAAACGTTTGGCTCATGACGTCGAGCGCGTGACCCTTGCGGTCGGCCACCCGATGCTGCAGGGGCATGACGCGGCCGCACTGGCGCACCCACGCCTGCGGCGCGGCTTGGCTTGCGACGGTGAGCACCGCATCGCGCACTTGCGGCAACAGATGGACGTGCTGGTGCCCGTCGATGAAATCGGGCGGGCGGCCGAAGGCGGTGACGAAGGCCTTGAGCTGGGTCGCGATCTCGATGCCCAACCGTTGGCGGCTGAAGCGGCGCAGGAAGGCCCGCCGCAGCGTGTGGTCGAGCGGCAGGAAGGCGCCGTCGCGCAGCGGCCGAAAGCCCTGGCTCAACGGCACGAAGGGGGCCGTGAGGGTCACGTGCAGGCCGATGGCGACGCGCTTGTGTCCGGAGTTCAAGATCCCGAGCGAGATTGCTTCCGAGCGCCGAAAGCTCGGCGCGACGACCATCACCGAGGTGGCGTTGAGCCGACCGCGCATGACCAGCTCGCGGATCGCCGTGTCGACCGACGGCGAGATGCCGTAGTCGTCGGCGCACAGCCAAATCCGTCGCGGCGCCGGATCAGCAATCGTCGTGTCCTGTTGTTCCGCCGCGCTCATCACTCATTCCGCCGCATTGCGCGCCGGGCTCGCGTCCGCGGCGCTCGCGTCCTCTGCGGCTTTGACGCTGTGCTCGGCGACGAAATAGACCGGACGCGCTTTCAGCTCGGACAGGATCTTGCCGATATATTCGCCCACGACGCCGATCATGATGAGTTGGACGCCGCCGAGCACCATCAGCCCGACGACCAGCGAGGGATATCCGGGAACATCCTTTCCATACAGGAAGGTTTCCAACAGGATCATGACACCGAACAACAGCGCGCTCGCCGCGATCAACAGGCCGAGGAGGCTCGCCATGCGCAATGGGGCGACCGAGAACGAGGTCAGGCCTTCGATCGACAAGGCGGCGAGCGTCGTCAGCTTCCAGCTGGTTTGGCCATGCGCCCGCTCGGCCGGCTGGTAGTCGACCCGGATTTGGCGAAAGCCGATCCAGCTTGCCAGGCCTTTGAAAAAACGGTTGCGCTCGGGCAACTGGCGCAACGCTGCGGCGGCGCGCGGCGACAGCAGCCGGAAGTCGCCGGCGTCCTCCGGTATCTTGTGGCGCGTGCCCCAATTGATCAGCGTGTAGAAAGCCTTGACGCCGAGCCGGCGCAGCAGGGGCTCGTTCTCGCGGTGGGCCTTGGCGGTGTAGACCACGTCGTAGCCGCCGTCGAGCCAATGGCCGACCAGCGTCTCCACCAAGGTCGGTGGATGTTGGCCATCGCCGTCCATGAACAGCACCGCGCCCCGCCGGACATGGTCGAGCCCGCCGAGCAAGGCTGCCTCCTTGCCGAAATTGCGCGAGAACGAGACGACCTGAACGTCGAGGGCGTCGGCCGGCAGTGCCTTAGCGACCGCAAGGGTCGCATCGCTCGATCCGTCGTCCACATAGACGACCTCACAGGCCAGCCCGCGCGAGGCGCGCAGCCGTCTTGCGACCTCGCTTACGCGCGCATGCAGATCCTGCAGGCCCTTGGCCTCATTGAACAGCGGTATCACGATCGACAGGCCAGCCGCGGAACGCGCGGGCACGGTTGCCGGGTCGCTCATGACCATCATCGCCGCAATACCTTTCGACCAGGGGGCCGAGCCCGTTAACCAATCGCTCGAACTCGTCTCCGGATGCATCTATAGCGCAAGAGAATACCCCTGTCGTGCCGGCGGGTCTGCGGCGGGCGGGAAAGGCTCGGCGCGGCGGAGCGGACGTGCTAAGCGAGGCGGCCATGGCAGGTCAGAATCCGTCGCCAACCATTCTCGAGCGCCTGGTCCGCGCCAGCCGGGACCGAAGCCTGCGGCTCAAGGCCATGAGCTTCGGCGTGATCGGCGTCGTCAACACGCTGATCGATTACAGCATCTTTCTGTTTGGATACTATGTGCTCGGCCTGCCGCTCGTCCCGGCCAACATTCTCTCTTGGCTGGTGGCGGTGTCGGGCTCCTATGTGATGAATTCCTTCATCACCTTTGCGGCGGAGTCGGGACGCCAATTGCGCTGGCGCGACTACGGAACGTTCGTCGTCTCAGGCATCGCCGGCTTGATCGCAAACACGATAACGCTTGTCGCGGTTGCTTATGTCTTGCCGGTGCTGGTTGCGAAGCTCTGCGCGATCGGCGTGAGCTTCCTGGTCAATTTCTCGCTGTCGCACTTTGTCGTGTTCCGGCCGAGCCGGCCGGCGGCGAAAGAACCCCGATAGGGTACCGCGCAGCCCCGTGATCCCGGTCACAGACGGCCTTGCCGGCAAAAACTACAAGCGAAGTGCAAGCTCGTTGGGTGAGTCGACACGAGCATAGAGATCACACATTGAGGGGTTCAGGCCATGCTACCGGAATCGAAAAAGCTCTTCACGCGCGCTGTTTCGGGGTCGGCATTTGCGATCAGCCTCTGCCTGATTGCTTCTTCCGTGCATGCCCAAGCACAAGCGAATCCGTTTGCCGGCTTGGCCGGATCTTGGTCCGGCGGCGGCCGGATCGACTTGCAGAACGGCACCAGTGAGCGGATACGCTGTCGGGCGTCATATGCGGTGGGCGGCGGCGGCAGCACGCTGCAGCAACAACTTCGCTGCGCGAGCGACAGCTATCGCTTCGAGGTCAGCAGCAATGTCGAGAGTCGGGCCGGTTCTCTGTCGGGCAGCTGGAGTGAAATGACCCGCAATGTGAGCGGACGAATCTCGGGCCGCGCCGCCGCCGGCCGGATCCAGGCGCGCGTCGACGCCGGCGTGTTCGTGGCCGACCTGACGGTGAACACAAGCGGCAACCAGCAGTCGGTCGCGATCGTGCCCCAGGGCGCGGACATCAGAGCCGTGGCGGTCACGATGCGGAAAGGATAGACGCGTAGGCGCAAGTCGCGTCGGTCAAAACAGCCTTGTTAGGTCGCGGCGTCCGTCCACAACGCGGACGATCTCCACTTCGTCGACAGGGCCGTCATCTGTGTCGGGATGTGTCTCATATAGGACGAGATACGGCCCCTCGATCAGAATGCGCGCGGCCGGTTGAATGTCTTGCCGGCGCGGTCCGCGCCGGGGATGATTGGCCAGATGCGCAATCTTTGCGCCGATGGACCGTATGAGCCGCGTCGCCACCGCCGGATTGTCGGCGGCAATCATCAGCCAGATCTCTTCCAGGTAACGGTCCGCCGCCGGCGATATGAAGACACGCGTCACCTGCCGCCGGTCGGTTTGCGCCGCGCCTTCGCGGCGGCGATCGGGCGCTCAATATCGAATGGCCGCGCGCGTCCGCTGGCCTTGCCTTCGTCCCACAGCTGCCGAAGGTGTTTGATGTCCTCTCGGCGAAGCTCCCGCTTCAACTGCCAGTCGCGGATGGCTTCGCGGACGATCTCGCTTGTGGTCGCGTACTCGCCGGCAGCGACGGCGGCTCTAAGGGAGGCAGGTTGCTCGCGCGTCAGGGCAACACTGACTTTCTCGATATCCGCCACGGCGCATCTCCAATCATTGACTGGAGTAATCAGTCTACTTAGTAGCAAAAATTTCCATGAAAAAATCTCCTAAGAGTTCTTCTGCAAATCATTGAGTTGGCGCTATAAAACTGGCTGGCGCACTCGCTTATCGAGCAGTCGGCCGCATAGCATCGATCCGCAACGCTTACCCGCCGAGTGCCGCTTCGAGCCGCGCGTAGAGCGGGTTCTCGCGCGCGAACACGTAATCCAATCGGCTGACCGAAACCGTCGTGGCGCCGTTGTCGCGCAGGAAGCTCGCCAGCCCGTAGATCTGCTCGGGCGGCGCGTGCAGGGTCAGCATGCCGGACGAGGTCGGGCCGCCGAACGGCGTCGCTATGCCGAATTTTTCCTTCGCCTCGGCCAGCAGCGCGTCGTTGCAGGCGGGAAAGCGCGTGCGTACTTCGCGGTAGGCGTGCGCGCGCGCTTGCGCGGTGATGCGGTCGAGGAGCATGCGGGCCAGCTCCCGCTGCGCCGCATTCCAGGAGGCCGTCCGCGCGGCGACGAGGTTTGCCTGGGAGCGCAGGATGACGCCGTCCTCGATCACTTTCAGTCCGTTGGCGGCGAGCGTCGTGCCGGTCGTCGTGATATCCACGATCAGCTCGGCCGTGCCGGCGGCGGGCGCGCCCTCGGTTGCGCCAGAGCTGTCGACGATCCGATAGTCGACGATGTGATGCGCGGCAAAGAAGCCGCGCGCGAGGTTGGCGTATTTGGTGGCGACGCGCATCTTACGGTTATGCCGCAGCCGAAACGCGGTCGCGACGTCGTCGAGATCGGCCATGCTGCACACGTCGATCCAGGCCTGCGGAACCGCGACGACCACGTTGGCATGGCCGAAGCCGAGGCCGTCGATCAGCACCACGCGCGCGTCCGCATCGGGAATCATCTCGCGCACCAGATCTTCGCCGGTGACGCCAAGGTGGACCGCGCCCTGCGCGAGCTGGGCGGTGATCTCGGCGGCAGACAAGTAGGCGACCTCGACCCCATCGATGCCGGCGAACGCGCCGCGGTAGTCGCGCGCGCCGCGCGGCTTCACCAAGGCGAGGCCGGCGCGGGCAAAAAAAGCCTCCGCGTTCTTCTGCAGCCGGCCCTTGCTCGGCACCGCAATGACAAACGGCGCGTTCATGCGGCGCCTCCGCGCGCAGCGAGTCGTTCGATCCAAACGGCGAAGCCGACGGCCGGCATCGGCTGCGCGGCACCGAGCCGTGCGAGCAGGCCGTCATAACGGCCGCCGGCGGCTAGCGGACCAGGCTCACGCGCCTGCGGATCGAGCAGCTCGAACACGCAGCCGGTGTAGTAGTCGAGACCGCGCCCGAACGCCGTGGCGAAGCGGATCGAGGCAACGTCGACGCCGCGGGCGGCGAGAAATCCGGCACGGCTCTCGAACAGGTCAAGCGCGGCATCGAGCGCGATCTGAGCGTCGGCGGCGAGCGCGCGCAGCTCGGCCGCGCTCTCGTCGGGATCGCCGGCGATGCCGAGAAACCGTTCGATGATGCCGCGCAATTCTTGCGGCAGTCCGGCTCCGGTGCCGAGCGCCGACTGCTCGAGAAAACGATCGGCGATCTCATCGACCGTACGGCCCCCGACGGTGTTGATGCCGGCGATCGAGAGCAGATCGGTGACGAGCGCATGGGCGCCCTTCGGGTCGGAGCCGGCGAGCGCGGCGAGGACACCTTGGTAGGCGAGCGGGGCGTTGGCTCGCGCGCGCGTGAGCAGCTCGAGATCGTGCGCGAGGCTTGTCTTGCGGTTGAAGTCTTTGGCGAGCCGGCGCTTCCAAGCCGTCGTGAGATCGAGCGCCGCGATCAGGGCGGAGAACAGCCCCACATCGCCGAGGCGGATTTCCGGCGCCGGGAGGCCATAGTGCGTCGTCGCCTCGAGCGCGAGGGCCAGCATCTCGGCATCGGCCGCGGCGGTGTCGGTGCGGCCGAAGGATTCGATGCCAGCCTGCAGGAACTCGTTGGCATGATTGCTCTGGTAGCGAAAAACCGGACCGAGGTAGCAAAAGCCCGCCGGCCGCCCGGCCGCGGACGAGGCGAGATAGTCGCGCGAGACCGGGATGGTGAGGTCGGGCCGTAGGCAGAATTCGCGTCCCGCCGGATCGACCGTCAGGTACATGCGTTGGCGGATGTCCTCGCCGGAAAGGTCGAGGAAAGGCTCGGCCGGCTGCAGGATGGCCGGTTCGACGCGCCGATAGCCCGCGCGCTCGTACGCGCTAACCAGCGCCTGCGCCCGCGTGTCAGGCTCGCCCGCATCGGTCACTGGGGACTCCGGTCGCATGCATTGTTGCCGTTGCTAAAGCATTTCCCGGAAAAGTGGACACCGGTTTTCCGCAAGAAATGCGACCAAACATGAAGAATTAGAGCACTTCCCGATTCAAGGTAATCGGGAAGTGCTCTAAGCGCTCGGTTGGCCCTTTAGCATGGCATCGCCAAGGTTTCGACCGCGTTTGCCGCAAGAGCCTTAACCTTAGCCACCCGTGGCGTCCGCACGCCAATCGCCCAGCACCGCCTGAACCAGCGCGAGCGCCGCAACCGCCGCCGTGTCGGCGCGCAGGATGCGCGGACCGAGCGCGAGCCGGACCACGTTCGGCAGGCGCAAGAGCGCCAGCCGCTCCTCCTCCGCGAAGCCGCCCTCCGGACCGACCAGGAGCGCGACGGGAGGGCGCGGCATGCCGGAGCTTTTCCGCGTCGCGGCGAGCGCCGCGACCGGATCCTTCACCGGCGCATCCTCGTCGCAAAAGATCAGCGTCCGATCGGGCGTCCGGGCGGCCATGAACCGGTCGAGCGTGGTCGGCTCGGCGATCTCGGGCAGCGTCAGGATGCCGCACTGCTCGGCGGCTTCGATGGCGTTGGCGCGCATGCGCTCGCCATTGACGCGCGTGACTTGGCTGTGCCGGGTGGTGATGGGTTGCAGCCGCGAAACTCCCATCTCCACTGCCTTCTGCACCATGTAGTCGAGCCGGGCGTGCTTGAGCGGTGCGAACACCCAATGGAGGTCGCTCGGGGCCGTCTGGGCGCGGGTTTGCTCGCCGATTTCGAGCGCCGCGCCGCGTTTCCCGGCTTCCTTCAGCTGGGCACGCCATTCGCCGTCGCGGCCGTTGAAGACCAGCACGGCCGCACCCGATGGAAGCCGCAGCACGTTTTGCAAATAGTTCGCTTGCGCGCGGTCGAGCGGGATAGCATCTCCGCGTGCAAGCGCCGCGTCGAGGTAGAGGCTTGGACTACGGAAGTCATAACGGGCCATGGTGCAGCCTTGGCGGCTGGTGGGAGCCTGTGATTTGCCGCCTTATCGCCGGATTTGCCGGTTGTTAATGTGCGTAACGAACAACTTAGTTATGGTAAACGGTTGATTCGGAGGGGAATGGCCATGCTTGGTCGCGCTCTACCGCTCGCGTGCCTACTGATCGTGGCTGGCGGCTGGCCGGCCACCGCGCAGTTCCCGCCGCCGGGCGCCGGGCCGGCGGCGCCGCAGTTCTCGCCGCCGCCGGGCGGCGGCGGGCAGGCCACTCCGCAGTTCGCGCCGGGGCCATCGCCCGGCCCCGGTGGGGGCGGGATGCCGCCCTGCTTCAACGAATTCGCGCCGTTGCGGCAAGAGGCGGAGAAGCGTGCGATCGCCGTGCGCGAGGCGGGCGCTAAACATGCGACCCCGCAGCAGGCCTGCGAACTGATCGGCCGATTCTCCGACGCGGAAGCAAAGGTGGTCAAGTTCGTACAGAAGAACGGCGTCTCGTGCGGCATCCCCGCCGAAGCGATGAAGCAAATGAAGACCAATCATGAGCACACCGAGGAACTGCACAAGCGGGTCTGCACGGCAGCCGCCAACCCGCCGCGGCCGGCCGGTCCGTCGCTGAGCGACGCGCTCAATTCGGTAGCGAAGGTGCCGACCAAAGAGGACGCGAAGCCGGGACGGGGGACGTTCGACACGTTGACCGGTAACGCCCTCGAAAGATGAACGAGGTTGCCGGACGCGTCGCTGATGCTACCGGCAACTGGGTCGATCGTCTGGCCCCGATCGGTGCACGGCCTTACCTGCGGCTCGCGCGGCTCGATCGCCCGATAGGCTCCTGGCTCCTGCTCATCCCCTGTTGGTGGTCGGCCGCGCTCGCCGCCGAGCAGGCCCATGCGCTCCTGCCCGACCCGTGGCACGTGCTTTTGTTCTTCGTCGGCGCCTTTGCCATGCGCGGCGCGGGCTGCACGTGGAACGACATCGTCGACCGGGATCTCGATGAGAAAGTCGAACGCACTCGGTCGCGCCCGATTCCATCCGGGCAAGTCAGTGTGGTTCGGGCTGCGGTGTTCTTGCTCGCGCAAGCCTTGATCGGCCTTCTGGTGTTGCGGCAGTTCAACAGCTTCGCCATTGCGACCGGATTGGCGTCGCTGCTGGTGGTCGCGATCTACCCGTTCCTAAAACGGGTGACCAACTGGCCGCAGATCGCGCTCGGGCTGGCGTTTTCCTGGGGCGCGCTGATGGGTTGGGCGGCCGCGTTCGGACGGCTCGATGCGCCGGCGCTTCTCCTCTATGCCGGGTCGATTTGCTGGGTGATCGGCTATGACACCATCTATGCGCATCAGGACCGCGAGGACGACGCGTTGATCGGCGTCAAGTCGACAGCCCTTTTGTTCGGGGAGCGCACCAAGCCGATGCTTGCCGTCTTCTATGCGCTTGCGGTGGTTCTGATCGCCGTTGCCGGTTATCTGGTCGGCGCGGGGGCCGTGTTCGCGATCGGCCTTGCGGGATTTGCCGCGCACCTCGCTTGGCAGATCCGGCGCCTCGACATTGCCGATCCGGCGCTTTGTCTGGCGCTGTTCAAGGGCAACCGTGATGCCGGGTTGATCCTGTTCGCGGGCCTGGTCGCGGACACACTGGCCGCGCGGGTAATCTGATCGTCAATCCCGAGCGATGATCTCAAGCTCGCCGCGATGCACCGGCGGCGTGCTCGGCATGACCGCCGCGGCGCGCCGCAGCAGGATCGAGGGACGTCGTGTCTTGATCGCGTTGCGCCGCCGCCGCCGCGGGACCGGCCGCGTGACCCGAACCGCACCGATGCGCGCGAACGGCTCGCGCAGCGTACCGTCGGCGTCCGCCACCAGCAGCGGTAGCGCCAAGGCGCGCGCCCAGGTCTGCCATTCGGCCATTACGTCGTCGCTGTCGAGGGAGACCATCAGCGGCACCGACAAAGCCGGATCGCGATGCTCGAGCATGATGCTGATATTGCCGCTGTCGCCCGATCGCGGCGCGACCACGCGGATGGCGACGCCGAGGAAAGTTGAAATCGGCAGATTGACCGCCATGCGCATCCCCCGCACGGCTCGGCGCAGCACGACGCCGCGTCGGTGCAACTCGATGATACGCAGGCGCCCATCGGCCCCGGCATCGCTGGTCGCGAAGCGCACGGGTAGCATAGAAGGGTCGAGCCGCAACGCGCGGCTCGACCCGGCAGGCGTTGTCCCGCCGCTTCTCATTTGACGCCCCTGAACTCGTCTTGCGTCGAGCTTGACTGCCCGATCGTGTCGTGAAGGTTGCCACCACAAAATCGGTATCCCCTTAAGAACCCTGGTTAATCAGCCGTAGCAGCGTATCCGTCGGAAGATATGATTGACAGGGTGTTGCCGCGTTTGCTCGGTTTCTCGATATGCTGCATAGGTCCCGCCAGTCGGCAGCTCATCCGACTTGCGCTCGGGTCGAACGCCGAGCCTTGGGCCCGCGGCTGTGGCTCGCCCGTGTTTTGCCGCTTCAAGGAGAGTAACCCGGCATGTCCTCCTACCTGGATCAATCCGCGCTCATCGACCTCGCTGAACGGCTCGTCGCCGCCGCGCGATCCGCCGGCGCGGACGCCGCGGATGCGGTGGCGGTGCGCTCGATCTCGCTTGCGGTCGAGGTACGCGACGGCGAGGTCGAGGAATCGGAGCGCGCGGAATCAGATGACATCGGTCTGCGCGTCTTCGTCGGCCGCCGGCAAGCGGTCGTGTCGACTAACGACGTGAGACAGGACGGAGTAGCCGCGCTTGCCGAACGCGCGGTGGCCATGGCACGGGTCGCGCCGAATGATCGGTTCGCGGGCCTCGCCGATCCGGATCTGCTGGCCACCGAGATTCCAGACCTCGACCTGCTCGACACGGAGCTGCCGTCGGTGGGGCGCCTGGAATCCTTGGCGCGCGCCGCGGAGGCGGCCGGGTTGGCCGTCGAGGGCGTCACCAAGTCAGGCGGAGCGTCCGCCTCGGGCGGAATTGCCGGCATGATGCTGGCGACCAGTCACGGCTTTCGCGGCGCCTATCTGGGATCGCGGCACGGCATGTCGATGACCGCCATCGCCGGCGAAGGAACCAGCATGGAGCGTGACTACGACTTCTCCTCGGCCTTGCATGCGCACGATCTGGAACCGGCCGAGAGCGTCGGGCGCACCGCCGGACGGCGCGCGGTCGAGCGCCTCAATCCGCGCAAGGTGGAGACCCAGCGCGTGCCCGTCGTATTCGATCCCCGCGTGAGCGGCTCGCTCATCAACCACCTCACCAGCGCGATCAACGGCAGCGCGATTGCGCGCAAGACCAGCTTTCTGCAGGAGAAGCTCGGGGAGCGCCTGTTCGCCGCCGGCATTCGCATCATCGATGACCCGCTGCGCCGGCGCGGTCTGCGCTCGCGCCCGTTCGACGGGGAGGGCGTGGCGGCGCATAAGCTGGCACTCATCGATGATGGCGTGCTCAAATCTTGGATACTGGATTGCGGAACGGCGCGCGAGCTTAATCTGAAGACCACGGGACACGCGCAGCGCGGCGTATCCTCCTCGCCGTCGCCGGGGCCGACCAACCTGCATCTCGAGCCCGGATTGCAAAGCCCGCAGGCCCTGATCGCCGACATCAGCCAAGGACTTTATGTCACCGATCTGATCGGGATGGGTGTCAACACCGTAACCGGCGACTATAGTCGCGGGGCCGCGGGGTTCTGGATCGAGAACGGCGAGCGCACCTTTCCGGTGAGCGAGGTCACCATCGCCGGTCATCTGTTCGACATCTTCCGCACCCTTGCCCCCGCCGACGACCTCGAGTTCCGCTATGGCGTCAACGCGCCGACGCTGCGCGTGGAGGGTTTGACCGTTGCGGGTCGCTGAGCCTGCCGATCTTGCCGAAGCGCGCGCGCGTCTAGTCGCGGCCGTACAGGAGGCGGGTGGCGACGCTCTTTCCCGGTTCCGCCAACCCTTGAAGAGCTGGACCAAGGGCAAGCAGTCGCCGGTGAGCGAGGCCGATATTGCGGCCAACGTGATCCTGCGTGATCACCTGATGACGGTGAACCCCGACTTCGGCTGGCTCTCGGAGGAAAGCGAGGACGACGGCGCGCGCCAGGGAGCGCGCTACGTCTGGGTGGTCGATCCGATCGATGGCACGCGGGCCTACATCGACGGGCGCCCGGATTGGGCGGTCTCGGCGGCGCTGGTCGACCACGGCCGGCCGGTCGTCGCGGTACTGTTCGCGCCGGTGAGCGGGGAGCTGTTCGTTGCGGTCAAGAGTGAAGGTGCGACGCTCAACGGCGATCCCATTGCGGCGAGCGGCGGCGCCTCGCTCGAGGGTGCCCGCGTCGCCGGCCGCCAGCGACAGCTTGAAAGTCTTGCGGCGTTGGTCCCCATCGTGACTGTACCCAATATTCACTCGCTGGCCCTGCGGCTCGCCCGTGTCGCCCAGGGGGTGATCGACGTGGCCTTGGCGCGGAGCCATTCGCACGACTGGGATCTTGCGGCGGCCGATCTTTTGGTGCACGAAGCCGGCGGTGCGCTGACGTCTCTCACGGGCGCAGCTCTAACCTACAACCGGCCCGACCCGGTGCATGATACGCTCGTGGCGGCGGGGCGCGAGCGTCACGCGGCGTTGGTTGATCTACTCCGTGAGCGGCATTCGCAGCTTGCTTAGTCCCCGCACTGCGACTGCGCCCACGGCAAGGATCGAAATCGATGGCGGCTGACGCACAACCCAAGCAACTGCTTCACCTGGTGTTCGGGGGCGAGCTCAAGGCGCTGGGCGAGACCGAATTCAAGGATCTCGAAAAGCTCGACATCGTCGGCATCTACCCGAACTATGCAACTGCGCATGCGGCATGGAGGGGCAGGGCGCAGCAAACTGTCGATAACGCCCATATGCGGTATTTTATTGTGCATATGCACCGGCTGCTTGATCCGGATAAGCCGGGGGATCGCCCGGCCGGGTGAAGCCGACGACGGTCCCAGATGGTATCATTGAGGCAGATCGGCAGTGCGCCATGGGCGCAGAAGACGGTCGGCGTGCTCGCCGCCGAGTATCTGCGCCTCGTTTGGTGGACCAATCGATTCGCGATCGAGCCGGCGGATTTTTATGAGCGCTCCGACCCCAACATTCCGTTCATCGTGGCGATGTGGCACGGACAGCATTTCATGATGCCGTTCTTCAAACGCGAGCACCATCGGGTCAAGGCATTGATTTCCCGGCATCGCGACGGCGCGATCAACGCCATTGCCGCCGCCCGGCTCGGGATCGAGCCCGTCCGCGGGTCGGGCAGCCACGGGCGCGACTATCACCGCAAGGGAGGCGTGATTGCGTTCAAAGAGTTGCTCACTGCGCTTGAAGAAGGTTACAACGTGGCGTTGACTGCCGACGTGCCGAAAGTATCGCGAATCGCCGGACGGGGAATCGTGCAGCTTGCGCGCGCCTCGGGGCGGCCGATCTACCCGGTCGCGGTGGCGACGAGCCGCCGCATCGAGCTGCGCAACTGGGACCGCACGTCCATCAACCTGCCGTTCGGCCGCTTCGCCATCGCGGTCGGCGCGGCGATCCGGGTGTCGGCAGACGCCGACGACGCGGCGGTCGAGGCGGCGCGGCAATTGGTCGAATCCGAGCTTAACGCCGTCACCGACCGCGCCTATGCGATCGCCGACGGCCGCGCGGTAGTTGCGGCAGCTGCAATAGGTACCGCTCGTGGCTGATCGTTTGCCGCTGACGCTGCAAGTCTATCGGGGGCTTTCCTTGGCGCTGACGCCGTTCGCACCGCTGATCCTCGGTGACCGGCTGCGGCGCGGTAAGGAGGAGCCCGGTCGGCTGCGCGAGCGCCGCGGGGAAACGGCCGTCGCGCGTCCGCCCGGACCGTTGGTTTGGGTGCACGGGGCGAGCGTGGGCGAGCTTCTCGCGGTGATCCCGCTAATCGAGCATATCCGCTCGCGGCAATGTCGGGTGCTCGTCACCTCGGGCACCGTGACCTCGGCGCGTTTGGCGGTGCGCCGGCTGCCCGGCGATGTCATCCACCAGTTCGTGCCGTTCGATGCGCCGCGTTACGTCGCGCGGTTTCTCGACCACTGGCGGCCGGATCTCGCGCTGTTTGCCGAGTCGGATCTGTGGCCGAACCTGATCCTGGCGAGCGCCGGCCGGCGCATCCCGCTGATCCTCGTCAATGCCCGGCTGTCCGAGCGTTCGTTCAAGCGCTGGCGCTATTTCCCCGGTGCGATCGCCGCGCTGCTGCAGCGTTTCGATCTGTGCCTCGCGCAGGCGCAGGGCGATGCGGAGCGCCTCGCGGAGCTCGGTGCGCCGCGCGTCAGCACGACCGGCAATCTTAAGCTCGATGTTCCGGCGCCGCCGGTCGATGCCATGGTCTTGGCCAGGCTGAAAGCGGCGATCGGGCCACGGCCGATCATCGCCGCGACCTCGACCCACCCGGGCGAAGAGGCGGCGCTGATCGACGCGCATCAACGGCTGCGGCAAAGTTTCGCCGGGCTGCTGACGATCATCGCGCCGCGCCATCCGGAGCGCGGGGGAGCCATTTTCGAGCTGGCACGCGCATCCGGGCTCAAGGCGGTGCTGCGTTCGAGCGGCGCGCCGCTCGGCGCCGACACCGACCTCTATGTGGTCGATACCCTGGGCGAGCTCGGTCTCGTCTACCGGCTGGCGCCGATCGTGTTCATCGGCGGCTCGCTGGTCAGCCACGGCGGGCAAAACCCGATCGAGGCGGCAAAGCTCGGCGCTGCTATCCTGCACGGACCGCATGTGGCGAATTTTGCCGAGATCTATTTGGCGCTCGATACCGCCCACGGCGCGGAGCAGATTCCCGACGCCGGCGGCCTCGCGCGCGGCTTGAGTGCTTGGCTCCGGGACGCCGTGACCCGGCAGGCGGTTGCCGAGGCGGCGCGCAGGACCGTGGATGCGCTGTGCGGCGCGCTCGGGCGGACGCTCTCCGCGCTCGACCCCTATCTGGCGGAGCTGCGGGCCGATCGCCGATCGCGCGATGCGTGAGCCGGGTTTCTGGTGGCGCCGGGCAGGGAGCACGGCGGCGCTGCTGGCACCGTTCGGCTTCGCCTACGGTGCCATCACGGCCGCGCGGTTGCGCCGGGGAGGGCGGCGCGCGGGCATCCCGGTTCTGTGCATCGGCAATCTGACGGTCGGCGGCGCCGGCAAGACGCCGACGGCGCTTGCCGTCGCGCACTGGCTGCAGGCGGCCGGCGAGCGGCCGTTTTTCCTCACGCGCGGCTACGGCGGCAAGCTCGCCGGACCGGTGCAGGTCGCCCTCGATCGGCATCAGGCGGCCGACGTTGGCGATGAGCCGTTACTGCTCGCGCGCGTGGCGCCGACGATCGTCGCGCGCGACCGGCCCGCGGGCGCGGCGGCGGCACGGGCCTCGGGCGCAAGCCTCGTCGTGATGGACGACGGGTTCCAAAATCCTTCGCTCGCGAAGGATTTTTCGGTCGTCGTGGTCGATGCGCGCCGCGGCATCGGCAATGCCTGCGTCTTCCCGGCGGGCCCCTTGCGGGCGCCGCTCGACGCGCAGCTCGACCGCGCCGGCGCCATCCTGCTGATCGGCGGCGGCGCGGCGGCGTCCGCGCTTGCGCAGGAAGTCGCGCGCCGCGGCATTCCGATCTTCACTGGCGCGTTGGAACCCGAGCAAGCCGCCGTTGCCGGGCTGAGCGGACAGTCGGTTCTGGCCTTTGCGGGGATTGCCGATCCGGACAAATTCTTCGCCACCTTGGCCGAAGCCCGGATCGACGTGCGGGCGCGGCGAGCGTTTCCCGATCACCATCCCTATCGGGCGGCGGAAGCAACAACCTTGCTCGATGAGGCAGAGCGGGAAGGCCTCATCCTCCTCACCACCGAAAAGGACAGCGCGCGGTTGTCCGGCACCGCTGCCGTGGGCTCGAGATCTCCGGAAAAGGTGCTTGCCGAGCTGGCGGCGCGGGTGCGGGTGCTGCCGGTGCGTCTGGTGATCGAGGAGGAGGTCGCGTTCCGGCGGCTGCTCCTGGCCAAGGTACAGGCGGCGCGCTGATGCGGCGGCCTCAGCCGCTGGGGAAATGCCGGCGCAGCACGGCCTCGGGGGTGGCGTAGGCCTCCTGCAGGTCCACGCTCCAGTATTTCAGCTCTTCGAGGGGGATCGGGACGCCGGTCACGCCGCAGCGGACAAAGGCGCCGGGCTTCACGACCCGAAAGTCGCCGTCGAGATATTTGACCTCCGCCTCACCCGCCATGGGCGAAGGCCGATCATACCGGTTCAGCACATCCGATCTCCATCACCGGGCGAGGGCAGTCATTAAACGTTCAGGCAAACCCGGGCAGGTTTGCCGCGGCAGCCGCCACCACCCGAAAAACCCTCACCACGCCTGACGCCCCATAGCGCAAACATAATGGCTTCGGTGGGGCGGCGAAACCCCGCGGATTCCCGCCGCCGGATTCGTGTTACGCTAAAGCATGAGCCCGAAAAGTGGGCACCGGTTTTCGGAAAATATCATGCTTCAACAATAAGATAGAGCGCCATGACGAGTTGAAGAAAGGTCATCGTGCTCCGGTGTGGATCGATTGGACTGGACATCTCCGATGCGCTTGCTGATCGCCTTGGTTGCGACCGCTGCGATCCTCGCTGGGGCTACCGCCGCCGCGGGCGCCGCCGAGCAGATCGATCTTGGACCGGCGGACCCGAAGCTGCACGCCACGCTGTTCAAGCCCGCCGGAACCGGACCCTTCCCGGCGGTGGTGGCGATGCACGATTGCGACGGGCTCACCGGGCGCGGCAGCGTCATCGCGCCGTGGTATCAGGACTGGGGCGAGCGGCTTGCGGCGCGCGGATTTGCCGTGCTCTTCCCGGACAGTTTTGCCGCGCGCGGGATCGCGCAGCAGTGCCACGTTCCCGCGATCGCCCGGGCGGTGCGGGCCTCGCGCGAGCGCATCGGCGACGCCAACGCGGCACGCCGCTGGCTGCAGGAGCAATCCTGGATCATTCCGAATCGCATCTCGCTCATGGGCTGGTCCGATGGCGGCACCGCGGCGCTGTGGTCGGTGCGGCCGTACGCTGGCGGCCACGACGGCAAGGCGGACTTCCGCTCGGCGGTCGCGTTTTACCCGGGCTGCCGCCGGCTGCGCGACTTGGCCTGGAGTGCGCGCGTCCCGACCCTGATCCTCACAGGCGCCGCCGATGATTGGACCCCGGCGCACGACTGCCAGCAGATGGTCGAGGGCGCGCGTGGCCGCAGCGCCGGCGCCAGGATCGTGATTTATCCCGATGCCTATCACGATTTCGACCGGGCCGATCTGGCCGTGCATGTGCGCACCGAAGTGGCGCGGACGCAGGATCCCTCCGGCCGGGTACACGTCGGCACCAACACGGCGGCGCGCGAGGACGCACTCAAGCGCGTGCCCGCCTGGCTTGCGCGCTAGCGCAGGCGGGACGATGGTTGCTCCAGACGGTCGGGTTCTTGCAGGCTCGTTAGCTTCTTGATGTTGATGGGCGCACGGCGCAATGGGAGGAACGAATGATCAGAAAAATGGCGGCCATCGCGGTCGGGGCGACGGTTCTGCTGGCTACGGCTTTCACGCCGCCCGCGGTAGCGAAGGACAAGGTCAAGGTGGCGTTCATCGGCCCGCTGACCGGCGGGGTCGCGGCGAACGGCATCGGCGGCCGCAACTCGGCGGAGCTCGCGGTCAAGCTGCGCAACGCCGACGCCGCTGCGAAATACGAATACGAGCTCGTCGTGCTCGACGACGAGTGCAAGCCCAACACCGCCGTGCAGGTGGCGACCAAGGCCGGCGCCGACCGCGCGATCATCGCCGCGGTGGCGCACTATTGCTCGGCCGCCGCGATCGCCGCGGTGGACACCTACAACCGGCTCGGCCTGCCGATGGTGGTATGGGGCGCGGTGCTTCCCGACATCACCTACCGCAACAAATATCCGGAGGTGCACCGGATCAACGGCACCATGATCAATCAGAACGAGGTGGCGGCAAAGTTCATGGCCGGCCTCGGTTTCAAGAAATGGGTCGTCCTCCACGACACGACCGACTACGGCAAGGCCCACAACCAGTACTTCTCCCAGTTCATCAAGGCGGACGGCGGCACGGTTCTCGGCACCTTCGGCGTGACCGCCGAGCAGCAGGACTTCACCGCGGAGCTCACCCAGGCGAAGGCGCTCGCTCCCGAGGTCATCTATTTCGGCGGCCTCACCCCCATCGGCATCCGCATCCGCTCGCAGATGGACAAGCTCGGCATCAACGCGGTGTTCGAGGGAACCTCCGGCATCAAGTCGGACGCCTTTATCCAGGGCCTCGGGCCGCTCGCCGAGGGCACGCTGAGCTTCATCGAGGGCGCGCCGATCGAAAAGCTGCCCGGCGGCAAGTCGTTTCAGGCCGAGTACGAGAAGGCCGGCTTCAAGGAGCCGCCGGAAGCCTACGGCGCCTTCGCCTTCGCCGGCATGAAGCTTCTGCTCGACAAGATCGAGGCGGTCGGCCCCGACCGGGCGAAGGTGACCGACGCGCTCGCCGACGTGGTCAATTACGACTCGATCATCGGCCCGGTGAGCTTTGACGACCACGGGCAGAACACCGTGCCGCTGATCTCCAAATACGTCGTCCAGGACGACAAGTGGGTCATCTGGGAGGACAGCGAATACGCCGCCAGCAAGCGCAAGCTGACGAAGTGACGGATTTTTCACCTCCCCCCTCGTGGGGGAGGTCGACACATGCAGGCGAGCCTGCATGTGTCGGGAGAGGGGGTCGCTTCGCATAGATCTCTTTGTCCGCTCTGGTCCAACGCGTCACCTCTCAAACTGAAACTGAGCAAGTGAAGTTATGCAAAGAGACCCCCTCTCCCGGCGCATGCAGACAAGTCTGCATGCACCGACCTCCCCCACGAGGGGGGAGGTGAAGATCGCCCCTTGATTCTAGCCGGGCGCCTGCTCGTGGATGTTTCGCTTCTCGGCCAATATCTGATCAACGGCGCGATGCTGGGCGTCATGTATGCGCTGGTCGCCGTCGGCTTCACGCTGTTCTTCGGCGTGCTCGACGTGATCCAGTTCGCGCACGGCGACGTGCTCACGGTCGGCGCCTTCACGGGCTTGGCCACCTACCTGGCCATGAAGGCCGCGCACGTTTCCTCGCCGTGGCTCGCGCTCGTCGTGGTGGCGCTGGTGTCGATGCTGGCGATGGCGGCGCTCGGGGCCGTGATCGCCCGCGCGCTGGTGCTGCCGCTGCGTTCGGCGCCGGCGCTCAACACGCTGCTGATGACCCTGATGCTCGGCACGGTGCTGCGCGAGGGCGTGCGGCTCATCTACCCGGACGGGTCCAATCCCAAGCCGTTTCCGGCGCTGCTGCCGACCAAGGCCTTCAGCTGGGGGATGTTCACGCTGCGGCTCGACAGCGTGATCCTGCTGGCGGCGGGGCTGGCGATGATCGCCGCCGTCCATCTCCTGATCAACCGGACCAAGCTTGGGCTGGCGATCCGCGCCGTCGCCCAGGACGGCGAGACCGCGCGCACCATGGGGATAAATTTCACCGCCATCGTGCTGATCACCTTCGCGATCGGCTCCGGAGTCGCGGCATTCGCCGGGGTGATGAACGGGCTCTACTACAACGAGATCAATTTCGGCATGGGCCTGCTGCTCGGCGTTTTCGGCTTCAGCGCCGCGGTCGTCGGCGGGCTCGGCAATATCTATGGCGCCATCCTCGGCGGCTTTCTGTTCGCCGGGCTGCAGACGGTCGGCGCCGTCGCGCTGCCGTTTGCCAGCGCGTACAAGGACGTGTTTGCGCTCGCCGTCGTCATCATCATCATGACCGTGCGGCCGACCGGCCTGATCGCCGAAAAATCGAGCGAGCGGGTGTGACCGCGTGGCCGCGTGGCGCAAAGACGCTTGGCGCAGGGACGGGTCCAAATTGCCTGCGCTCGCCGCCGCGGCCGCGATCACGCTATACGGCATTCTCTTCCTCGGCGCCGAAAGCGAGCGTGCGCTCGGCGCGCTCCTCGTCGGTCTGGCCGCCGCCGTCGCGCTCGCCGCGCGGGCCGGCATCCTGGCAACAATCCGCGCCGGCATCGGCGCGAACGAGAGAACCTTCGACCTCGCGGTCGTCGCCGGCGTGTTGCTCGCCGCCGCCTGGTTCCATCAGGAGCACTTCGTCCTGCTGATGCTGACGACGGCGCTGTTGCTGATGGTCGCCGCGCTCGGCCTGACCGTCCAATTCGGCTATGCCGGGGTGGTCAATTTCGCCGGCGCGGCCTTCCTCGCCGTCGGCTGCTACACCGCCGCGACCCTGACCAAGTACACGTCGCTGCCCGCCGTTCTCAGCCTGCCGCTCGGCGGCCTGATGGCGGCCCTGATCGGCTCGATCCTGATCCTGCCGGTGCTGCGCACCCGCGGGCACTACGCGGCGCTGGTCACCATCGCCTTCGGCATCCTGTTCAAGACCTTCATCGAGGTGAACGACGCGCTCGGCGGGCCGCAGGGCATGCAGGTGCGTCCGATCGTGCTGTTCGGCTGGAATTTCAACGCCGCGCCGCGGATCGCCGGTTTCACCGCCTCGTTCTATCTCTCCTACTTTCTGCTCGCCTTGCTCCTGCTGGTGCTGAGCTTCGCGCTGGTGCGCCGGCTCGAGCGCTCCTGGATCGGGCTCAGCCTCGACGCCATCCGCCTCGATGAGATCGCCTCGGCCTGCTACGGGCTTGCCATCGCCCGCTGGAAGATTTTTGCCTTCACCTTCGGCAATTTCCTGATCGGCATGGCGGGCGCGCTCTACGGCCACGTGCTGGGCTTCATCGCCCCCAACAATTTCACCTTCGGCGACTCGCTCGTTCTCGTCTCCATCGTCCTCCTCGGCGGCATCGGCAATCCGTGGGGCGCGGCGCTCGCCGCCGTCTTCGTCGTGATCGTCCCGGAGAAATTCCAGGTCATTCAGGAATACCGGTTCGTCCTCTATGCGGTGCTGGTGATCCTTATTCTGTTGTGCCGGCCGCAGGGGCTGCTGCCGCGGCCGCTGCGCGCGTATCTGCCCGGGCGGGCCGCGGGCCGGAAGGGCGGAATCGAGGTATCTCGAAACCTCTAAGGCCTCAGGGCAGCATGGTATGCTGCTGGTTCTGATGGCCGCACAGTTGCGTGAGTCCCACCGTGTGATGCCATCAAGGGCAGCGAGGCGGCGCACAGGGTAATCCCCTTGTTGCGCGCCTCGTTGCCGCTCCCTCAGCCCGCGAGCCCAACGCCGACGGCGAGCCCGGCCTTCCGGGCGGCTAACGCCCGTGCGAGACTGCTTGCGCCGGACTGGTGGAGGGGAACGCCGCGTGCGGCGCCGGTGTCGCGCCTGCGCGCGCATCGGCCGGCGCGGGCGGCGAGGGGGCCATGAGCGAAAAGGATTTGCTCGCCTGCAGGGGCATCACCTGCCGGTTCGGCGGCGTCGTCGCGCTCGACCGCGTCGACTTTCACGTCGGCGAAGGCGAGATCGTCGGCCTGATCGGCCCCAACGGCTCGGGCAAGACCACGCTGTTCAACGTCGTCACCGGCCTCTATGCGGCCGCCGAGGGAAAAATCACCTTCGCCGGGACCGACATGACCGCCGCCACGCCGCAGGCGGTCTACCACGTGGGAGTCACGCGGACGTTCCAGCGCTCGCGCATCCTGCTGCCGCTGTCGGTGTTCGACAACATCATGGTCGGCAACCACAAGCGCCTGAGCCACGGCCTCGCCTTCAATCTGTTTCGCCGCCGGGCCTTGGCCGCGGAGCTCGAGCGCGGCTACGCGGAGGCGCGCGAGCTGATCGAGATCTTCGATCCGCGCCTGGCCTCGCGCCTCGACGAGCCCGCCGCCGGGCTCGCGATGATCGACCGCCGGCGCATCGAGATCTGCCGCGCCCTGATCAGCCGGCCGCGGCTCCTCCTGCTCGACGAGCCCTCTGCCGGCATGACGCATGAGGAGACCCGCGAGTTGATGGACGACATCCTCACGGTGCGCGCGCGCACGCCAGGTCTCGCAGTCGTCGTCATCGAGCATGAGATGGGCATCATCGAGCGCATCACGCAGCGCTGCGTGGTGCTCAATTACGGCCGCAAGATCGGCGAGGGGACCTTTGCGGAGATCGCGCGCCATCCGGGCGTGCAGGAAGCCTATCTGGGAGTGGCGTAGATGGGCCGGCTCGAGATCGAGGGCGTCCACACCGAGGCAGTTCAGTGACGAGGAGCCCTCGTGCGTTGCAGATCTGGCTATAACGGGCGACGCGCCGTGCCCTCCCGCCGCCTTGTGCTGGCGAAAGGGCTCGACAACGCCAGTACCACCTGTGGTAATACATTGAAGCTGCGTGAAAGCGCACGCACTCACGTTTCGCGTTATGCAAACCTTCAACACGGCTGGCTCAGCCACAGGGCCAACCAATTCCAGTGTTGCAGCTTTTTTGTCTAGTATTTGCGGGGATTATCGTTGTGGCTACCGAGAACGCTAGGCTCGAACCGCCACCCGAACGGTCGGCAATTGGTCGATATTGGGAAAAGATTGCCACCGCTTTGAGTGTCGTCTCTCTTGTGGACTTATCGGAGCAATTCATCAAGTGGGCCAAACACATTCACTGGGTCGTGGAAAACTACAAGGTTGCAAAGGTTTGGCTTTTCGGGTGGCTGCCGTTTCATATTCCGCCAGATTGGCACGACTTCATAATATTATTTTGCATCTTTTTTAGCGTCACAAACGTCGGTTTGTATAAACGAACCGGACGGACATATATCAGCTATGTGATTGTCGTGGTTGCGGCGAATGGAGCTCACTGGCTGCTGAAGCCGCTCGGTATGTTAAGTAGGCGTGCCAAAGAGATTGAAACAAAACTAAACGACTTCGTGCAACGGCAGACGGTTGGTAACTTAAGTAGCCGTGCAAAATTCAACGACAAAGAATTTATATCGATGATGCTGGTGCTGTTATTCGCGTCCATCGTGACGTGGTCGGTGATTGACCATTTTTTTGGAAAATACATAGAGTCAAATCTTCCATTACACTGGCTTCCTTCAGCTGCTTTCTCGCTCCTTATTATTCTTATATTTTTTATTATTGTTATGTACCCAATACTATTCGGAATTCTCATAGCGTGGCGATGGATAGTTACGACCGCGGCTCTTTTTGTTGCATTGGTCGTCGTCAATGAGGTTTATGTGCGCTGGTTACAGTCGTGAACGACGTCAGCATATGGGGCACGGCGCGGAGGCTTCAGATCTCCGCAGCACGTCATCGAGCACGAGATGGGCATCATCGAGCGCATCACGCAGCGCTGCGTCGTGCTCAATTACGGCCGCAAGATCGGCGAGGGGACCTTTGCAGAGATCGCGCGCCACCCGGGCGTGCAGGAAGCCTATCTGGGAGTGGCGTAGCGCATGTCCCGGAAAAAGCATGCCCTCGGGCTTGACCCGATGGGTGGGAACCGGTTTTCCGATAAGGACATGCGCAATCCAAAAGATCTGGAGCGCATCGCGCTTCAATGCAATCGGGATGCGATCTAGATGGGCCGGCTCGAGATCGAGGGCGTCCACACCGCCTATGACAAGGCCGACGTGCTCGAAGGGATCTCGCTGACGGTCGCGGCCGGCCGCATCACCTGCCTGCTCGGCGCCAACGGCTCGGGCAAGACCACGCTGATCCGCTCGGTCCTCGGCCTCACGCCGCCGCGCGCCGGGCGCATCGTCTTCGAGGGCAAAGACATCACGCGGCTCCCCACGCACCAAGTGATCGCGGCCGGCATCGCCTGCATTCCCGAAGGCCGCAAGGTGTTTGCCAAGCTGACGGTCGAGGAGAACCTGCGCGTCGGCGCCTATCAGGAAAGGTCGGAGGCGGTGACGCGCGAACGCATCGCCGAGATCTTTGGCCTCTTCCCCCGCCTCGCCGAGCGCCGCGCGCAGCTCGCCGGCACGATGTCGGGCGGCGAGCAGGCGATGGTGTCGATCGGCCGCGGGCTGATGCGCGCCCCAAAACTCCTGCTGATCGACGAGCCCTCGCTCGGCCTGTCGCCGCTCCTGGTCAAGGAGAATTTCAACATCATCCGCGGCATCAACGCGCGCGGGATCACCGTTTTTCTGGTCGAGCAGAACGTCCACCAGACGCTTGAGATCGCGCATTTCGGCTACGTGCTGTCCAAGGGCCGCGTGGTCGCCGCCGGCACGCCGGGCGAGCTCGCCGGCCGGCCGGAGGTGCGGGAGGCCTATTTCGGGTGAGGGATTGTTGAGCGGCTTGCATCCGGCCCCGTGGGTTCGTTTCGGGTTTCGGCAATTCTGAGATGTCTGATCATGAGATGCCACCAGAGCTAGGCTCCGGCATTGCAGACCGTGGTGCGTGGTCGCCGGCCCGCCAGGGCGTCGCGCGCTCCGCCGCTCCTCTGAATAAAATACAGGAAAAGAACAGGGGCCCCGTCGCGCATTTTTTGGGTGAGGGGATTATTGAGCGGCTTGCATCTGGCCCCGTGGGTTCGTTTCGTTTTCCGGCAATTCTGAGATGTCTGATGATGAGATGCGACCGGAGCTAAGCTCCAGCATTGCAGACCGCCGTGCTTTGTCGCCAGCCCTCCAGGGCGTCGCGCACTCGTCATTGCGAGGGCGCAGCGCAAGTCGGATGTTTCCGACTCGCGCCATCATCATTTCCGAAGTCGGGAACACCCGACTTCGGGCGCGCCCGCGGCAATCGCGTGCCACATGAGATTGTTCGCGGAGCCTGCACTCGGACGGCGCGGAGCGCCGATCCTGGTGCTCGCAATGACAATGGGACTGCCGCGGGATCTACACATTCGCCCGCGCGCGGACGGACCGGCGCGCGGGACGGCAATGCGCGCGGCACGTCGCGGCCGCTTGAGCGCTTCCCGATGCAAGCGGGAATGCTGCGGTTGCTGCTGCGTCGCAGCGGGCTTGATGCTCGCGCCCACCCGGCGGCTCCCTTGAATCGCGCGCAATCTTATCATCTATAGAAAGGATGTCAACATAGATTGTGTAGATGCCGCAAGACTGACGAGGGGCCTTTGCCGAGGTTACGCGCCATCCGAGCGTGCAGGATCACGGGACGCGTGGGATGAGTCAATAATCCTAAAGCGGGGTGAGGAATTGTTCGAGCAAGCTCTCTGCATTTGGCTTGGGTAACGGTGTGCTAGGTAACCGCTCCGGACACCCGGCAGAGAGTTGATTCGTGATTTCCGGCAATCTCTTCACACGCGACTACTTCCTCGAGGGTATCGAGCGGACAGAGCAATGGAACGCACTGAACACCATTGAATTCAAGGCGTTAAGGGACCGCCTGCGGGATCTCGCCGGAAGCTTGATTGAGATCGCAAGGCCGAACGAGGCCCAGACCGAGAAGAACTTCATCTATCCCGTACTCCAGCTTCTGGGCTGGACGGATGTCGAGGTGCAGCAAACGCTCTCGGCCAAGGGCCGCAAACAGGTACCGGACGCGCTCCTCTTTGCCGACACTCAATCCCGGACCCATGCCGTTGCCGAGAAGGAACAATGGAGGCGCTTTCAGCACGGCCTTGCCATCCTCGAAGCCAAGCGCTGGGGCCGCGCCCTCGACCGGGCCGACAAACGCGAAGCCCAAGAGGAGGGCGTGCCCTCTACCCAGATGCTCCAATACCTCAGCCGTGTCGATGTGCAGACGTCAGGCAGGCTGCGGCTCGGTATTCTTACCAACGGCCAGAAATGGCGCCTCTATTTCCAGGGCGCGCTCTCCGTCTCCGAGGACTTCTTCGAGATCGACCTCGCCAAGGCCTTAGGGCTCCCCGGCCACGAGCAGGACCTCGTCGACCAGGCTGATCCGCGCGTGACCCCGGACCGCTGCCTGCGCCTCTTTGTCCTCATGTTCGGCAAGCGTGCTTTCCTGCCGACCGAAGGCCCGCGCACGTTCCATGACATCTCGCGTGAGGCCGGCAAGATGTGGGAGGAGAAGGTCACCAAGGACCTATCCCACCTTGTCTTTCACGAGCTATTCCCGAAGCTTGTCGCCGCTCTACACCAACACGATAGTTCCGTCCACCCGTCATCGACAAGATCTACCTTGACGATGTGCGCCAGAGCGCCCTCGTCCTGCTCTACCAGTTGTTGTTCGTCGTTTACGCCGAGGATCGCGAGCTGCTTCCAGATCGACAGGAGCCTTATAAGTCCTACTCATTGACCACAATGCGGTTCGAAATTGCCGACCGCATCGCAAAGGGCCAGGTCTTCTCATCCTCACTGGCGACCTACTGGCCGAAACTCGCCGCCGTCTTTCGAGCCATCGCAGAGGGTGACGATGCACTGGGCATCCCGCCCTACAATGGCGGGCTTTTCGCGCAGGAAAACGCGCCACTCTTGGGCCGCATCGAGCTGCCCGATGCCATCGTGGCCGATCTCGTGTTCAAACTCTCCCACCGCCAAGACGATGCCGACAGCGTGGCAACTCGCTGTTCGGCTTCTGGCTGCGCGCCGCCATGGACCGGCTCACCAAATGGGGCGGCCAGCTTCTCATCAACGAGCCGATGCAGAAGGCCATGGCGCAGGCGCTCGCCATGCAAAAGCTCGAGCGCGTGAACGACATCGATATCGCTGAGGTGCACCAATCGAGAACGCTATTCGACGGTATCGAGCAGGAGACCAGGCCGCTCGACACCTTCGTCAAGATCCTTTACGCCCTCGATTGGCTCACCCTCGACCGCGAGGCTCAGTCTGCCGTCCGGGCCTGGCTCGACGGACAGTTCGGTGATCCTTTCGATATCGCCCGCGGCAAGCTCCGCCTCGGGGCCACCGATCGCGGCAACGGTCACCTTGAGTCCAAGGACATCCTGGACCGCATTCCGACTTCAATGCGCAAAGACGCCGTGCGCTTCGCTGGACTCCTAAACGAGGCGCGCGCTCTTGTGCGCGACGAGCGATTCCATAATTGGCAGGTCGCGTTTCCAGGAGTATGGCGCGAGTGGAGTAGCGCCGAGCTGCAAGGCGGTTTCCATGCCATCATTGGCAACCCACCGTATGTACGCCAAGAGCTGATCCGGGCCATTAAGCCGGCGTTGAAGCGAGATTTTCCGAGGACATACGATGGAGCCGCCGACCTTTACGTCTATTTCTACGACCAAGGCCTGACATTGCTGAAGCCCGGAGGGCGGCTCTCCTATGTTGTCACGAATAAGTGGATGCGGGCTGGCTATGCCGAGGGATTGCGCGGGCTTTTTGCCGACCACGCCTGGATCGAGTTCGTCGCGGATTTTGGCCACGCAAGGAAATTCTTTCCCGATGCCGATGTGTTTCCGTCAGTACTCGTTGTGCGCAAACCTGTGAATAGCAACGAGCCAACCAGCACAGATGTCTGCGTCATTCCGCGGGACGAAGTGCCGGAAAAGGGGCTCGACGCGGCCGTGGCACGGGCGACCTATCCGCTACCTCGGGCGCACTTCACGAAGGGCACTTGGACGCTTGAGCCGCCGGCGGTCATGGCACTGTTGGAGAAGATCAAGCAGAACGGCGCACCCTTGACAGAATACGTCGGGGTTCATCCTTTATACGGAATAAAGACGGGCTTGAACGAAGCGTTCCTCATCGACGCGTCCGCGCGAGAGCGCCTTATCGCACAAGACCCATCGCTCGATTGGATCATTAAACCATATTTGCGCGGCCAGGACATTCATCGCTGGTCGAGCCCCGATTCAGGCTTATTCATGATCGTCATGAAATCAAGCAGTGACTACGCGTGGCCTTGGGCTCATGTCTCCAATGAATCTGACGCAGAACGGATCTTCAAGGCAACATTTCCCACCCTCCATCATCACTTTAAGCGGCTCGAAGAATTTAAGGACGCTAAGTCAGGAAAGCTTAGGGGGTTGCGTCATACGATGTACCGCGATTGCGGCGCGCTGCGCGGGATTACGGAAACGTGAGGACGAAGAAGTTCTTCTCCCGGGCATTGACCGCAAACACGGCGCCTCATGCCGGCTGACTATCTGCACAACCATCCGCAATTCTCCGATCTGATCCGGATCGTTGCGCAACAAAGGGCCATTGATCCGGCATTGGTCGAAAAAGACTATTGGATCATGCATTGCCTCTATGGCCTGCAACAGTTGGGCATGAAGTTCGAGTTGAAGGGCGGGGCATCGCTTTCCAAGGGTTTTCAGATCATCAACCGGTTCTCGGAAGATATCGATATTCGGATCAACCCTCCGCCAGACCGGGATGTGAAAACCGGACGCAACCAGGACAAGCCCGCGCATCGGCAAAGCCGCAAGGATTTTTACGACTGGCTGGCAAACACGATCCGCATCGACGGTATCGACAAGGTTCAGCGCGTGGTTCCCTCTCGTCGTGGCAACGGCGGTCCCAGCAGGCTCCAATTGAAACAGTAGCGGGCCGTCGTTATTTCTCCCGCAGAACCGCGCCTCCTGTACAGAACCGGAAGATACCCCTTGTCGGCCAAGCTCGGCTTCGCGTAGGCAAGCTGTGGGATTGCGTGTCGATCGCAAGCGTAATACAAGTGGCAGAAATGTAAACGGCAACTCATAGTGCGAGCAACAGAGGGCTCCGTGCTACGATCACCGAGCGCCTACCGCGGCCTTGATTGCGCCATGTATCGCGTTCCCCACGGATTGATCCAGATCGCGTTGGTGTCCGGCCGGCCATCGGCTACTGGACGACGAAGGCCTCACTGACGCACGGCCCCCCGATCTGCAGTAAAGGAGTAGACGAGATGCCTGTGATAGACGAAGATCTTGAGATGCTGCTCTCAAGTGGCGAGGCTGATCGAACTGAACGGAAGAGAAACTCGGCCGACCCGGATCGAATTCGAGAGGCTGTGTGCGCGTTCGCGAATGATCTGCCCGATCACCGTGAGCCCGGCGTAGTATTTGTCGGAATCGAAGATAATGGGTCATGCTCGAACCTCGCGATCGATGACGAATTGCTGCTGGGTCTCGGGCAAATCAGAGATGACGGCGCGATAACGCCCTTCCCTATGATGGAAGTACGGCGCGCTACGGTTAATAGCTGCGCAATTGCAGTAATAATTGTTCATCCTTCGGAGAATCCTCCTGTTCGCTTTCGCGGAAGGGCCTGGATTCGGGTCGGTCCACGGCGAGCCATTGCTTCACCGGAAGAAGAGCGGCGGCTCATCGAAAAGCGGCGGTGGGGAAATCTCCCATTCGACGCTCAGCCCGTTAGCGGAGCTACGCTTGATGATCTCGACCTAAATCGATTTAAATTGGAATACGTACCATCCCTTGTTTCAGTAGACACTGTCGCTCAGAATCAGAGAACGACACAGCAGCAGTTGCGCGCATTGCGGCTTATTGGCCGTGACGAAGTGCCGACGACTACTGCCATACTGATGCTCGGAAAGTCGCCTCAGGATTGGTTCCCCGGTGCGATATTGTCCTGGCGACGTATAGCTGGAATCAATCTAACAGATGAGACGCTCGATGAGCGCACGCTGACCGGAACAATCCCTGATCAGCTACGCCGGATCGACGAATTCATGGACACCGCAATAGCCGAGTCAGTAGCAATGGCGTCTGGCACACACATACGAGCTACTGACTATCCACTTGCCGCGCTTCAACAGCTTGTCCGAAACGCAGTTATGCACCGCACCTATGACGGTGCTAACGCGCCGGTTCGGGTGACCTGGTACTCGGACCGCATTGAGATATTAAGCCCAGGCGGTCCATTTGGCGCGATTACTCCTGAAACATTTGGGCAACCGGGATTCACTGACTACCGTAACCCAACCATAGCCGAAGCGCTTAAGGGATATGGCTTCGTAGAGCGGTTCGGGCAGGGCCTCGAGATCGTCCGGCGCGCTCTCGCGGCAAACGGGAATTTGCCGGCAGAATTTCAGTTTGAGCCGCCGAATGCTCCGACCTGGGTACATGCGATAGTTAGGAAGCGGACATGAAAACGCTTGCCTTTTTCAACAACAAGGGTGGGGTAGGGAAAACATCACTCGTCTATCACCTTGCCTACATGTTCGCGCTTCGCAGGCGTCGTGTCGTAGCGGTCGATCTCGATCCGCAGGCAAACCTTTCTGGGATGTTCCTTCAAGACGACCGCATTGAGACCCTGTGGTCTGCAGGCGGGGCTGCCACAGTCTACTCGTCGATGCAGCCGCTTATTGAGGGCACTGGTGACCTGTTTCCCGTTACTCCACAGCTCATCGCCGATAGACTTGCTCTTATCCCCGGTGATTTGACGCTGTCCGAAGTGGAGGACGAACTTTCCGCGCAATGGTCTCGCTGCTTAAATGGCGAAGCTCGTGCTTTCCGCGTTACGGCGGCTTTCGATCGAATGCTCAGGTCAGTCGGAGCGGCTCAAACAGCGGATATTGGCCTAATAGATGTTGGCCCAAATCTGGGAGCCATCAATCGATGCGCTCTGGTGTCGGCCGATTTCGTAGTTGTACCAATTGGAGCTGACTTGTTCTCGATCCGCGGCCTTCAGAACGTTGGGCCAAAGCTAAAAGCTTGGCGGCTGGAATGGAAGGATCGGCGCGACAGAGCTCCCAAGAACTTGGGCTTCGAGCTACCTCAAGGGGACATGCGGCCACTTGGCTATGTGGTGTCACGATATTCTTCGCGCGGGGCCAGAGCCGCCAAGGCCTTTCAGCGTTGGCTGGATCGAGCCCCACGAACATACGCTGAGGCTGTGTTAGATATGCCGCCGAGTATCGCATCGCAGCAGTCCGACCAAAATCGACTGGCACAGCTCAAGGACTACCGCTCACTCATGCCGATGGCTCAGGAAGCACGCAAACCCATGTTTCTGCTTAAGCCAGCTGATGGTGCGATAGGCGGGCACCAGGCCGCTGTGCAAGAGTGCTATAATGATTTTGAAGCACTAGCAACGGACATTGAGGTGCGGATTGAGTTGAATTGAACCCAGCGACGAACCTTGCCGCAAGACAAACCCATGATCAAACAAATCCTTAAGGAGATAGAGGCCTGGGTCAACCGGTTGTGATTTCCTGTCGTCGTGGCAACCGCGGCGCCGCATAAGGATCTCCTCAGCCACCGCAACGCTCATCCTCACCCCGGCTCCGCTCCCGCCATCTCCGCAAGTCGCTCAGCCAGCCGGTTCAGCTCCCACTCCCGGGCAAGCTCTGCCGCCTTTGCCCACGTCGGCGCTTGATCGGGGAGGGCCGGGAGCGGCGCGCCGGCATCCATGGTGGCGATCGAGTGGTAGAGCCGCAGTGCCTCGGCCTGGGTCGCGAAGCGGCCGGCGGCGAGGATGGCTTCGAGCGAGCCGTGGCGGCGGATGAGATCGGCGGCGCCTTTCGGGCCGACGCCGGCGGCGCCCGGCAGCTTGTCGGAAGGGTCGCCGCGCAGCGCGATGAAATCCGGCACCTGGTTCGGATCGACCCCATAGCGCTCCCGCACTTCGGCGGGGCCGATGCGCGCCATCTCGCCGGCCTTGATGGGAAAGAGGATCGTCGTTGCCGCGGAGGCGAGCTGAAACGTGTCGCGGTCGCCGCTCGCCACCAGCACGCTGCCGCCGTGCCGCTCCTCGGCGGCAGCCGCGGCGGCGAGGAAATCGTCGGCCTCAAAGCCTGGCGCCTTGGCGTTGGCGAAGCCGCACGCGGCCACGAATTGCGGCAGCACGGCGAGCTGCTCGATCAGCGCGTCGTCAAATTTCCGCCCGCTCTGATAGGCCGGAAATTTTTCGTGCCGATAGGTGGGCGCCTCCAGCGTGTCCCAGCCGACCAGCACGGCGCGGGGGCGCTCAGCCGCGTAAAGCCGCAGCAGGAAATTGGCGAAGCCGACGATGGCGCCGGCGCCCTTGTTTCCCCGCCGCAAGATGGTCTTGGGGAGCGCGTGATAGGACCGGTGCGCGAAAGAATCGCCGTCGATGACGAGTAGGGGCCGGGGCGGCGCGCCGCGCTCGGCCGCAGGCATCTTCGGCGATGGGCTTTCTTTCCGCGCGGAAGCGGTCGCTGGCTTGGCCCGCTTGCGCGGAACTTTGGTTTTGCCGTGCAAAAGAATCCAGGCCGGGGCGTGGTCGCTGGCGTTGTCCTTGCCGCGCACGTCGCGGTCGACGCCGGCGTCGGCTAGGCGGTCGGCGAGATCGGGGCTGAGCAGAAGGTGATCGAGGCGCAGGCCGGCGTCGCGCTCCCAGCGGTTCCGCAGGTAATGCCAGAATGTGTACATCGGCTCGTCCGGATGCAGCGCGCGGATGGCGTCGGTCCAGCCTTGCGCGAGCAACAGGCGAAACGCCGCGCGGCTTTCCGGCCGCAGCAGCGCATCCTTGTCCCAGGATTTGGTGGGATAGATGTCGAGCTCGGTGGGCACGACGTTATAATCGCCCGCGAGCACGACCGGCACGCCCGCAGCGTACAGCTCCGCGGCATGGCCGATCAAGCGCTTGAACCAGGCGAGCTTGTAGCTGAATTTCGGGCCGGGCTGCGGATTGCCGTTCGGCAGGTAGAGGCAGGCGACCAGAATGCCCTGCACGGCCGCCTCGATGTAGCGCGCCTGCGTGTCGCCCGGATCGCCGGGAAGCTCGGTGCGCGTGAGGACGGGCGCGGCGTCGCGCGCCAGGATCGCGACGCCGTTCCAGGTCTTTTGACCGCGCCAGACCGCCCGATAGCCGGCGCGTTCGATCGCCGTGACGGGAAATTCCGCATCGGTCGCTTTCAGCTCCTGCAGGCAGACGATGTCGGGCTCGGCGGCTTGCAGCCACTCCAGCAGGTTCGGCAGCCGGCGCGTGATGTTGTTGATGTTGAAGGTGGCGATCTTCATCCCTGCGCCACTTGTAAGGCGTCATCGCCCGCGCAGCGCGGGCGATGACCCCGGAGGTGGATCGAACCGGTAGGATCACGTAGTTACGGGC
>JBKQHQ010000123.1:0-20783 GCA_052148715.1 Xanthobacteraceae bacterium | reverse complement strand
CAGACTGCGGCAGCACTGAATCACAAGCTCGATTCCGCAGCAAATCGCAAAATTTCTCGCGACGGATTCTTGACAGAAAGTAGAAAAAATGCCCACCGCAGGAATCAAATCCCGGAATGCCGTAGCCCACGAGGGGGGAGGTGAAGATTCAGTCCGCTTCGTTCGGGCCAACGGTCCCCTGGCCGCCGCGACCGGTCGCCGTGCTACTGCTTGGCGTCGTTGTAGGGATAGATGAGGTTGCCGGACTTGTATTCCGGCGGCCATACGATGACCTGCTTGCTCATGTCCCTGAACTGATCGATGTCGTTGCCGGTGACGTGCTGGAACTGGCTCACCAGAACGCGCGGCTTGGTCCATTCGCCGTCGGGACCGAACGACACATCGCCGACCACGGTCTTGAACGGATGGCTGTGCATGTATGCGGCGATCTTGTCCTGGTCGAGGCTCTTGGTGGCTTCCACGGCCTCGCCGAGCACCTGCACCGCGGCGTAGCCGTAAGGCACGTAGTTGTAGCCGAGCGGATCGGCGCCTTCGCCGGGCGCCCGCGCCTGGTACTTCGCCAAGACCGCCTCGACGCCGGGAAAATTGAAGCTCGGCGCCGGCACGAACACGTCGGCGGTGCTGACGATGCCGTTGAGCAGCGGACCGAGCTGCGTCCGGAACGGCGTCGCCAGGAGCCCGATCATGTTGCCGCCGAACATCTTGGTCTTCAGGCCGACCTCGTTGGCGGCACGCACCATGCCGACCGTGTCGGGCGGATAGCTGGCGTTGTAGACGATGTCAGGATTGGTGGCCTGGATGGCGCGGATGATGGGGCCGAAATCGGTCGTGTTCGGCGGATAGCTCTTGTCGTAGACGATCTTGAGTCCGCTCTTGAGCGCGTTCTGGCGCGCGCCTTCGGCCGAGACTTTCGCGAACTCGGCGTCAGCCGCCGAGATTGCCACCGTCTCCGGCTTCGGATTCTGCGCCATCGCAATGGCGAAGAAGCCTTCCGAGAAGGAGAGCGCCGGCGTCGGCCCAGCAGAGATGATGGAGAAGTACTTGTCGTAGTGCACCTCGCGGTTGGCGGCCACGCCGAGAATGCCCACGGTCGCCATGTTGTGCTGCTTGAGCGTCAGGATCGCCGGCACGATCATGTTGGTGGCATAGGGTCCGACCGTCAGGTCGACCTTGTCGACCTCGATCAGCTTGGTGTAGAGCGCGGGCACGTTGGCCGGATTGCTCTGGTCGTCGTAATAGACAAACTCGACCGGCCTACCGAGCAGCCCGCCCCTGGCGTTCACGTCGTCGCGCCAGACCTGCATAGCAAGCAGAACCTGCTTGCCGTTCGGCGCGACCCCGCCGGTCAGCGATATGCTCAGCCCGATCTTGATCGGATCGGCCGCATCAGCCCGCGGCGGCCCGGCGAAGGTCGCGACCAGCGCCACCACGGCCGCGGCCGCCAACCGCGACGCGCAAGCCCATGCTTTCAGTCCCATGAACATTTCCTCCCCTGCGTTCTTGCCGAGCGCCGCCTACTTGGCCGCGCCGCGATCGGCCGTTTTGCGTGATCGTAGCGGGTCGCCCGGCGCGCGGCCAGGGCAAAGCGCCCGGAACAAACGATCGGATTCTCAGCCTGTGATTGAGTGTCCCCGCGCGGTCAAGCCGAAGAATCAGTTGCCGGCGCCTACGTCCGCGTCGCCGAAGAAGAGCTCGGCGATCGACCCGGGCCTGTTCTTGATCGATCCGATGCCATGCATGAACTCTGCGTACTTCATGACGTTTTCCGGCGTCGTCGTGTATTTGGTGTCCGCATCATCGAGAATCTCGACCAGCTCCTCGACGCTCCAGCCGCGCCCGCCCATCGCTTCGAGCAGCACTGCTGCGGCCGTTTTCTTGTCCTTCTCGATCATCGCGAAGGCCTGCTTGAGAGCGCCGACGAAGGCCGCGTAGACCTTCGGATTCGCATCGTGAAATTTCTGCGTGGTCGCGATCATGGTGAAGGTCGTCGAGCCGCCCATGACCTCGCTCGACGTCATGATCGTGCGCACGGACGGGTCTTTTCGTTCCCGCTGGTGAAACGGCGACGACGCGTAGTGCGCCTTGATCTCGGTCCGGCCCGAAAGCATGGCAACCATCGCGTCGGGATGCGTCAATGACACGGTGTAGGGATCGAACCGGAACACCTCGGCGGCACCGTATTTGGTCTTGGCATACATCTGCATCACGATCGACGGGATGGAAACCTTGACGGCGGTGACCGCGATCTTTTCGTCGGGCCGAATGTCGTCGACCTTGTCGAGATGGTCGGCGCGGGTATTCAGATACATCGGCATCGAGCTCATGGCCGCGACGCCTTTGACGTTGACCCTGCCCTTGGTGCGGTCCCACAGCGTCAGGAACGCCGGCGGTCCGGTCGCGATGAAATCGACCGAGCCCGATAGCAATGCTTCGTTCATGACCTGGGGACCGCCGATATGCGACCAGTTGACGGTGACGTTGAGCCCCAAGTCGGCGGCCTGCTTCTCGACCAGGCTGAATTTCTGCATCATGTGCAGCGGCAGGAAGCCGAATCCGCCGGCGCCGAGCGGCACCCTCAGCTCGCCGACCTCGGCATGGGCGCATAGCGGTGCCGCGACAAGCGCAGCGAGCAACAGTGGCGACGCCGTCCTCCCCATGCCTCGCTCCGATCTTGGTTTTGCGTACCGATGACGGACTTGCGTCCCGGTCGAGCCCGGGACTCAACCGGTATTGACCGCCCCGGCATACTGCCGCAAATGTGGCGGTGCGGCGCGCACGACGTTGCGCTACTCTGCCGGCCGCGCAAGACTACCCTTTGGCCGCCATGGTGACCAAGATGCACCTCGATCGGCTAACCCAAATGGGGCCCCGTAGCTCAGCTGGATAGAGCAGCAGCCTTCGAAGCTGACGGTCGGGAGTTCGAATCTCTCCGGGGTCGCCATCTAGATCGGCGCGTTAAGCGAAAAGCTCACCCCGCAGACAAGTCGGGTTCGCATAAGCGGTTCGGGAACTCCACCTTGATCTACGTCAAGGCCATCGACCATCGTCCGCTCGATGCTTCGATATCCTCCCGACATGGCGGTCTAGCAGTCTAGCAAAGGGGTGACTTCGGATGGTCGAGAAAATTCATCACGTGGCCTATCGTTGTCGCGATGCCCGCGAGACCGTTGAGTTCTACAGGCGGGCTCTCGACATGGAACTCGTCGGCTGCATGGCCGAGGACAAGGTGCCCTCCACCAAGGCGCCCGATCCGTATATGCATGTCTTCCTCGACGCCGGGGGCGGCAATATTCTCGCCTTCTTCGAGCTGCCGAACTCACCGCCCATGGATCGCGATCGCAACACCCCCGAATGGGTGCAGCACATCGCCCTCCAGGTAAGGGGCGTCGACGAGTTGCTCGCCCGCAAGGGGCATCTCGAGGCGATGGGAATCGCCGTGGTCGGGCCCATCAACCACGAAATCTTCAAGTCGATCTATTTCCACGATCCGAACGGGCTTCGTCTTGAGCTCTCTGCATGGACGGCCACGCCCGAGCTGCTGCGTGAAATGAAGGCGCAGGGGCCGGCGATGATCGAGGAATGGAGCCGGACCAAAAAGCCACCGCGCCATGTCGCCTGGGCGCACGACAAGGAATTCGCCGGTTAGAGCCTTTCGCTGAGAAGCCTGCCCTCGGGTTTGCCCCGAGGTGGACATCGGTTTCCGCAGAAAACGCGACCAAATGTAAAGATTTGGAACGCCCCTTCCCGTTCGCTCCCGTCGGGACTAACATTTCGGTCACGCTCGCCCCAAGACGAGCGCCACAAGGTTCTCCGGGAGGACGTGATGGCGAGGTTATCCGCAGCCCCGCGCCGTATCATCCATTGCCGTTGGGTCAGTTTCGCCGCCGCGCTCGGCGTGGCGTGGCTGAGCGTTGCGGCGCAGGCCGCCGAGCCGATCAAGCTCGGCATGAGCATGGCGCTCACCGGCGCGCTCGCCGGTACCGGCAAGGCGGCGCTGTTGGCGACGCAGATGGCGGTCGAGGACATCAACGCCAAGGGCGGGCTGCTCGGCCGGCCGCTGCGGCTCATCTGTTACGACGACCAGAGCAACCCCTCGACGGTGCCCGGGATCTACACAAAGCTCCTCGACGTCGACAAAGTCGACCTCGTGACCTCCGGCTACGCGACCAATATGGTGGCGCCGGCGATGCCCATCGTGGTCCAGCGCGGCTTGCTGTTCGTCGCGCTCTACGCGCTCGCGGTCAACGACCAGTTCCATTACGACCGCTACTTTGCCATCGTGCCGCAGGGCACTAACGCGCGCCTCGGATTTTCCGAAGGCTACTACGCGGTAGCGCTTTCGATGGAGCCGAAACCTGCTTCGGTCGCCATCGCCGGCGCCGATGCGGAGTTCTCGCGCATCGCCACCGACGGCGCGCGGGAGAACGCGCAAAAGCTCGGGCTCAAGATCGTCTACGACAAGAACTACCCGCCCAACACGGTCGACTTCGCGCCGATCGTGCGCGCCATCCAGGCAACCAACCCCGACCTCGTCTATCTCGCCTCCTATCCGCTCGACAGCGCCGGCATGGTGCGCGCGGTGAATGAGGTCGGGCTCAAGACAAGAATGTTCGGCGGCGGCTTGATCGGGCTGCAATACGCGGCCGTGAAGCAGCAGCTCGGCCCGCTGCTCAACGGCATCACGAGCTTCGATACCTACGTGCCCGAGCCGACCTTGCAGTTCCCGGGCATCAAGGATTTTCTCACCCGCTATCAGAGCCGCGCCGCGAGCGAGGGCGCCGACCCGCTCGGCTTCTATACGCCGCCGTTTGCCTATGCGCGCATGCAGGTCATGGCGCAGGCGGTCGAGGCCACCAAGAGCCTCGACCAGAAGCTATTGGCCGACTACCTGCACAACACCACCTTCCACACCATTGCCGGCGACATGCGGTTTGATGCGACCGGCGAGCAGCCGGACTCGCGCACGCTGCTGGTGCAATATCAAGGGATCGAGGGCAACGGCATCGACCAGTTCAAGCTGCCGGGCAAGCAGGTGGTCCTTTATCCGCCTGCGCTCAAATCCGGCGAACTCAAATACCCGTTTTCCGACATCAAACGCTGAACGCATCGCGTATGTCGGCGGCCTAGTTTGTTCGATGCTTCGCGCGAGTCTGGTCATTCCGGGGCGCCGCGAAGCAGCGAACCCGGAATCCATGACCCCGGCCGGTGGTTATAGCTTCCGGGTCTGCGAGCTGCGCTCGCATCCCGGAATGACGGCGCGCTAGGACGCCGGCCCGCCGAATCCGATTGTCCTGCGGCTCAACCCGAGGGTGATCGCATACCCGCCTATGAGATCGGCCAGGCTCACAAGAACCATCAAAACGGCCACTTCGCCGCGGTCGCCCGTTTTCAGCGTCTCGAATCGTTGAAATATTCCAACGACCGCGACCACCAGCGGAAGCACCGATGCCAAACCGTCGATCACCCCGATAAAATGCTCCCTGTCAGCCATTGCGAAGGGGATCGAGATAAGTTGGAAGGCAAGATAAACGAATACCAGCCAAGCCATGTTGATGCCGAGCCGATCCGGGGTGAAGAAGCCCAATTTCCCGTCCAGAGGCCCAAGCGCATCCTGTCCCGCAAACCAAAAGAAGTACACCTCAATCAGGGTCAGAAGTATTGCGGCCAGAACGCTCCCGCCCGACAGAGAGAAATGCCCTCTTCTTCTCACTTGCTGAACTGGTTGCACCGCGGTCATTACAATTCTCCTGTTGAGCGGACTTCAGTCGGATGGACGCCGTAGCATCTGGTCGTGACCGGACGCGTGACAATGGTACATTCTATAGCAATTTCCACCAACGAATCCTCCCGGACTTGGTCCCGCAATGACCCGAACATGGAATCAAGTGCTGGACCCGCGGCGCTACCGATTCAGCAGCGGCACGCTCCTCGGGTCGGGGGGCTTGGCGACGGATTGCAGGTAGGCGTAGATATCGGCGAGGTCGGCGTCCGGCAGGACCGCTTGGCGGTAGGGCGGCATCTGCCCGCTGCTGGTGCGCACGAAATTAGCCAGAGCATCGAAAGGCAATGGGTCGGGGGCGAGACGCGGCCCGGTGGCCGCCCCCTGCCCCAGCGTGCCGTGGCATTGCCAGCACCCGTATTTCAGGAATAGCGCCTGCCCCTTCTCGGCGGAAGCCGCGCTCGCGACGCTCTGGCCAAGCAAGAGATCAAGGACCAGGGCGAGCGCTGCGAGCGCGACGTGGGCACGACAAAAATCCATGGTCGACCTCAGCGCGGCTGCGTGACGACGTCGACGAGCGCCGGCTCGCCCGACTTCACGACGTCGACCGCCCGCTGCAGCGTTGCGGCGAGCTCCTTGGGGTCAGTGATCGGTCCGACCGACCACACCCCCATGGACGAGGCGAGCTTGGCGTAGTCGATGTTCGGATTTTCGATCCGCGTGCCGATCGGTCCGATATCCTTGCCGAGGCTTGCGACCCGATTGCGCCGGTTCGACATCCGCTGCACGTGCATGACTTCCTGGTGATAGCCGCGGTTGTTGTGCATGACGGTGAGCATCGGGATCTGATGATGCGCCAGCGTCCACAGCACGCCCGGCGCGTACATGAGATCGCCGTCGGTCTGCAGATTCACCGAGAACCGCCCGGTGCCTTTGTTGGCGAGCGCCGCGCCGGCGGCGGCCGGCAGGGCGTAGCCGACCCCATAGCCGCCGGGGCCGCCGATATGGTGGTAGGGCCGCTCCATCGGCCACAGCCGGGTCGGCCAGCTGCTCAACTGCCGGTCGGCCCCGCCCACCATGGACCAGTCGAGATCCTTCACCTGCGCCCACACCTCTAGCGTCAGCCGGGCGGTGCTGATCGGGCTAGCGTCCCAGGCGTAGGCGGCCGCCGCCCTGGTCCGCTCCCGGGTCTCGCCAAAAGCCTTGCGCAAGGCATCGCCGCGCTTCTCCAACGCCGCCCTGCGGTCGCTCGGAATCGCCGACCTCACCGCCTCGATCAGCGCCGGCAGCGTTGCTTCGGCGTCGCCGGGCATGTCGACGTCGACGACCTGGAAGCGCTGCAGGTCCTGATAATTGGATTTCTGACTGAGCGACACAGCGCTGATGCTGATCAGCTTCGCGTCCGGCTTGATCTTCGACACCCGGTCGCCGGCGCCGCCCTCGTCGCCGTTGTCGATCCAGGCATTGACCGTGCCCCAATAGTCGGAAAGCTCGAGCCCGAGGATGACGTCGGCCTGGCCGAGCAGCGCCTGGGCGCGCGCGGTCTGACAGAGATAATGCGTATTGGGGAAGTTCATGCGCCCCTGCTGGTCGACCACCGGCGCCTGCAGCGCCTCGGCGAGCTGAACCAGAAGCTTCATGCCGTTCGGCGTGCGGGCGGCGCGGTCGACGACGATCACTGGCCGTTCCGCATTGGCGAGCAGCCGCGCGGCCTCGCGCACGGCATTCAGGTCGCCCTGCGGCGGCGCGCTCGGCACATAGCGCGGAATGCTGAGCTTGGCGCGATCATGGATCGGCTCCTCCTGCAGCCCCGCGTCGAGCGCCAGCATGACCGGCTCGTGCGGCGGCGTCATCGCGATCTTGTAGGCGCGCACGAAGGATTGCGCGAAGTGCTGCAGCGAGACCGGCTGGTCGTCCCACTTGGTGAAGTCGCGCACCAGCGCGTTGATGTCGATCGCCGAGTGGAAGGTCGGGACGCCGGGCGGACGCTTCGAGGCGTCGAGATCGGTGCCGCCCATCACGATCAACGGCACGCGGTCGCACCAGGCATTGTAGATTGCCATGGCGCCGTGCTGCAGGCCGACCGTGCCGTGGCAGAGCACCAGCAGCGGCTTGCCGGCGATCTTGAAATAGCCGTGCGCCATGCCGATCGAGGATTCCTCGTGCATGCACTCGATGAACTCAGGTCTAGTATTGCCGCCGTAGTTGTTGAGCGACTCGTGGATGCCGCGGAAGCTCGAGGCCGGATTGGCGCACATGTAGTCGATGTTCAGCGTCTTGATCACGTCGACCATGAAATCGGAGCCGGGCGCGCCTGCGGGCTCGGATGCCCCGACGCCCGCCACCTCGGCCTTGGGCGTCGCCCCCGTTTCGGCGGCGGCCGTCACGGCGGTCGGGCGCATCGCCGAAGGTCTTGCCGCGGGCTCGCCCGCGCCGACCGCAGCCGTTGCCACATTCTGCGGAGCGGCGGCGGCCGTCGCCGCGCCGGCGATCGCGACGCCGGTGAGAAAGTTTCGCCGGTCGACTCTTGGTCCCGAATCCTTGCGCGCCATCGCAGTTCCTCCCTGTTCTTGTTCCGCGCGGGCTGCTGCTGGAAATTCTAGTTCGTTGAGGAGCTGACCGCCAGCGCCGTGCCGCGCTCAACCCGCTGGTCATTCCGGGGCGCCGCGAAGCGGCGAGCCCGGAATCCAGTAACGCCAGCTGTGACTACTGGATTCCGGGCTCGTTCGCTACGCTCGCGCCCCGGACTGACAGTCGAAAGATCGGAGCCATCCGTGCGAATCACAACCCAGAAATCAATGCGTCCACGGCTCGGCGCGCTTGAAGGAAAAATTATCCGCGTAGGCGATGGTGCGGCGGGCCGGCTCCTTCGCCTCGAACACCTGATACGGAATGCCGTCGCGCTCGCAATAAGCGATGGCGTCTTCCTTGGTGTAGAATTGCAACCGCAACTGCTGCTTCATGTCGCCGGAGCTCGTCCAGCCCATCAGCGGCTCGACGACGGGAGGCTGCTCCGGCTCGTAATCGAGCACCCAGTCCTTGGTGCGCGCCGTTCCGGACTGCATCGCGGTCTTGGCCGGCTTGTATATTCTGGCGGTCATGGCAGCCCTTCGTCCGACGCCTGCTTAGGAGAAACTGCGGCTCGCTATACGATTTCGTGTCCGCCCTGGCAAACAAGAGAGTGGGGCGTGTGTCGGCGCGAAACAGTCCGCCCGCCATTGCCTAGTCGCTCGCCAGAATGACGTGCTTGACGATCGGGTAGACTTGGTTTTCCCAGCGCCGACCGCTGAACACGCCGTAATGGCCGACGCCCGCCTGCATGTGGTGGCGCTTCAAGTACGGCCGCAGGCTCGTGCACAGATCGTGCGCCGCGACCGTCTGGCCGACCGCGCAGATATCGTCCTTCTCGCCCTCCACCGTCAGCAGCATGGTACGCTTTATCGCGCGCGGGTCGATGCGGCGGCCGTGCCATTCGAGCGTGCCGCGCGGCAGCCGGTCCTCCTGGAAGACGTAGCGGACGGTCTCAAGATAGAACTCGGCGCTGAGATCGAGCACCGCGAAGTACTCGTCGTAAAAATCCATGGTGGCCTGCGCCTTCGCGTCCTCGCCATTGACGAGATGCTGGTGGAGCTCGCGATGCGCCTTGATGTGCCGGTCGATGTTCATGCTCAAGAAAGCCGCGAGCTGGACGAAGCCCGGATAGACTCGGCGCGATGCGCCGGCATAGCGTTGCGGCACGGTCGCTATCAGCTTCCGCTCGAACCACTCGATCGGCTTGCTGCAGGCAAGTTCGTTGACCTTGGTGGGATTGACGCGGGTATCGATCGGGCCGGACATCAGCGTCATGCTGCGCGGCTGCGCCGCATTGCCGGCCTCCGCCATGACGGCGGCGGCAACGAGCATGGCAACGCAGGGCTGGCAGACCGCGACGGCGTGCGCGCCCGGGCCGATCACCTCGAGAAAACGGATCAGGTGATCGATGTACTCGTCGAAGCCGAAGCGGCCGTGGGCAAGGGATACGTCGCGCGCGTTGTGCCAATCGGTGATGTACACGTCGTGCTCGGGCAGCATCGTGCGCACCGTGCTGCGCAGGAGCGTCGCGAAATGACCCGACAGCGGCGCTACCACGAGCACGCGCGGCAGCGCCTGATCGGTATCCTTCTTGAAATGCAGGAGCGTGCCGAAGGGCGTGACATGCGCGGCCTCCTCCCGCACCTCGACCTCACGGTTGCCGACCGTCACCTTATCGATGCCGAAGGGCGGACGCTTATGCGTCAGCCCGGCGCGCGCGATGAGCTCGTAGGCGGCCGTTAGGTTGCGCAGTGCCCCGTTACCGATCCCCTCCGGCAATAGCTTTCCGCCTTTGGCCGCCATGCTGGCCAAGACGCGGACCGGGACCATGATATCCGATTGAGCTTGATAGAACTGGTAAAGCATCGGCCTCCAGCGATTGTGCCGTCCGCGCGGTGCGGCCCCGACTCCTCCACGGCCAAAAGGCTAGTGCATTTATTGCTGCACCGCGAGATAATTCCTCCGGCCTGGGTAAGGTACGCAGGTGCAATCCGGATCGGCGCTGCCCAGATTCCGTTCTGCTTGGTCCGGCCCGCGAGCTTTGACTTGATATGATACCGTCTATTCGGGTTTAATCCCCCGCGACGGGGGGCGCCGTCATGAAACGAAAGGGTGAGATCCATGCATCTTACGCGTCTGACGTTATGCGCCGCGACCGTTCTGACCTTATCCGCCGAGTATGTGGCTGCGAGACCGGTCACGACCGTTGCGGAAACGAACCTGCGTAAAGGGCCCGCAACCAACAGCGAGGTCGTCACGCTGATCCCGAAGGGCTCCACGGTCGATGTCGACAAGTGCAGCAACGGGTGGTGCTCCGTGACCTGGAACGAGCAGACCGGTTTCGCCTTCGCCGGGAACATCATGGGTCCGGTGCTTGGCGGCGCGAGGCCCCGGCCCCCCGGCGATTATTCCGTCGCGGCCGATATGCCTGGCCCGGGCCGCCCGCCTGTGGCCGGCGGTCCGCCGATGCCTTACGGCCCTCCGAACGCGGATGATGACGAAGACGATTACGGGCCGCCACCGCCGGTCGCGCGTGGGCCTGGCGTGGCCTATCGCCCCGCGCCCACGCCGCCTTACGGCGCGCCCCCACCCGGTTACGGTCCCCCGCCCGGCTATGGCCCGCCCCCTGGCTATGGCGCGCCTCCCGGCTACGGCCCCCCGCAGGGCTACGGTCCGCCGCCCGCCTACGACGGCCCGGATTATGGACCCGGCTGGCGCCGTTGGTAGCGGGCCGCGAGAAGGTCAAGTCTAACAATCGAGAGCGCGTTCCGCTTCACTCGGAACGGAACGCGCCCGCATCGGGAAGAACCGCGTCGATGGAGAAGGCCACGCTTGCCATCGCCAGCAAGAATTACGGCTCCTGGTCGCTGCGCGGTTGGCTCTTGTGCAAGATGGCCGGGCTCGAATTCGACGAGGTCGCGATCCCGAGCGATGATGCCTCCACCCGCGCCGAACTGCTCCTGTTGTCGCCCTCCTTCCTCGTCCCCTGCCTCACCCACAACGGCATCAAGATCTGGGACACGCTCGCGATCGCGGAGTATCTGCACGAGATAACGCCGGACGCCGGCCTCATGCCCAAGGCGCAGGCCCCGCGCGCCCGCTGCCGCTCGGTCTCCGGCGAGATGCATTCCGGATTCAGCAATTTACGCTCGGCGCTGCCGATGAACCTGAAGGCGCATTATCCCGGCTTCAAGGTCTTTGCGGGCGCGCAAGCCGACATCGAGCGCATCGTCGCGATCTGGCGCGAATGCTTGGCCGGCTATCAAGGGCCCTACCTCTTCGGCGGCAAACCATGCCTGGCGGACGCCATGTTTGCGCCGGTCGCCACCCGTTTCCTCACCTACGACGTGGCGCTCGATGCCCAAAGCTCCGCCTATTGCCGCACCATCATGGCGATGCCGCTGATGCAGCAATGGATCGCCGCCGCCAAGGCCGAGCCCGACGATGTCGTGGAGCTCGACGCCGAGTTCTGAGCCTGCGACGCGTGAAGATCCGTAGGGTGGGCAAAGGCGGCCACGGCGCCTATGGACAGCCTCGGTGCCGATGCCGCCGTGCCCACGAGCACGCGGATCTGAAACACCCATCGCGGCACACATGCGTGGGCACGGCGGATGCCGAGCGGTGCCTCGATCGCAAACGCACGGGCCGCCTTTGCCCACCCTACTTCCTGCTGATACTTAACAACCATGCACGAGCGCGAGATCGTTGTCGGCGTCATCTCTGACACCCACGGGCTCCTGCGGCCAGAGACGCTGGGCGCGCTGCGCGGCTCCGACATCATCATCCATGCCGGCGACGTCGGCGATCCGGCGGTGATCGAAGGGCTTCGCGGCCTCGCGCCGACATCCATCGTGCGCGGGAACATCGACACGCAGAGCTGGGCTGCGGCGCTGCCGATGACCGCGCGGGTCGAGGTCGGCGCGCTTGCGTTCTACCTGCTGCACGACATTTCTCAGCTCGACCTCGATCCGGCGGCGGCAGGCTTCGCGGCCGTGATCTTCGGTCACTCGCACCAGCCTTCGATCGAAACGCGCGCGGGCGTGCTCTTCCTCAATCCCGGCAGTGCCGGTCGGCGCCGGTTCAAGCTGCCGGTCGCCGTCGCCCGGATCCGCGTTTCAGGGCAACGACTGCAGCCGGAAATCGTCGAGCTCGACGTCTGACGGCATCGCGGCGTTTGGAGCGTTCAAGTGCGGATCACAGCGGCTGCGGCAAGAGCGAATGCCGGTTTGCCGCGGAAATTGCGACCAGATAAAAGCTGGCTTACGCGTTCCGTCCAACTCGATGGGTGCCCGCTTCTGCGCACCGCGCAATCGTCTTTTTGGGAGGCCCGGCCATGGCGATGCTATCCCGACGCGCCGTTGCGGCGCTTGCGCTCACGGGCGCTCTCACCGGGGCGCTCTGCCTCTGGCGGCCGGGCACGGCTTTGGCGGACGACAAAGAGCTGGCCCAGGCGCTGCGCGCCGGCGGGCTCGTGATCCTCGTGCGCCACGGCGCCACGTTCCCCGACCAGGCCGACACCGACCCGCTGAACTTCGACAACATCGCCGCCCAACGCAATCTGAACGACAAAGGCAAGGCGCTGGCCAAGAGCTTTGGCGACGCCCTGCGGACGGCCGGCGTCCCGGTCGGCAAGGTCTACACCAGCAAGTTCAACCGCGCCTACGAGACGGCCGTGCTGGCCGGCTTCAAAGATATCGAAAAGACGACGGACCTGACCGAAGGCGGCCTCGTCGTATCGCCGAACGAGAACAACCGTCGTGCCGAGGCCGCTCGCAGGCTGCTGTCGACGGCGCCGAGCCCAGGCACCAACACCGTGCTTATCACCCACAAGCCGAACATCGTCGACGCGCTCGGCAAGGACTGGTTCGATATCAAAGAAGGCGAGGCTTCGATCTTCCGTCCCGAGGGCGGCAGCTACAAGCTCGTGGCGCGGCTGCAGATGGACGAATGGCCGCCGATCGCCGCCGCCAAGTAGGTTCAGGTAGGCCGAAAACTCCGGATTAGGCGCAAAGTTCCATCAAATGCGCGTGGCAAGCTTCACGATGGTTTTATGCGGAGACCGCAAAAGTGTCACCCGCGCGCGCTAGCCTGCCGGGATGTTGGTGGAGTCTACGGAGGGTCTGCCGTGACGTTTTCCCTCACGATGCCGATGAAGTATGCGCACGAGCGCACGCTCGGACGGCCGTCGTGCCCGCGGTGCGGCGTGCTGATGGTGGTCCCGGAAATCTCCGAGTATGTGAGCGAAGATCAGATCCGTCACGCGTGGTCGTGTGACGAGTGCCGCTATGATTTCGACACGCTGGTCAAGCTCCCTACCCTTCAGGCCGCGTAAGATCGATTGTCGGGGAGGCAAAGGCTGATGCCGTTCCGCGGACGGCGGTGCCGGCTCCCTGACAACTAAACCGCGTTCCGCTTACGCTGCGTCTAGACTAAATACCCAGCCATTGTGGGAATCGACTTGCGGGAGCAGCGTCCTGGGGAGCGCTGCTCGCCGGCGCTCCCGCGCCGACTGTCGCCGCCCCGGCCCGCCGATGACGCTCGGCGACCTGCGAGCTAACGGAACTGGCCGCCTTTTGCTGTGCTGCCGGCGCCGAGGTCACTCTGTGGCCCTTGACGCCGACGACATGCCTGACGAGGTGCACATGCCTTCGACCCGCCCGCGCAGGCTGCGGAGGCGGCGCGGGGTCGTCGGGGCCGAAGCTCAGCGGCGGCGGCGCGGCACCTTTCAAAGGTGCGGCGTCGAGGTAGAAATCGTCGGTCCAGCGGGCGGAGGCATAGGCTGCCTTCGGATGGACCGGCAGGTCGGCCGCGACCGCCGCGGATGCGGCCATTGCCAGCGAAATCGACGTTCCAATCAACACCGTGCGCATAACCACTCTCCTCAACCGGGCGCAACGCCACGCGATTTACCGTATTAATTTACCACCCTTTACTATCGTTCCAAGACGCTGGCTGTTGTTCGCATTTGCGTGATCGCCGGCCTCGGCCACCGCGTTATCCACGAGTTTTCGGTCACCTGGCTCCCGGCAAAGCCTGGCGCGCCATCGTGCCATCCGGGATGTCGCGCCCCACGCCAAGGGAGGCGACAACAGACCGGGCAATCAGCCTCCGCGCCAAGACCGCGCCGAGACAGGGAGTGTGTGGGGGGCGGCCGTACGACGTCTTTGCGCGGTGGCGCGAGGCCACTAGTGCCGGCTGCTGCTCGTGGTGCTGAAAAAGGGACAGACGGCGACGAAGGAGGAGATACTCGGCTTCATGCAGGGCAAGATCGCGCAGTGGTGGATGCCGGACGACGTGGTGTTCGTCGACGAGATGCCGCACACGGCGACTGGAAAGATTCTGAAGACGGCGCTACGCGACCGCTTCGGCGCGTATGCCCTCCCCACGGCGACGGCGGCGGAATGACGGCTTCTTGAGCATGATCCCGAAAAAGCCTGCCCTCGGGCTTGACCCGAGGGTGGGTATCGGTTTTCGGAAGGATCATGTTGCAACAATACAATAGAGCGCGATGATGACTCGAAGAGAAGTCATCATGCTCTAATTTGGTCGTGTACATTTTGGAACAGATCATCGTGCAAGCGCAGCGTCCAGCAATATCGAAAAAGCCAAGAGAAAAGGTCACTTTGTCAGGTCCCTCTCCTGATCGCGCCCATATCTAGAATCCTAGTTGCTTCGCGCGGAGGGGCGGCGGCACGTCTCATTGGATGAATGCGAACGGTTGGCGTCGGCCGAACAGCACCTAACCGCGAACGAGCGAGCGTCGGGCACTTGGGGGATAGACAGCCAACCCCAATCTCTGGGCAAAAATTCCTAACATGACAGTTATGTGACAGAGGCCCTGGGAATCACGCGCAGTTTATGTATATTGATATGAGCGTGTACTTGGCGTGCACGCTGCGTACGACAGAGAGGTCCCCACTTTCGGGCCCCTCTCCTTCAACTTGAGGCCGCCTCCGGCGGCCTTTCTTTTTGCGGTCCCTCTCGGGCGCGCGGGAATTGCGGTGGGAGCAGCGGGAGTCACGCGCTTGGTGCGCTGCCGGGTCCAGTTGGCTCCACGATCGTTTCGTTGCAAGCGCGACACTCGAAGCAATGTAGCTCCGACTGGCCCGCGGCCTTCGGGACCAGACGCAAAGTGGGTCGGTCACCGATTTTCGTCATGAACCAAGCGGCGAAGTGGCCCGCGGATACTGCGCGAAGGCCGCAAACTAAACTTCGGACGACACGGTTGCTGAGTCGGCCAATTTGAACCGCCAAGCGGCAGGGTCGGGAGGCGCGCCCGCCGATTGCCGCCCCACCTGCGCGGCAATTTCCGTCCACTGTTGCGCCAAATCGGCGAAGCCTCGCTTGACTTCCTGGTCTTGCGCTTGGTTCGCCTTCTTCTCGCATTCGGACGCTTTGGTGATGTACCAGTTGACTCGGCAATTCCTCATGGTTCGCATTTCAAACTCCGACTGGAAGTAACCTGGAGTAATTTAATACCTCTCACCCATTCGAGGCGTCTGTGTGTCTCAATATTGGAAAAAGTCGCCGCTGATCCGCTCCCCGTGCTCGGGTCATCGGGTCCGGCCGGGCGCTCGCAAGCGCCGGGGCGAAATGGCGCGCTTCGTTTCGCGCTTCGCTTTGCCGCCGCGCTCGGCGGTCCGGGCGGCTGCTCGAAGGGCGCTGGCTCCGCTGAAATGAGTGCGTTTCCCGAGGGTACTTGCCCTCCCCGCCCCGATGCTGATCCGGTGACGACACGCCTTCTGATCGGGCAATTCTACCGACGCGGTGAAACGAGATTTATGCAATTTTCTGAAAGGTTTGTTGTGGTCGGGGCAGCAGGATTTGAACCTGCGACCTGGAGTACCCAAAACTCCCGCGCTACCAGGCTGCGCTATGCCCCGTCTGGCCGGTCTCGATACACGCTTCGATTTTGACCGGCAAGGATGGGCCGGGCGAACCCCGTCAACGCCCGGGACGGCCGGCAAAGATGGGATGCGCCACCCGGTCGCCCGCGGCGATGCCGAGCTTGCGCGCGGTGCCGCCGATCACCTCGAGCACGCCCCGCACCGGTCCGCCCGAGGGCACCAGCCGCTCGGAGAGCGGCTCGGTGTTTTCGGCGATCCGCAAGATCCGCCCGTCGCCGCGGATGAAGATCATGTCGAGCGGGATGTAGGTGTTCTTCATCCAGAACGACACGTCCTGGTCGCGCTCGAAGTCGAACAGCATACCCCGGCCCTCGGGCAGGTCATGCCGGTACATCAGCCCGAGCTCGCGCTGCTCGGGCGTCGTCGCGAGCTCGACCGCGAAGGTGTGCACCCCGTTTTGGCTGACGATCTCGAGCGTATAAGGGTCGAGCGCGGCGACCGGGCCGAGGCTCGCCGAAAACGCGAGGAAAACGAGGATGAAGCCGAGGATCTTGCTGCGCATCCGGGCTAACAACCACGAAATGAAACCGGCCGCAACGGGGGCTCCGTCGCGGCCGGAATGCGTCGAATTGATTAGTGGGACGCGGGTCCGAGCGGTCCGCTCTCGGGGCGAACTTCCGCGGCCATCATGCCCTTCGGGCCCGGTCCGTAGCGCACCAGGACGAACTGTCCGGGCCGCAGCTCGGTGATGCCGAACCGGCGCAGGGTCTCCATGTGCACGAAGATGTCCGGCGAGCCGTCGCCCCTCGTCAAGAACCCGAACCCGCGCAGCCGGTTGAACCACTTCACCTGGGCCCGCTCCAGCCCGCTGCTGGGCGTGACCGTGACGTGGGTGCGCGGCGGCGGCATCTGCGCCGGATGGATCGCGGTCGACTCGTCCATCGACACGATGCGGAAGCATTGCAGGCCCTTCGGCCGCTGCAAGACCTCGCAAATCACCCGCGCGCCTTCGTAGGCGGTCTGAAACCCATCGCGGCGCAGGCAGGTGACGTGCAGCAGCACGTCGGGCATACCGTTATCCGGAACGATAAAGCCGAAGCCTTTCGCCACATCGAACCACTTGATCGCGCCGGTGACCTCAATGACGCTGCCGCCGACTTCGTCGCCGAAATCGCCGACCGCCTCAGGCCCGAGCCCAACCAGGTGAGCTGACTTTGATCCAATGCCGTCCGACGTCATGACGCCGTACGCTTTCCACTTTCCAGGCGCCTCTTTCGGGCGCTTCAAACGAATCTCCGGGACTGAAGATAGCATCCGTAAGCACGCAGCAAAGAACAAAAATGTAGGTATGTGGGTAAGAAGGCCACCCCTGTGAACATCAGTGGATAAGCGCAAAACGCATGGGCTTTGAAGGATCAAGCACTTACCGGCTCGTGCGGCTTGAGTCACTATGTCGCGCACGTGTTGCGTTTTGGCAACGACCATACCCCTGTCATCACCGGGTCAAAGGCGCCGCCTAAGCTATCGAATCGCCCGAATCACGCCGCAAAGCTCGGTGTGCGAGGTCGTCAGCATCCCAAATCCGCGAATCGACGAGGCTCAAGCGGCGATGAACGGCGCGAGCACCGTGCCGATGTCGCCGCCGACCACCAGATCCGCCACGTCGTCGAAGTCGGTCGCTTCACGGTTAATGATGACGAGCTTGGCGCCGTTGCGCTTGGCCGTCAGCGGAAAGCCGGCCGCCGGCCACACGACGAGGGAGGAGCCGATGGCGAGGAAGAGGTCGCACGCGCTGACGAGGCGGTTCGCGCGCGCCATCGCGTCCTCGGGCATCGACTGGCCGAATGATACGGTCGCGGTCTTGATGTGATCGCCGCAGTCCGGGCAGTCCGGCGCGCGGCCGCCTTCGGCGTCGAAGCGCTCCCGTACCCAGGGGAGCTCATAGCGCGCCCCGCAGCCGAGGCATGACGCGTAGGTCGTATTGCCGTGCAATTCGACCACGTCCTCGGCGCTGATGCCCGAGCTCTGGTGAAGATTGTCGATGTTCTGCGTGACCACCGCCGGCACCTTGCCGGCGCGGTAAAGACTTGCCAGCGCCCGGTGGCCGCGCCCCGGCCGGGCCGCCTTGAACTGCTCCTCCATGGCAAAACGCCGCCGCCAGGACTCGTCGCGCATCTCCTGGCTCGCCAGAAAATCGTCGAACTGGATCGGCGCGTATTTCGTCCAGATGCCGCCCGGCGAGCGGAAATCCGGAATGCCGCATTCGGTCGAGATGCCGGCACCGGTGAACGGCAAGACCCTCTCGGACTTCTCCACGAGCGCGCGCAGCCGCTCGATCCCTGTGCTCAAATCCGCCGCGATCATATATGGTCCTCACCCTTACCAAGGCACCAAGAGGCTCGCCATGCGATATCTGCACACGATGCTGCGCGTACGCAATCTCGACGCCGCGCTCGACTTCTACTGCAACAAGCTCGGGCTGAAGGAGACGCGCCGCCGCGTCGACGAGAAGAACCGCTACACGCTGGTTTTTCTGGCGGCGCCCGCGGACGAGGGTCTGGTCGAGAAGAGCAGCCAGGCCTTTGGCCGCGACGCGCCGCTCGTCGAGCTGACCTACAATTGGGACAGCGAGGATTACGGCGAGGCGCGCTATTTCGGCCATCTCGCCTACGAGGTCGACGACATCTACGCGCTCTGCGCGAAGCTGATGCAAGCCGGCGTCACCATCAACCGGCCGCCGCGCGACGGCACCATGGCCTTCGTGCGCTCGCCCGACCGGCACTCGATCGAGCTCCTGCAGAAGGGCAAACCTTTGCCGCCGAAGGAGCCGTGGCTGTCGATGCCCAATACCGGCAAGTGGTAGGCGTCGGTCATGTCCGCGCCAGTCACCCGGGTCGGCATCGGCGGCTGGACCTATGAGCCCTGGCGCGGCGTGTTCTATCCCCCCGGGCTGAAGCAGGCGGAAGAGCTGTCCTATGCGAGCCGCAGGGTCACCTCGATCGAGATCAACGCCACCTTCTACCGCACCCAGAGCCCGCAAAGCTTTCGCCGCTGGGCCGCCGACACGCCGGACGACTTCGTCTTTTCGGTGAAAGCGCCGCGCACCGCCACGAACCGGAAAATTTTGGCCGAAGCCGGATCCTCGATCGCGCGCTTTCTCGACAGCGGCATCACCGAGCTCGGCCCCAAGCTCGGGCCGCTGCTGTGGCAATTTCCGCCGTGGGCCGCCTTTCACGCCGACGATTTTGCCGCGTTCCTCGCGCTGCTGCCCAAGACCAAGGACGCGCGCCCGCTGCGCCACGCCGTCGAGGTCCGCCACAAGAGCTTTGCCAGGCCCGACTTCGTCGCCCTCCTGCGGCAGCACCAGGTCGCGCTCGTGTTCGTCGATTCGAAAACCCATCCTCCCATCCCCGACGTCACCGCCGACTTCGTCTACGCCCGATTGGAGCGCACCGCCGAGGACGAGCCGACCGGATACGCCCCCGCCGCGCTCGATGCATGGGTGAAGCGGATCAGCCAATGGCAAAAAGGCGCGGCGCCGACCGACCTCCCCGCCATCGCCCCGCCCGCTCCCGCGCGGCCCTGCGATTGCTTCATCTACTTCATCAGCGGCGCCAAGGAGCGCGCGCCGGCGGCCGCGATGGCGCTGATCGAACGGCTGCGCTGACAGGGCTCCGATCGCTTGTCGCCTCTCGCGCCGGCCCGTATAACGCGCCCTGCCCCGCGCCCTTCGTCTAGCGGTCCAGGACGCCGCCCTTTCACGGCGGAAACACGGGTTCGATTCCCGTAGGGCGCGCCAGCAACTGAAATCAATGACTTAGCCTGAATCTCAGCGACATTAGCGGCAGGAATTAGCGACAGGCCCTGAAAAGCCTTCTAAAGCTGAAGGTCGGAGGTTCGAATCCTCCCGGGGTCGCCGCTTTCTAGCGTTTTGCTACCTGGACGGCCACAGCGCTGCGATGTAGATGTGCCGTATATGAAACATACGGCGCGCCCCGCTAGCGCCCGGACGTGACTATGCCAAAGAGACCTAAGCCTTCATCAGCAAGATTGCTTGCTGTCAGCGGTCAGTGGCGGTTCGACGGGAATGGTGCGGAATATGCGCCAGATGTTGGAAGCCCGCGGCCTTACGGAATTTGCCTTTCTCCAATTAAGTTCCGTAAGGGCACCGCCAGTGTTAAGGCGACCATCTCAGCCCCAGGCGCCGCTGCGCGTTTTATCCTCGGCTATAACGCCACAACAAACAGTTATTATACGATAGGAATCGGCGGTCACGGAGCAGCATATATTGTCGATCGCTTCACAACTCTGTTGGGTTGGCAAGCCATACATTGGATCGGTTCTTTATCAAATCTTGTTACCGGCAGACCTTATGATCTGTCTTTGGAACTCGCCGGACAGCGCGTATCCCTCTCTGTCGATGGCGTGGAAGTAATTGATGCAACCCTACCATCACCATTAGAGGGAGATCAGGTCGGCTTGTTCGCTTGGGGAGACAAGCCCATTGCATTTAAGGAGATTAGAGCATTTTCCGCTCGGATTGAATCGGGAGGATTCCCAACGGCTTGTCAATGAGCGAGGCTAGCCGCCTTGATTCGATTTTCGAGGGGGAACGATGCCAAGACCCTATTCTGGTGACTTGCGCG
>JBKQHQ010000122.1:0-4165 GCA_052148715.1 Xanthobacteraceae bacterium | reverse complement strand
TGACGAGACCCCCTCTCTCGAACGCAGCGCCACTGCGCTGCGATGGACCTCCCCCACGCCCAAGTCGGATGTTTCCGACTTGGGCCAGTCATAGTCACCAAAGTCGGGAATACCCGACTTCGGCGCGGGCGAGGTGAAGAGAGTTTACGTGCGATCGTTCTGTTCCAAAGCGGGTCCGCGGTTTCAGATCTAAATTTTACTTGCGATTCATTACGCCATCGTCCTGAATGTCGACGCGTAGGAGTAAACGATTATGGATGACATCTATCCTGTTTCAGACGTGGGGCGGACGTCCGAGCCCGGCACCAGCGGACGGCCGAAGGGCGCCCGCAACAAGGCGACCAAGTCCCGCGGGCATGAGCTTTCTGCTGCTGTTAGATGTGCAACCAGGGGAAGGATACGCGCGTTTCGGCATCTCCGCTGTTCTTTCGCTGTATTTACAGCGGACGATGCCGTTCGGCCGATCCTCCGAGGCGCATCGAAAGTTGTAGATGCCTGAGCGCCATGCTTCACGGCCCAGCCAATTTTCACGTCGCTTCCGAGGCGGCGCGGCGGTCCGCCTCAGCCTCAATGCGCCTCGTCCCAATTACCGGCCGCGCGGGCGTCGACCTGCAGCGGCACCGACAGGCTCACGGCCGGCATCGGCGCCTGCTCCATCACCTTCTTGACGACCGGCAGCGTCTTGGCGACCTCGTCCTGCGGCACCTCGAAGATCAGCTCGTCGTGCACCTGCAGCAGCATCTGCGCGCTGAGCTTGGCCGCGCTCAGCGCCGGCTCGATGCGGATAATGGCGCGGCGGATGATGTCGGCGGCGCTGCCTTGCAGCCGAGCATTGATAGCGGCGCGCTCGTTGAAGGAGCGCAGCGACGGGTTCTTCGCCTGGATATCCGGATAATGCATCTTGCGGCCGAACAAGGTCGTGACGAAGCCGTGTTGGCGGCAGGCGGCCTTGGTCGCCTCCATGTAGTCGCGGATGCCGGGAAATCTTTCGAAATACTTTCTGATATAGGCGCCGGCCTCGTCGCGGCCGATGCCGAGCTGATTGGCGAGGCCGAAGGCCGAGATGCCGTAGATGATGCCGAAATTGATCGCCTTGGCGCGCCGGCGCACGTCGGCGGGCATGTCTTTCACGGGGACGCCGAACATCTCCGAGGCGGTAAGCGCGTGGATGTCGATGCCGTCGCGAAAGGCCTGACGGAGCGCCGGCACGTCGGCGATCTCGGCCAGGAGCCGCAGCTCGATCTGCGAGTAGTCGGCGGAAACAAGTTTTTGACCCGGCCCGGCGATGAAGGCCTTGCGGATCTTGCGCCCCTCCTCGGTGCGGATCGGGATGTTTTTCAGATTGGGCTCGGACGATGCGAGCCGCCCGGTGGTCGTCGCGGCGAGCGCATAGTTGGTGTGTACGCGCCCGGTATCAGGATTGACATAGGCCGGCAGCTGATCCGTGTAGGTCGATTTCAGCTTCGAGAGCTGGCGCCAATCGAGGATCTTTTGCGGCAGCGCGTGGCCCTGCTCGGCGAGATCCTCGAGCACATTGGCGCGCGTCGACCAGGCGCCGGTCGGCGTCTTGGCGGCGCCCGGCAGGCCCATCTTGCCGAACAGGATATCGCCGAGCTGTTTCGGGCTGCTGAGATTGAACGGCTCGCCGGCAAGTCTTGCGATCTCGTCCTCGAGCCGCGCCATGGTCTGCGCGAACTCGCCCGAGAGGCGCGAGAGGATGTTGCGATCGATGGAGATGCCGGCGCGCTCCATGCGCGCGAGCACCGGCACCAGCGGCCGCTCCAGCGTCTCATAGGGCGTGTTCATCCGTTCGGCAGTGAGGCGCGCCTTGAACAGACGCCAGAGCCGCAAGCCGAGATCGGCGATCTCCGCGCAATAGGGGCATGCGCGCGCCGTCTCGATGGTCGCGAAAGGCACCAGGGTGCGGCCTTTGCCGATCACCTCGGCGAGGCTGAGCGCCGTGTGCTTGAGATGCCGGGCGGCAAGCGGTTCGAGCCCGTGCTCGCCGAGCCCGGCGTCGAGCACATAGGACATCAAAAGAATGTCGTCGAACGGGGCAAGCGCAATGCCGTGCCGCGCCAGCACCAGGAAATCGGACTTGAGGTCATGCCCGATCTTGAGGACGCCAGGGTCCTCCAGAACCGTTTTCAGACGGCCGAGCGCCTCACGCTCGGGAATTTGCCCGGCCATAAGGCCGCCGCCGGCGAGCAGGTCGTCCGAGGCGCGATGCCCGATCGGGATGTAGCCGGCCTCGTTCGGACCGAGTGCCAGCGAAATGCCGATGATCTCGGCGATCATCGGATCGGACGACGTGGTGACGAGATCGACCGCCAAGAATCCGATATCGATCGCCTTGCTGATCCAGACGTCGAGCACGGCCACATCGGCTATGGTCTGGTACAGCGAGCGATCGACCGTCTGCGCCGCAAGCTCTGCCGCCCGCGCGGTCGCGAGCGCCTGCGGCGTCCATCCAGATGTCGCGCCGGTGGGCCTTGCTTGCCGCGCGAGATCCGCTTGCGTCGGCGGCAAGCCGAGCGACAGCTGGCGCGCCGGACTTGCAGGCGCGATGTTGTCGTTCGCCTCGAGGCGCGGCTCGGGCGCGCCCTCCTTGGCCGCCGGCCGCAGCTTCGGATCGGCCTCGATCTCGTTCGGATCCATACCGGTCGTCTCGGCCACGCGTTTGGTGAGGGCCGTGAACTCCATCGCCTTGAGGAAGGCGATCAGCTTCTGGGCATCGCCCCCGTCCAGGCTCGCGGCGCCGTCGAGGCGCAGCCGATCGAGCGGACAGTCGAGCGCCACGCGATCGTCGAGCAGGACCAGCCGATGCGACAGGCGCGCCTGGTCGGCAAACTCGATCAGCGCCTGGCGCCGCTTCTCCTGCTTGATCTCGGGAGCCCGCGCCAGCAGCGTTTCGAGATCGCCATATTCGCCGATCAGCTGCGCCGCCGTCTTCACGCCGATGCCGGGAACGCCGGGCACGTTGTCGGTCGCGTCGCCGATCAGCGCCTGCACGTCCGGCACCTTGCTCGGCGGCACGCCGAATTTCTCCTTGACGAAATCCGGGTCGATGACGCGCTCGTTGCGCGGCATCGGATCGTACATGGTGATGCCGGGGCGCACGAGCTGCATCAGATCCTTGTCGCCGGCGATGATGGTCGCGTCGGCGCCGGCCTCGAGCGTGACGCGCGCATAGGTGGCAATCAGGTCGTCCGCCTCGAATCCCTTCTGCTCGATCGGGACCAGGCCGAAGGCGCGCACGGCGTCGCGCATCAGCGGGAATTGTGGAATGAGCTCGCTCGGCGGCTCCGGCCGATGGCCTTTGTAGTCGACGTAGATGTCGTTGCGAAAGCTCTTGCCGGAATAGTCGAAAACGACGGCGACGTGCGTGGGCTTAACGCCGTTGAGCCCCTCGCGCAGGAGCTTGAACAGCATGTTGCTGAACGTGAGTACGGCGCCGATCGGCAAGCCGTCCGAGCGCGTAAAACTGCCGCCGCGGTTTTGCGCGGCCTTGAACATGGCGAAATACGCCCGAAAGATATAGGACGACCCGTCGACGAGAAAAACGTGGTCGCCGGCCTTGAGGGGTTGCGCGGTGGCGGCTTTGGGCATCTGCGGCTCACATGTGCTCTTCACCACCCATTAGCAATGCGGGGCGCGGGAGGCTACGGAGTATGCGACGGTTGTAGCCTGCGCCCGGGGCCTCTGATAAGAGGCTCCATCCGGACCGGTTCGGGGGCAATGGGAATTCCATGCGCGTAGCCATGATCGGCACCGGCTATGTGGGCCTCGTCTCCGGGGCCTGCTTTGCCGACTTCGGGCACGATGTCACCTGCGTCGATACGGATGCGAGCAAGATCGCCGCGCTCGATCGGGGCGAGATTCCGATCTACGAGCCGGGCTTGAGCGGGCTTGTCGCCAGCAATGTGCGCCAGAAGCGCCTGGCATTCACCACCGATCTCGCCGGTCCGGTGCGCCAGGCCGACGCGGTATTCATTGCGGTCGGCACGCCGTCGCGCCGCGGCGACGGTCACGCGGATCTTTCCTACGTCTATACCGCCGCGCGCGCGATCGCGGCGGCGCTGGACGGCTTCACGGTCGTCATCACCACCTCGACGGGTCCGGTCGGAACCGGTGACGAGGTCGAGCGCATCATCCATGAGACCCG
>JBKQHQ010000121.1:0-139885 GCA_052148715.1 Xanthobacteraceae bacterium | reverse complement strand
GTCCCGGCAACTTGATTCAGGATGGAACCGAAACCGGTCTTGACAAGGACGGCAAGGGATCAATGAAGCTCCTGGAGATAAAATTCGAAAGAATCACAAATACCGGGACATACGTAACCTTCGAGCTGAAGGAGGGAAAGAAATCCGTCGTAAGATCTGGCGATATTGAAGTCGTATGTGCAGATGGGTATTTCGCCATGCGGCAAACGACCAGCGTTGACCGCCATGACGTTCAGGAGGACCTGTGCATTTATTTTGGTCATCTTTCCGGTGGAAACGCATCCGGCGCGTTTTATTGTTCTCTTTCGGGATCGGATTCGGGTGTGAGAAAAGGCACTTTCCAATTTAAGCTGCTTAGCGATCCGGATCGGCCCTGATTTGATCCTCAAGGATCGTGGGCTCGCTGTCGCGACGCTGAAGTGCACCCGACGCGGAACCACAAGAGAAATCGCGGCAACTCTTGTCAGCCGATGAATGGTAACGTATTTGTTACACACTATGCATGTGCTCGATGCCCTCGGAAATCCCGTTCGGCGCGCCATCCTGCACGAGCTGCGCGCCGGGCCGCTGTCGGTCGGGGAAATCGCGGCAGGGCTTCCGGTGAGCCGACCGGCGGTGTCGCGTCACCTGCGCGTCCTGGAGGATGCCGGCTTGGTGCAGACCCGGGAGGAGGGCACGCGGAACATCTACTCCATTCGTCTGCACGGCTTTGCCAGCGTCCGCGAATTCGTCGACGACTTCTGGAACACCGCGCTCGACCGGCTCGAGGAGCTAGCCCGGCGATGATGGTCAAGTCCGTGGTGTTGCCGCTCGCTCCCCGCGCGGCGTTCGAGCTCTTTACGCAAAAGATCGGCGAGTGGTGGCCGGCGGATCGGCGCCACACGGAAGATCCGACGAGCGAGATATTTCTGCTGCAAAGCGGTCGGTTCTACGAACGCGCGGGCGATGGGCGCGAGGTGGAGCTCGGCTGCGTTCGATCCTGGGAGCTCCCGAGCCGCATTGTGCTCGATTTCTTCCTGGCGACCGGCCCGGAAAAGCCGACGGAGGTCGAGATCACCTTCGTTGCCGAGGAACGCGGCACGCGCGTGACCGTGACCCACAGGCCGAAGCCCGTCAGTGAGGCCCTGTGGACCGAGCGGGCGCCGCGCTATGCCCGGTCCTGGGATGTCGTGTTGGCCGCATTGTCGCGAGCGGCGGCGTAGCGACGGCTTGTCTTTCGTAACTTCAATGTTACGATTGCGGGATGAGAAGCTTCGCCACATCGATCGCGATCCGTGCGCGTCCCGAGGCGGTCTGGGCCTTGCTCACGGACGCGGCCGGCTTCCCGCAATGGAATTCGACCGTCGAAAGGATCGACGGGCGCATCGCCGCCGGCGAGAAAGTGACGGTCCGCGCCAAGGCCGCGCCGGGGCGGGCGTTTCCGCTCACTGTCACCGAGTTCGCGCCGCCGCACAGAATGGTGTGGTCGGGCGGCATGCCGCTTGGACTATTCACGGGCGCGCGCAGCTTCACGCTGACGCCTGGCGCGGACGGGGAGGTCAGGTTTGCCATGCGCGAGGTCTACAGCGGCCTGCTCGCGCCGTTGATCACGCGATCGATCCCGGACCTGCAACCGGCCTTCGACACGTTTGCCGCCGATCTGAAACGCCGCGCAGAGAGCGCGGCGCAATAGGTTCACAGGCGGCATCAGGGGAAAGTGAGGCGTCATGACCACTGATCTAAAATACCTCGCCTACACGGCGATGCTGACGGCTGCGCTTTGGATTCCCTACGTCATCGCCCAGGTGGCGACGAACGGATTTCTTGCGCCTCCCAACTATGTCGATCCGACGCCGCGTCCCGTTCCATTGTGGGGCATGCGCGCCGACCGCGCCTATCTCAATGCGGTGGAGTGCTTTGCGCCCTTTGCGGCGCTCGTGATCGTTGCTCACCTCGCCGGCAAGGCCAACGCGATGACCGCCTTCTGGGCGATGTGTTTCTTCTGGCTGCGGTTGGCGCACGCGGTGGTCTATTGGCTGGCGATACCCTACGTGAGAACGCTGGTCTTCGTGCTGGGCTTTGTTGCGGTCGTCGGGATCTTTTGGGAATTGATCAAGTAGGTGCGGTGGTTATTGACATTGCTTCGATTGGCCGTCATTCGAGGGAGCGTCGCAAAGTGGCGAGCCGGGAATCGATAACCCGGTCAGTCACTATAGCGTCCAGGCTCCCTCGCTACGCGTGGGCCCTTGCAGGGCCGCGCTCGTTACGCGTGTGTCACAGAGTGAGGATAGGTGAATTCGCTGGGCGCATCGAGCGATTCGCTCGGGGCGTGGCTCCGTCCTGACGGCATCCCGGCCGCGTAGCGCGTTCGAACCGCGTAGATTTCGTGCCGGGTGAAAAGTGATCTTCCGCCGCATGTAATTGACGCGGAGCAGTAATGTTTGTTTCCGGAAAATGAGTGCAAGACGAGTTCAATCAAGTTTACGCTGTGCGCTCCAATCAAAAGAGGATCCAACCATGCGACTGCGCTCTCCAAACATCCTGCTTTTCTTGCTCGCGTTCGTTTTGGTAGTGGTAGGCGTCGTGCAATATCTGGGAATTCCGATCAACATTCCTGCAATCCCGGGCGTCGCGATACCGAAGGCGATCACCGACCTTCCGGCCCTGCCGCAGCTGGGCGCCTTCTGGATCCTGTTCAGCGGATGGCTGCTGTTGTTCGTGGCCTCCGTCGGTACCGGCCGGCGCGTCAAAGCCACATCCCGAGAGAAGGCTATCCTCGCCGAGGTCGCGGCCGGCGGTGCCCCAGCCGAGGCTTGATGCCTGGCGTTGTGACTTCACCGGATCCGGAGCCTAGCGAGGGAGCCCGGAATCACTCATGGTGCGTATATTCCGGGCACGCCGCTCTGCGGCGCCCCGGAATGACGATCAACCGAATCAGACGCCGGAGCCTCGGCCCGGACATCGCTGCTCACCGGTACCGCCGGTTGGCGTCGAACTTGCCGGCAAACAGGCCGTCGGTCAGGTAGTCGAGCCGCCGCGCGATCACGGTCGGCTCGCCGGCCATCCGCACGGCGATCTGGTCGCGGGTCATGCCGAACAGGGTATCGGCGGAGATGTCCCCCAGCAGATCGGCGATGGGGCGCGACATCCCCATCGAGGTGTGGCCGAACGTGACGATGGCGCCGCAGTTCTCGGTGATGGCCTCGTGATCATGCGGATAGAGCGATTTCAGTTGCGCGTGCGACTGCAGGAACAGGCAGCAGCGCAGGCCGTAGCCGCGCAGCAAGGTCACGGCTTCCTTGAACGCGCGCAGAACCTGTTTATGATGGATAAAGCGGACGAACAGACCTTTCTCAAAGCCTGGCAGGACGACGCAGTCTTCATGAAGCGCCAGCCGGGCTTCATCTCCACCCAGCTTCACCGCGCAATCGGCGAAAGTCCGACTTATCTCAACTACGCGGTCTGGGCGTCCACCGCTGACTTCCGGGCTGCATTCACGCATCCAGAGTTCAAGGCCAAACTATCGACCTATCCGTCCTCAGCGGTGGCTTCTCCACACCTGTTCAAGAAGGTCGCAGCGCCCGGCATCTGCGTCGCATATCTGCGGAAGAGCGCAGCCGGCAGCCGACATTGAGCCACGCTTTAGGATGGCGAGCGTGGTCGAATACTTCTTTGGCAAACTTTGGATTGCGCAATGTCGGATTGTTTGAATGAGTTTTGGCCAAGATCTCCCCCTTGCTACGACGCATTTTTATCTTTAGATGCGCTACTCGAACAAAGCCGAGTATCCAAGACAGATGACCGTGAAGTTTTGTCAAGAAAAAACGATTTTACGCACTGATTTACATAGTAACCATCAGAGAATAAACAATTTATTAAAGTAATTATCAGTCACTTATACTTGTCAGACTTTTGAGTCAGATTATGGCTATCGTAAGTATTTGTTATTATTAGCTTAATCTAGGTTAAATGTGTGTATGTGTAAGTGGATGTGTAAGTTTTGAAATACGCTAGATAAATCAAAGACATGGAGCAATTAGGACAAACCGGTCCTTTATAAATATGTAGTGTTTTCAACTTGTTAACCCATGGTGTCGGAAGGCTGGATTCAGACCTTTCAGGTTTCGGGAGACAAGCGCGGAACAGAATTTCTTGCGCTTCCGTTGGAAAGCACAGCGACACCGATCCTTTCGGGGTGCCCGACGCGAGAAGCCCGGTGGCAATCAGTTCATTAATACGCGTAGTGTCGTCCGTTCGGACAGGCCTGTGTGCGAGAAACCTCTTCGCGGTCAACAGGGCTCCGAATAACAAGCAGCTCAACGATCCTCCCCCTCAAATGCATCGGCGTACGCTTCCTCAATGTAGCGGGTCTCTTCCTCAGTCAACTTAGCGAATTCTTTCTCGCGGGCGCGCTTGGACAATCGCCCGCCGTTTTGTCTCAGGAAGCCGAGTAAGTTGTCGAGCGTTCCCTCGGACATATCGACGATTGCCTCGACCGAGCTGCGGAACCGGTCGGAATTTTGCAGAAACCTGGTTTCATTCGGCCAGTCCTGCTCGATGGTTTGTTGAACGCATGCGTATAGAAATTCCGCGTGCGGCGTCGCGTCGAAAAATCGGTAGAAGTCGGCCGTGTCATTCAGGACTCGGACGTTATGTTTCTCGGTGGGTTCCCAACGAATGACAGGCAAGAGCCTGCGCGAGTAGCTTTCCAGGACGCGACGATATTCATCGATTCGATCGAGGATGGCAGCGGAGACGGGAAAGTGGACGCCGTGCGGATTGAAGCCCCGGCGGGCAAGCACATGGTGGATAAGATAGCGATGAATCCGGCCGTTCCCGTCCACGAACGGGTGGATGTAGACAAAACCGAAGGCCAGGACCGCGGCGGCGATCACCGAGTTCAGACCTTTCGCCGCATCGCGATCAAAAGCGGCCAAGCCTTCTATGAGTGAAGTCAAATCATCGGGACGTGCACTAACGTGGTCCGGGATGGGCGCGTGGCTATCCCGATCACGTTCGCCCACGAAGCCGCCCTCCTGTCGCAAGCCCAAACGTACGAACCGCTCATCGCCGATGACGATGCGTTGCAGCCGTAGCAGCTCGTCCAGATCAAGTGGTGCCCGTCCGGCCTCACCGATAGCCCGGCCCCAGCGCTGAATACGGTCTTGAGGAGGCCGCTCTCCTTCAATGAAGTAGCTCGACTTTGAATCCTTCAAGAGGAGGTAGGTCGTGGCGCGCCTAAGCAGATCGCGCGGAACATTCTTGACCGCTGCGCTTGCGCGCTCGGCCAGATTCATCGAAACGAATTGGTCGAGGGTCGGAGTGCGAAAAACCAGAGGGCAGAAATCGGGCGTACCCGGCAAGTTATTTCTGACGCGATGTCGCTGCGAATTTTCCCCGTCACCGGCCCATTGTTGTTGGGGATCAACGGCAGGCACGTAAGTGCCCGTGTTGGCAGCAGGAAGATTGAGCGCCTTACCCGTGAGCCATTCACACAAGAACCAGATGCGCCGGGCATAGCTGCCGGTCGGTGTCGCACGGACGATGGCCTCGATGTCGGCAGGCTTTACGGCCAAGAAGAGACGCTTAAGAACGGCAAGATCTAGCCCCTCATACCTGAGCGCAAAGGTGAGGTGGCCTTCCAGGCTCGACTTTGGCGAGTGTCTGGGCGTGAGGATACGCCATTCAGGGGTCTCCGTAACGCGATGGCGAGCCCCAATAGCCGATAGCCGGAGAGGAAGCGGCACTTCCAATCGATGAGCATCGATCAGGGCGGCATATCCTGCCGGAACGCCCTTTTCGGGAAGCCGTCTTTCGTGAAAAATCGTGATCGGCTCCGAAAAATGATACCTATTGGCGTCTTCCATGAAAAACCGTGCCTCCGCTCTAAATCTCGTTACCCTGTGCCCTTGCCATGAAAATCCAATATATTCCATGAAAAACGATTATTCAACGATAAATCGGCGAAAAATAGTTACGCGAGAGAGGCTTCCGCTCTGCCAAGTTACCCCCAAGGTAACCCTCATGTTCGGCGGGAGGGTGGGCAAAAGCATCGCGTATTCCCCTTTGAAAGGAATAGGTTACTTACTGACCGCTTATTTCATGGCGTGCCGGAAGGCGGCCTCCTCACGGCGTGCGACTTACCTCGTCTCCATCAAGTCATCGATACACTGAAGCATCTCGGCAAACTTGTTGCGTGAATCGACAAGTTTCTTGGCGGCGGTGATCTGCTGCCGTCCCGCCAACAGCAGCAGAATCTCCAGCACCTCGTCCGAATGGCGGATCAGGTCGACGAGGTGTTGACCGTTGGGGCCGCCGATCCCAACGAGCCAATTCTTCACCGTGCGCTCCCCCGCTCCAGTCCATCGCCGAATGGTTTTGACGGCCTGGTGTGTGGTGCCCAGCTGCTTTCGCAAAGCATAGGCTATTGCGGCCGGATATGACCCAAAATTCTCTCCGTTTGGAAGAACTATGCCCTTTTTCGGTAACATTCTGCCGACCCTCCGCAGCTATGTTGGATGGACCGGGGAGTTGATCGAAAGCGGACGATCTGTGCTCAGCCTTCTGTGAGGTGCGCATAGCTGTCCTTTTTCCGCCCGGAGGCAGACTCCATGGCAATTAGGATGATTGACAGTGGGCAGTGAGTTCGTGGCAGACGGCGGTGCCAAGGCAAGTAGCAAATCGATGCGTGGCGCGCAGTATGTCCGCATGTCCACCGATCATCAGAAATACTCGACGGAGAACCAAGCGGAGGCGATGCAGCAGTACGCCGCGCTGCGTGGCATCGAGATCGTGCGCAACTATGCTGACGAGGGAAAAAGCGGTCTTCGCCTGGATGGCCGCGATGCGCTCAAGCAGCTCATCGAAGACGTTCAAAGTGGACGAGCCGATTTCACCACTATCCTCGTCTATGACGTTAGTCGATGGGGCCGATTTCAAGATGCGGATGAGAGCGCGTATTACGAATACATATGCAAGCGCGCCGGTATCAACGTGCAGTATTGCGCCGAGCAGTTCGAAAATGACGGAAGCCCGGTCTCCACCATCGTTAAGGGTGTCAAGCGTGCGATGGCCGGTGAATACAGCCGAGAACTATCCGTCAAAGTCTTCGCCGGCCAGTGCCGGCTGATCGAGCATGGCTTTCGTCAGGGCGGCCCAGCCGGGTACGGGTTGCGCCGCCGCCTGATCGACCAAGCAGGGATTGCCAAAGGCGAGCTAACAAGGGGCGAACACAAGAGCATCCAGACTGACCGTGTGGTTCTGGTGCCCGGACCTCCCGAGGAGGTCGACACTGTCCGCTGGATGTATCAATCGTTCGTGACAAGAAGAACGCCAGAGCGCGAAATCGCAAACCTCCTTAATAGACGGGGCCTTACGACCGATCTTGGGCGGCCGTGGACACGCGGCACAGTTCATCAGGTATTGATCAACGAGAAGTACATCGGCAACAATGTCTGGAATCGCGGTTCTTTCAAGCTCAAGAAGAAGCGAGTCCGCAACAACCCGGACATGTGGATTCGCGCCGAGGGAGCATTCGAGCCGATTGTGGACCGATCGCAATTCGAGGCCACGCAGGCGATCATCCGCGAACGGTCACACAATCTCTCTAATGAAGAGATGCTTGGGGCCCTCCAGCGTTTGCTGCAAGACCGCGGTCACCTCTCCGGGCTGATCATCGACGAAAACGAGCGTCTACCGTCCAGCAGCGCCTACCAAAGCCGCTTTGGCAGTCTCCTGCGCGCCTATGAGCAGGTCGGATACAGGCCAGATCGTGACTACCGTTACATCGAGATAAATCGTGCGCTGCGGCGTATGCACCCTCAGATCGTGACCGGAACAATTGCGGGGATCGAGCAAGTGGGAGGGTGGGTGGAGCAGAATCCCGCCACCGATCTCCTGACCATCAACGGGGAATTCACTGCCTCTATCGTAGTGGTGCGATGCAGGACGACACCCGCAGGTTCACTCCGTTGGAAAATTCGTTTTGATGTTGGACTGTGGCCCGACATCACTGTTGCAGTTCGAATGAACCAGCCGAACCGAGAAGCTCTCGACTATTATCTGCTACCTCGGATCGACATGACGGAGCCCCGCCTGCGGCTCGCCAAAGACAATGGGGTCTCACTCGACGCCTATCGCTTCGAGACCCTTGACGCCCTTTTTGGTTTGGCGGTGCGGGCCGAACTTCTGGAGGTCGCATGAAACGAATGCACGAGGCTCAAGCGGTTGAGATGATTCCCGTTGGACGTATCACCGTGATCAACCCGCGAGTGCGTAATAAAAAAATCTTCAAGGAAATCGTATCGAACATCGCCCAAGTCGGTCTGAAGAAGCCGATTACGGTCACCCGTCGCACTGAAGCGGATGGAGTTCGGTACGATCTCGTGTGCGGCCAGGGCCGGCTGGAGGCGTACCAGGTACTTGGTCAACGCGAGATTCCTGCCCTCGTGGTGGACGCCGACACAGAGGACTGCATGGTGATGAGCTTGGTCGAAAACCTTGCCCGCCGGCAGCACCGCGCGATCGACTTGCTCCACGACATCGAAGGTCTCAAGCAACGGGATTACAACGATACCGCGATCAGCCAGAAAACCGGACTGACCATCGAATACGTGAAGGGAGTAATTCGACTGCTTGAGAAGGGCGAGCATCGCCTATTACGTGCGGTCGAATCTGGCCATATCCCTGTCAGCATCGCGGTTGAGATAGCTGGTGCCGATGACGAGGAACTGCAGATTGTCCTTCAACAAGCATACGAGAAGAAGCTCCTGCGCGGTCAGAAACTGATCGCCGCCAGGCGCCTCATCGAACAACGGCGACGAAGGGGAAAAGGGCTCAAAATAATCCAGAAGCGGTCAGGACCTGCCTTGTCCTCGAATGGGCTTATACGTGCCTATCGGGAGGACGTCGATCGCAAGCGCCTCCTGATCCGCAAGGCAGAAGCAACACGCAATCGGCTTATTTTCGTGGTCGAGGCAATGCGGAAACTCCTCGTCGACGAGAATTTCGTGACATTGTTGCGAGCGGAGGGGCTCGACACACTTCCACGCAACCTTGCCACACGTATTCAAGTTATCGAGGAGGCCTGACCATGCCACGCAAGGCCGCTACGCCAACGGTAAAAATGGCATTTGAAGAAGTAGGGCTTCGCATTGCCATTGCCGATATCCAACCGCTAAAACTCGTCTGCAGCGCAGTAAAAAGTACGCCGAAATATACCCAAATCGTCGCGTCGATCGGAGAAGTCGGCATCGTCGAGCCGCCCGTCGTAGCACGCGATCGCACCGAGCCCGGCAAGTACCTCCTTCTCGACGGTCACCTGCGCATCGAGGTCCTCAAAGACATGGGCCAAACCGAGGTGGTCTGTCTGCTCTCAACAGACGACGAGGCCTTTACCTACAATAAGCGCATTAATCGGATCGCGATGATCCAAGAACACCGAATGATTCTCAAGGCGGCCGAACAAGGGGTCTCCGAGAAGCGCCTTGCGAAGGCCCTTAACGTCGATGTCCAGAGCATCAGGCGAAAGCGACATCTTCTGGACGGAATTTGTACAGAGGTTGCGGAAATACTTAAAGATAAGCACATCGCAATCCACACCTTCTCTGAGCTTAAAAAGATGATGCCACTGCGACAAATCGAAGCCGCAGAACTGATGGTTGCGATGAACAAATACACGGTCAGCTATGCTAAATCGCTGCTTGCCGCAACACCACAATCGCAGCTGGTGGAGGCCGCCAAACCCAAGCGCGTGAAAGGCCTCAATAATGAACAAATAGCGCTGATGGAGCGTGAGTCAGTCAATCTCGAACGCGAGTTCAGGATCGCCGAGAAATCGTATGGCACTGACCATCTCGACCTTGTGCTGACCAACGGCTACCTTGCGAAGCTGCTTGGCGATACACGGGTAGCGCGCTACCTCGCGCAGCATCATCATGAAATTCTGACCGAATTACAGAAGCTTGCAGAGACAGCGGCCGCCTGAATCGTGTGTTGCGTACCGAGCAGCCGCTTCGATGCGGATGCTGCTGGGGACCCGGACCCGAAAAGCGCGGGGACCGCGGGAGAAGCCGCACAGTGGGGCGGATCAAGCGCGGTGGTGGGGATGGCGGCGAACCCGTTCGGAGCCCACCGGGTCGGCACACATACGGCCGACCGCATGGCCGGTCGAAATGCGTCCGGTCATAATGTTGTCGGGCGTGTCGGTGGAAGTGACTCAGGGTCGGGCGCACCGACACGCCCTTAGCTGCAACACTGCAGCTCGGTTCGCTTTCGCGATGTCAGTGACGCCATCACTGGCCAAGTCTTGGCCCCAGTGAGCGGGTCCATATGATCGTTCGTTCGGAACCTGGCAGCGGACGGACGTTACGGCGCCTTTTTTTCCGGATCGCCCCTGATCCTGCATTCGTGGCGCGACGGGCATCCATTGGGGTCAAGAGCACTCTGACTGAATGCGCTGCATCGCTCAAAAAGGGGCGAGCCAAAGTCGCCGCGTGTCAGGCAAAAAATGATTCGGAGACAGCGTACGGTATGTGTAAGTCATCAACAGGGACAAAATGCGAACATTATCTTGAAATATCGCGATAATTTTATAGTCCACCTGATATTTTGTCAGGCGCGTCTACATAGTTCCGCAAATCTTGCATGAGCGGCCGTGCGGCGAACGCAAAAAAGCCCCGTATAATTAGCGATCAAGGATTGGTGCCCCTGGCCGGACTCGAACCAGCACGATGTTTCCACCACCTGATTTTGAGTCAGGCGCGTCTACCAATTCCGCCACAGGGGCAAAGCATGCGGATCATAGCGACGGCGGGCGCAGCGTCAACGCTTCCAGCATGTGTAGCAAGGCGGACAGACCGGTTATTGGGCCCGCGACGCGGCGCTGCGGCCCATCGACAAGGCGGCGCCGGTTCGGTATCCCGGCTCCGCCCGGGAAGCCGCGCCGGAACAGGGTGGCGCGATGTGGTGTTGCCCTGTGGGGCATCGACGATGCAGGGATCTCGGCCGACGCCAACGGGCGTCGCCTCCGGGGGCCAGCGCCGAACGAGGAAACAGATCGTGCGGAGTATGGTGGTATTGCCGACGACGGGGCGAACCGATCCGGTGGCGCTGGCGGCGTTCGCGGTGGCGGTGATCGGGGCGGCGACGCTGCTCGGCGCCTGGTTCTTTCAGTACGTTCTCGCGTACATGCCCTGTCCACTCTGCCTCGATGAGCGGATTCCCTATTACGTCAGCATTCCGCTCGGCGTCGCGCTGTTCTTCGCGGCGCGGGCGCAGGCGCCGCGCCCGTGGCTTGCCGTCGGGCTGGCCGTGATCGCGGCGTCGATGCTGTGGAACGCGGGGCTCAGCGTCTACCATTCGGGGGTCGAGTGGCATCTGTGGCCTGGGCCGCCGGACTGCACCGGAGCGCTCGACAGCCTCGGATCGGCCGGCGGACTCTTGAAGCAGCTGCAGAGCATCCACATCCCGCGTTGCGACGAGGCCGCCTGGCGCCTCCTCGGCGTCTCGCTCGCCGGCTACAACGCGCTGATCTCGCTCGCGCTCGCCGGCATCGCACTCTCGGGAATTTTTTCTTTGATGCGGCGGGCGCCTGCCGGCGTCGGCTCGGCGACCCAGGCGGCGCGGTAACGCTTCGGCGCGGCGCCCGCGGTTTGTGCTTCGCATCGGCTGCGCGCTCCGCGAGTGGCCCTTAGGCGCTCCGAACGATACAAGCACCAACGACACAAGCCTTTGCGATCGGGGAGGATTTTTCGTCCATGGCGACCGTCGATGCCGCGGCGTCGCCGCAGTCAGCGCAAGGGCCGCATACGGCCAACCCGTCGGTCGTCCTGGCCGGGCAAATTCTCTGCGTGGCGGTCCCGCTCGCGATCTGGTTCGCGCCGCTTGGTCTGCCGCCGCAGACCCAGCACGCCTTCGCCATCGTCGCCTTCATGGTGCTGGCGTGGATGACCCAGGCGATGGAATTCGCGCTTGCGGGTTTTGTCGGCTGCTTCCTGTTCTGGGTGCTGAAGGTCGTTCCGTTCAACGTGGCATTCAGCGGCTTTGCCAACGAGACCCCGTGGTTCCTGTTCGCCGCCATGTTGATCGGCCGCGTCGCCGCTAAATCAGGATTGGCGCGCCGGCTCGCCTATTCGATCATGTTGCGCGTCGGCGTCAGCTACCCGCGCATCCTGCTCGGCCTCATCATCACCGACTTCCTGCTGACCTTCATCGTTCCCTCCGGCCTCGCGCGGGTGGTGATCCTGGCGGCGATCGCGCTCGCGCTGGTGGAAGCCTTTCACGCCGAGAAGGGCGGCAATATCGCGCGCGGCATGTTCTTGATCCTCACCTACACCGGCAACCTGTTCGACAAGATGCTGATCGCCGGCGCCGGCACCATCACGGCCGCCGGGCTCATCAGCAAGGTGGGCGGGGTCGAGGTGCTTTGGGGGCAGTGGCTAATAGCCTTCCTGCCCTGCAGCCTCATCACCGTGCTCGCCGCCTGGTGGCTGACGCTCTGGCTCTATCCGCCCGAGCAGGCGACGCTCGCCGGCGGCAAGACCTTTTTGCGCGACGAGATGGTCAAGATGGGTCCCTGGTCGGTGCGCGAGATCAAGGCCGCGCTCTTGGTCGGCGCCGCCATTCTGCTTTGGGTGACCGATTTCTGGCACCACCTGTCGCCGGTGATGATCGCGCTCGGCGTGGCGCTGATCTCGGTCTTGCCGCGCGTCGGCATCCTCGACGAGGACGACATGCGGATGCTGAACTACATGCCGGTGTTCTTCGTCGCCCAGGCGATCAGCATGGGCAATGTCCTGGAGGTGACCAAAGGCCTCGACCTGCTCACCCATGGCGTCTTCGCCTGGATGGAGCCGTTCCTCACCAATATCTACCGCACCACTTTCGTTTTGTACTGGGCGGCGTTCGTCTATCACTTCTTCCTGGCGAGCGAGATCTCCATGCTCGGGACCTCGATCCCGCTGGTGATGCAGTTCGCCAAGGAGCATGCGATGTCGCCGCTGCTGCTCGGCCTGATCTGGACCTTCGCCGCCGGCGGCAAGCTTTTTGCTTATCAGTCCGGCGTGCTGATCGTCGGCTATTCCTACGGCTATTTCGAGCCGCGCGACCTCGTCCGCATCGGCGCCTGGCTGACGGTGATCGAGTTCATCGTGCTCATGCTGCTGGTGCCGTTCTATTGGCCGCTGATCGGCATCCATTGAGCGCGGCGGGGTAGGGTGGGCAAAGGCGGCCGAGGCGTCACGATGTTGGCACGGCGCGCGATCCGCCGTGGCCAGCGATCGGGCCTCACCGCGACTTCGGCGGCGAGATAAAAGCGGTCGGAGTAGCGCACGCCGGGCCCCGGATTGGCGTCAACGATTGCGACATCCGGCTCGGGGTCATAGTTCTCGATCATAGGCCCGAGATTGAGGCCAACGCGCTGGTACGCCGCGAGTGCAGGACGATGGCGCTCGAGGGTATCGTTCAAGAGCCGTTCGAGATTGCTGGCGACGCGCCGACGGTCCCGTGTCGCCGGCGTCATCAGTGTCGGCACACCGTCAATCAGCTCCCAATGCTCTTCGTCAGGCCGGGATGCTGCCCAGGCGCGGAACGTCTCGACCGACAAAGGCGCGTGCTGTCGCTGTGTCGCGCGAGCCATCTCGCTCTCCACTTCGGGAACGTCCAACGCTTGGCTGCAAGGCTTGGCCTCGCGGCTTGGCTCCGCCGCGGCCCAACCGGCTTACGGATCGAGCTCGGTGTCCCAATAGAGGTAGTCGAGCCAGCTCTCGTGCAGGTAGTTCGGCGGAAACAGCCGGCCGTTGCGGTGCAGATGGTGCACGGTGGGCTGGAACGGCATCTGCGAGGGCCACATGCCGGCTTCGGCCGGGGTCAGGTTGCCCTTGCTCAGATTGCAGCTCGAGCAGGCGGCGACGACGTTGATCCACGTCGTGGTCCCCCCGCGCGAACGCGGCAGCAGGTGGTCGAACGTGAGATCCTCGCGTTGGCCGCAATACTGGCAGGAGAACTTGTCGCGCAGAAAAACGTTGAACCGGGTGAAGGCCGGGTGGGTCGACGGCTTCACGAAGGTTTTCAGCGACACCACGCTCGGCAGCTTCATCTCGAAGCTGGGGCTGCGCACGGCGCGGTCATAGTGGGCGACGATGTTCACGCGATCGAGGAAGACCGCCTTGATCGCGTCCTGCCAGGACCACAACGAGAGCGGATAATAGCTCAGCGGACGAAAGTCCGCGTTGAGGACCAGTGCCGGATAGCCGCCAGAAGATACGTGCACGTTCAAAGGGTACTCCTTGACCCCCTCCGCTGCGCTGCGAAGCAGCTGGCCCTAGTCTATAGGTCAGCGTGACAGGATTGTGAAGCGGATGCCGGGAGTTACCCTTCGCGGCATCTTTATTGGCGGCCCCCCAGCCAGCGCGCCAGAAACTCGCCGCCGTGGCGCAGGCCTTCACCGTCGATGCCGTGGCCGACGCCCGCCGAGAGGTGCCATTCGGCCGGTAGGCCGACCGCCGCAAGCGCTTGTGCCGACTGGAATAATGCCTGCACCGGAATGAGCTCGTCATGGTCCCCGTGCACCAGCAGGATCGGCGGTCGCGACCGAATCTCGGCGGCGATCGCCTCCGGCCCCGCCTCGTGCGGCAGGACCAGGAGTCCGGAATAACCGACGATGGCCGCTGGCGCCGAGGCGCGCCGCAGGCCGACATGCAGCGCCATCATCGTACCTTGGCTGAAGCCGACGAGCGCCAGCGCGCCGGGCGGAAGCCCCAGCCGCTTGAGCTCCGCGTCGAGGAAGCGCTCGAGAACGGGGGTAGCGGCGTTGACGCCCTTCCAGCGCTCGTGCGGATCGCGAAAGGTGAGGGGGAACCACTGGCGGCCGCTGGGCGCCTGGCCGCAGGGCTGCGGCGCGTGCGGCGATACGAAGGCCGCGTTCGGCAACAGCGGCTGCCAAGCGCGGCCGAGCTCGATCAGGTCGTTGCCGTCGGCGCCGTAGCCGTGCAGAAAAACGACGAGCTGCCGTGCGGGTCCCGTGCGCGGCGCCAAGCGCGGACCATCGAGCTCAGCCGCCATCGTTCCCTCCCATCATGCTGTCGGATTGACCGGCACCGGGTCGCGCCGCTTGATGGCGCGATAATAGGACCACAGCAGACACGCCGCCACCCCGCGCCACGGCCGCCACGCTTCGGCGAGCGGGCCCATCTCCTTGGTGGTCGGCCGGCTCGCAAGCGCAAAGGCCATCCGCATCGCTTCCTGCAGCGCCAGATCGCCGGCCGGCCAGGCGTCCGCGTGGCCGAGACAGAAAAGGAGATAAATGTCAGCGGTCCACGGGCCGATGCCGTGATGCGCAACGAGCGCGCGATGCGCTTCGTCCGCGGGAAGATGAGCGAGCAAGCCGAGATCGAGCAAGCCTTGATCGATCGCCTTGGCGAGCGCCTTCAGGGTGCGGATTTTCGCCGCCGACAGGCCGGCGCGGGCGAGCTGCGGCGCGCGCGCCCGCAGTACGGTGCGGTGATCGTGCGGATCGAACGCCTCCGCAAAGCGCCGCCAGATGGCTGCGGCGCTTGCGGTAGAGAGCTGCTGCGAGACGATGATCGAGGCAAGGCCGGCAAACCCGCCCGGCCGCCGGCGCAGCGGCAGGGTGCCCGCGACAGCACGCACCGGTGCGAGCCGAGGATCGAGCTTCATGAGCCGCTCGAGCCCGGCGAGGAGGTCGGCTTCGGTGTGGATGTAGGTCGATGTGCTGTCGGGTGCTTTCATTTTCAGGAGAGACCTTTGCCGAGAGCCGGTTGGCCATCCATACAAGGAGCCGAATGATAGCGACGGGTCCACGCGTCAAGGGTGCGGAGGGCAGCCTGGCCATGCCGCCTCCGGTTTTTCGCTTTGCGCCGAGCCCGAATGGGCATTTGCATCTCGGACACGCCCTGTCGGCGCTGATGAATTTCGATATGGCGCGGGCCGCCGGCGGCAGCCTTCTGCTGCGTATCGAAGATATCGACCGGACCCGTTGTCGGCCGGAATTCGAACAGGCGGTCTACGCGGACCTGCGTTGGCTCGGCGTCGTCTGGCAGGAGCCGGTGCGGCGTCAATCCGAGCATCTCGACGACTACCGCGCAGCGCTTGCGCGGCTCGATAGCATGGGGCTCGTCTATCCGAGCTTCGAAAGCCGTGCCGAGATCGCGCGCTTGGTGGCCGAGCGCGAGCTGCGCGGCGGCTGGCCACGGGATCCCGATGGGGCGCCGCTCTATCCCGGGGAGGCGAAGACCATCGCCGCAAGGGAACGCACGCGCCGCATCGGCGAGGGCGAGCCCTACGCGCTTCGCCTCGACATGGAAGCTGCTATCGCCCGGCTCGGCGCGCTCGGTTGGAAGGAGACCGGGGCCGGGCCCGGCGGCGAGACCGGAAGCGTTGCGGCGGCGCCCGCGGTCTGGGGGGACGTGATCCTCGCGCGCAAGGAAACGCCGACGAGCTATCACCTCTCAGTGGTCGTCGACGACGCGCTGCAGGGCGTGACGCATGTCGTGCGCGGACAGGATCTGTTCTGGTCGACCAGCGTCCACCGTATCCTGCAAGCGCTGCTCGGTTTGCCGCTGCCGGTCTACCACCATCATCGGCTGATTCTTGACGCCGACGGCCGCAAGCTCGCCAAGTCGACGCGCTCGACCGCGCTGCGCGAGTTGCGAGCGTGCGGGATGACGCCCACCGACATTCGCCGCATGGTGGGGCTTCCCTCGGCGTCGATTTGAGTTCCCGCGCTCGCACGTCGCTCCTGCTGGCGGCCCTGCGCACGCCATGCCATTCTGGTTGCGGGCAGGGGTCCTTATGCCGAAAACCAAAACCAAAACCAAAACCAAAACGTCCTCGCCCAAGCGGGCGCGCAAGAGGCCGACGCAATCGAAACCGAAAGCTTCCGACCGTCGGGGGCGCGCGCTCGAGGCTGCGCTGGCCGCGCTGGCGCATGACATCCGCACCCCGCTCGGGGGAATTTTGGCGTTGAGCGAGCTCTTGGCGGCCTCCGACCTCGGCGAGCGCGAACGCCAATGGGCGCTGTCGATCAAGAGCACCGCTGAGCATCTCGCCTCGCTGACGACGCTCCTTATTGATGCGGTCAAGGCCGAGACTGCCGGCTTGGACCTGCGGGAAACAGTCTTCCGGCCGCGCGAGGTGGCCGAGGCCATCGCTGCGCTGCTGAACACGCGCGCCCAGACCAAAGGGCTCGAGGCGCAGGCCAGCATCGCGGCCGATCTTCCCGAGTTCGTGGTCGGCGATCCGGTCCGCTTGCGCGCGGGGTTGGAAAACCTCGTGGACAATGCGGTCAAGTTCACGCTCTCAGGTACGGTGGGACTGGAGGTTTCCGTCGAGCGCGCCGCGCGCAAGCGCCGGCGTCTGGTCTTTTCCGTCACCGACAGCGGCATCGGTCTCACGGCTGCCGAAATCAGGGGCCTGCTGCGTCCGTTCGCGCAGGCCAACGAGAAGATTGCTCGCGAGTTCGGCGGCTCCGGGTTGGGCCTCGTTTCTGTTAAGCGCCTGGCCAAAGCCATGGGCGGCGATCTGACGATCAGAAGCGTGCCCGGCCGCGGCAGCACGTTCAGGCTCTCGGTGCTGGTGCACCCGCCCGATGCGGCGGCTAGTCGGCCGGGGGAAGGCGTCGAGCCGCCTGCTGCGGTGCTACCGCAGGAGCGCAGCCTGCATGTGCTGTGCGCCGAGGACAACCCATATGGCCGCGTCGTGCTGAACACGATTCTCGGCGAAATCGGTCATCGCACGCAATTCGTCAGCAGCGGCGAGGCCGCGCTCGAGGAAGTGTCTCGCGGCGCGCATGACGTGGTGCTGATGGACGTGATGCTTTCGGGGATGGATGGGATCGAGGCGACGCGCCGCATCCGCGCCTTGCCGCCGCCGATCGGACGCATTCCGGTCATCGGTATCTCGGGGCGCGGCACGGTCGCCGACGAGGAGGCGGCGCGCGCCGCCGGAATGAACGTGTATTTGACCAAGCCGCTGCATCCAAGGCAGCTTGCGGAAGCGCTTGCCAGTCTGACGGCGACCGACCGCGCCGCCTCAGGCCAATAGGAATTTCACCGGCTTCAGCGGCTCCACGTTGCGACCGCTGGGCTCGCCGCTTGGGCCGCTGCGATGCACCGATCCGCGCGAGGCCGGCGAGCGCTTAACCAAGGCCTTTTTTGCCCGTGGCCTTCGCTTCTCTTGCGCGGGAGCGGATCATGGCGTTGAGCTCGCCGCCGTAGACGAAGATCGTGGCGCATAGATACAGAAACACGAGCGCGGTCATCGCCGAGGCGAGGCCCGCATAATAGGCGGAGTAGGTGAAGGCGAATTCCGCCAGGTAGCGGCCGAACATGCTGCCGCCTACGAGCCAAAGCACGAGGGTCGCGATGATGCCCGGGGCGATATCGGCAACACTCCGGCGGCCGGCCGGCAACCACAGATGGGCGATGATCAAGGCGCCGACGAGGACGGTCGCGGCCACGACCAGGCGGACGACCGTGATGACCTTCTCAAACGGCTCGAGGCCCGGCAGGTAGTGGAGGAGCGCTTCCCGCAGCAGCGGCGCGAGCACGACGAGAAAGGCGAAGGCGAGCAGCGAAACGGCACCCACCAGGACGTAGCCGATCGATTCCAACCGCAGCAGCCACCACGGGCGCCAATCAATGACGCCGTAAGCGCGGTTGAGGCCGATACGGAGGCTCTCCACGCCGCTCGAGGAGAAATACAGCGCAAGCACGATGCCGACCGTCACGAGGTCTCCGCGTGCATTCGAAAGCACGAGGTGAATCTGCGCCGCGATGGGGGCTGCCACCGGCTCGGGCCATGCCTCGAGCAGAATGCGGGCTGCTTCGTCCGCCAGTCCGCGGCTGTCGAAGAAGAAGCCGGCGAGCGCCGTGACCACCAACAGGAAGGGGAACAGGGCCATCAGCCCGGATAGCGCAATGTGGCTTGCGATCGCCCAGCCGTCGTCGGCGACGAATCGCTTGAACGCATCCACGGAGACGCACAACGCAAAGCGAAGGAGCCTCACAACGCTCTCCGAGGCGGAAACCTAAGCGCGCCGTTCGTGGACCGACTCGGCGCTGCACTGGAAATGCTGATTGTGTCCGCCGCAAACATGAATCAAGGGCAAACCTCCTATGCACGAATTGTAACACAGTTGTGCTTGTGCCTGGGGATCGTCACGCCGCCGCCTTGCTTTGACCCAGCAGCCGCGTAGGGTCCGCACACCTCATCCGAACCGACCCCCCGGGAGATCGCGATGCCGGGTTCCAGTCCCCGCCTCGACAAAGGTCATGACCTGATCGTGCTTGCGGGCGAGGCGCTGTATGCGGTCGAGGCGCTTCTGGCCGACGCGATTGCCAAGGTCCGGGAACGGGTTGCGGTCAAGGGACGGATCGTGGATCGCTTGTTTCGGCGCGAGCAGCGCGCGACCCATGGGCTGGCCTGGCTCGCCGCCTATGTCGCCGCCATCCGGCAAATCGTGGCTTTCGCCGAACGGCTGCAGGTCCAACAGCGGTTGGGCGAGATCGAGGATCTGCTGATCCGGATCGGCCTCGGTGAATACCTCGCGCAGATCCAGGGCGGCGTTCCGATGAGCCAGGGCGAGACGGCGCGGCTTGCCGACCTTGGCCTCTCGGCCGAGGCCGTCGCCTCGCGGTTGACGGCGGCGGTCGCGGGCCTGATTGCAACGGGCAACACGGCGCAGAACCGCGCGCGGGTCGTGGAGCTCATCAGCGCGCAGCCCGATCCCAATGTTGGCGCGTTCGGGCTCTCCGACACGCTCGACTCGATGCGCGAGGAGATGCGCAAGTTCACGCTTGCCGATGTCAGCCCGCATGCCCACGCGTGGCACATGTCGAACAGCTACATTCCGCTTGCGCTGATCGCGCAGATGGCGGAGCTCGGCGTGTTCGGCCTCACGGTCCCGGAGGAATACGGCGGCATGGGTCTCGGCAAGGAGGCGATGTGCGTCGTCTCCGAGGAGCTGTCGCGCGGCTATATCGGGGTCGGCTCGCTCGGCACGCGTTCGGAGATCGCGGCCGAGCTGATCCTTGCCGCCGGCACGCGCGAGCAGAAGGATAACTGGCTGCCGCGGATCGCCTCCGGCGAGGTGCTGCCGACGGCCGTGTTCACGGAGCCGAATGCCGGTTCTGATCTTGCCGCCGTGCGCACGCGAGCCGAGCGGCGAGGCAACGTCTACCGCATCTTCGGCAACAAAACTTGGATCACGCATTCGGCCCGTGCCGACCTGATGACGCTGCTGGTGCGCACCGATGCGAAGCAGGTCGGCTACCGCGGTCTGTCGTTGCTGCTCGCCGCAAAGCCGCGCGGCACGCCCGAGCAGCCGTTCCCGGCAACGGGCATGTCCGGGTCCGAGATCGAAGTGCTCGGATATCGCGGCTTGAAGGAATTCGAGATTGCTTTCGATGGCTTCGAAGTGCCGGCCTCGGGGCTCTTGGGCGGTGTCGAGGGGCTGGGTTTCAAGCAGCTGATGCAGACGTTCGAGGCGTCGCGCATTCAGACCGCGGCGCGATCGGTCGGCGTGGCGCAGGCGGCGCTCGACCTTTCGCTCGTCTATGCCAAGCAGCGTCAGCAGTTCGGTCAAGCGATCATCAGCTTCCCGCGTATCGCCGACAAGATTGCGATGATGGCCGCCGAAATCACTTTGGCGCGGCAGCTCGTGTATTTCGCCGCGCGCCAGAAGGATTCAGGGGCTCGCTGTGATCTGGAAGCCGGTATGGCGAAGCTCCTGGCCGCGCGTACCGCCTGGGCCGCCGCCGACAACACCGTGCAAATCCACGGCGGCAACGGATTTGCGCTCGAGTCGTCGGCCTCACGTCTGCTCTGCGATGCCCGCATTTTGTCGATTTTCGAGGGCGCCGCCGAAATTCAGGCCGATGTCATCGCCAAGCGGCTACTGGCGCAGAGCAACTGAAGTGCCGGCCCAGGCGTTGATCCGCGTCAATATCGGCTGGCCCGCATCCGGGTAGCCTGTGCTTGGCGCAGGAGGCTTACATGACGAAAACGAGGATTGATGCGGGCGAGTGGGTCGTCGTATGCGACGGTACCAAAGCCTTGGTCTTGCAGAACGTCGGTGACGAAAAGTTTCCCAATTTACGAACGCAGGAAGTCATTACGCAAAAGGATCCGCCAACCCATGAGCAGGGTACGTCGTCGCCCGGCCGCGTTCAACACTCGGTCGGCACGGGCACTGCGCGCGGCGCGGTGGAGCAGACGGACTGGCATGCGCAGACCGAGCGCGCTTTCCTCATGCAGCTCGTCGCACGGCTCGATCACGCGGTGGGGGCGGGGAAGATCAAATCGCTGATCATCGTGGCTCCGCCGCGGGCCCTGGGGGTGCTCCGTCCAGCCTATTCGCACGGGTTGCGCGCCGCATTGCGCGCCGAGATCGATAAGGACCTCGTCAAGATGCCGCTGTACGAGATCGAGAAGCACCTGATCGGGTGAGGATCGTGCCGATGGCCCCCGCGCCGCAGGGGTGCTAAAAGGGTTTCATGGCGGGCTTTCTTTCTCACTATCTGGTGCCGATTGCGATCGGCGCCGTTGCTGTTGTGCTGTTGCTTGGCCTCGTCAACATGATGCGCGGCGGATCGCCCAACACGTCGCAAAGACTGATGCGGCTGCGCGTGCTGCTGCAGTTCGTCGCCGTGATCGTCATCATGTTGACGATTTGGGCCATGAAGCGCTGAGGGCTGGGACAAAGCGCATGGTCGTGCTCAACCGTATCTATACACGCACGGGAGACGACGGCACGACCGCGCTCGGCACCGGCGAGCGGCGGCCCAAGCATGATCGCCGAATCGCCGCCTATGGCACGGTGGACGAGCTCAATGCCACCATCGGTCTTGCTAGACTGTATACGGGCACCGAGCCCCAGATCGATGCCATGCTCGCGCGCATCCAGAACGATCTATTCGACCTCGGCGCGGACCTCTGCACGCCGGAAACCGGACGCAATGCCTCCCGCGAACGGCTGCGCATCGTCGAGCCGCAAGTGGCGCGGCTGGAGCAGGAGATCGATCTCCTCAACGGCGAGCTCGCGCCGCTCAATTCCTTTGTGCTGCCGGGCGGTACGGCTGCTGCTGCCCATCTGCATCTGGCGCGCACCGTTTGCCGCCGGGCCGAACGGCTGATGGTCGAGGTGGCGACTGCGCCGGGCGAAACGGTGTCGGCGCCGGCGCTGAAATATATCAATCGCTTGTCCGACTTCTTGTTTGTGGCAGGCCGCAGCGTAAACCAAAAGGGCGCCGGCGACGTATTATGGGTGCCGGGCGCCAACCGCTGAACCGGCGGCGCGACGCCGGGCTCGCGATCACGGGGCGGGCGAAGAGAGCGGCCGCAAGCCGCCGGCTGGTCTGCGCCGGTCGATGATTTGCACCGTTCACGTTGACACCTGATCGGCGAGGCCAGTACTTTGCCGGGCTTTGCGCACCCCCCGAGGGAGGGGGAACCATGAAAATCCTTGTGCCCGTTAAGCGGGTTGTCGACTACAACGTCAAAATTCGCGTCAAGACGGACGGCTCGGGCGTGGATCTCGCCAACGTCAAGATGTCGATGAATCCATTCGACGAGATCGCCGTCGAGGAGGCGCTGCGGATCAAGGAGGCCGGGAAGGCCACCGAGGTCATCTGCGTATCGATCGGCCCGGCCCAAGCCGCCGAAACGATCCGCACCGGTCTCGCGATGGGCGCCGATCGCGGCATCCTGGTGAAGGCCGAGGGGGCAGTCGAGCCGCTCGCCGTCGCCAAGCTCCTCAAAGCCATCGTCGATGCCGAGCAGCCCGGGCTCGTCATTCTCGGCAAGCAGGCGATCGACGACGATTGTAACCAGACCGGTCAAATGCTGGCGGCTTTGCTGGGTTGGCCGCAGGGCACCTTCGCCTCGAAAATCGTCATCGACGGTTCCGACATCACGGTCACGCGTGAGGTCGATGGAGGGCTGCAGACCATCAAGCTCAAGGGCCCCGCAATCGTGACGACCGATTTGCGGCTCAACGAGCCGCGCTATGCCAGCCTGCCCAACATCATGAAGGCGAAGAAAAAACCGATCGACGAGAAGACGCCGCAGGCTTATGGGGTCGATGTCAAGCCGCGGCTTGAGGTCCTCAAGACGATCGAGCCGTCTCGGCGCAAGTCTGGGGTCAAGGTCGCGTCCGTCGCCGAACTTGTAGGCAAGCTCAAAAACGAAGCAGGAGTCCTGTGATGCCGACCCTGCTCGTCGCCGAACACGACAATCAGCGGTTGCGCGACGCGACCCACAAGGCGCTCACGGCCGCTAAGGCGCTCGCCAGCGACGTGCACGTGCTCGTCGCCGGCGCGAATTGTCGCCCCGTCGCGGAAGCCGCCGCCAAGCTCGACGGGGTAGCCAAGGTTCTCCTCGCCGACGCGCCGGTCTACGAGCATGCGCTCGCCGAGCCGATGGCGGCGCTGATCGTTTCGCTCGCGGCACCTTACGGGTTCTTCGTGGCGCCGGCGACGACCTCCGGCAAGAACTTTATGCCTCGGGTGGCCGCGCTCCTCGACGTCATGCAGATCTCCGAAGTACTCAAGGTCGTGGCGCCGGATACGTTCGAACGGCCGATCTATGCCGGGAACGCCGTCCAGACCGTGCGCTCGATCGACCCTAAAAAGGTTATGACAATCCGCACCGCAGGCTTCCAGGCAGCGGGTGAGGGCGGCTCGGCGTCGATCGAGGTGGTGCCCCCGGCAGCCGACCCTGGCATCTCGAGCTTCGTCGGCGAGGAACTGTCCAAGCTCGATCGGCCGGAGCTGACCTCGGCAAAGATCATCATTTCCGGCGGGCGGGCGATGCAAAACCGGGAGAATTTCGCAAAATATATTGAGCCGGTCGCCGAGAAGCTGGGCGCCGCCATCGGCGCCTCGCGCGCTGCCGTCGACGCGGGCTACGCGCCAAACGACTGGCAGGTCGGCCAGACCGGCAAGGTGGTCGCGCCCGAGCTCTATATCGCGGTCGGCATCTCGGGAGCCATCCAGCACCTCGCCGGCATGAAGGATTCTAAGGTCATCGTCGCCATCAACAAGGACGAGGAGGCACCGATTTTCCAGGTCGCCGACTACGGCCTCGTCGCCGATTTGTTTCAGGCGCTTCCGGAGCTGGCGAGCGAGCTCGGCAAGGTCGGTCGGTAACCCTCAGTCTAAGTATGAATAGGCGCAAGATGGCATCGTTGCGTGGATCGTCGTAGAATCATGCGGTCTCAGAGAAGCGGCGCTGGTCGGGCACGGCTCGGACTGCGGGCCGCATTGGACGAAACATAATGAGCCCCACCATTCGGAAAGTCGGCGTGATCGGTGCCGGTCAAATGGGCAACGGCATTGCGCATGTCTGCGCCTTGGCGGGCTATGATGTGCTGCTCAACGACATCGCGCTGGAGCCGATCAAGTCGGCGCTCGCCACGATCAACGGCAATATGACGCGCCAGGTCAGCAAGAGCTTGATCACGGACGAGGCCAAGAAGAAGGCGCTCGACCGCATCAAGACCGCCGAGACGCTCGACGCGCTCAGCGACTGCGACCTGGTGATCGAGACCGCGACCGAGAAGGAAGAGGTCAAGCGCAAGATCTTCGTCGACCTCTGCGCGGTGGCGAAGCCGGCCGCCATCATCGGCACGAATACCTCGTCGATCTCCATCACCCGTCTCGCGGCGTCGACCGATCGGCCTGAGCGTTTCATCGGCATCCATTTCATGAATCCGGTGCCCTTGATGGAGCTCGTCGAGGTGATCCGCGGTATCGCGACCGACGACCCCACCTTCGAGGCCACCCGGGACTTCGTGAAAAGGCTCGGCAAGACTATCGCCGTCTCCGAGGATTTCCCGGCGTTCATCGTCAACCGGATCCTCCTGCCGATGATCAACGAGGCGATCTATACGCTCTACGAAGGGGTGGGCAACGTCGAGGCCATCGACAACGCCATGCGGCTTGGCGCGCATCATCCGATGGGGCCGCTTGAGCTTGCGGACTTCATCGGCCTCGACACCTGTCTGTCCGTGATGCAGGTCCTGCACGAAGGGCTGGCCGACTCGAAATACCGCCCCTGTCCGCTGTTGGTGAAGTACGTCGAGGCACGCTGGCTTGGGCGCAAGACGCAGCGCGGGTTCTATGATTACCGAGGCGAAAAGCCGGTCCCGACCCGATAACAGCGCCAACGGCACACAGAGGAAATTAACCGTTCGCTGCCAGACTGCCTCTCCTGGAAGCCAGGACTCACCCTGGCCAAGCCTGAGGGCAGGCTTGGCCAGCGCCTGCGCCGAGGAGTTTTCGATCATGGACGTCGCCGCGCTCGCTGCCGCCCTTATCACCGCCAAAGCCGGGCAAACTCAGCAGTCGATTGCGATCAGCGTTCTACGCGAGCAAGCCCAGAGCCAAGCCGCGATCGCCAGTTTGATCGATCCCGCGCTGCAGAATGGTGCTTCGCTGGCGAACCTTCCTTCGGGCGTCGGCAATTCCATCAACGTCAGTGCGTGACCGTCGCGGTTCGCCGCTCTCCGGTCACGATCCCCGCTGGAGCGCGGCCGAAATCAGCCGCACGCCATCCTCGCTCGCCCATTCGGCCGGGCCCGCCATGGTACCGATCTCGCAGCCGGCCGGATCGATCAGGACCGTGGTCGGCATGCCAAAAGCGCGGCCGATGAGCTTGAGGCTCTTCAAGGTCTTTCCATCCTGATCCGCGTAATAGCTGAGCCGCTTCACGCCGGTGTCATCGAGCCAGGTGCGGGCCTTCTTCGCATCACGCGGGTCGACATTGACTGCCACGACCTCGAACTGCTCGGAGCCGAGCTTTGCCTCGAGCGCATCCAATGCAGGCATTTCCCGGCGGCACGGCACACACCAGGTCGCCCACAAATTGAGCAGCACGGTCCGCCCGCGCCAATCGGCGAGCGTGCGATCATGTCCGGTCGCATCGACAAAGCTCAGATCGGGGACATGAAGCGGCGTCGCGGCGGGAGTGAGGGCCGCAACTTCACCGCGCGACAGGGTCGCAATGCGCTTTGCGGTGTCAACCGCATCATGGCAGACGGCCGCGTCCGCATTGCGCCCGACGCTAGCGATCCCGTATACCCCCGCAATCCCGGCCAAAGCCCCAGCCAGCGCTGCCAATGCGATCGGCACCAGCCGGCGGCGCCGGCGTTGCGGCGTGTCCTCGGTTTGCGCGGTCACGGATAAATCAACCTCGGTGGACGTGCATGAGCAACAAGATCTGGGGTGGGCGCTTCGCGTCAGGCCCCGATGCCATCATGGAGGAGATCAACGCCTCCATTGATTTCGACCGGCATCTCTACCGCCAAGACATCCGTGCGTCCAAGGCTCACGCGGCGATGCTCGCCAAGCAAGGCATTATTACGGCGGAGGATGGCGACCAGATCGCCCACGGCCTGGACACGATACTTTCGGAGATCGAGAGCGGCCGCTTCGAATTCAAGCGCTCGCTCGAGGACATCCACATGAACGTGGAGGGCCGGCTCGGCGAGTTGATCGGGCCGGTTGCCGGGCGCCTGCACACGGCTCGCTCACGCAACGACCAGGTGGCGACGGATTTTCGCCTGTGGATTCGCGATACCATCGATGGTCTCGACCAAGCGCTCGCCGACTACCAGCGCGCGCTGGCGGAGAAGGCGCTGGCGCACGCCGCGACTGTGATGCCGGGCTTCACGCACTTGCAGACCGCGCAACCGGTTACGTTCGGCCACCATCTGCTCGCCTATGTCGAGATGACCGGGCGCGACCGCGACCGACTTCGGGATGCGCGGGGCCGGCTCAATGAGTGCCCGCTTGGTGCTGCGGCGCTCGCCGGCACGTCGTTCGCGCTCGATCGCGAGATGGTGGCGCAGGCGCTCGGCTTCGACCGGCCAATGGCAAACTCCCTCGACGCCGTCTCCGATCGCGATTTCGTCTTGGAGACGCTGGCGGCAGCCGCGATCGCGGCAATCCATCTCTCCCGCTTCGCCGAGGAGATCGTGATCTGGACCTCGCCTTTGGCGGGGCTCGTCCGGCTCTCGGACAAATTTACCACGGGCTCCTCGATCATGCCGCAGAAGCGCAACCCGGACGCGGCCGAGTTGGTACGCGCCAAGACCGGCCGAATTATCGGCGCGCTCAGCGCGCTCCTCGTGGTGATGAAGGGTCTGCCGCTCGCCTATCAGAAGGACATGCAAGAGGATAAGGAAGGCGCCATCGATGCGCTCTCGGCCCTTTCCTTGTCCATCGCCGCCATGACCGGCATGGTGCGGGATCTCGAGCCTGACGCCGTACGTATGAAGAAGGCTGCAGGAGACGGCTATGCCACGGCTACCGACCTCGCCGATTGGCTTGTGCGCGCGCTCAACATGCCGTTTCGGCAGGCACACTACGTGACCGGCCGCATTGTTGCCACGGCGGCAGCGGCAGGGTTACCGCTGCACCGCGTACCATTGGAAACCATGCAGTCGATCGAGCCACGCATCAACGACGGCGTCTTCGAGGTCCTGTCGGTCGAGCGCTCGGTCAAGAGCCGCACCAGCCAGGGCGGCACGGCGCCGAAAAACGTGCGGGCGGAAGCCAATAGGTGGTTGAAACGGCTGCAGAAGGAAAAGCAGTGAGAACCCCGTATGCAGCTCTCGCGCAGCGCTTGGGCGATCTGCTATGGTAATTCTTGATTTCTTGGAGCGCATGACGTGAGTAACCCGGCCCGTCCGCCCATTCTGCGTTGCGCCACGGTAGCTGTGGTCCTGATTGGGCTCGCGCTTGGCGGGTGCGGCCGCAAAGGGCCGCTCGATCTGCCGCCCGGGGCCGCGGTCCAAGAGCCGGCCGGAAATCCGCCGCGGCTTGGACCGAACGGCGAGCCGATCGCAGCCGCGCCGCAGCCGCCACCACGGAAGAGCACCGTCCTCGACCCCTTGCTCAACTGAACCTGAGATGCACCATTTCGCCTACCGCGACGGCGTGATGCACGCTGAGGGGGTGAACTTAACCGCGCTGGCCGAGGCCGTGGGTACGCCGTTCTATTGCTATTCCACCGCCACGCTCGAGCGCCACTACAAGATCTTCGCCGGGGCCTTCGCCGACGTCCGCGCGCTGGTCTGCTATGCCATGAAGGCCAATTCCAATCAGGCGGTGATCCGCACCCTCGCCAAGCTCGGAGCCGGCGCAGATGTGGTGTCGCAGGGCGAGCTCAGACGCGCGCGCGAAGCGGGGATCCCGCCGCAAAAGATCATGTTCTCCGGGGTCGGAAAGACCGCGCACGAGCTTGCGCTCGCGGTCGAGGAGGGAATTCTCTGCGTCAATGTCGAGTCGGAGCCAGAGCTTGAGCTGCTGTCGAGCATTGCGGTGTCGAAGGATGCACGGGTCAATATTTCAGTGCGGGTCAATCCCGACGTTGACCCGCGCACGCACGCCAAGATCGCCACCGGCAAGGCGGAGAACAAGTTCGGCATCCCGATCAGCCGTGCCCGCGAGGTCTATCGGCTTGCGGCAAAACTGCCCGGTGTCGTCATCACGGGCGTCGACATGCATATCGGCAGCCAGATCACCGAGCTTGAACCGTTCGACAGCGCGTTCGCCTTGCTGGCCGATTTCGTCCGCACGCTACGCGCCGATGGTCATCGCATCGAGCATATCGATCTCGGGGGCGGTCTCGGCATTCCGTATCAAGAGGACAATGAGCCGCCGCCGCATCCGGAGGCCTATGCCGAAATGGTCAAGCGCGCCACGCGCGATCTCGATTGCACCTTGATCTTCGAACCGGGCCGGCTGCTCGTCGGCAATGCCGGAATTTTGCTCACGCGCGTGCTCTATCTGAAGCACGGTGAAGCCAAGACCTTCGTCATCGTCGATGCCGGCATGAACGATCTCATTCGGCCGACGCTCTATGAGGCCCATCACGACATCAAGCCGGTCGACGAGCCGACCGCGGCGGCGCGGCGGATTGTCGCCGACGTGGTGGGCCCGGTTTGCGAATCCGGCGATTTCCTGGCGCTCGACCGGGACATGCCCGAGCTGCAAGCGGGCGATCTCCTCGCCATCATGTCGGCTGGCGCCTATGGGGCGGTGCAGGCAGGTACCTACAATACGCGTCCGTTGGTGCCGGAAGTTATGGTTCGCGACGCCGAATGGGCGCTGGTGCGGCCACGTGTCGAGACCGAGGCGCTGATTGGGCTCGATCGACTCCCGGCGTGGCTGTGATCGCTAAAGATGGGTAAAGGTAATGTCACGATTCTTGCAGCGTTGTGCCACGGACCCGCCCGCATGCTAAAGTGTTAATCTAGGATTCGTAAATTCTGGGAGTGTCAGGTGAGTGATTCGCCCGTGGAGACCTCCGAACCGATTGGCGGAAAAGGCCAAGAGACCGAAACCCTCCTTGAGCAGGCAGTGCGGCGTGCGCGCCTGACGATTCTCTGGGAACGTCTGTGGCCGGCGCTGGCGGCGCCAGCCGCTGTGCTTGGCTTGTTCCTCGCCGTCTCTTGGGCTGGTCTTTGGCTGTGGCTGCCCCCGATTGGGCGGGCAGCCGGGCTCGTACTGTTCGCCGTGGTGCTGGCGGTCGCGGTAATCCCGCTCCTGCGCCAGCGTTGGCCGAGCGGTATCGAGGGGCTCCGTCGGCTCGACCGGGGCAGCGGCCTCGCGCACCGGCCGGCAACCGCCATCGCGGACGACCTGGCGGTGACCGCTAGTGATCCGGTGTCGCTCGCGCTGTGGCGTGCCCACTTGGAGCAGGTCATTCGCGCAGCACGGACCCTGAAGGCGGGTCTGCCGACGCCCCACCTTGCCGCGCGCGATCCGCTCGCTTTGCGGGCGCTTGTTTTGTTCTTGGTGGTTGCGGCGTTTTTCGCCGCGACCGGCGAGCGGGCAAAACGCATCGCCGCGGCCTTCGATTGGCAGGGCGTGGTGGCTGCCAGGACATTCCGGGTCGATGCCTGGGTGACGCCCCCGACCTACACGGGCAAGCCGCCGGTGATCCTCGCCGGAATGCGGCAGGGTGAGCCGACACCGACAGGCACCGGCTCACTTGCGGTTCCGGCCGGCAGCACGCTCGTCGTGCGCGCCACCGGCGATGTGAATCTGGATGTCCACACGACCGGCGGGCTCGCTGAGGGCTCCGCCGACCAGCACGCCGCTGCACCGACGGGCACTGAAGAGCAGCGATTTACCATCAAGGAGGCAGGCACCGCAGCGGTGCACGGTGCCGGCAACGCCGTCACCTGGAACTTTACGGCCGTACCGGATCGGCCGCCGACGATTGCGCTGGCCAAAGATCCGGAGCCGCAGGTGCGCGGCTCGCTGCTGCTCGCCTACAAGCTCGAGGACGACTACGGCGTGACCGAGGCGCACGCGACTTTTGCGCGCAAGAGGGGCGACGGCGCCAAGGAGCCACGCCCGCTGTTCGGACCGCCGGAATTTTCGCTGGTGCTGCCCCAGGCGCGTACCCGCAACGGCGTCGGGCAAACCATCAAGGATCTCTCGGAGCATCCCTGGGCCGGCGTCGACGTTAGCATGACGCTGACCGCGCGTGATGAGGCCGGCAACGAGGGCCGCAGCGCACCGCATGAGTTCCGGTTGCCGGAACGAAGCTTCGTCAAGCCGCTTGCCCGTGCCTTGATTGAGCAGCGGCGTAATCTGGCGCTCGATGCCGATGCAAAGCCGATCGTGCTGACGGCGCTCGACGCGCTTGCTCTCGCACCGGAACATTTCACACCGGAATTGGGCACGTATCTCGGCTTGCGCTCGGTCAATTATCAGCTCAACCACGCCAAGACGGATGACGAGCTGCGCGAGGTGGTTGCCGGCTTGTGGGCGCTCGCCCTTGTCATTGAGGACGGCAACATATCCGACGTGGAGCAAGCCTTGCGCGCCGCGCAGGAGCAATTGCGCCAGGCGCTCGAACGCGGCGCGACCGATGAGGAGATCAAGAAGCTCACCGACGAGTTGCGCGCGGCGCTGGACAAGTTTCTCCAGGCGCTGGCCGAGCAGTTGCGCAAGAATCCGCAACAGCTCGCCCGCCCGCTCGACCGCAACACGCGCATTCTGCGCTCGCAGGATTTGCAGAATTTGATCGACCGGCTCGAGCGGCTGGCGCGCTCGGGCTCCAAGGACTCGGCCCGTGCGTTGCTCGATCAGCTGCAGTCGATGCTGGAAAACCTGCAGATGGCGCAGCCCGGACAGGGTATGGATGGCGATGACGACATGATGTCATCGCTGGATGAGCTCGGCGATATGATTCGCAAGCAGCAGCAACTGCGCGACCGCACCTTCCGGCAAGGGCAGGACCAGCGCCGCAATCCGCAGCACGGCCAGCGCGGCGACCAAAACCAGATGGGCGATTTGCGCCAGGACCAGCAGGGCCTGCGCGACCGCCTCAATCAGCTGATGGAGCAATTGCGCAAGCACGGATTCGGCCAGAACCAAGGCCAAGGACAGCAGGGTCAACAAGGACAGCAGGGCCAGGGCGAGATGGATCAACTGGGCCGCGCCGGTGAAGCCATGGGCGATGCCGAAGGCCAACTTGGCGACGGCAATGCTGACGGCGCGGTCGATTCCCAGGGCAAGGCGCTCGAAGCCCTGCGCAAGGGCGCGCAAGGCTTGGCCCAGGCCATGCAGCAAGGTATCGGGCCTGGCCCCGGCCAGGCTGGGCGGAACGGCATGGCGCGCGCGCAGCGGGACACCGACCCGCTGGGCAGGCCGTTGCGCGGCCGCGACTACGGCGACGACACCACCATCAAAGTGCCTGGTGAGATCGACGTGCAGCGCGCACGGCGCATTCTCGAAGAGCTGCGACGGCGCTTCGGTGATTCCGCCCGCCCGCAGATCGAGCTCGACTACATCGAGCGGCTGCTGAAGGATTTCTGAGGCCGCTAGAGCACGATGACTTTTCTTCGAGTCGTCATCGCGCTCTATCTTATTGTTGGAGCATGATCTTTAGCGCAACCGGCGCGGCGGGGCGTCAGTGCCGCAGGCGTGCGGCGAGCGCCATATTCACAGCAGCGCGGATTTCGGCGACCGAGAACGGCTTCTGAATCACGTCGTGGATCAGCGCATCGAGCCCGTGCGCCCGCTCGCGCTGATCGGCATAGCCAGTCATGAGCACGATCAACAGCTCCGGCTGGTCGCGGGCGGCCGCGAGCGCGAGTGCGATCCCGTCCATGATCGGCATCTTGATATCGGTCAGCAACAGATCAAATCGGTGCGTGGCGACGGTCAGGGCCTCGAGCGCCGCGGCGCCGTCTTCGCTCGTCACCACCTCATGTCCATCGAGCGCGAGTGCGCGTGCAACCGAGTTGCGCACCGCATCTTCGTCGTCAGCTACAAGAAGGCGCGCCATGGTGCTCACCGCCTGATGTCGATTCTATCGTGCCGATTGAAGAACCGCACGACCACGTCGCGGCCTTCCGCCGGTGGCGAGGCGAGGCGCGAGCGGAAGGGAAGGACCTCATGCGGGCCGAGCACAGAACGCGCTGGTAATACCGTCCACGAATAGACCTCGTGAGCGTCTTGATCACGCACCGCCAAACGCAACCGTGGGACGTCGACCTGCCTAGAAGTTGGATTCACGATGTTGCCTCCAACCGAGAGAACGGTAACACCATCCTGCGTATCCTTGGTGCTGGATAAACCGTCGAAGACGAGGTCGCGCAGATTGACCGGAAGGCCAATCGCCGCAAACAGCGATGCCGTTTGCGGAACAATCTTGACGACGTCTGCGCGCCAACCAATCAGCGCTGCGTTGAGCGCGACCAACACGACAATGATTGCCGTCACGCTGGATAGGCGGAATCTCGCGTTGCGTTCCGCCTCGAGACGCGCCCGCCGAGCCGCGAAGGTCTCGATGTCCTCCCGCGGACCGTCGGCGGTCGGCAATTCGCTCACTCGGGCGGTCGCTTCGTTCCCGATCGTGGGCGCAACCGAAGGGGCGTCGGCGATCGATATCGGGTCGGCCGCACCCGCGAAAGTCTCCGGCGCGGGCGTCTCCTCGGGCGTCGGATCCGTCCATTGCAGCGCCGTGTCCTCATTCAGCGCGGAGGCGTCGTCGCCAAGTGAGGTACCAAGTGAGGTGCCAAGTGAGGGGCCAACGGAGGTGCGAAACGAGGTTAATTCTTCGTTTCCGCTCGTCTCGTTCGCAAGCTCAGCGGTCGCCCATGGATCGTCTGCCGGTGCCGTCGGCCACGCCTCCTCCCCAGCGCTCACCGCCTCGACGGACGGGGTTGCCAGCCAAACCGTACGGCAACGCACGCAACGTACCGACCGCCCGTGCTCGCCCAGCAAGGGTTCCTCGACCTGATAGGAGGTCGCGCAGCTCGGACAGACAATGAGCATCTTTGAGCGGGCTCAATCAAGACCGGCCGCCAGCCTATCAGGCGTCCGTTAAAGCATCGGAAACCATCGCGGTGTGCAATCCGTCTCGGCCCGATAACCAAGATACCGGTCGCCGCCTTTGTGCTTCCCATGGTAATCCTTTAAACGCGAGTTGCTGCGGGGTTGCGGTGCGCGCTCGGCTGCATCAAAGTTGCGTCGTTGGCCTGCGGAGGGGGCGTGGTTCGATTTGAAAACGTGGGCTTGCGTTACGGATTGGGGCCGGAGGTGCTCCGCGACCTCAGCTTCCGTATCGACCCGCATTCGTTTCAATTCCTAACGGGGCCGTCGGGCGCGGGTAAGACAACGTTGTTGCGGCTGCTGTTCTTGTCGCTGAAGCCGACGCGCGGGCTGGTAACGATATTCGGACACGATGTTGCCACGTTGAGCAAAGACGCATTGGCGACGCTGCGCCGGCGGATCGGTATCGTGTTCCAGGATTTTCGTCTGCTCGACCATATGACGACCTACGAGAACGTCGCCCTTCCGTTCCGGGTGCTCGGGCGTGACGAAGACAGCTACCGCCACGAGGTGATCGAGCTGTTGCACTGGGTCGGCTTGGGTGAGCGGATCTGGGCACCGCCTGCCGTTCTGTCAGGAGGAGAAAAGCAGCGCGCCGCCATTGCCCGCGCGGTGATCGCCCAACCGGAATTGCTCCTTGCCGATGAGCCGACCGGCAATGTCGATCCGAGCCTGGCCGAGCGCCTGTTGCGCCTGTTCGTGGAGCTGAATAAATCGGGAACGTCGATTCTGATCGCGACCCACGACATCGCACTGATGGATCAGTATGATGCCCGCCGCCTTGTGCTCCACGACGGCCGGTTGCACGTTTATGATTGACGGCATCGGGTTTGTACGTAGGGATCGGCGATGGTGAGCGTGCGCATGCGCGATGAGCCGTTGGCCCGCGGGGGGACCGTGGCGGCGGCCCCGGCGCGGCGCGCCGCAGCCATCATCCCGAAGAATTCGATTGCCGGACGCGCGCTTATCGCCGTGGTCGCCATCATGGCGTTTCTCGCCTCGCTCACCACCGGCGCCGTCATGCTGGTGCAAACGGCGGCGACCGACTGGCAGTCCGATGTTTCCCGCGAGGTGACAATTCAGGTGATCCCGGGGACGGGGCGCGATGTAGAGGCGGAAGTTCGCAAGGCCGTCGATATCGCCCGTGCATTTCCAGGGGTCACGGAAGCGAGAGCCTACACGAAGGAGGAATCCGCGCAGCTGTTGGAGCCTTGGCTCGGAAGTGCGTTTCGTCTCGAGGATCTGCCGATACCCCGTCTGATCGTGCTGCGGGTGCCGTCCGGCGCGTCGAGCACCGACCTCGCGCAATTGCGCCAGATGCTCGTCGAGCAAGTCGCCGGAGCGAGCCTCGACGATCATCGCGCCTGGATCGAACGGATGCAGACCATGGCCGGAACCGCGATCGCCGGCGGCATTGGTCTTTTGATCTTGGTGTTCACGGCGACAGTGCTGTCGGTAACCTTTGCGACCCGGGGCGCCATGGCCAGCAATCACGCCATCATCGAGGTGTTGCATTTTGTTGGCGCCAAGGACAGCTTCATCGCCACGCGGTTTCAACACCACTTCTTGGTTCTCGGCTTGAAGGGAGGAGCGATCGGCGGGGGCGCAGCATTCGTGTTGTTCGCCATCGCTCAGCTGCTGAGCAGCTGGTTCGCCGGGACTGCCGCGGCGGACGAAATTGCGGTATTGTTCGGCAGCTTCTCGATCAATTTCCCGGGCTTCCTTGCGGTATTGGGTCAGATCATCCTCATCGCGGCGGTCACCGCGGCGACGTCCCGCCATGTCGTCAACAAGACCCTGGAGACCTTCGAGTAGGCACCTGTCGAATTTCGCGCTATGATTCGGCTCGGGTGGAAGACATGGCGACCCTGGCACCTGGATCACGGGATGGCGCGGGGGGGACCCCCCCGCGTGCTCCACTGTCTTTCCGCGCGCGGCTGACTCGGCGGCTGGTGCTCGCCTTGGTGGGATTCGCCTTCGCCGCCGGTCTGGTTCTCTCCGGCGGATTCCTTTGGTTTGCGCGGCTGGTTCCGGCCGACGAGGTCACCCTCGACCGCGATGCCGATGGCATTGTGGTGCTGACTGGCGGCTCTTCCCGGATCGCGGATGCGATTGACCTCTTGGCCGCCGGCCACGGCCAACGCCTGCTGATCACCGGCGTTCACCACGCAACGAGCTCGGGCGAGATTGTTCGCCTGTTACCCGAACGGGTTCGCTGCTGCGTCGATCTCGACCGCTCCGCGGTCAACACCCTTGGCAATGCGGTCGAGGCGCGGCGCTGGGCGGTGCAGCGCGGCTTTCGTTCGCTCATCGTGGTGACCTCGAATTATCATATGCCGCGCGCCATGGCCGAGCTCGCGCACCAGCTCCCCAACGTCATGCTGATTCCGTTTCCGGTGGTATCGGAGAAACTGCGTGGCGAGCCGTGGTGGCACGGCGGCACGGCCAGGCTGTTGCTGTCCGAATACGTGAAGTACCTGTACGCGGTCGCACGCATGCGGATCGACCCTGATGCGACGCAATCCAACCGGCTTTCCAATCTGCATTTTCCGTCGCAGCCAATGTCTGCCTCCGGGCGGCAAACGTGATCGCCCGCTCGGCGCTGTTTCACGTCTTGTTTTTCTTGAATTTGCTTGCCTACATGATCGTGGCGCTGCCAACCTTTCTGCTGCCGCATCGCGTTCTCATGGAGCTCGCCAAATCCTGGGCCCGCACCAGTATTTGGCTGTTGCGCATCGTTTGCGGCATCCGGGCCGAGTTCGCCGGCTTGCACAAGATTCCGCGCGGGGCCTGCATCGTCGCGGCAAAGCATCAGTCGACGTTCGAGACCTTCGCGCTGCTGCCGCTCTTTGCCGATCCGACTTTCATCCTCAAGCGCGAGCTGATGTGGATTCCGATCTTCGGCTGGTACACCTGGAAAGTCGGAATGATCCCTGTCGATCGAGCAGCGCGCGCGCGGGCGCTGTCGGCAATGACCGAGTGCGCACGGCGGGCCTTTGCGCAAGGACGGCAGATCATCATCTTTCCCGAGGGGACGCGGCGGCCGCCGGGCGCGGAGCCGAGGTACAGGGTCGGCGTCGTCCACCTTTACGCGGAGACCGGGGCGGTCTGCGTGCCGATCGCCCTCAATTCCGGCCTGTTCTGGCCGCGCCGGCGACTGAGCAAATCGCGCGGAACCATCCGCATCGAAATTCTCGATCCGATCCAACCCGGGCTCGACAAGGAAGCTTTCATGGCTCGGTTGCAAAGCGCCATCGAGGAGGCGACCGCGCGTCTCGTTGCCGAAGGTCGGCGCGAGCTTGGATTTAGGTTCGACGCATAACCCCGCTCTGCAAGACCGGTGACCGCATCGCTCGCTGCCCTCAGGTCTTGGAGCAAGCCCCGCCGCACCGCCCGCCGACCGGCTGGCGCGTGTCGCAATTTGATCGAAAACGGGCGTCAGTGAACGTTCTGGCAGCGCGCTGTGCTTGACTTTTGCTACTCCCATAGTTTATGTCGGCCCGCCATAAGGTCGCGGGCTAAGTGTTGATTAGCATTTCGGATTCCGTAGCGGCGGCGGAAAAACAAGCGGCCCCCGACGAGACCAGATCAACGGGTTTTGCGCGAGCCGATGGGAAAGCGATCCACTTCGTATCCTGAGCCGTGTGGTGTCGGAAGCGTTAGATCGCCGGAGAACGGTAACCGATCTCTTGTGTAGATGACTGGTACGTAGCGTGGTCGCCCAAACCGCGATCGGCGTTGGTTAGTCGTACGCCACAAGCTGTCGCGGACTCGTCGAAGCCTAAACCCCACATAAATGCGAAAGCATCGCAGCTCAAACTGAGAGGAATCCTCCCATGCGCATCATCAAACTTTCGATAGCCGCAGGCTTAGCGTCGGCTTGCGTCATAGGCTCCGCGGCGGCGGCGGACATGACAGGTGCGGAAATCCAATCCTTTATGTCCGGCAAGACTGGCTATGTCGAGACGAGCGCCGCGTCAGTTACAGGCGCGGTCGGCAAAGGCGCGATCTACTGGGCCGCCGATGGGAGCGGTCTCTACAAAACGCCGCAAGGGCCTGTCTGGCACGGTACCTGGTCCATCAAGGGCGACCTCTATTGCAGCGAGTGGAAGGAAGCCGCAAAACGCCCCTGCATGAAGCTTGAAAAGCAAGGCGATGTTGTGAGTTTCATAGACGTTGAATCGGGACAGCTTCGTATCAAGGTCATGAAAACCGCTCCGGGCAATGCCGAGAGCTTGAATTAGTTAGCGTTTGTTCCCACAAGAGCCTACCCTCGGGCCACGACCCGCGGGTAGCACCGGTTTGTCGACAAGAACATCCGCCAAATCAGGACTTACAGAGCGTGCTGCGCTGCCGTGGCGCTGCCGCGCCGGGTCACAGAGTTCCGTCGGCGCTGCGCCAGCACGCTGCCGATGATCACCAGCAAGGGGGTTCCAGGCTGCTCGGCGGCAATGCGCGCCGGCATGTTGGCGATGGTATCGCGGATGGTCGCTTCGTCAGCTCGCGTTGCGCGGGCGACGGCCACCGCGGGCGTAGCAGGATCAAGGCCTGCCGCGACGGCTCTTTCGGCGAGCTCGGCGAGCGTTCGGGCAGGCATATAGACGATGGTCGTCACGCTCGGGTCGGCAACGCTGCGCCAGTCGATATCCCGCGGCAGGCGACCGTCTTCGGCGTGGCCGGTGATATATTGCACCCGTTGCGCCTTGCGCCGCTCGGTCAGCGACACTTTGAGCCGGCTTGCGGCACCCTGTGCGGCGGTGATCCCGGGCACCACTTCGATGGGAATTCCGGCGTCGCCGCAGGCGGCAATTTCCTCGCCGGCGCGGCCGAAGATCATCGGATCACCGCCCTTGAGCCGCACCACGCGCTTGCCGGCGCCGGCCAGCGAGACCATGAGCGCGTTGATGTCGTCCTGCTTGCAGGACGGCCCGTTGCCGCGTTTGCCCACCAGCATTTTTTTGGCCTCGCGGCGGGCGAAGTCGAGAATTTCCGGCGAGACGAGATCGTCGAACAGAATGATGTCGGCCGATTGCAGCGCCCGCACCGCGCGCAACGTCAGCAGCTCCGGATCGCCCGGCCCGGCTCCGACAAGCACGACCGATCCGGCGTCGGCCGCGCGATCTTCGCGCAATGTGTCGGCAAGGAGGGATTCATAATCGGATTGGCTGGGCTCGTGGTCGGGACGGGTCACCGCGACCTTGGTGAACGCCTGCCAAAACCGTCGCCGCCCGGCGAAGGATAGATTCGAGCTTTGCAGCGCATCGCGCCAACTCCGGGCCGCCGCGGTCCACCGTGCAAAGCCGCGGGGAATGAGGGCTTCGAGCTTGGCGCGGAGCGCCATGCCGAATACCGGGGCAGCGCCGTCGGTCGAGATGCCGATCACGAGCGGCGAGCGGTTGACGATGGCGCCGAAGGCGAAATCGCAGAACGCCGGCTTGTCGATGACATTGGCCGGCACGCCGGCGGCTCGAGCCGCCGCCGCAAACCGCGCGGCCTCAGCGTCGTCCGTGCAGCCCCCGACGGCCAGAGCCGCCCCGCTGAAATCGGCTGCGTTCCACAGTCGACCATGAATGACGATTGGTCCGCCGGGCGGCCCGGCGGACAGCGCCAAGAGCTCCTCGGCCGGTTCCGGCGCAAACACCTCGACGGAAGCGCCGGCGGCGGAGAGGAGTTCCGCCTTCCAGATCGCGCCGGCGCCGCTGCCGGCGACCACGACGCGCTTGTTCTCCAACGCAAAGAACACCGGCAGCCGGGCGAGCGGCTCCATGCGCGGGGATTGTACTTCGGAGGGCCGGCGTTCGTTCATCGTGTGCTCAATAGACGTCCGTCTGGTAACGGCCGCTTTTCTTCAGGCCGGCGACTAGGGCAATCGCCTGATCGATCGGACGCGCGCCATGTGCCGCAACCACGTCGACCAAAGCCCGCTCCACGTCTTTCGCCATTCTTTGCGCATCGCCGCACACATAAACATGGGCACCCGCGTCAATCCAGCCCCAAAGATCGCGGCCCACTTCGCGCATCCGATCTTGCACGTAGATCTTTTGGTCGCCGTCGCGCGACCATGCAAGCGTCAAGCGCGTGAGCAGGCGAGACGCCCGCATACCCAGCATCTCATCCTTATAGAAGAAATCGCAGGCACTGCGCTGATGCCCGAAGAACAGCCAGTTGCGGCCCGGCGCGCTTGTCGCCTTGCGTTCTTGCAGGAAGGCGCGAAACGGCGCAATGCCGGTGCCCGGTCCAATCATGATGATGGGCACCGACGGATCGGCCGGCAAGCCGAACGCGTGCGCCTTCTGGACATAACACCGGAGCCGATCTCCGGGCGCGATCCGGTCGGCCAGATAGGTTGAGGCGATACCAAGCCTTGTTCGCTTACCGACCGCGTAGCGCACCGCATCGACGGTGAGTGACAGGCGCCCGTTGCTCGCCTTGGGTGAGGAGGAGATGGAATAGAGGCGCGGTTGGATCGGATCAAGCGACTCGATGAAGGCCTCCGGATCGGGCCGGATGCCGGGAAACTTTTCGATCGCCGCAAGCACGTCGATCGTTGCCGCATCTCCGTCCGGATCGCTGCCGGCGGACAGCGCCTTGGCCTTTTGCCGCCGCTCACCTCCGGTGATGTAAGAGAAGAGCTGAAACAGCATGTCCGGTGCAGGGCCGAGCGAGACGCCGTCAGTGAGCACGTCACGGAACGCACGACCGCCGATGGGAAAATCGGCGGGGGCGTCGAGCGTCTTGATGACCGCGCCGACGAGGTCTGGATCATTGCGCGGAAAAATGCCGAACGAATCACCGACGGCATAGTCGAGCCCGCTGCCGCCGAGGTCGAACTCGACGTGGTAGGTCTCCTTCTCCGAGCTCTCCTTGTTGAGGCGCGTGCGCGACAGAAAGGTCGCCTCGACCGGATGATCGCGCGAGCAACCTTTGGCTTCGCGCACGGCCTCGGCCGCCGGCGCGGCCACGGCCTCCGTGGTCTCAATCGGGGCGCGGACAACCACTGCTGGCGGGGCGGGCGGAGCGGCGGTGCCGATTTCTGCGTACAGCGCCTTGAGCATGCGGGCGGTTTCCTTGCCGCCCGGCACGCACAGGTTCAGCCGCTCTTCCTTTTTTAGGAACAGAGCCTTGGAATAATCCGCGCAGTTGTATCCGCACTGGCCGCAATCCTGCTGCGCCATCGCGGCCATCAGGCGCCGGGGCAGGGGGCGGCCGTCGGCAAGCTTCATGCGCTCGGCGAGCGGCAAGGCCGGGTCGTGCCACGGAGCGTCGTCGTCCTCCGGTTCAGCGGGCGCCGGCGCGGAGCCGCTGCTCGGCAGGCCGGACAGCAATGCCGCAGCGTCCTCCGCGGACAGCGGCGTGATGCTGCCGTCGAGCGCGAGCAGGCCGGCAAACAGCCCGTCCAGCCAGATGCGCTGCTCCGGCGTGAACGGTGCGGTTTCCGGTAGCAGGGATGCGATCCGGACCGGCGAGCTCATTCGATTTCCTCCGCAAACAGGCGCTTGAGATCCTCGACCTCATGGCGCCGCGTGAAGGCCTGGAAGCTTTCATCGGCCGAGGCGCGATGCGTCAGATAGGCCTTGAGCATCCGCTCGATGGTGGCGGGCGCATCTTGCGCTTTCACGTCGCGATAGATCTCGCGGCCGAGCGCAGCATCGGCACCAAATCCTCCGCCCGCCAGGATGTGATAGCCCTCGACCGCAGGCTCGCTCTCGGCGGTGTCGATCTTGGCGGCGAGGAGGCCGATATCGCCGATGTAGTGCTGGGCGCAGGAGTGATGACAGCCGGTGAGATGGATGTTCACCGGGGTGTCAAGCTCGACCCGCCCTTCGCACCAGCGGGCGATTTGCTCGGCGTGCCGCTTGGTATCGGAAGCCGCGAACTTGCAACCGACATTGCCGGTGCAGGCGACGAGGCCGGCGCGGATCGAGCTCGCGCGGGTCGACAGCCCCAATCCCTCGATGGCGGCGACCGCTTCGTTGAGACTGCTTGTCGCCACGCCGGAGATCAGCAAATTTTGCCAGACCGTGAGCCGGATGTCGCCGTCACCGGTGTCGCGCGCGATCACCGCGAGCCGACGCATCTGCTCGACGGTCAACCGGCCGACCGGCAGCACCACCCCGATCCAATGCAGGCCGTGCTGTTTTTGCTTGTGGATGCCGACATGCGCGGTGCGGTCGGTGGCCGGTCGCGGCGCCAGGGCGGCGGCCGGTACGCGAACGAGCCTGCTGCCGAGCTTTTCTTCCATCAGATTCAGGAACGGATCGAGCCCGAGCCGATCGAGCACATATTTGAGACGCGCCTTGGTGCGGTCGGTTCGGTCGCCATGATCGATGTACACGCGCACCACGGCGTCGGCTACGCGCGTCGCATCCGCTGGCCTGACGATGACGCCGGTCTCGCGGGCAAAATCCTTGTGCCCGGTGATGCCGCCCAAGCCGAGCCGGAACCAGATGCCGGGCTCGACCCCGAATCCCTCGCGGACTTCGACGGCCTGGAAGGCAATATCGTTCGTCTTTTCCAGCACCGGCACGACGCCGCCGCCGTCGAAGCCGACGTTGAACTTGCGCGGCAGGCCGTACAGCGAGCGGTCATTGAGAATGTGGAAATGCCATTCGCGTGCATAGGCTCGCGTGTCGATCAGCTCCTGCGGGTCGATGCCGGCGGTCGGGGTGCCGGTGACGTTGCGGATGTTATCGGCGCCGGAGCCGCGCGAGCACAGCCCGAGATCCTGGATCGCCTCGACCATGGCGACCGCGTCCGTCGGCTCGATCTCGCGGATCTGTAGATTGGCGCGCGTGGTGACATGGGCATAGCCGCCGCCGTACCGTTCCGCCAGTCCGGCAAGGCCGGCGAGCTGGCCGTGCTTGAGGATTCCGTTCGGAATGCGCAGCCGGCACATATAGGAGCTCTGCGTCGGCGCCGCGTAGAACAAACCAAAAAAGCGCCAGCGGAAATTGTCCGCAGGCTTCGGTGGCTCGTTGCGTGCGGCTTGCTCCTTCAGCCGTCCATAGCCGTCGAATGGATGCAGCTCGCGCTTGAATTTCTCCTGATCGGACAGCTTGCCACCTGTTTGCAGCACCCGATCCTGGGCTTTCAGATGTGGCGCATCGGGGCCTGTCGGCTGCGCCGGCGCGGGGCTTCCTGCGGCGCCGCCGGTGCCGGCGGCACTGCGCGCGGCGCGCGCGATCGACAGGCCGGACACGAAGCCTTCAAGGTAGCGCTTCTGCTCGGGATCGAAATCGCCGGACATCGGTCCCTCAACCGCTTTTTGCAACTGTCCCAATCGTGGCCTTGCCGCTCACTCGGCGGCGACCCGGCTCGGCTCCGTCAACGGCGCGAGCTTCGAGCCTTCTCGCGGTCTATGGGTGACGTAGATCGCAAGCCCAGTGAACACGAAGCCGCCGACAAGATTGCCGAGGGTGACCGGGATCTGATTCCAGAACAGCCAATCGAACACCGTGACCTTGGCACCAAGCATCATCCCGGTCGGAATGATGAACATATTGACCACGGAATGCTCGAAACCCTGGGCGAAGAAGATGAAGACGGGGAGCCACGCCGCCGCGATCTTGCCGACGGTCGAACTCGTGGTCATCGCCATCACGATGGCGAGGCAGACCAGCCAGTTGCACAGCACGGCCTTTACGAACACCGTCACCATGCCGGCCACGCCGTAGGTCGCATAGCCGATCGTCTTCGCCTCGGCGACCGCCACGATGCGGGCGGCGACGCCCGTGGGTTCGACATGGCCCAGATCGGTGAGCGCGATCACGAGAAGTGCGCCGTAAACGACGCTGCCGATGAGATTTCCGAGGAAAACCCACGCCCAATTGCCCACGACCGTGGAGCCGCGGGTCTCGCGGTCGAACAAAGCGAGCGGCAGCAAGCCGACGCTGCCGGTGACAAGATCGAGGCCGAGAACCACGATGATGGTCAAGCCGACAGGAAAAATCAGCGCGCCCACAAGCGGCTGACCGGTCGACAGGGCTCCCGAGAAGGCCAGGCTCGTCGCGGACGCTAGAATGCCGCCGGCGAGCGCCCCTCGGATCAGCAGGTCAAGCGGTGGTAAGCCAAGCTTGCGACGTGCGGTCTCCGCCATCGCAACGGCAACTTCGGTAGGCTTCACATAATCCATGGTCGGCTCCCCGGCGGTTGGCCAGATGTTGGTTGGGGCGCCGTTGCCTCCTGTGCCGAGGGCGCCATCGCCCTCAAAGGGTGTTGAGCAAGGAGCGTGCCAAAGTCACCGCTTTGTTTTCGCAATGTTATTTTTGCTTGGCTTGAACCGGGCTGCCGAAATAATGAAGCGGCCGATCAAGAATGGTGCAGGTGATTAAAGATCGGGCATTAGGCGAAAATTCCTATCATCGCCCCCGCCGCGCCCCCACATCGGCGTGGAATTCACGGCCCGCACTGGTTTTCGCCACGAAGCCCGCGCGGATGACGAAGTCGCCGAAATGCTCGGCCGGCCGGCGCTCGGCCGCGTAGGCGGCGAACAGCGGATCGAGCGCGGCGATGATCGCCTCGTGCTCCAGATCCTCGGCGTACAACTTGGACAGTCGGGTGCCTTCGAACGCGGCGCCGAGATAGAGGTTGTAGCGGCCGGGTCCCTTGCCGACCAAGCCGATCTCGGCGAGGTAGGGGCGCGCACACCCGTTCGGGCATCCGGTCATGCGGATGACGATCTCATCCTCGGCGAGCCCGTGTGCGGCAAGCCGCCGCTCAAGCTCGGTGACGAGGCTCGGCAGGTAGCGCTCGCTCTCGGCGAGCGCCAAGCCGCACGTCGGCAACGCCACACAGGCCATGGCATTGCGGCGTAGCGCCGATGCGTGCGCGGTGAGACCGTGCTCCGCGACGAGGTCCTCGATCGCCTTGCGTTGTCGCTCGGCGACGTTGGCGACGATTACATTTTGGTTGGCCGTGAGGCGAAAATCGCCCTCATGCATTTCGGCGATGCGGCGCAGGCCGGTCAGTGATTGCGGCCCGTTGGCAATGTCGCGCAGGCGTCCATTCTCCACGAACAGGGTCAGATGCGCCCTGCCGGCGACGCCTTCGGTCCAGCCATAACGGTCGCCCGTCGACGTGAAGGCAAAGGCGCGTGCCGCCTCGAGCGGCTTGCCGGCGCGGCGCTCGACCTCGCTTCGGAAGGCCGCCAGACCGTGGTCATCGATGGTGTACTTCAGTCGCGCATGCTTGCGGTCCGACCGATCGCCCCAATCCCGCTGCACCGTGACGACCGCCTCCGCAACCGCGACGGCGTCTTGCGGCAGACAGAAACCCATGACGTCGGCGGCGCGCGGATAGGTCTCCGGCTCGCCGTGGGTCATGCCCATGCCGCCGCCGACGGTAACATTGTAGCCGACAATGTCGGCGCGCTGATCGAGAATGGCGATGAAGCCGAGGTCATGGGCGAAAACATCGACATCGTTCGAGGGCGGCATCGCGACGACGATCTTGAACTTTCGCGGCAGATAGGTTCTGCCGTAGATCGGCTCGACGACCTCCTCCGGCTCGCCGCCGGCGACCTTCTCGCCGTCGAGCCAGATCTCGCGGTAGGCGGGCGTGCGCGGCAGCAAGTGATCGGAGATCGCGCGCGCCATATCGAGCGCCGCCGCGTGTGCCCGTGATTGGTAGGGGTTCGGGTTGCACATGACGTTGCGGTTCACGTCGCCGCACGCCGCGATGGTCGTCAGCAGGGCGGCGTCGATATCGTGCATCGCCGCTTTCAGGTTCGACTTGATGACACCGTGCAATTGGATGGTCTGCCGCGTGGTGATCCGCATGCTGCCGTTGGCATAATCACGGCCGATGCGGTCGAGGATCAGCCACTGTGCCGGTGTGAGCACGCCGCCGGGAATGCGCACGCGGATCATGAAGGCGAAGGCCTTCTCCATCTTCTTGCGCATGCGCTCGGCGCGCAAGTCGCGGTCGTCCTGCAGATACATGCCGTGGAACTTCACCAGCTGCTGATCGTCCTCGACGATCGCGCCGGTGATCTCCTCGCGCAGACCTTCGGCGAGCGTCCCGCGCAGATACGCGCTCGCTTCCTTGATCCGCTCGTTGCGGGAAGGGTCCTTGGCCATGCGGCTTAGCTAACGTCTCAGAGCATTTCCCGGAAAAGTGGACACTGATTTTCCGCAGGAAATGCGACCAAACACAGGCGTCTAGAGCGCTTCCCGATACAAAGCAATCGGGAAGCGCTCTAGTAGACGTCCTGCAAATAGCGTTGCCCGCGCTCGAGCGCCTCGACCTCGGCCTCAGCGGCCGCGCCCGACAGGGCCTTCACGTCGGCATAGGCTTGCACCACGGCCCTGCGTACATCCTTGGCCATCGCCTTGGCATCGCCGCAGACATAGAAATAGGCGCCGTTGTCGAGCCACTCGACGAGATCGCGGCTTCGCTCCAACAGGCGGTGCTGGACATAGACCTTGCGCGGCGTGTCACGCGAGAAGGCGACATCCATCCGGCTCAAGACGCCGTCTCGCACGGCATCCTGCCATTCGAGCTGATAGAGGAAGTCGTGGGTGAATTGCCGGTCGCCGAAGAACAGCCACGAGCGGCCATTGGCGCCGATGGCGCGGCGCTCCTGCACGAAGGCGCGGAACGGTGCAATCCCGGTGCCGGGGCCCACCATGATGATGTCCTTGTCCGGCGCCGGCAGCGCGAAGTGCTTGTTGGGCCGCAGCTTCACACGCACACGGCCGCCCTTCTGCAGGCGGTCGGCGACATGGCCCGAGGCGACCCCGGTGCGGGCGCGTCCATGGCTGGCGTAACGCACGGCCGCAACGAGCAAATGCGCCTCCTCGCCGACCTCGCGGCGCGACGACGCGATCGAATAGGCGCGGGGCGCGAGCGGGCGCGTGATCGCGCGCAGTTGCTCCGCCGGAAGCGTTGCCGGAAACGCATCGAGCAGGTCGACGAGCTGTCGCCCTGCGATCCAGCCGCGCGCGTCACCCGCCTCGAGCAAAGCCTTCACCTCGCGCTGCCCGGTTGCCGCGACAAAGTTCTCGATCGTCTTCACCGACAAGGTCGTGATGTCGCGCGTGCGCAGCAGATCGGTGCGCATCGCATCGTCGGCGGAAAGTCCTGTGAGCTCGAGCACCTCGTCGACGAGATGCGGATCGTTCTCAGGGTAGAGATCGAGCGAGTCGCCGGGCTTATAAGGCGGGGCGGAGCCATTGAAGGCGAGCTCGATGTGGATCGTCTCCTTGGCCGAGCGCGACGAGTTCAGATTGATGTGCTCGGTCACCTCCGCCTCGACCGGCCCAACCTCAACCGCAGCTGCTTGCTTGGTGCCGAAATCGACGGCGATCACCGTGCCCCGGCTCGCTTCAGCCGCCGGCGCCAGCGTCTTGAGCGCGTTTGCGGTCCAAAGGGTTGCCGGCTCCGCAAAGTCGAGATCGCAATCGACGCGGTCGACGACGCGCTTGCCGCCGAGCGCGGCCAAACGCTCATCGAGCGCCTTGCCGATGGCGCAGAACTCCGCATAGGCGGTGTCGCCGAGCGCCAGCACGCCGTATTCGATGCCGTCAAGACGCGGCGCGTCCGGGCCCATCAGCGCGGCATAGGCGCGCGCGGCGCGCGCCGGCGGCTCGCCTTCTCCCCAAGTCGCCGCGATGACGACGAGCCGCTTGGCACTCGCGAGCGTCGCCATCTCGAGCTCGGCCATGTCGATCAGCGTCGGCTTGAGGCCCATCTTGCGGGCCGCCTTCGCCACATCGCCGGCGAGGCGCTCGCAATTCCCGGATTCGGTCGCGTAAACGATGGTCAGCGGCTCGGCCGGCTGAGGCGGCGCCGAGATCTGCGGCGCCGCGCCGGCCGCGGCGTCGAGCCCGGCCAAAAATCCCGCGAGCCACGCCCGCTGAACCGGCGTCGCCGTCCCCACGACCCGATTGAGCAGCTCGATATGCTCTTCGGGAAACGGTGCGGTCTTCGGGATCGCCTGGCTCATATCGACGTCACCTCGAAATGACGGGGATGACGCCGACTACGATCAGAAACAAGAACAGGGTCGCGCCAAATACGGCAACGCTCTCGATCGAGAATTTTGATGCTTTGGCAGGTTCGGCCATACCGAGCGCTCCTTGGAACGCATCTACATAGCCACGATAGAATATCATTCTAGGCCGAGCGCAATATGGGCCAGTTAAAAAGAATAAAAATCCATATCTAAGCCGATATACGAACGAACTATCCTCCCTCGTGTCGGCCTGACAAGGCTGGATTTTCTCGCCGCATGCGCGGCCATGGCGGTATTCGAATCAAGGCGCCGTTCACCCGCCCTTGAACCTCTTCGCCAGGGCATCAGCGCCGCGCGCGAGGAGGCTGACATCGGCGCCGACCGCAACGAAGGTGAAGCCCCACGCAATGTAGCGGCGCGCCTCTTCCTCGTTGACCGTGAGAATGCCGCCTGCCTTGCCGACCTGCTTCAGTCGCTGCGCCGCGTCCTCGATCGCCGTCTGCACCTCGGGGTGCTGCATATTGCCGTTATGACCGAATGAGGCGGCGAGATCGGAGGGGCCGATGAAGACGCCGTCGACGCCATCCACCCGGGCGATGGCCTCGAGCGCGTCGAGCGCGCCGCGGGTTTCGACCTGCACCAGGACGCAGATTTCTTCGTTCGCGCGCTGGAGGTAGTTGTTGACCCGCCCATAGCGGCTGGCACGCGAGCTTGCCGCCGTTCCGCGAATGCCGACCGGCGGATAATAGGCCGCCGCGACCGCGCGCTTGGCTTCCTCCGGATTCTGGACGAAAGGCACCAGGAGCGACTGCGCGCCGACATCGAGGATGCGCTTGATCAGTACCGCGTCGTTCCACGCGGGCCGCACGATCGGCGTCGCGGTGCCGCGGGTGCCGGCCTGCATTTGCGACAGCAGACCCCGGACCTCATTCGGCGAATGCTCGGTGTCAAGCAGGATCCAGTCGAAGCCGCTGTCGGCGACGATCTCGGCGGCGATGTTGCTGCACAGGCTGCTCCACAGGCCGATCTGCAGTTGACCCTTGGCGAGCGCGTGTTTGAAGGAATTGCGGGTGTTGTCCATCAGCAGGTTCCGGCAGCGGCGTGCGAAGTGGCGGACTGTGGCAGACGCGCGAGCATCAGACGAACTGCACGGCGATGCCGCCAAGCGGGCCGAAATCGGCATGCAGGGTGTCGCCCTTCTTGGCGAAAACGACCCGCGTGAACGAGCCGGCCAAGATGATGTGGCCGGGCTCGAGCACGACATCGTGCTGGCCGAGCTTGTTGGCAAGCCAGGCCACGCCGAGCGCCGGATGGCCGAGCACGCCGGCGGCAACCCCGGTCTCTTCGATCTCGGAGTTGCGATACATGATGCCGCCGACCCAGCGCAGGTCGACATCCATGGGGCCGACCGGGCGGCCGCCGATGACGATGCCGGCGGCGGCGCCGTTGTCGGCGACGGTGTCGAAGATTTTTCGCTGATCCTTGATCCGGGCATCGACGATCTCGATCGCCGGAACGACGTATTCGGTCGCGCGCAGCACCGCCGGAAGCCCGATGCCGGGGCCCTTCAGCGGCTTACCGAGCACGAAGGCGAGCTCGATCTCCACCCGCGGCACGCAATAGTTGGCATGCGGAACCTTGGCTCCGTCCGCGATCATCATGGAGTCGAGCAGGTGGCCATAGTCCGGCTCGTCGATTTGTGAGGACCGCTGCATGGCCTTGGACGTGAGGCCGACCTTGTGGCCGATGAGCTTTGCACCCGCGGCGATCTTGCGCTGCGCCACCTCGGTCGAGATCGCGTAGGAATCCTCGATGCTGATGTGTGGAAAGGTGGCGGACAGCTGGACCGCCTGTTGGCGCTCCTTTTCGGCGTTGAGCAGAATCTCGACGGCTTTCTTGCGCTCGGTGTCGGACAGCATCGGCTTTTCCTTGGCGGGAAGGGCAGGGTGGCAGATAGTGCGGGACGGCACATCATTGAATTGACGGAATAATCGATTGCCGGTCGCCTGCGTGAGACGAGGGGCAGCGGTTCCGGACCGGAGCATGGCCGCCCTCGCTGTAAATACAGCGAGAAAACAGCGAACCGTGCCGCGAGGTGTAAAGCCCTGGCCAGCCGGAACAAATCTGTATCACTGCGGACATTGGTGCGCTTTTGCTCGTTGGCATCGCTGCCGGCTCCGAGCCCGTAGAGTCTCGGTGACGAGAGCATGATTCGCAAGCGAATCTAAGTCGTTCGCGCGGTAGACATCGGCATTAATTTCTGCCGAACCTGCGGCCGGCATGCCCGGTGCGGAGCCTGTCGATCGTCGAGCCGGTACGTTTCCAATTCGGATCAAGCCGGGCGCGCCCGCGCGCGCTTCCGGGGCGCACAACGGTATGCTAGGAGATATCGGCCGAGAATTCGGGCTCGGGCTTTCTTCTTCCGCCCCCCTAGGCGCTGGAGATTGTAATGCGTCGCTGGCGTGGGACCATTCAGGCAAGCATCCTGGCTGTGCTCGCAGCCGGCACGGCGGCGCATGCCCAGCTGGCGCCCGGCCAGTCTGGCGTGCTCGCGGCAGGTGCCGGGGCGCAAGCGCAGCCGGCGCCGGGCCAGCTGCAGCCTTCCGTCCAAGATCGTGACAATGCGGTTGTCCGGTTTTTTCGCAATGGCGAATGGTATTTTTCGTGGGGATACAACAAGGAGTACTGGGCTCCTTCGGACATCCATGTTTCGCAGCCGTCCCTCGGCAGCGACTTCACCATTCATGGCGTCCACGGCTCGGACGAGTTCGCGCTCTCGGATATTCTCAGCACGAACCTGTTCGGCGCCCAATACAACATCCGCGTCGGCCGGTTCATCAATAATGACCGCACGATCGGCGTCGAGCTGAGTTTGGATCACTCCAAGTACACGACCGACGTAGGCCAGACGGCCCAGGTGACGGGACTGGTTGGCGGCGTGCCGACCAATGGATACTATCCGCTCACCAATCAATACTTTAACGAGGTGCTGCACAACGGCGCCAATCACCTGATGGCTAACGTGGTCTATCGGCTCCCCTTGATTGGCCAGACGAACGAAACCCTCAGTGTCGCTGCCGTCGGCAAGGCCGGTCTGGGAGTCATGTTGCCGCATACCACGGACACGATCCTGGGAAATGATAACGACGTCGGCAGCAAAACGCTGGACAACCTAATCGGCCTGCGCAACGGCTGGTGGCAGTTGAATGGCTGGACGACCGGCGTGGAATTCGGCTTTCGGGTCGTGCTGTTCAAGCCCATGTACTTGGAGCTGACCGACAAGGTGGCCTACGCCCGCCTCAATGATCTGCCTGCCTACCAGGGAACTCTGCAGCAATCCCTCCTGATGAACGAGGTCATCCTGAGCCTTGGCTTCACCTTCGACGGTACCTCGAAGTAAGGACCTCGCTGAGGTGCGGACCGCATTTGTTCGTTTCGAACATTTCGCGTTTTGACCCAAAGCCGATCTGTCCCTCGAAGTGCCGGGACGCAGTCGAGCTTGGGAGAATAATTCCAAGAAATGCCCGTCCCAACTTGCCTCGTCGCGCCAAGAAGAACCGCGCGCTGACAAGGCAATTCAGTATTAGCTCCCATGCCACTTGACTTATGACCTATATTTCCATATTTGTCGAACTATGGAAAAGACAGACGTAGTCGCGGCGTTGGCCGCTCTCGCTCAAGATAATCGCCTCGATGTGTTCCGCTTGCTCGTGCAGGCCGGACCCGAGGGCATGCCGGCGGGGGCTGTCGCTGAAGCTCTCGACCTCGCTCCCAACACGCTCACCTTCCATTTCGATCGTCTGCGGCATGCGGGGCTAGTCACGGTACGACGCGAGGGGCGATCGATGATTTATGCAGCGCGCTTCGAGACCATGAATGCGCTACTCGGCTTCCTGACGGAAAACTGCTGCGCGGGCGCGCCGGAGAAATGCGCGCCTGCGTTTTGCAAGCCCCCGCGCGCGAAACGCGCAAAGGCGGCCGTATCGTGAAACGCCTGCATGTCCATGTCACGGTTCGTGACCTGGAGAAAGCCGTCAGCTTTTGTTCTCATCTTTTTGAGGCGCGACCGTGCTGCGCGGGTTCAACCTACGCCAATTGGCGCGTTGATGAACCGCCTCTCAACTTCGCCGCTTCGATCGGACGCGGACGGAACAGCCTCACCCATCTCGGCCTTGAGGTCGATAGCTCGGCCGATCTGCTGCCGGTCGATCGCGTGCTGCATGGTCGCTTCCGATCATCGGCCGCCGTGCCGTGGGAAGTAAGTGTCAGGAAACCGATCGTTCGAAAGGAGCGCACCCCATGAAGCGCATGCACGTGCACGTCGCCGTCGAAGACCTACAGCATTCGATCGACTTTTATTCCGCTCTGTTTGCAATCGAACCGACCGTCATAAAATCGGACTATGCCAAGTGGATGCTCGATGATCCGCGCGTGAATTTCGCGATCTCGACGCGCGGGCGGCAGCCCGGCCTCGATCACCTCGGGATTCAGGTCGAAGACAAGGAGGAATTGAACGAGGTCTATGCGCGTCTGCGCCGGGCGGGCGGAACCCTCATCGAGCAGGGGCAAACGAGCTGTTGCTACGCCAAGTCGGAAAAGTCATGGATTGACGACCCGGCCGGCATTGCGTGGGAGACCTTCCTCACCACCGGCGAGAGCACTAACTACGGTGACGGCGCCGGCGAGCGCGACGCGCGCGTGGCGCACGCCAAGGCGTGCTGTGTGCCGGCAGCCGCCCCGGCGGCCTCGGCCTGCTGTAGCGCGTGAGGCGAGCCGTGGCCGATCCCTTCAATGTGCTGTTTCTATGCACCGGTAATTCGGCGCGCTCCATCATTGCCGAGGCCATTCTGGACAAGGTTGGCGCAGGGAAATTCCGCGCCTACAGCGCTGGAAGCCAGCCCAAGGGGCAAATAAACCCGCACGCTATCCAACTCTTGAAGAATCTGGATTACGACACGTCAGGCTTCCGCTCGAAGTCGTGGAATGAGTTCGCCAAGCCCGGCGCTCCGGCGCTCGATTTCGTGTTCACGGTCTGTGACAACGCGGCAGGCGAGACGTGCCCGGTATGGCCGGGTCAGCCGATGACGGCGCATTGGGGGCTCCCTGACCCGGCCGAGGCCATGGGCAACGAAGCAGAGATCGCCTTAGCATTCAAAGATACCTATCGGATGCTGTTTCAACGCATCGGGATTTTCACGGCGCTGCCGCTGCGCTCGCTTGATCAACTCAGCTTGCAGACCAAACTGAAGGGAATCGGTCGCATGGAAAGGGCTACGGCCAAGGCGAGGAAAGGGAGCTGATGCCGTCGCTGGCGCAACGCGCCTTCAGCGAATGCTTGGGAACGGCGTTTCTGCTGGCCGCCGTGGTCGGCTCCGGGATCATGGCGCAAAAGCTGTCTGGCGGTAACGAAGCGCTGGCGCTTCTGTGCAACACGCTGCCGACCGGCGCCATTCTGACAGTGCTGATCCTGACGTTCGGCCCGATCTCCGGCGCACACTTCAATCCGGCCGTAAGCATCGCCTTTGCGCTGCGGAGCAAGCTCGCTTGGCCGATGGCGGCCGTCTACATGGCGGCGCAAGTCGTCGGCGGCATTGCTGGCGTATGGGCCGCGCATCTCATGTTCGAGCTGCCGGTGTGGCAGCTCTCGATCACCGCGCGCACGGGAGGCGGGCAATGGTTCGCGGAAGCGATCGCCACCTTCGGCCTCGTGCTCACGATCTTCGGCTGCGTCGCACGGTCGCCGGCGGCCGTGCCTTATGCGGTCGGCCTCTACATCACGTCAGCTTACTGGTTCACGGCGTCAACGTCCTTCGCCAATCCAGCCGTGACGATCGCGCGTTCGCTATCTGACACTTTCGCCGGCATCGCGCCCTCGGGCGTGCTGGGATTCATCGCCGCCCAGATCGGCGGCATGTTCGCGGCCGTCGCCGGGGGGCGTTGGCTCTGGCCGTCCATGGAGACCCGTGAATAAGCTCCGCATTCAGGGATGGGCCGTCGCGCCCTGCCGGCTGGCGGCGAGGCCGGTCGCCCAGGTGGCGGCGAAGATCAGGCCAAAGGGGAGCCAGGTCCCGAGGATACTTCCGAACATCGTAAAGCTCCGCAGGATCAAGAGGGCCACCACGAACAAGTCGAGCACCGCGACCACGGCCAGGAACAACGCCGCCGTGACCAGCGGCGTCGTGTACGCGAAATGCGTGAAATAGACCCAGCTCAATCCTGCGAAGACGACCGGTGCCACGATCGCGTGCACGATGAGGGCCATGGTTTGGCTGGTGACACTGAAACCAATCCCGATCGACGCGGCGCAAAGCCCCCACCCCAGCAGCGCGAAGGTGACGACGACCACTGCGTGTTTCATGGGCATCCGAGCGCTCCTATGCGGCTGTCAGCGCATCATGATCATGGTCGCTGCCATAATCGCCACCATCAGTGCCGCCATGATGATGAGGTGCAACGGGCTACTGATCATGTGTCGGAATAGAGCGAACCGAGTACCTTCAGGCAGTAAATCCATGCCGCATTTTGGGCACTTGCCAGGAGCAGCCTGACGGACATCGGAATGCATGGGACAAAGATAGACCCGCGCCACGTTTTCTCTTTGGTCCATACACCCCTCAAAATAGGTTTGTTATATCCGTGCGAAGCCGTCGTCCAGCACGCGAACGCTACCGAGCTTTGCCGATTCTGCGAAGAGCACGGGTCTGGGCGCTGCCACCGCCTGGACTTGCCCAGCGCGTAGGAAGTCCACAGCGGCATTTATGTCGTCGGCACGCACCAGTTCGGCCTGCTTCAACAGTCGAGTCAGAAGAAGGTCGGACGCGTCGTCCCGCACGACCGCTATGCGGGCTTGTGGCCGGTCCGCGCCAGCGACGCGATTTGTCGGGGAGCCGTTCGGCACCAAATAGGTGAAGTCGCTTTGCATATAGGGCGGAGAAAAATCCGCGATGCCGGTACGGCCCCGGTCAATAACGAGAAACGTCAAGTCCCAGGCGTTCGTCTCGATGCCTTGGAGAACGAGGCCTGGACTGGGGTATTCGACGGATACCAGTTCGACCCCGATGCGCGTGGCAAGAGCGCGCGCCAGATCCAATGCGGGTCCACGCAACTGGCCCGTTGCTGGGTCCTTGACCGCCATGACCGGGTTCATGCCGAAGGCTGCACGCACCCTCCCGACCTTGATAAAATTCGCGACGCGTGGGTCGGATGATTGCTGGGCGCACAACAACTGGCCACCCGCAAGCTCCGCAGCGATACCCAGAGCCACGGTCGAGATGATGCGCTCTCTGGTAATCGTGGGATACGCCCTGGGAGATCGGGGGTTTAGCGGTGACCCCATTGCAAATAGGTCAATAATGCTGTCGTATTGTCTCCGAGTTGGGCGGAGAGCCAATTATGACGCATCACGACGATCCGGCGTGGGAACCGGCATACGCGCGCCGATCCGAGCGCATGAGGACCTCTGAGATCCGCGAACTCCTCAAGATTCTAGAGAGGCCGGGGATCATATCGTTCGCCGGAGGCATCCCTGATCCCAAGCTCTTTCCCGGTCAGGCCGCCGCGAAGGCCTACGTTGCTGCCCTTGCGACGCCTGAGTCCACCGGCGTTGCGCTGCAATACTCCGTGAGCGAGGGCTACGGGCCGCTCACGAAGTGGATCGCGCGCCGCATGACGGCGCAAGGTGTCCCGGCCACGCCGGAGAACATCGTGATCACCACGGGCTCGCAACAGGCGCTGGATTTCCTTGGAAAATTGCTTCTGACGCCCGGAGACACCGCTCTGGCAACCGTTCCGACTTATCTCGGAGCGCTGCAGGCATTTTCGGCATACGAGCCACGCTACGACGTGATTAATCCGGAGCGAGGCAACCGCACGCCTCAGTCGTATCGCGAGGCCGCGTCCGTTTCAGAGCCAGGTGCCAAGGTCAAATTTTGTTATCTCGTGCCCGATTTTGCAAACCCGACGGGGGAAACGCTGTCGCTCGACGCACGGCGCCGTACGCTCGCCCTGTCACGCGAGCTGGATATCCCGGTAATCGAGGATTCGGCTTATAGCGCTCTGCGGCTCGATGGATCGGACCAACCTTCGATACAAGCGCTTGATGTTGAACAAGCAGGAAGTTTGGACGCCTCTCGGGTTATCTATCTCGGAACGTTCTCAAAGACCGTTGCTCCTGGGTTGCGCATTGGTTGGGTCTGCGCCTCACGCGCCATCATCCGGCGTCTCGTTCTGATCAAGCAAGCCAGCGATCTCAATGTCTCGATTATCAACCAGATGGTCGTCCATCAATTGGCGTCCGATCACCTGGATTCAATGATCGCAGCCGCATGTCTGCACTACCGCAAGAAGCGCGATGCGATGCTTCGAGCGCTTTCGGCCCACATGCCGCGCAATGTCACTTGGACCAGGCCCGAAGGGGGCTTCTTCACCTGGCTCACATTGCCAGAAGGCGTAGACGGCGCGACGCTTCTTGAGCGAGCTGTCGAAGAGGCAAAGGTTGCTTTCGTTCCGGGAAAAGCGTTCCATCACGATGGAAGCGGCTCGAATACAATCAGGCTCTCATATTCGTTACCCACCATTGAGGAGATCGATGCGGGGATAGCGCGGCTCGCCGCCTTGCTTTGACAGCCGCTTCTGGCACATGGTCCCCCCTCGGCCGGCAGGGCCAATTTGGGTGCGGTTCCAGAGCATTCCTGCCGCTGCCGGTTGCCGGTGCGAGAGGGCGATGGCTGTAGATGATCCTGATAAACGCGGCGTCGGAACCGAGCCACTGATGTTCGGCGGCCGCATGCAGACATGACCGTTCGGCGCGCAAGCGTTAAGTAGCGGAGGGGCGATGTTGAAGGTTGCGATTCCAGTCCTCCACATTTCCAGTGCGGAGCGTGCTGAGGAGTTCTACTGCGAACACCTTGGTTTTCGCCGCACATTCGCCTATCGCATCGACGATGCGAAGCCGGACCCTTGCTACATGGGCCTGATACGGGATGGGGTGAAGCTTCACGTTTCCTCCTTTCCGGGAGACGGCATTTCGGGTGCAGTCGCCGGTTTTTTAGTCGAAGATGTTGACGCTCTGCACACCGAACTGGTTGGAAGGGGCGCCCAAATCTCACTCGAACCGGTGGACCAAACCTGGGGCAATCGGGAAATGTATGTTGACGATCCTGATGGTAACAAGATTCGATTCATACAGGAGGGTTAAGCCGTTGTCTCTTCCCGGCCCACAAGAGACATCGCTCCATGCTCTCTGAGTAGGCGCAGTATCTCTGCCTGTTGCGCCTTTGCCGCTACTGATCCGGTGCCGCCGCGGCCGGTGTTCTGCGTTGCAAGGAGGATCGGCATTGAGCCTTTCCGGTTCGCGGCACGCGCATCGGCACCGCTATCGAGGAGAGCCTTCACGGCGGCAGCACAACGGGTGCGGATGGCACGGTGCAACGGCGCGACACCGCTCTTGTCCGTAACGTTGGGGTCCGCACCTGCCGCGATGAGGCATTCGATAGTCGCTGCCTGCGCAGCTGGATTCCAAGCGGGTGAGCCAGGCACGCCGTCAGCGGCGTAGTGAATGGGTTCCGCGCCGCGCCGGTTTTTTGCACGGACGTCGGCGCCTCCGGCGATCAACTCCGCCGCAATCTGCTCTTGGTAGGCCGCCGCTGCCATGTGCAGAGCGGTATCCCCCTCATACAGGTAATGAAGTATCTCGTTGTAAAAAGTTTCTCCGGCGGTCTGGCGAGTCGCTCCGTAAACGGCACGTTCTTTCGCCAGATGTGGCGAAGCACGAAGGATTTTCTTGGCAGCCTCGACTTCCCCGGAAACGATCGTCCGCACCAGCGCCCCGAACTGTTCCATCCGCGCGTTGCCCGGATTCATGTTCCTTCCTAGAGATGGTCTCACTGTAGCACGCCTAAACTCTGCGACATCGTCTGCCGGTGGCACGACTCAGCCATTCGCTGCAGCGCAAAAATCAGGTGGCTTTCGGGGTACCGCGGACTCAACTTGCTCGCCGGAGGGGCCAATGCACCTGCTGTGCGTTCGCCGAAAGCGCAATAACCTGCAGCAGTGCGAAACAGAGAATTACGAGAATTGCCTTCCGTATGGTTATTCCCCCTGTATAGGCCTCTCGGCGCGGCGCCGAGATTGTTTGAACGCCGCAGATTATGGCCAAAGCTCACTGCTGGCGAGCCTGGCACCCTCGGTCAAGGCGGCAAGCTTCGCCCAGGCGATCTGTGGGTGGACGCGCCCGCCCAATCCGCAGTCTGTTCCCGCGATCACGTTTTCCCGCCCGACGATTTGAGCCAAGCGAACAATTCGATCGGCGACGAGCTCGGGATGCTCCACGACGTTGGTGGCGTGGCTGACGACGCCAGGAATTAGAATCTTGCCTTGCGGAAGCTTCGTGCCCCGCCAGACCTTCCACTCGTGCTCGTGGCGCACGTTGCCTGCCTCGACCGAATAGGCCTGCGCTTTCACCTTGATCAGCAAGTCAACGATGTCCTTCAGTGGAACGTCGCCCTCATGGGGCCCATGCCAGCTGCCCCAGCAGATGTGGAAGCGGACGCGATCCTCGGGAATACCCTGCAAGGCGTGGTTCACTGCCTCGACCTGGAACTCGGCCCACTTTCGATAGCCGGCCAAATCGTCGTTGAGCGAGAACCACCAATCGTAGATGTCGACCAAGGCCGGATCGTCGATCTGTAGGATGAAACCAGCCTCGACGATGGCCTTGTACTCTTCGCGGATGGCCTCCGCCAGCGCCCACGTATAGTCCTCGGGACTCTTGTAGTATTCATTCGGCAGGATTTGCAGCGTCGCGGGCGACACCGCGGTCATGAAAGCTTCTTCGACGCGCGCGCCGCGAACGGCGGAAGCCAGGTCCTGAATATCGCGCTGAATGACGGCTTGACCGGTATACTTGACCGGGGCGGTGCACGTGAGGCCGTACATGCGTGCACTGCTGGTACCCCCTTGGCCGGCGCTCCCCATGCCGGCTTCCTCGGCGTAGAACTCGGAGAATTCCTTACGTTCCCGGCTGCCGAAGGTCCACGCTGCGCGGCCCTTTTTGGCCTCCTCCTGCCTCAGCTCGAAACCCGCCAGGCGGTCATAGACGTAGGACCACCAAGCGCCGAAATCGACGGCTTGACGCATGGCCTTGCTGAATTCACCGTCATTGACGATATCGATGCCGGAGTCAGCTTGCCGGCGGACCACATCGGAAATCGCCGATTTCAAACGGGGCGTGAGCTTGCTATCCGGCGCATTGTCCCGATAGAGCTCGACGAGATCATTCGGCCGCGGCAGGCTGCCGACATGGGTCGTTAGGATTCGATCGACACTTCGCTTCATTGTTTGTTTCTTCCCCGCTGCCGACTATCGCCAAAGCTCGCTGGTGGCGAGCCTGGCACCCTCGGTCAATGCGGCCAGCTTCGCCCATGCGATCTGCGGGTGAATGCGCCCGCCCAACCCGCAGTCCGTTCCGGCGATGACGTTCTCGCGGCCGACCACGCGCGCATAGCGCACGATGCGGTCGGCGACCACTTGGGGATGCTCCACAATGTTGGTCGCGTGACTGACGACGCCGGGGATCAGCAGCTTGCCTTCCGGAAGCCTCTGACCTTCCCAGACCCGCCACTCGTGCTCATGACGGACATTGCCGGCTTCCACGGAGTAGGCGCCCGCATTGACGCTCAGCACCAGATCGATGATATCCTGCAACGGAATGTCGGTGGTGTGCGGACCGTGCCAGCTTCCCCAGCATATGTGGAAGCGGATGCGGTCGGCAGGCAAGTCCCGCAGTGCGTGATTTAGCGCCTCGATGCGGACGCGCTCGAATTTTTTGAATTCACCGAGCGGCGGCTCGGGATTGATCATATCCCAGTTGTCCGGCAGGCTGGGATCGTCGATCTGCAGCACGACACCGGCGTCGACGATCGCCTTGTACTCCTCGCGCATGGCTTCGGCGGCAGCAAAGACGAACTCTTCCTCGGTTTTGTAGTAGAGATCCTCTCCTCGGGCGAAGCTTCCGGGAGCAATGGAACACATAAAGCCTTCGTCGACACCGGCGGCCGCCATTGCGCTTTGGAGGTTTGCAATGTCGGCCTGGATCGCGGCGTGACCCGTGTATTTGATCGGCGCCGTGCAGACGGGACGGCGCGTGGGTCGCCGCGCGGCGCTGCCGACGAGTGTGCCGCTCGATTCCGGGTCCTGATAGAAGTCGCCGAATATCTGCCAGTCGCGACGGTTCTTCATGGTCGTGAGCGCAAGGCCGGCCACGCTCGATTTCTTGTGGGCGGATTCCTGCACCGACTCGGCGGGGACGAAACCTTCCATGCGCGCAAAGGCATAGTTCCACCAGACGCCATAGTCGTAGTTGGCGGCCATGGGTTTGCCGAACTCGCCATCATCGGGAATATCGACGCCGAGTTCGCGCTGCTTGCGCACAACTTCGGCAACGGCTGAGGCGAGACAATCCGCATAAGCGGCTTCGTCTTTACTCTCTCCTACAGCGCGCGCCCGGTTCATAGCGATGAGATTCCCAGGCCGCGAGAGGCTCCCGGCATGGGTGGTGAGAATCCGATCCTTGCTGCCTTGCATGCCCGTTCCTCCCTCGGCGGAATTTATCTTGTGAACCAGCCGGCGCGCGTCGTCGGATCATACTCTCCGGGGCCGATCGCCGTCCCTGCCAAATCGCATTCGCACGATCCTCCGGATCATCGACGACAGTCAGCATACTGAGCGATATATGGTCAGCGTACTGATCGTTCCGAGCGGAGTCAACGTTTGGATTGCGCTAGGCCGCGGGCTCTTTTGGGCTGGCTGGCGGCTGGAAGCGGCGGCCCCATGGGCGCTCGGCTCCGAGCGTTGTTGAGTCTCACGAGACGCTCGAGCATGTCGATGAAAACGGGACGCTCGGCCGACTTGAGCGGAGCGAGAATGAGCGCCTGTGCACGGTCCACTGTCGAGTCGATCGCGCGGAGCACCTCGCGACCTTGCGGCGTAATCGTGAGCCGCTTGCTGCGGCGATCGCGCGACCCGGGAGCTCGTTTGATCCAATTCTTGCTCTCTAGCCGACCGACCACGTTTCCGATCGTCGAACGGTCGTAAGCAATGATATTCACCAACGTTGTTTGATCTATCCCCGGATGCATCTCGACGGCTAAGAGCGCGGAGTACTGCACCGGTGTGATGTTAAAGCTTTTGGTCTCGGTCATGAAGATCGCAACGGCAATTTGCTGTAAACGCCGTATGAGGTGACCAGGTCTGCCGTAGATCGGGTGCCCGTCTTTGCGCATCAATTTGCCTCACCAGCGCGCGGTGACCCGGCTCAGTCCGGTTTGCTGGCCGCGAGCTTGATAACCTTGCCCCGTTTCTCGGCTCGGACAGATCTTCCGAATTCGGCGGGTGTCATCGACCGGGGCTCCCGCCTAAGCGTGCGAGGCGCGCCTTCATATCGCAAACGCCATACCAACCATTGCCGAGTAGGACGGCACAAACTCTCCAAGGCGGGGAGATCCGGCGGCGCGTCCGAGCGCGTCGCGGTGGCTAGCGCAATGGCGCGGAGCCGGCCGATGGCTGCCGGGATCCTAATGCACCCATCGGCGAGCCTGAGTGGCAAAGAATATGGCGTCCTTGGCCGCCGTCCTGGCGGCATCGTGTGACCGGAGCGAAGTTCCGGCATCCAAAACATTACCGGTGTCGCGGTGACGCACTTCCCATCGCCAGACGGTGGTCCCGCTCCGATAGGTTTGTTGCCGAACGCTGTAGGCGAACTCGCCGTCCTGATCTTCAGACATGCAGAACCTGACTTCGCTGCGGAACGGGGTTGCGCCGCTTCAACCGGCATCCTAGATCAATGCGCGACCGAAAAGATAGGGGCCGCGGATCGCCGCGATGCGCCTTTGCTTCGCGGCGTCCGGCATGGCATAGTCTCGCCGCCAAGCCAATGATCGCAGGTCAAGTGCGCACGCCGGGGATTTGGCGCGCTATCCTAAGGGCAAGAACCCCGCTAAATGCTTTGATCTTCGGCGACGCATGATTCGGGGCGTCGCCGGTGCATCTATGGATGCAGGGGCTTGAGCCCGGGCATACCCGACTACGGAGCTCTTTTGGAAAACCGACCCTATCCGGCCGTGCCCGGTGCCGAGCCTAATGCACGCGCGTGGACGCGCATTCTTGCCCGGTATCGCGAACCGGACGAAGCCCGTAGCGTGCTGGAGATCGTGATCACGGCGGTTCCGCTGGTTCTCCTCTGGGTGCTGATGTGGGCGATTCTCGATTTCCATCTCGGCTATTGGCTCTGCCTGCTGCTCGCCGTCCCCGCCGCCGGCTTTCTCGTGCGCCTCTTTATGATTCAGCATGATTGTGGTCACGGTGCCTTCTTCCGCCACCGTCTCGCCAACGATTGGGTCGGGCGCGCGATCGGCGTGTTGACGTTGACTCCCTATGACTTCTGGCGCCGCTCCCATGCCGGCCATCATGCGACATCCGGCAACCTCGAACGCCGTGGGATCGGCGACGTCGACACGCTGACGGTGCGCGAATATTTGGCGCTGTCCCGATGGGGCCGGCTGAAGTATCGGCTCTACCGGCATCCGGCCGTGATGTTCGGGCTCGGCCCGGCCTATCTATTCCTCTTGCGGCAGCGGCTGCCGCTCGGCCAAATGCGCCTGGGCTGGCAGCCCTGGCTGAGCACGATGGGGACCAACTGCGCGATTGCCGCGCTGGTGGCGGTGATGATCGCGCTGATCGGCGTTGGTCCGTTCCTCTTGCTGCACCTGCCCGTCATGCTGCTCGGCGCCTCGATCGGTGTGTGGCTATTCTACGTCCAGCATCAGTTCGAGGGCACGACCTGGGCCCACGACGACGGTTGGAATCTGCACGAGGCGGCGCTGCACGGCAGCTCGCATTACGACCTGCCCGGTATCCTGCGCTGGTTCACGGCCAATATCGGGATGCACCACGTCCATCATCTGTGCAGCCGCATTCCATTCTACCGGCTGCCGCACGCGCTGCGCGAACATCCGGAACTCGTCTCCATCGGGCGGCTCACGCTGTGGCAAAGCTTCAAATGCGTCCATCTGGTGCTGTGGGATGAGAGCAGGCAGCGGCTCGTCTCCTTTCGCGACATGCGCCTTCATCTCGGTGTCGCCAAGGAAGCCTGCAGCGTGGCCTGAGCGGGTTGCCCGGCGCGCGCCACACAGGCGCTATTTCTTCGCCGCCAGAATCTCGTCGAGACGCGCAGGCTGCGCCGGATCCCGCGCCAGATGCGGGTAGCGCAGCCCGTCGTGGTAGTCGATCCGGACAACGCGAAAACGGTCCTGGTCCTTGACGATCAGCTCGATCGGCGCGTTTCCTGTTTTGGCGGCCTTGACCACGTCCTTGAGACGATCGGCGTTGAAGGCGATGTCGTTCACGGCCAGGATCTGGACCCCCGGGGATAGCCCGGCCTTGAAGGCCGGGCCGTCCCAGAGAACGTTGACGATGTTGCCGCCCCCCTCTACGCTCAGGCCAAGGGAGTAGGTTAGATTGGTGTTCTTCGCGCGGGTTTCGATAGATTTGTAGAACTCGCTCGCGACATCGTCAAAGACCAGCTTGTAACCGCCACGCGTGATCCCATCGAGCGGCGGGCGCGGGTTGACGACATCGATGCGTGAGCGCAGAAACGCCGCCCATTCATAGGGCTGCACATCGTTGAGCGTGGTCACCACGTCATCAAAAGTGTAGGTCACGGGCACGTAGCTGCCATCGTTGATGCCGAAGAAGCGGCGCGCGAAATCGTCAAGCGAACGTTCACCGTGCGACAAATCGCGGATCAAGGTGTCGGCATCGAGCCAGATGAGCAATCCTTCATCGTAATAGTCCGCCGATCGCTGCCAGCTGGTCCAGGACTGCGATCGCGCCCGCGCGCCGATGATGGCTTCATCCGCCGTGTCCTGCAGCGGCCGCCAGGTGCGTCCGGCCCTGGCCTGGAAATTGGCGGCGATCAGCGCTAACGCATCGAGGGCCTGTTGTTGGCTCCAGAGTCCGGATCGCGCGGTCAGCACCTTTCCCCAGTACTGGGTTTGGCCTTCATAGACCCACAACAGGCTGTCGCGCATCGGCACGTTGAAATTAGGCGTCCAGAGGTCGGCCGGCCGGCGGAACTTGCCATTCCAGGAATGAGTGAATTCATGCGGAAGTAGGTCGCGAACGGTTATCGTCTTGTCCCAGTCGGAGAAGTAGGTCGCACTCGTATGGTCCTGGCTGGATCGATGATGCTCAAGCCCCTTGTAACCGACATGATCGCTCAACGTGACCAGAAAGTCATAATGATCGTAGTGGCGTGACCCGAACAGCTTGTACGCCTGCCGGATCAGTGCTTTGTGGGCCTCAAGTTGCGGCGGCTTGATCTCCAGGAGCTCCGGCCTGTCGGCAAACGCATTGAGACGCACCGGGACGGCGTCGCTGGGGTCCAGATCCTGGCGCGCAACATAGCGTCCGGCGTAAACGGGGGAATCGGCGAGGGTTTCGAGCGAGACGCGGCGAAACGTCGTCGCGCCGCCTGTGGGGGCCTGCTCGAGCGCCGTGGCGAACTGCCAGCCGCCCGGCAGCGTGACGCCGGCCTCCACCGCGATCTGGCGGGCGAAATAGCCGGCCGGATAGAGCACGACCGACGGCCATTCGAGGGTCAGCAGTTCCGCCGTCACTTCGATGCCGCCGGCCTGGGCATTGACGGGCGACAAATATTGGAAATCGATGTCGAGCGTCACCGCGTCCTTCGGCGTGCGCAGGTGGAAGGCATAGACGTCGACTGGATCACGCGCCCACGCGATGGTGGCGCCGTTTGCGGTGATCACCAGGCCGGCCAATCGATCGACCTTGCCGACCGGTCCGTGGGTGCCCGGCAGCCATTGCGGATAGAGCAGCACCAGGTCCTCGCCGCCCGCGACGGGGATCGTTTCGTGGACCCGGAAGATACGTCGCACCGTATCGGTGGCGTCGACCGTAAGCCGGATCACGCCGAGATAAGGCTTGTCTTGCGGTGCCGCGATCGGTGCCGCGGGCGCGGCGGGCTCAGGCGCGGCGCGCGTGTCCGAAGCGCCGCCGAATGCGGCAAGCGCCAGGAGCGAAACCGTGATCATCGCGGGTCTCATCGGACGGTCTCCAAAGCATCGGTACGTCAACCACAAGGATACGCACGGCCTGCCAGGCTCCGAAGCAGAAAGCCGCGCTTGTCGTGCTACGCAACAGCTTGCGGAAAAGTGAACGCGGGTATCCGCAACAAGACGCGCGCGTCCAATTCAGCCAAATTCGAGCGCGCCCTTTTCCCGTGTTCGTTGCCGAATCATCGGCGTCAGCCAACAAATTACGAGAAGACCTTGGCGGCAAGCGCGCCCACCGTTCGTTCCTATTCAATAGGTTCGTGTAGCCAACCGATCTTGTTATGAAAATTGTATCTTCTGGTTAAATCGACGCGCGGCGCAGCGCATGGGCTAAAGTCTTCGCGGCCGGGAAACTTAAGGATTTCGAAGAAACCCAAGGAGTCCAATCTCTTGGGCTTTTTTTCGGCTGTGCCGTGTCATCCACAGCCGGATAGCGTCACAAATTTGTAACACCGATTCCCGCGACTCCTCGGGTAGGATGCGCGCGGTGTGTGCGTCCGGGTCGCAGGCCAAATGGGCCATCACCAGCGCGAAACGGTGAGGTCGAGACCGTGGCGAGGCGTCGCGTGCACGCCGGTGGGCGGCAACACGATTGGCAACACGGTCTTTGGTTCGACGGAGCGTTGGGCTTGCTTCGGACTGGGAATTTAGGATGGACGCACGCTTGCTACCCGCGCTGAGCGGCCTGTTGTCCGCCGCAGCGATGCTTTGGCTCGCTTCGCCCGCGAGGGCACAAAACGCACTTGGAACCGGGTTCTTTGTCGCGGCCGATGGCCACGTTTTGACCAATGCCCATGTTGTGCGGGCCTGCAAGCAGATCAAGGTCCGTTCGGGCAATCTCGCCGGTGCGGCGCGGATCGTGGCGCAAGATCATGCGGACGACCTTGCCCTTCTCAAGACCGAGCTGAAGCCCGTCCGCATTGCGACATGGCGTTACTCCGTTCAGGAGGGCGAGGCCGTGACGGTTTACGGATTTCCGCTCGGCCAGGCCAAGGTGATCACCGGCAAGGTGGAAAGCCTCACCGGCTGGCACAGGAACGGGTTGCGCGTCTCTGCGCCGGCTGTAAAGGGAAACAGCGGCAGCGCGATCCTAGACGGCCAGGGCCAAGTGGTCGGCGTCGTTTGGGGCGGCTCGGCCGATACCAGCAACGCGAGCGCGGTGACGAGCGCCGCGGCCGCGCGCTTCATTGAAGCACACGGGGTTGCCCACGCGGCGGAGGACGGGAGCGAAGTGTTGTCGGCCGCCGACTCGCTCGAACGAGCCAAAGCCTTCACGGTTATGGTGTTGTGCGAGGGCTATGCGCCTGGAGCGGACGATTGGGGCCTGTGCATCAGGGGATCGGGCGAGGCCGAGTACGCCGCCTGCAGCCGCGCCATCGCCTCGCAAGAGTTCAAGGGCTCGATTCTAAGCGAGATCCACTTCCACCGCGCCCGGATCAGCTTCAAGAAAGGCGACTATGATCGCGCCATCGGCGACTGCGATGACGCGCTCAACGCGGACCCGAACTATGTGCTCGCTTTGGATACCCGCGGCAACGCCTACAATGCCAAGGGCGAGCGCGATCGAGCTTTTGCCGATTACAGCAAAGCGATCGAGCTCGATCCCAAAGACGCCGATGCCCTCGCCGGCCGCGCCATCCTGTATCTCGCCAAGGGCGATCGCCAGCTCGCTATCGCGGGCCTCGATCAGGCGATCCGGCTGCATCCAAACTTCGCCGAGGCGTACGCCAATCGCGGCATGGCCTATTACGACAAAGGCGAGCGCGACCGGGCCATCGCGGACTTCGATGAGGCGATCCGGTTGAACTCAAGGCTGACCGAGGCCTTTATCAACCGCGGAACCACCTACTTCGCCAAAGGCGAGCGCGACCGTGCCATCGCCGACTTGGATCAGGCGATCCGTCTTGATCCAAGCTCGGCGCTCGCCTTCAACAACCGCGGCAATGCCTATGAGGCCAAGGGCGACCGCGAGCGGGCCATCGCCGACTACAATCAGGCGATCCGACTAAAGCCGAACTTCACGGAGGCCTTCGTCAACCGCGGCAATGTTTACGGCGCCAAAGGCGAGCGCGAACGGGCGATCGCCGACTACGATCAAGCGATCCGGCTCAATCTGGACTACGCGCCCGCCTACAACAACCGCGGCCGTGCTTACTACAGCAAGGGCGAGCGCGACCGGGCGATGGCCGATTACGATCAGGCGATTCGCCTCGACCCGAAGCTCGCGGAGGCGTTCATCAACCGGGGAAATGCCTACGAGGCCATGGGCGAGCACGACCGCTCGATTGCGGACTACGATCAGGCCATCCGGCTCCGTCCGGGCAACGCGTCCGTGTTCTTCAACCGAGGCATCGTCTTTGGCGCCAAAGGCGAACGCGAGCGCGCCATCGCCGACTACGACCATGCGATTCGGCTGAATCCAAGGTTCTCGGAAGCGTACTTCAACCGCGGCACCGCTTACCGAGCGCAGGGCGAGCGTGATCGGGCGATTGCGGACCTGAATCAGGCGATGCAGCTTAATCCGAAGTTGTTCTTGGGCTTTTGTCCGCAGATCAAGCGCGCAGGCCTGTCCGTGAGCGGGTGTCCGTGAGCCGCGGCGTTGCGCCGGCACAGCGGTGCGCGTCCGCGCCAGCCTCCATCCCGCTCAACCACCCAATCCATCCCTAAATACCGGGACGGGTCCGGAGGCCGAGGCGAATCAGTCGTTTCAACCACTACGCTAGTAACTTCCGCAAAAGAAGAGCCCCGGCGCAGGTCCGGGGCTCCGTTGCGTGCCGCAAGTAACGCAAGGCGTCTAATGCGCGACCCTGGTCAGCGCCGGATCGACGGGCTCGACGTCAGGGACGAGGCTCGGCGAGGGCTGTTCAGTGGTGACCCGCGTCTGGCAGTCGCTCAATACGAACAGTCGAATGGCAGAGGATAAGTTAGCAAAATTGCGCTCCCCATCGATTTGCTCGACGACCTCCGCCACAGAGACTTTCTTTCGTTTCGCGATCTGCTTGATCTCGCTCCAGAAAGGCTCTTCGAGACTGACGCTCGTCTTGTGACCCCGGATCACTATCGATCTCTTTGCAACTCTTGATTTCATGTCTTTGGCCTCCTGATGATAGGATCAGCGGTATCTACAGGAGCGGTTTGGCCGAAAACATCCGTAATCCTCCTAAGCCCTCGGTGCGAATCCACCTCTACTTGCGCGCCGCTTAAGCCGCGAAGATTAAATCGCCTCAATTTGGCTACTTGAAAGTACTTTGCGTGGTAGTCGTCGACCCCTTTTTCGGTATTTCGATCCGAATGCCGCAGTACCCATCAACCGTATTACCGCTCCGGGGTGTGATTTGAACCGGCGGTCGATCAAATCGGGTGCCGGACTATTCGGTGGCCGACGTCTCGTCTCCAAACCATTTGTGGAAAAGATGGCGATCATTTGCGCGCTTTCGTAGCTGGCGCGCGAGTAAATTCGGGGGTCTCGCGCAGTGTATCGGTAATATTATACTTCATCACAACAAAAAGCTTGGGCCGATCGCGGCTTCTTGTTACTTGGCGAGCCCGCATACCGTTGTATGGTCGGTCACAGTGGCCGACCGGCGTCCCACATGCGTGGGTTGACCTCGGGTTTGGTTCCCGCGTGCAACACGAAATGAGCAAAGCCAGCCGTTCTTGGATTCCAGCGCAGTCGATTTTTCTTGTCCTGGGCTTTGCTACGCTGACCGTGATCAGCGCCGCGTCGATCGCTTTGGTGCGTCTGTCGCAATCCGCGGCCGAAATGGCGGCCCATTCCTTCGCGGTCAAAAACAGGATCTCGGACCTGCAGAACGTGCTGCTGAGTGCCGAAACCGCACAGCGTGGCTACCTTCTCGGCAACGAAGCCGAGTACCTCGAGACCTATCGTAAGTCGGTCGACGCCATTGAACCGGCATTGAACGCGCTAAGGCTCGCGACCATCGATAACGATGTCCATCAACAGTCGCTCCGGCTCATCGAGCCGGTCATCGTCCGCCGGCTGGAGGAATTTCGTGAAGTCGACCGACTGCTCGAGGCAGGCGACGCCAAGGCGGCCCTGGCGCGTCTCCAACGCGGGCCGCGCCCGACGCTGGTTGCCAATACCCGCATGCTCACCGCCCAAATGAGCGCCGAGGAAGAACGGCAGCTTGCGGAGCGCGGCACAAAGACGAATCGCACCGAGCTTGCCCTGCTCTGCGTCGACCTGATTGCCGCGGCGCTGATGCTGGTTCTGAGCACTGTCGCCATCCTGCTGATGCGTCGCTCACATCACGAGCGTCAGGCCGCCTTGGCGGCGCTGGAGGACTCCAACGCCCGGTTGGAGGCAACGGTTCAGGAACGGACGCTGCACCTGCAGCTCGCTAACGAGGAGATGCACCGGAGCGCCGCCATCCTCAAGAACACGATCACCAGCATGGCCGACGCGGTGCTGGTCGTCGATGAAACCGGAACGGTCGTGATCTCGAATCCGGCCTCCCACCGGCTCTTCGGTGCGCGCGCTGATGTCGGATCGCAGGATTGGCAAAAGATCTATCTTTGTTTCTTGCCCGATGAAGCCACACCCTTTCCGCCCGCGGAGACCCCGATCGCGCGCGCCGTCCGTGGCGAAAACGTCGACGATCTCGAACTTGTGCTGCGGCGCAAGGGCGATACCAAGAACACGCATTTGGTCGCGAACGGGCGTCCTATGGTCGACGCCGCAGGGCGCAGCAAGGGCGCGGTCTTGGTATATCACGATGTCACCGCTTTGCAGGAAACCGAACGCCAGCTGCGCCAATCGCAAAAGATGGAAGCGGTCGGACAGCTCACCGGCGGCATTGCGCACGACTTCAACAATATCCTGACGGTCATCATGGGGACCATCGGCTTGCTCTCCGAGGCCGTCGCCGGCCGCCCGCAATTCGCCGCGATCGCCCGCATGATCGACGAGGCGGCGGAACGCGGCGCCGAGCTCACGCGGCATCTCCTGGCGTTTGCCCGCAAGCAGCCCCTTCGCCCACAGCCGACGGACATCAACCAGTTGGTGACCGAGATCGATCGGCTCTTGCGGCCGACATTGGGCGAGCAGGTGCAGATCGCGACGATCCTTGAACCGGATACTTGGGCGGCGCTGGTCGACCAATCGCAGCTGACGACGGCATTGCTCAATCTCGCGCTCAATGCGCGCGATGCCATGCCGGATGGCGGCAAATTGACGCTCGAGGCCGGCAACATCGTGCTCGACGAGGCCTATGCTCAAAGTCACGGCGGCATCAGGCCGGGCTTCTACGTCGTAATCTCAGTGAGCGACACCGGCACCGGCATTCCTGCCGGGATCCGTGATAAGGTATTCGAGCCGTTTTTCACCACGAAGGGCACCGGCAAGGGAACCGGTCTCGGGCTGAGCATGGTCTACGGCTTCGTCAAGCAATCCAACGGCCACGTGAAGATCTACAGCGAGGAAGGCTATGGCACGACCGTGCGCATCTATCTTCCGCGCAGCGGTGAACAGGTCATCGACAACCCAACCGACCTCATCGATGCGCAACGGACCGGCGGCAGCGAAACGATTCTGGTCGTTGAAGACGATCCGTTGGTGCGCAGCTATGTGACGACCCAGCTGGGCAAACTCGGATACTCCGTCGAGTCGGCACCGGACGCCGACGAGGCGCTCGAGATCCTCAACGGCCTGGGAGCGGTCGATTTGCTGCTGACGGATGTCATTCTTCCCGGCGCCGTGAATGGCCCGCAGCTCGCCGAGATCGCAACCCGACGCCAGCCGTCGATTAAGGTTCTGTTTACCTCCGGCTACACCGAGAATGCCGTCATCGATCACGGTCACCTCGATCCCGGCGTCCTCCTGCTGGCGAAGCCTTACCGGGTCGTCGAGCTCGCTCGGATGGTGCGGCTGGCGCTTGACGAAGCAACGGTTGCTCCGCTGCAGCCAACCGCCGCGGCAACGGCGTCGCGGGTCGACGCGTCATAATCAATTAGGTACAGAATCGAGTATGTACATCATTACCACTGATTTGGGGTATGGTTGTGCTCAAATGGGACTTCAGTGATTCGTTGGGTTGCTTGGGCGAGTTCACATGGCGCAGATTCTCGTTATCGATGACGACCATGCGGTGCGCGGAGCGATGCAGCTGCTGTTGCAGGCGGAAGGGTTCGACGTGGTTGTTGCCAGCGATGGCAACAACGGGATACTGACGGCGCAAGCGAACACGCCCGATCTCGTGATCGTCGATCTGTTTATGCCCGGAATGACTGGGGTCGATACAATTAGAGCGATTCGCGAGCGAATTCCACGCGTTCCGATTATTGCTATCTCGGGCGTGCTGGCGAGTTCCGCCGACTCCTCGGCCGATTCACTCTCGTCAGCGGCTCTGACCGGGGCCGATCTTACACTGCACAAGCCATTTCGCCCCAACGAGCTCCTGAAGGCGGTCAGGCGTTCGATGGGCGCGCTGCAAGCCTACGGCTAGCGCGCGATGACTTTTCTTCGAGTCGTCATCGCGCTCTATCTTATTCTTGAAGCATGATCTTTTCCGAAAACCGGTTCCCACCCTCGGGTCAAGCCCGAGGGCAGGCTTTTTTCGGGATCATGCTCTAGCGTCTTTCACTTCTGCGCAAGAATTTGTTTGGCGACAGAGCCGCCTGGCCTACACCGCAAGCTCACGCATGATCCGGTAGAGCCGCGACTGGCCCTCAAACCCGATCCCGGGGCGATCGGAGAGCTTGATGAAACCGCCATCGATTCGCGCATCGTCGGCAAAACCGCCGAAATCGCCGAACACGCCGGGATAGGATTCCGCCCCGCCGAGCCCGAAGCCGCCCGCAATGGCGAGCGACATCTGGTTGCCGCCATGTGGGAACAGCGAGCCGCGGCCAAAGCCATGACGCTCCAGCATTGCGAGCGTTTGCGCGTATTGCCAGATCCCGTAGGCCTGCGGCGGATCGACCTGGACGATGTCCCGATCGGCGCGCAAGCCGCCGAAGCGCACGAGATTGTCGACGTCCTGCAGCGAATAGAGATTCTCGCCGGCTGCGAGCGGCGCCGCATAGGCCTGCGCCAGCTCGGCCAGTAGCGAGAAGGCGAGGGGGTCGCACGGTTCCTCGAACCAGCGCAATCGATACGGCGCAAGTCTTTGCGCGTAGGCCAGTGCGTCGGCGCGATCAAATTTGCAATTGGCGTCGACGGCCAATCGATCGGGCGCGCCGACGACGTCGAGCACCGCTTCAATTCGCCGCACGTCGTCATCGAGCGGCAGCCCGCCGATTTTCATTTTGACCATGGTGTAGCCGCCGTCCAAATGGCGGCGCATCTCGTCCTGCAAATCGGCGATGGTCTGGCCGGGCCAATACCAACCCCCGCCGACATAACAAAATACCCGGCTCCCGACCGTGCCGCCGTCGAAACGCTCGGCAAGCACGGCATGCAAGGGCTTGCCTTCGATCTTGGCGATGGCGTCCCACACGGCGACCTCGATGGTGCCGATGCCGATCGAGCGTTCGCTGTGGCCGCCGGCCTTCTCCCGTTGCAGCATACAGCGCAGAATCTTTGCCGCATCGAAGTTGTCGCCGCGTTCATTGAGTAGCGCGCGCGGCTCGGCGCGCAGGACGCGTGGGATGAAGCGCGCCCGCATCTGCGCGCCGCAAGCGTAGCGGCCGGTCGAATTGAAAGCGAAGCCGGTGACCGGTGCGCCGTCGCGGACCACATCGGTCATCACTGCCACCACCGAGGTCGTCATCTCGGAAAAATCGAAGCTTGAATTCGCGAGCTGTGACCGCAGCGGTACGGCCGTCTCGCGGATATCAACGATGCGCATGCGGCGGGGTCGGCTATTGCTTTTCGATATGGGCGTCGTTGATCACCTTGGCCCAGCGCCCGATCTCCTCTTTGATGCGCGCCGCGAATTCGGCGGGCGTATCGGCGACCGGATCGAAGCCGAGCTGATCGAGCTGCTTTTTCACCTCCGGCATGGCCATGATCTTGACGATTTCACCATTGAGCTTGTCGATGACCGCCTGCGGCGTTCCCGCCGGCACGAGCACGCCCTGCAAGGTGTCCGCCTCCTGGCCCGGCACGCCGGCCTCTGCCATCGTGACAACGTCCGGGAGCGCCGGCGAGCGCTTGGCGCTCGTGACCGCCAGCGCGCGCAATTGGCCGGCCTGCACCAAGGGGGCGGCGGGTGGCAGCGCCGTGAAGGCGATCGGCGTGTGGCCGGCTGCGGTTGATTGAATCGCCGGTCCCGCTCCACTGAAGGGGACCGTGACGAGATCGAGCTTGAGCGACAGCTTGAACAGTTCGCCGCCCAGATGCGGCGTGGTTCCGGCGCCGGGCATGGCGTAGTTGTACTTGCCGGGGTTGCCGCGCACGAGCTCGATCAGCTCCTTGACGCTCTTCGCCGGCAGGCTTGGATGCACCACAAGAATGTTGGGCGACGCGGCGGCCAAGGTCACCGGCGCGAAGTCCTTGTAAGGATCGTAGGGGATCTTGGCATAAAGGCTCGGATTGACGACAAAGCTCGAGCTGACCACGAGAATGCTGTAACCATCGGCCGGCTCGCGGGCGGCCATGCCCATGCCGAGATTGCCGCCTGCGCCCGCGTGGTTCTCGACGTAGAATTGCTGTCGCAACCGCTCCGACAGCCTTTGCGCCAACAAGCGGGCGATGACGTCGGTCGGGCCGGCCGGTGCGAAGGGCACGATCACTTTGACCGCATGATTGGGGTAGGTGGCCGCATCTTGCGCCTTGCCGCCGCCGGCGAAGAGAACTGCGATGATGCACGCGCCGATGCGAAGCAACCGGGTCATTGATGATCTCCTCTTGACTTCCCGAGGCCTGTCGTGTTTGCCGGCCATCACGGCGGCGGCGATGCTATCATCTCGGTCCGCAAGTGCCAGCGTCCTTCGCAACTCGATCGGGCAATTTGCCAAGCACCTTTTTCGAGCTAAGAAGAAGGGGTCCGGGCAAGCCGATCATGCAGACGGTTCGCTGCCCTGCTTGACACCAACATCTCCGTCGGCAAAGGGACCATTCATGCCAGCGCGCAAACTCACCAGGGACGACCTTCGCGAGGCGGCCGAGAAATACAAGAATTGGGGAAAGTGGGGCCCGGACGACGAGATCGGCACGTTGAACTATACGCGTCCGGAGGACATCGTCGCGGCAGCGCAGCTCGTGAAAAAGGGCAAGGTGATTTCGCTGGCGCTCAATTTCGATCAGCACGGGCCGCAAGGGGCGAAGAGCAAATATCCTTCGCTCGGTCGCATCAATCCACTGCACGTCATGCTGCGTACCGGCACCGATGCCTATTCGGGCGTGCTCGACAAGCGCGGTATCCGCGCGGCCGACGATCTCGTGGTGATGCCGTTGCAAAGCGGGACCCAATGGGATGGGCTCGGGCATGTGTTCTATGAAAATTCCATGTGGAACGGCTACGATTGTCGCGAAGTGACGTCGTTCGGCGCGCAGCGGTGCGGCATCGAAAAAACCAAAGAGAAGATGGTCGGGCGCGGCGTGTTCCTGGATGTGGCGCGGGTCAAGGGCGGCACCGCACTCGACGATGGATACGCCATCACCGGCGAAGATCTCGACCGCACCGCCTCCGCCCACGGCATCAAGGTCAAGCGCGGCGATTATGTGATCGTTCGTACCGGCCAGATGGAAGCGAAGCTTGAAGCCGGCAGCTGGGACGGTTATCCGGGCGGCGATGCACCCGGCTTTTCGTTCGAGACGCTGGAATGGATTCAACGAAATCAGATTGCCGCGATCGCCAGCGACACCTGGGGCTGCGAGGTGCGGCCCAACGAATCGGAGCCCGGCATCAACCAGCCTTGGCACTGGATCACCATCCCGATCATGGGCCTCACCATGGGGGAGATCTTCTACCTTGCGGTTTTGAGCAAAGACTGCGCGCAAGATCGCGTGTATGAGTTCATGTTCGTCGCGCCGGCCATTCCGATTACTGGAGCGGTCGGCTCGCCGACCAATCCGCTGGCGATCAAGTGACGCGATGTCAGTCGTCTCGCCAGCGGAGCATCCAGTGATACGACTGGGCGAGCGGCCGCAGCACTGATGGTCACGCGATCAATGGTCTGCAGCTTATCCGAAGTCAGGAGATTTTGCCATGCCGAGAATGACAGGCGCGGAGTGCCTGGCGGATATGTTGCAGGGCTATGGCGTGACGCATGTGTTCATGGTGCCGGCGGTGCTGCGGCAGACTTTTGCCGAAATGGAACGGCGCACCGGGATCAAACGCATTCACACGCACGGCGAGAAGTCCGCCGCCTACATGGCTGACGGCTACGCGCGCGCTTCCGGCAGGCCGGGGATTTGCATGGCGCAGGTCATCGGCGCGCTGAACCTCGCCGCCGGCCTGCGTGACGCCTATCTGGCGCATTCCCCGGTGTTGGCGTTCACCGGCGGACGCGACCCGAAGACCAAGTTCAGAAAGGTCTACCAGGAGGTCGATGATGTTCCGGCCTTCGAGCCGGTGACCAAGTTCAATGCGACCGTCGACGCCGTGGAGCGGATCCCCGACATGATTCGCCAGGCGTTTCGGGTCGCGGTGTCGGGTTCGCCCGGCCCGGTTCATCTGCAGTTTCGCGGCAACGAGGGCCAAATCGATCAGGAGCAAGGGGAGCTCGAGCCGCTGTGCGAGCGGCAGTTTGCGAGCGTGCCGCCGTTCCGTCCCGCTCCCGACATGCAGCAGGTGCAGGCGGCGCTCGATCTGCTGCAAAGAGCCCAGCGCCCGGTCATTGTCGCGGGCGGAGGCGTGCGTCTGTCGGGCGCGGGGGCGGAGCTCGTCGCGCTTGCCGAGGCCTTGGCCATTCCGGTTGCGACCTCGCTCAACGGCAAGGACACGGTACCGGGATCGCACCCGCTCTCGGTCGGCGTGGTGGGATCCTATTCGCGCGAAAGCGCCAACCGGGTGGTCGCGAATGCCGATCTCGTCTGCTTCGTCGGCACCGAGACCGGTGGAATGACAACGCACTTCTGGTCGGTGCCGAAGATCGGCGTGCCGGCGATCCAAATCGATATCGATCCGGAGGCTTTGGGCCGCAACTATCCGCTCCAGGTAGCCTTGCTCGGCGATGCCAAGTGGACGCTCGCCTGCATGCGCCAACAAGCGGATCCGGCGAGCGCGGAATCGCGCCAAGAATGGGTCGATCAAGCGCGTTCGATCTGCCGCGAATGGACCGACAAATACTTGCCGGCCCTGGAATCGAATGCCGTGCCGATCCGGCCCGAACGCCTCTGCCGCGAGCTTACGCGACACGTGCCGGATGATGCCATCGTCGTGGTCGATACCGGACACGCGGGCATGTGGATGGGCGGCATGTTCAATGTGCGCGGACCGAGCCAGAGCTACATCCGCAGCGCCGGCCATCTCGGCTGGGCATTTCCGGCCGGACTCGGCGCGAAATGCGCAAGCCCCGAGCGTCCGGTCCTGGTGTTCACGGGCGATGCCGGGTTTTGGTATCACATTGGTGAGGTCGAGACCGCGGTGCGTTGGAACATCAAGACCGTCACCGTCGTCAACAACAATAGCGGCGGCAATCAGTCGAAACGTGGATTCGATCGGGTTTATGGCGGTCAGCAAACGGAGGAGGGGCGCAGGCTCTGGACCTTCAGCCGGACGAATTTTGCCCGTCTCGCCGAGGACATGGGCGCGGTGGGCATCCGGGTCGACCATGCAAGCGAGCTCCCGGCGGCCCTGAAGGCCGCCTTCGCCGCCGACCGGGCGGTGGTCATCGACGTCGTCACCGATATGGACGCACTTGCTCCCCTTGCCGTGAGCGAGCCCTAGAACTGTGGCACTTGATTTCGCGCGGGGTCATTCCGCGGCCCGAGCGCAGCGAGGGAGCCCGGAACCTATACTCACAGAACGGTGGTTATAGGTTCCGGGCTCGCCGCTTCGCGGCGCCCCGGAATGACGCCGCGAGATGTTAGAGACAGCATGCTAACAAGTGGAGCCGATCAGCGTCCGGCGGGCGGCAACATGAGCTGATCCCTCAGCTTGACGAGCTGCTTGGTCCCTTCAGCATCGACGATTTCGACGCTCGTCAAGGTTTGCCCGCTGCTATCGATATAGATTTCGCTCGGCTTTTGAATCATATGGTCGAGACCATCGAGGGCCACTTCGAGCACATCGCTCTTGGGGTCGTAGACGATGCCGAAAAGCGGCAGCCATTCGGCCTCCACTTGATCTCCAAGATTGAGCGCGGCGACCTCGATTTCGGCCTGCTTGCCGTCGAGCCCCTTCGACACGCGGTCGAAGAACGAGCGCCATTGTCCCTTTTCCAGCTTTTGCACGGTCATGATCAGCTCCATTTGTGGGGGTGACTGGCTCTACGATCCTCGTCCCGCGGCTTGCTTCTGCCGCGGCACGGGCAAGTACTTTACGATGTGTGCCGCTGCTCGCCCCGGCTTGCCTTCTCGCGCGCATCGTCGATGATGCGGCGCCGGGTCGGTTCGGGTTGCGCAGCGACTGCCGATAAGATTTCGCGCAGCGCCAGCCGTACACCATGCAGCTGATCGACGAGATCGAGGATGACCGTGACGCCCTCCTCGTTGACGCCCATGTCGTGGATCAAGTCACGGATCAGCTCGGCTCTGGCCAGATCGATCTCGGAAAAATGCCGCATTTCGGCCTCTTGGCGCGGCGCGAGCCATCCGGCCTCGATCCAGGTTTCGACAACCTCCACGTCGAGCCGCGTTTGCCTGATGAATTCATGGGTCTCCATGTCAGGCCTCCATCGCTTGGCGCGGGTTGTGGGCTTCGGCCGGCCGCCATTGGGCGACGAACTTCTCGAGCTCCGGGTCCGGCGTGTTGGGCAGCACCACCTTGAGCGTGACGTATTCGTCACCGCCGGCCCCCGACGGCCGCGGGACGCCTTTTCCCTTGAGGCGGAGCACCGTCCCGGTATTGGCCCACTTCGGCACTGTCATGGTGACTCTGCCCGTCGGCGTCGGCACGTTGATCTTTGCTCCGAGCACAGCCTCGCGCAGCGAGATCGGCAACTCGACGTGAATATCGTGGTCCTTGCGCGTGAACAGAGGGTGCGGGCGAACCGCGATCTCGACCAAGGCATCGCCCGCCGCGCCGCCGCCCAATCCGGGCCGTCCTTTGCCGCGAAGACGCAGGACTTGGCCGTCTTGCGTGCCGGGCGGAATGGAGACTTCGAGCACCGCCCCGTCGGGGAGCGTCACCTGACGCTTAGCGCCGTTGACCGCGTCGAGAAAGTCGAGATCGAGGTGGTAATGAACGTCCGGTCCGCGCATGCGCAGATTAGCGCGCCCCTGCCGACCGATGATGTCGGCAAGAACGTCGTCCATGTCGGCAAAGTCGGCGAAGCCGGCGTCGCTGGTATAGGGATTGGGCGCGTCTTCGGCGGCGAAGTCCCGGTAGTACCGCTGCCGCGGCCGCTCGGCGCCCGAAGCATCGATCTCGCCGCGGTCGAACCGCGCACGCTGGTCCGCATCACTCAACAGGCTGTACGCGGCCGAAACGTTCTTGAAGTCCTCTTCGGCTTTCTTGTTTCCGGGATTGAGATCGGGGTGCAGCTTCTTCGCCAGGCGGCGATAGGCCTTCTGAATGTCCGCCTGGGAGGCGTCCTTCTTCACCCCCAAGGTCTCGTATGGATCGCCGCTCAAAGCCCACTCCTATCGACCGCCGGATCTGCGTCGGCGATTTTGGCGTTCAACGCTTTCCCTGTCGAATGGTTTCGCGCGGCGATCGATGGAGATGTCGCTAAGCGCCGACGGCAGGAACGTGGATCGACCGCTCGGCCGCCTCGGCGGCGCGGTCGAACTGCTGCTCAAGCATAGGGCACGCGCCGCGCAATCCCGACACGACCGTCTTGGCCCACCGGATATACTCCAATCGGCGCTTCACCGACCAATCGGGCGGGGCGCTGAAGGCGATCGCGCGCAAATTGCTGGTCTTGTCGGCGAGTTTGATCCGCTTGGCGTCATCGCTCTTCTTGTGCGCGGTTTCGATCTGCAGGCGCTTTCGCTCGTGTTTTTCAAGCTCCTTGTCGTCGCTCACCTCTTCAACGAGGGCAGCCACGTCCTCGCCGAACTCGCGTGCAATCAGCTCGCGGGGGACCTCCTGGTCCTCGATCGCATCGTGCAGGAGCGCGGCAATGACCGCCTTCGCATTCTTGCCTTCGGTGGCCTCGGCAACGAGGCTCGCGACCTCCAGCAGATGGTTGATGTAGGGCTCTTGCGCGGCCCCCTTCCGCCTCTGGTGCACGTGCCAGCGCGCGGCCGCATCGGCGGCCCGCAAGACCGCGACCCACTCCTTCATTAGCTCCTCCATTTGCTGCAACGCATAGCACGATCCGATCAGGGTGAAATCGGCGAGTGCTCTGGATTTTTCACTTCACTTTGTCACTTTGTCACGTTTTCGGATCGAAAGCCGGTGTGCAGCCCCGGAACTTAGGGGGTCCGGAGGAGTCCGAGGGCATGTGCGCCATGATCGCCCCCCGTTGTCTCCCTTCGGCGCTTGCGATACATGGGACATACGCTTGCCGCGAGAGGCCGCGCCCTGGTTCTGCGCGCCTTCAGCTAGCCTAGGTTGTGTTTCTGCGCTAAGCACAAGAATGCAAATGGGAGCCCGGACAACAACGGGCCATCATGAGGAGGAAATCATGGCGATGAATAGACGGCAGATGCTGGTCGGTGCGGCATGCGCGCCGGCGGTGATTGCGGCAACGCGGCTCGGCCCCGCCGCCGCGGCACAGACCCTGAAGATTTCGCACCAATTTCCCGGCGGAACCCTCGAGGAAGGTGATTTTCGCGACCGCTTGTGCCGGCGCTTCGCGGCCGAGCTCGAAAAGCGCACGAACGGGGCTCTGACCGGCCAAGTCTATCCGAGCTCATCGCTCATGAAGACCGTGGCCCAGTTCTCGGCCGTGCGCAAAGGTGCGCTCGATGTCAGCCTCTACCCGATCTCGTATGCGGGCGGCGAGTTTCCCGAGCTCAATATCGGTCTGATGCCCGGCCTGGTCAGCTCGTACCAGCAGGGTGCGGCCTGGAAGACGTCGCCGGTCGGAGAAAAGTTCGCCGCCTTCCTGGCCGAGAAGGGCGTCGTCATCCTCTCGTGGGTTTGGCAGGCCGGCGGGGTCGCGAGCCGCGCGCGGCCGATCGTCAATCCCGAAGACGCCAAGGGATTGAAGGTTCGCGGCGGCAGCCGCGAGATGGATATGGTGCTGCAGAGCGCGGGGGCGACAACGCTGTCGACGCCCTCGAACGAGCTCTATGCGGCGATGCAGACTGGCGCCTGCGATGCGGCCATCACCTCGTCCACCAGCCTGATCTCGTTCCGGCTGGAAGAGGTGGCCAAGAGCCTGACCACCGGCCGCGGCAAGTCTTACTGGGTCATGCTCGAGCCGCTCATCATGTCGAAGCAGATCTTCGACGCGCTGCCCAAGGACCAGCAACAGATCATCGTCGCGCTCGGCGCCGAGCTCGAGCAGTTCGGCACCAAGGAGGCGATGGCCGACGATCAGAAAGTCGCCGAGGTCTACGCGAAAAAGGGCGCCACCGTCTCCGATCTGGATGAAGCGACCGTCGAGAAGTGGCGCGCCATCGCCCGTGACACCGCGTGGAAGGACTATGCGGAGAAGACGCCGCTCTCGGCGGAGCTGATGAAGCTCGCGACGAGCGTGCACGCCTGATCCCAGGCGTCTTGATGGTCCACGTCCTCGAAGGTGTCGAGACCTCGGCTCCGGCTGCGCCCATCGGCGATGTTGCCGGAGCCGAACGCATTCTCGCGTGGATCAATCGGGCCGTGGTGATCGCGTCATCGGTGGCGCTCATCATCGCATCGATCGTCCTGACCTATAGCGTCGCCAGCCGGTATTTCCTGCATCTATCGACCGACTGGCAGGACGAGCTGTCGGTGTTCCTGATCGTCGGGTCGGTTTTCATGTCCGCGGCCGCTGTCCAGGCGCGGCGCGGCCACGTCGCCATCGAGGCGTTCGTCGGCCTTTTGCCGCCACGGGCAAACCGCATCCGGCAGCTTCTGGTCGATGTCGCGAGCTTCGTGTTCTGCGCCTTCTTTGCCTGGAAATCCTCGGTGCTGCTCGCTGAAGCCATCACCGACAACTTCCATTCCGAGTCGACCTGGGCGCCTCCGTTGTGGATTCCCTATTCGCTCATGACGGCCGGCATGGTTCTGTTGAGCGTGCAACTGCTGCTGCAAATCATTGCCGAGCTGCGGCGAAGGCCCACGGCATGACGGTGCTGTCGATCGGGCTCCTCTACGCCGCCGCGACGCTGGTGGCGATGTTCGTCGGCATGCCGATCGCGTTTGCGCTCGGCGCCGTCGCGACCATATTCATGATCGCGTTCATGCCGTCCGCCTCGGTCGATACGATCGCCCAGAATGTTTACGAGGAGATGGCGTCGATCACGCTGCTGTCGATCCCGCTGTTCATTCTCAAAGGGGCGGCGATCGGTCGCTCGCGCGCGGGCCAGGACCTCTATGGCGCCCTGCACGCCTGGCTGCATCGCATCCCTGGCGGGCTAGGCATCGCCAATATCTTCGCGTGCGCGCTGTTTGCGGCCATGGCGGGGTCCTCGCCGGCCACCTGCTCAGCCATCGGCTCGGCCGGAATTCCGGAAATGCGCAAGCGCGGCTATTCGGGTGCTTTTGCCTCGGGCATAATCGCGGCGGGCGGGACGCTTGGCATCTTGCTGCCGCCGTCGATCACCATGATTCTCTACGCGGTCGCGGCCGAGCAATCGCTCGGCCGGCTCTTTCTCGCGGCGATCGGCCCGGCGTGCCTGCTGGTCGGGCTGTTTGCGCTCTACGCGACTTGGCACTATCGGCATGAGCGGGCCGATGCCGAACGGCTGCACGCGGCGACCGGGAGGCACTCCGAGCTCTTGAGCACGGAGGCGTTCACCATGCGGGCGCGCTTGGCGCTGCTGCCGCGGGTCTTGCCGTTCGTGTTGCTGCTCACCGGCGTGATGATCGCACTCTACGGCGGTTACGCGACGCCGTCGGAGACCGCGGGACTCGGCGCCATGCTGGCGCTCGTGCTCATTGCCGTCATCTATTCGGTGTGGACACCGCGCGATCTCGAGCCGATCCTGGTTGCCACGTTACGCGAATCGACGATGCTGATGCTCATCATCGGCATGTCGCTCCTATATTCTTATGTGATGAGTTATCTCCACATCAGCCAATCGGCGGCGCAGGGGATCGTTGAGCTTCACCTGTCGCGCTGGCTGCTGTTGGCGGCCATCTTGCTGTTCGTGGTCGTGCTTGGATTTTTTTTGCCGCCCGTGTCCATCATCCTGATGACGGCACCGATCGTATTGCCACCGTTGCGTGCAGCGGGGTTCGATCTCATATGGTTCGGTGTCGTCATGACGATTGTCATGGAGATGGGGCTGATCCACCCGCCGGTCGGCCTCAATCTCTTCGTTATCAAGAACATTGCGCCGGATATTCCTCTCGGCGATGTCATCTGGGGTGTATTGCCGTTCGTGGGGCTGATGATTCTCGCCGTGATACTCATGTGCTTCGTGCCCGGGATCGCGACGTGGTTCTCCGACGCGGTCATGGGACCCGGCAAATGAGCATGGTCTAGGTTTTGTCGCACGCTCCGTCGCAGATCACCGGCCGCCGCGACAAAAATACCTTAGCGTGATCAAATACTTCTTGACCGGCCTGCGCGTCGGCCATGGGCCGTTTGTCGCCGTGTCATAGGCGCACCGCAATCGACCGACATATTGCTGCCCGCCATGGGCGCCCGGTGCCGCGCTCGGCAAATTTTCGCTTTGGAGCCGTCTAATTGATTTGGACCGGTCGGAGGATTCCATGAAACGCATTGTCGTCGCGATGTTCGTTGCCGGTCTCTCGTGGAATAGCGAGGCGGCAGAAATGCCGTTGAAACGCGTCGTGCTGTCGACCTCCGGACTCGCGCAGTTCACCTATTCCGGCGAATTCGCGCCGGGCTCGACGCTCGATCTTTCCGTCCGCCTTGATCAGGTCGACGACATCCTGAAAAGCCTGACCATTTTCGACCGCGAAGGGGCAATCGGCGCGGTCAGCCTGCCCGGCAAGGCGCCGCTTACCGAGCTGTTCCGGGATCTTCCCTTCGGTCCCGATGCGCTCAATTCGCCGGCTGACCTCCTCAACGCGCTCGTCGGCTCCGAGGTCGAGATCGTCGGTCAAGTCAACGCGCGGGGCCGGGTGTTCCACGTCGAGGAAGAGACGGTGCAACTGCCCAACAACGGCGGCCAAGCCACCCATCATCGGCTCACCCTCTTGACCGATCGGGGGCTCGTGCAGGCGGTGCTGGAGGACGTCTCGGCGCTGCGCTTCGTCGACGGTCCGGCGAAGGAGCAAATCGACCGGGCGCTGGCTGGCCTCGCGCAAAATCGGGCAAAGGACCGGCGCTCGCTCGCCATCGATCTATTGGGCCAAACCACGCGTGAGGTTGGCTTCAGCTATGTCGTTGCGGCACCGGTCTGGAAGACGGCTTATCGCCTCGTGCTGCCGAAAGAGGGAGACCGGGCGCGGCTGCAAGGCTGGGGCGTCGTGGAAAACCTGACCGGGAGCGACTGGAAGGACATCGAGTTGTCGCTCGTTTCAGGCAATCCGGTGGCGTTCAAGCAATCGCTCTACACCGCCTTTTTTGTTGACCGCCCCGAAATTCCCGTGACGGCGTCCTCGCGCGTCGTGCCGCGGCGGGATGAGGCCGAGGAGCCGGTGCCCGCCCCGCAGTCCGTTGCCGCGGGCGCGCCGAGGGATCGGGCGGCATCGGTGGCTGCAATGGGTAATCTGCTGAGAGGGAATGTTTCACCGCTGAGCGCTCTCCCCCTTGGCCCGGCAAAGATGCCGCCCGAAGAGATCGGCCGCGCCGCCGTCGCGGCCGAGGCCGAGGAAGCATCCACCCAAGTCCTCTATCGTTTTCCGATCAAGATATCGCTCGCCGCCGGCTCCACCATGATGGTGCCCTTCGTGGACCGTGACATCGCGGCGTCGCGAACCTGGCTCTATCAGCCGGAGACCAATGCGAGACGGCCGCTCGCGGCCGTGCGGTTGCGCAACGACGGCGAATCCGCTTTGCCTGCGGGCCTGATCACGGCGTTCGAGCGGGGCGGCGACGGGGAAGCAAATTTCGCCGGCGACGCACAGCTCCCGATCACGCCGAAAGGCGGGCTCAAGTTCGTTACGTTTGCGATCGACGCGAAAACCGAGATTCGCCGCAACGACCGGGGCATCAGGCGGACGCGCTTCGGGCGGGCGGTGAACGGCGAGCTCACGCTGACCGTCCGATCGCGGCGGACCATCGATTACGAGATCACCCCGCCGGCGGACGAGGATCGCGAGATCATCATCGATGAGGCGCACAGCGACGGATGGAGGCCGGCCGGCGATGCCAAAGACCTGGAGGAAACCGCAGCCCGGCTCCGCTACAAGGTTGCCGCAGCCAAGGGCGGAACCACGAAGGCGTCGCTTACCCTTGAGCGTCTGGAGCATGAGACAGTCAATCTCGGCACGCTGGCGCCGGAGCGGCTGCTGGCGACGATCAGCGGCCTCGAAAACGAAGACGCCGCGCTCAAGGACGCGGTCGCCAGGCTCGGGGCTTTAGTGGCGGAGATCAACGGCACCAATGCCCGCCGCCGTGAGCTCGAAGCGGAGACCAAGAAGATCGGCGACGATCAGGAGCGCATCCGCCGCAACCTTCAAGCGGTCGGCCAAGGCTCCGATTTGGGCCGCCGTTATCTCGATGCCTTGCGCGTACAGGAAGACCGCCTCGCGGCCATCGCCACGACCGACAAGACGCTCGAGACCGACCTCGCCGCTAAGCGCACCGCCGCCCAGGAGCTTGCCAAGAGCTTGACGTTGTAAGCGCAATTGCACTGCGGCACGTTCGCGTCCCTGCCGGTGCGGGGTCGCCGAGGAGCAAATATCGGCGAGCGAGGCTACTGGCCTCAAGTCTTTTGCCAATTTTCGAGCGCCAGTCCGGGCAACCGGCGAAACTCGCCGACGTTCGCTGTGACGAGCGTTAAGCCGCGCCGCAGCGCTTGCCCCGCAATCAGAACGTCGAATGGCCCAATGGGTTGGCCCTTGGCTTCGAGAATGGCGCGGACTTGACCGGCACTGTCTGCGTCTTGCAGCTCAAATGGCGTCACGTTCAAAGAGGACGACAGCAAAGTCTGCAGGCGAGCAACATTTTCTTTGAAGCGCGAGCTCTTGTAGGCACCATAAAGAAGCTCGAAGACGACGATGCTGGACGTGGCAACGTGCGCTCCGGCACGGCTGACGGCGACCCATCGATTGCGGACGGACGGCGGCTTGTTGTTTAGGATGGCAATGATGGCATTGCTGTCGAGGAGGAAGCTCACTCGAAGAGATCCTTTTCCGGCGGCATGGCTGGCTGATCACGGCGGAATTCGAACGGGCCGTAGAGCTCGTTGTAGCGGTCCAGCTCCTTGAATACATCCTTCAATTCCTTGATCGGCTCCAAGAGCAAGCCGCCTTCGACGCGCCGGATACGCACCTCCTTGCCGGGCAGCCGGAATTCCTTCGGCAAACGCACCGCTTGGCTTCGGCCACTCATGAAGACTTTTGCAACAGCAGACATCGCAGCCTCTAATTGTGATATATTACAAAGATATATATCACGAGGCGCACTGCATTTCAAGTAAGGGAGCCTCGCAGGAATGCCCCTACGTTTCGCCGATCTCGCGCAGGATGTCGGCGGTGTGCTCGCCGAGGCGCGGCGCGGGGTGCGCCGAGGCCATCGGCTCCCCGCCGAGCACGATCGGGGTTCGCACGCCGGGAATCGTGCCGCCCTTGGCCGCCTCGCTCGGCAGATCGAGCCGCATGCCGCGGTATACGATTTGCGGGTCGGCAAAAACTTGCTCGAGATTGTTGATCGGTCCGGAGGGGACCTGCACCGCCTCGAGCTTCTCCAGCAGCTCGTCGCGTGGAAATCGTTTTGTCAGCTCGCTCAAATGCGGGATCAATCGTTCTCGATGGGTCACTCGCCCGGCATTGTCCTTGTAATCCGGCGCTTGGGCGAGGCTCGGCTCGCCCAGCACGGCGCACAGCTTGGCGAATTGGGCGTCATTGCCGGTGGCGATGATGATGTGACCGTCGGCGACCGGAAAAACTTGGTAGGGAACAACATTCGGATGCGTGTTGCCGAGACGGCGCGGGATCTTTCCGGAGACTAAATAGTTGAGAGCCTGATTGCCAAGCACCCCGACCGTGGTGTCGACCAGCGCCGTGTCGACATAGGTGCCGCGGCCGGTCTTTGCCCGCGCGTGGAGAGCGGCAAGGATGCCGACGACCGAGTAAACGCCCGTAACGATGTCCGTGATCGGCACGCCAACACGCGTCGGCTCGCCATTAGACGTTCCGGTGATGTCCATGAGGCCGCCAATGCCTTGCGCCATCAAGTCATAACCCGCGCGTGTTGCGTGCGGGCCGGTCTGGCCGAAGCCCGTCACCGAGCAGTAGATCAAGCGTGGATTCTCCGGTGCGAGACTCGCATAGTCGAGCCCAAACTTGACGAGCCCTCCGACCTTAAAATTCTCGATCAACACGTCGGAGCGCGCCGCGAGCTTGCGAACGATACGCTGCCCGTCGCCGGTCTCGAAGTCGAGCTCGATCGATCGCTTGCCGCGGTTGGCGGCGTGGAAATAAGCCGCGCCGAGGTGGCCTCCGTCCCCGGCCTGCACGAACGGCGGCCCCCACCCGCGGGTGTCGTCGCCTGACCCCTTGCGCTCGACCTTGATCACGTCGGCGCCGAGATCGGCGAGAATCTGGCCGGCCCAGGGCCCGGCAAGAATCCGGGCAAGCTCGAGCACGCGCAAACCAGTCAGTGGACCGGGCATGAAGGGATTCCTCGCATGGACGGGCGGATTGCCACCTTTTTTAACCCTTCCTGTGTGGCGCTGTTGCAAGACTTTGTCTATCCAAACCGCTTACCATCTCCCAGGGCGATTCGAGACTTTCGTCGGCTTGTGCGGCACTCCGGCGATTATTAACTAACGGTTAAGATGGGATGGGAGCTCGTAGCGTGAACACCTCGTTCTTCGGTGAGATGCTGCAGAGCATCGCGGAGCGCGGGCAGGCATTGCTCGACCGCACGCGCGACCGGCGCGGAGTGGCCGAGGGGCGCTCGTTAGGCCTCATCGAGCTCTGCGAAGAGCTGCTGTCCGGCCGCGGCGAGGCCTCGGGGGTGGCGCTGGCGCGCCAAATCCTGTCGCGTTATGCCGATCTCACCACCGGGCCGCGTATCGCCTTCTTCGAGGCTCTGGCACACCAGTTCGGACCCGACCGCGAACGGCTCGGCGCCGCAATCGAAGCGTGGCGGCAATCGCCCAGCGACGACAATGCGGCGGAGCTGCATGTCGCGGCCGAGCCGCGCCGCCTCGAGCTGATGCGGCGCCTCAATCTTGCGCCGAACGGCACGATGGCGCTGGTGCGCATGCGCGAGCAGCTGATCGATGCCTTGGAGCATCGCGACGATCTGCGGGCCGTCGATCATGATTTCATTCATCTGTTCTCGTCCTGGTTCAATCGCGGCTTCCTTGTGCTGCGGCGCATCGACTGGTCGACGCCGGCGATCGTTCTGGAGAAGATTATACGCTACGAGGCCGTCCACGAAATTCGCGATTGGGACGACCTGCGCCGGCGGATCGATCCACCGGACCGGCGCTGCTACGCGTTCTTTCATCCGGCCTTGGTGGACGACCCGCTGATTTTCGTCGAGGTCGCGCTGACCCGCGAGGTCGCGTCGGCGATCGCCCCGATCCTATCGACCAACCGTGATCCGGTTGAAACGGAGCGGATGAACACCGCCGTGTTCTATTCGATCTCCAACTGCCAAAGGGGGCTCGCCGGCGTATCTTTCGGCCACTTCCTGATCAAACAGGTCGCCGAAGAGATTTCGCGGGAATTCCGTCGGCTCTCGACCTTCGTCACCCTCTCGCCGGTACCGAACTTCCGCGACTGGCTGCAGCGCGAACGAGGCAATGAATCCTCGCAAGTGCTCACCGAGGATGACCGCGACGCGCTCACGGTGCTCGACGGCGAAGGCTGGTGGCTGGAGCCGCATCGCCTCGATGCCGCGCGGGAGCCGCTGATGCGGGCTGCGGCGTGGTATTTCCTGCGCGCCCGCAACAAGCGGGGCACGCCGATCGATTCGGTCGCGCGCTTTCATCTCGGCAACGGAGCGCGGCTCGAGCGATTGAACTGGCTCGCCGATACGTCCGAGCGCGCGCTGCGGCAGTCCTTCGGGTTGATGGTGAACTACCTCTACGACCTTGCCGATATAGAGAAGAACCACGAAGCCTATGCGCAGCAGCGCATGATCGCGGCCGCCAGCGCCGTGACGCGGCTTGTCCGCACCGCGCCGGCGCGCGACGTGGTTCCGGCCGAGGCTTGAACGCAGTCGATCGAGGAAGCCTTAAGACCGCCCGTAGACCGGCACGATGGCGCCGCGGGTGACGCGGTTCTCGGGCGAGGCGAGAAACAGGATCGTCGCCGCCACCTCTTCGACCTTGGGCCAGTTCGCATGGTCCGCCTTCGGCATCGCGGCGCGGTTCGCCGGTGTGTCCATGATCGAGGGCGCGACCGCATTGACCAGAATATCGTCCTTGGTGACTTCCTCGGCCAAGGCTGCAGTCAGCGCCGCCACGGCCGCTTTGCTCGCCGTATAGGCCGTGGAGCCAGCGCCGGTGCGTGGCTCGAGTGCCGGTCGCGCCGCGACGTTGACGATCCGGCCGCCCTGCCCAGCGCGGCCGATCGCATTCACCGCCGCCCGGCAGCAGAGAAAGCACGCGACCAGATTCGTATCGATCTGTTGCATCAACTCGGACTTGCCGGTCTTGGCGATGGGCGCCATGGCGAAACCGCCGGCCAAGTGGATCGACGCCCAAAGCGACGGGACCGCCGTGAACAGGCGATCGACAGCGGCCTCGTCGGCGAGCTCGATATTGGCAACAAGATTCACCTGGGGGTGATCGCGATAGGGAAAGCGGTCGGCTTCGGCTTGGCTCAGCCACGGGACATGGCACGTCGCCCCTGCACTGATCAGTGCGCCGACGACGGCGCTTCCGAGCGCCCCAGTGCCCCCCGTCACCACCACGTGCCGATCGCGATAGGGCATCGGTTGCTCCTGCAAATCACTCCCGCCCGCGTTTGCTGCGGGTCGGCAGCACCTGATGCGTAATCCAGTTGGCGATTTCGCTCACCCGGATGCCTTTGTCGAGCACCGCGCCGTCGATGCCATGCCGCCAAGCAAGCGCCTTGCTTGTCGGCGCGCCCTCGAGCGTGTCGAGCTCCGCCGAATAACGTTCCAGATCACTCTTATCGATGAAGAAGCCTTCGTCCACCAATTTTGTTCCAGTGCGCCGCACGATGGCCGCCACGTCCCGCAAAGAGTATTCGGGATGGTACTGCGTGCCCCACGCGAGCGCGGGGCGGATCTCGGCGCTCTGGACCTGAGACATTGCATTGGACGCGAGCACGGTCGAGCCCGGCGCCAGCGTCTCGACCTCGTCGAAATGGACGGTCATCGCGTCGAATATGTCCATCTTGCCGCGATACATCGGGTGCTCGCGGCCTGCCGCCGTGAGCCGGATGCTGCGGCCGAAGCCGAGCTCGCGGCCCTTCGGGTTGGCGCGCACGCTGCCGCCGGCGGCAACCGTCAACACCTGGAGCCCCCAGCACGAGCCGAATACCGGGGTGGCCGCCGCGAGCACCGCGCGCACGAGCTCGACCTGCCGCGCCACGGCCGGCCCGTATTGGTAGACGTGCAGCGCCGATCCGGTAATGGCCACGCCGTCATACGCCTCGAGCGTGTTCGGCTGCGGCAGTGTCTCGCCCGGATCGGCCGGATAGCAAATATCGACGAAGGCGCCCGGCAAGAGCTCGCGCAACAGGTCGGCATAGCCTTGGCTCGCGATCACGCCGCCAGCCGCCAATTGTCGTGCGCGGCTTTCCGACGTATTGCCTTCGATGACCAGGAGGCGAGGCGAGGGCATTGATCTCAGCAATTCCGGCGCGGCCGGGACGATCGGGCCCCATATGACGGCGTTCGGTCGATTCGGCAACGTTGCCCGTGATTTGGTGAGAAATTTCGGTTAGGACCGCAAGCCATGGCCGACTACGACCTCGCCATCATCGGCGGCGGCATCAACGGCACGGGGATCGCCCGCGACGCCGCCGGTCGCGGTATCCGTACGCTGCTGGTCGAGCAGAACGACCTCGCCTCCGGCACGTCATCGGCATCGACCAAGCTCATCCACGGCGGGTTACGCTACCTCGAGCATGGCGCATTTCGGCTTGTGCATGAAGCGCTCGCCGAGCGGGAGGTGCTGTGGCGGATGGCGCCGCACATCATTCGCCCGATTCGGTTCGTGCTGCCCACCGATGCGGGTTGGCGCTCACCGCTGCTTCTGCGTCTGGGACTCTTGCTTTACGACCGGCTCGGCGGGCGCGAGCTCCTGCCGGCCACCAGCGTCGTCGACCTTACGCATCATGCGGTCGGCGTGCCGCTCAAACGCGGTTACCGTTCGGCGCTCGAATACTCGGATTGTCGGGTCGACGATGCGCGACTCGTTGTCCTCAATGCCATCGACGCCGCCGAGCGCGGCGCGGCCATTCGTACCCGCACCCGCTGCGTGCGCGCCGAGCGGGAAGAGGAGGAGTGGCGGCTCATTCTCAAAGCGCGGGGTGAGCGCGAGGTAGTCACGGCGCGGGTCCTCATCAACGCTGCCGGACCATGGGTCGGATCGGTGGCGGAAACCGTTTTGCGGACGCCATTGCCGGCGCCGGCTCGGCTCGTCAAAGGCAGCCACATCGTTGTGCCGCGCCTATTCGATCACGACCGCGCTTACATCCTGCCGGGGCCAGACCGGCGTTTTGTGTTCGCGCTGCCGTTTCAGGGGGACTTCACCTTGATCGGCACGACGGATGAAGATTTCATCGGCGATCCGGCCGCGGTCACGACGGGACTCGATGAAATCCATTATCTGTGCCAGTGCGTGGGCGCCTATTTTCGCGAGGGGGTGGGGCCAGACAAGGTGCTGCATACCTATGCCGGTGTGCGCGCGTTGTACAATGACGGCTCGGCCAGGGCCAAGGACGCGACGCGCGACTACCGGCTGATGCTGGACACGCCGCCGCGCGCGGCGCCGCTCCTGACAGTCTACGGAGGCAAGATCACCACCTACCGCCGTCTGGCTGAGGCAGCGCTGAGGCTGCTCAACGATTGTCTCCGCGGCGGGCCGGCCTGGACCGCCACAGCACCGCTTCCCGGCGGCGACTTCGTGGTCGATCAGGTCAGCACGCTCGTCGCGCGCGCGTGCCGATCGTGGCCGTTCTTGACCGAGCCGCAGGCGGAACGCCTCGTCGGCGCCTACGGGACGCGTCTCGCGCGCGTGCTCGGCGAGGCGAGGGGAGAGGACGAGGTCGCGCCCTGGTTCGGCGCCGGCTTGAGCAGCGCGGAGGTGCGCTACCTGATGAAATACGAATGGGCACAGAGCGCCGACGACGTGCTATGGCGCCGGTCCAAGCTCGGCCTCACCGTATCTGAAGCCGAGAGAGGCGCGCTCGCGCGCTTCATGCAGGGTGCCGTCGAGCGGGCGTCCGCATGAGCCCGGGCGTTGCTGGAAAAGTAAAGAGTCGGTTAATGGATTGGCTCGAATTGAGCTAAGAATTATTACGAGAATGTCATTCTGCAAGCGTAATACTTGAGCGATTTACATTTCCTGAGCTGCGAGACGGCGTTATGGACAAGAATGTCAGCCTGCTCATGCAACTGATCAAAGTGCTCGTCGTTGAAGACGAGCCCTATACGCGCAAGGTCATCCGCACGCTGCTGTCGGGCGTGGGGGTCAAGAATGTTCACGAGGCGAGCAATGGGGCGGAGGGCCTCGCCGCCGTGCGCGCCATCGCTCCCGATATCGTGCTGCTTGATTGGGACATGCCGCAGGTGAACGGCGCCGAGTTCATGCGTACCGTTCGCTCGCCCGCAACCTTCCCGTATCCGAACGTGCCGGTCATCATGCTGACGGCGCACGGCGAAAAGTCGCGCGTCGTCGAGGCGGTGAAACTGGGTGTGCACGAATATCTCGTCAAGCCGGTCTCATCGCAGGCGCTCCTGGCCCGCATGGTGGTTGTCCTCGCCAAGCCGCGGCCGATCGTGCAGATCGGCAATTACTACGGCCCCGAGCCGCGCAAGATCTCCAGCTACAAGCCGAACGATGTCAGCTTGGAGCGGGTCGGCTTGTCGAGCTGAAACTTCTACCCTCTCGTCGGTGTCGTGGAGGCGCGTCCCGGCGGATATCCGGTGGAGGGGACGCCGGTTCATCGTTAGGAACGCGCGCCAATCAACGGTTCCAGTGCTGGTCAAGCTGCAAAGGGATCGGACAGGTTCCGGATGGAGCATGCGCGTGGTCTGAGCTAGACTTCGGCGCGGGCTTAGGCGCTGAATGCCGCCGACCAGCGCCGCCCGAGGTGAGATCCACGCCGTGCCGACGTTTCTTCTCGCCATCGACCAGGGCACCACGTCCACACGCGCCATGCTGTTCGACGCCGCGCTCGGCCCGGTGGCGATGGCGCAGCAGGAATTTGCCCAGCTCTATCCTGGCCCCGGGCTGGTCGAGCATGATCCGGAGGAGATTTGGACGACCACGCTCGCCACCGTGCGCCAAGCGATGGCGCAGGCGGGCGCAAAGACCAACGAGATAGCGGCGATCGGCCTCACCAATCAGCGCGAGACCACCTTGGTTTGGGACCGCGCCTCGGGCAAGCCCATCCACAACGCCATCGTATGGCAGGACCGGCGCACGCATGCCACGTGCGCGGCACTGCAGGCAGCCGGGCATGAGGCGGAGATCACCACCAGAACCGGTCTCCTCCTCGATCCCTATTTTTCCGCCACCAAGATCGCCTGGATCCTCGACCATGTGGAGGGCGCGCGAGCCGCGGCCGAGACTGGGCAACTGGCCTTCGGCACGGTCGACAGCTTTCTCATTTGGCGGCTCACCGGCGGCCTTGTCCACGCGACCGATGCGACGAACGCCGCGCGCACTCTCCTTTTCGATATTCACAGAGGGACCTGGGATCCCTGGCTGGCGGAGCTATTCCGCGTACCCCTCGCGCTGCTTCCCGAAGTGCGGAACAGCGCGGATGCATTCGGCACGACGGTCGCCCCGCTGTTCGGGGGCTCCATCCGCATTCTCGGGGTTGCCGGTGACCAGCAGGCGGCGACCATCGGCCAAGGCTGCTTTGCGCCAGGCATGATGAAATCGACCTCCGGTACGGGTTGCTTTGCCCTTCTCAATACCGGCGGTAAGCCGGTCCGCTCCACGAACCGGCTGCTCACCACCATCGCCTACCAGCTCGAAGGCCGGCGGACCTATGCGCTTGAGGGCGCGATCTTCGTCGCCGGCGCGGCCGTGCAATGGCTGCGCGACGGGCTTGGCCTAATCACGCACGCGGCACAGTTGGACGGGCTCGCTGCATCCGCCGACGCAAGCGAGCAAGTCTATCTCGTGCCCGCTTTCGTCGGCTTGGGCGCGCCTTGGTGGGACGCGCAAGCGCGGGGCGCCCTCTTTGGGCTTACGCGCAAATCAGGGGGCGCCGAGCTGGCGCGGGCGGTGCTCGAAGCGGTCGGCTATCAGACGCGCAATCTGCTCGAGGCGATGCACGCCGATTGGCCTGCGGCAGCCGACTCGAGGACGGTGCTGCGCGTGGATGGAGGGATGACCGCAAGCGCGCTCTCGATGCAATTTCTGGCCGACATTCTCGATGCGCCGGTCGATCGGCCGGTCGTGATGGAGACGACGGCGCTGGGCGCGGCCTACCTGGCCGGGCGGAAGGCCGGCATCTGTCCCGACCTCGCCGAATTTGCCGCGGCCTGGAAGCTCGATCGGCGGTTTGAGCCGGCGATGGATACCGCGGTGCGCACGCGCAAATGGGACGGCTGGCAGGACGCGGTACAGCGAACCCTGACGCACCGCTGAGCACCCGCGATGGCTAGGCACAACAGCGCGTTGGCGCGATAGCTGGCATTTTATCGATCGCTTACACCCCACCGCAAGTTGAATGTGATCTCTTACGCTGGCTTGTCATTTGGCAACAGCCTCGGTCCACGAATGCCCGCGAATCTCTCGAAAAAGGATATTGAGCGGCTGCTCCAGTCGCTCACCGTGCTTATCATCGACGACAATCCGTTCATGCGTAAGATGGTCCGCACGCTGCTGATGAATATCGGCGTCAAGGACGTGCACGAGGCGGTCGATGGGATCACCGGCCTGCAAGCGATCCGCACCGTCACACCGGACCTCGTGATCCTCGACTGGGAGATGCCGTTTCTCACCGGCGCCGAGCTGGTGCGTATCGTGCGCTCGCCGGGTGTGTTTCCGGTGCCTGACGTGCCGATCATCATGCTCAGCGGATTCGGCGAGCGTTGGCGCGTGATGGACGCGGTGCGCCTGGGGGTCAACGAATTCCTGATCAAGCCGGTATCCGCCAAGGCGTTATACGATCGCATCACATCTATTTTGGCTCTGCCGCGCCCGACGGTGCAAATGGGCGACTACTACGGACCCAGGCCGCGCAATCGCGGCGCTCGCCGCCGCACGCCCGAGGAACTCCCTGTCCCCGCGGTGACGCCCGGCAACCAAGGCGTCCCTGGGGCTTAGGCGACCCTTTTTCCCGCGCTCTCCTGTTGAGCCGCTCGCGCCCCGCCATTAGAAAGCACAATGGCGGCGGCGGCGCGCGCGCTGGCGGGCAGGAAGGTGCATGCTGAGCCACAAAGGCGAGGTTGGCGGCGAGCTGGAAAAGGTTGCGGGCGGGCGACGTCAGTTCGCGCCGTGGACCGATCCGGCGGCGGACCCGCTCGTGCGCTTCGAATCCGTCACCAAGCACTTTGGCGGATACACGGCGGTCGATGCGGTCTCGCTGAAGATCTACGAAGGCGAGTTCTTCGCGCTGCTTGGACCCTCGGGGTGCGGCAAGACCACGCTCTTGCGTATGCTGGCCGGATTCGAAGCCCCCGATCTTGGTCGTATCCAGCTCGCGGGGCGGGATCTTGCTCCGGTGCCGCCGCATCGGCGGCCGATCAACATGATGTTCCAGAGCTACGCGCTGTTTCCGCATCTCACGGTGTCGGGCAACATCGCCTTTGGCCTCAAGCAGGACGGGCTGGCCAAGACGGAAATCGACGCGCGCGTGCAGGATATGCTGGCGCTCTTGAAACTTGAAGGCCTTGAGGGGCGTAAGCCGCAGAACCTGTCGGGGGGCCAGCGCCAGCGGGTTGCGCTTGCCCGTTCGCTGGTCAAACGCCCTCGCGTGCTCCTGCTCGATGAGCCATTGGCGGCGCTCGACAAGAAGCTGCGCGAAGAAACGCAGTTCGAGCTCAAGGCGCTGCAGTCGAAGCTGGGGCTGACCTTCGTGATCGTCACCCACGATCAGGAGGAGGCAATGACGGTCGCCGACCGTATCGGCGTCATGAACCAGGGCCGACTGGTGCAAGTCGCCACGCCGTCGGACATCTATGAGCAGCCCAACTCGCGCTGGGTGGCGGATTTCATCGGCGACGTGAATCTGATCGAGGGCGAGGTGAAGGCGATGGAGCCGAGCGGTACGCTGATCGCGAGCGCCGTTGGCGGCCTGCTGCGCGTGGTGCAACCGGTCGAGGGGGAAGCCGGCGCGCGCGTGTGGGTCGCGGTGCGGCCCGAGAAGGTGCGTATTGCGTGCGAGCCGCCAAGGTCTGCGCTAGAGAACTGCCTGTCGGGCCGGGTCACCGAGATCGGCTATCTCGGTGACCTCTCGATCTATAAGGTGCGGGTTGCCGGCGGGCAGGTGATGAAGGCTTCCCTCGCCAATTCGACGCGCCGTGTCGAACGGCCGATCGGTTGGGAGGATCAGGTCTGGCTTTCGTGGGCGGCGGACGCTGCCATCATCCTAACCCGGTGACGGTAGGTCGCATGGCCTCCGTGCACCGACGGTCTTGGGGAAGGCGGCTGGTGATTGCCTTGCCCTATCTGTGGCTCGTCCTCTTCTTTCTGATTCCATTCTTGATCGTGTTCAAGATTAGCCTGTCGCAGATCGCGATCGCTCAGCCTCCCTATGAGCCGGTGCTTGACCTCACCGCGGGCTTCGCGGGCGTGAAAGCGTTCTTCGCACGCTTGTCATTCGACAACTACGCAACGCTGGTCTCCGACCCGCTTTATGTCTTCTCGTACCTGAAGAGTCTGGAGATCGCGGCCATTTCGACCCTGCTGCTGTTGCTGATCGGCTTCCCGATCGCTTACGGCATGACGCGGCTGCCGCGGCACGTACAGCCTTCCATCATGATGTTGGTCGTGCTGCCGTTCTGGACCGCGTTTCTCATTCGCATCTATGCCTGGATCAATATTCTGCAGCATGACGGAGTCCTGAATCGAGCGCTGCAGGGATTGGGCATCGTCGACGAACCAATCGCCTGGCTGTCGAGCGACACGGCGATCTACATCGGCATCGTCTATTCCTACCTGCCGTTTATGGTCTTGCCCATCTACGCCACCTTGGAGAAGCTCGACCATACGCTGCTCGAGGCCGCCATCGATCTCGGCTGTTCATGGACGCAAGCATTTTGGCGGGTCACCGTGCCGTTGGCGGCGCCGGGGATCGCGGCTGGCGCGCTGCTGTGCTTCATTCCCATCGTCGGCGAGTTCGTGATCCCGGATCTGCTCGGCGGCTCGCAGACGGTCATGATCGGTCAGACGCTGTGGACGGAGTTTTTCGCCAACAAGGATTGGCCGGTCGCTTCAGCGGTCGCGGTCCTGCTGCTGTGCTTGCTGGTCGGGCCGATCGTCGCCTACCAGCATATGCAGGCGCGTCAGCTCGAGGGTCGTTAGCGCATGCGCCGCGCCGCGTCCTGGCTCAACATCACCTCGGTCGCGCTCGGCTTGGCGTTCCTCTACCTGCCGATAGGCGTTCTGGTGATCTACTCGTTCAACGCGTCCCGCCTGGTGGCGGTATGGGGCGGCTGGTCGACGCATTGGTATGCCGAGCTCCTCAACGACGGCGCGGTGCTGTCCGCCGCATGGGCGAGCATTCGCATCGCTTTCCTGTCCGCGTCAGCTGCGACCGTCCTGGGAACGCTCGCGGCGCTCGCGCTGGTGCGGGAGGGCAGGTTTCGCGGCCGACTGCTCTTTGCCGGCATGACCTATGCGCCGTTGGTCATGCCGGAAGTGATTACCGGTCTCTCGCTGTTGTTGCTGTTTGTTGCCCTCGACGTCGATCGCGGATTCTGGACGGTCGCCGCGGCGCACACGACCTTGACCCTGTGCTTCGTCACCGTGATCGTGCAGGCGCGCCTCTTTGGCTTCGACATCAGCCTCGAAGAGGCCGCGATGGATCTTGGCTGCTCGCCGCTGCAGGCGTTCCTGCGCGTCACCGTGCCGCTCATTCTGCCGGCGGTCGCCTCAGCCTGGATGCTTGCCTTCACGCTGTCGCTTGACGACCTCGTCATCGCGAGCTTCACGACCGGCCCTGGCGCGACCACGCTGCCGATCCGGATCTACTCGGAAGTGCGTCTCGGTGTGAAGCCCGAGATCAACGCGCTGTGCACGGTGATGATCGCCGTGGCCGCACTCGCTGTCGTGACGGCATCCCTGGTCTCGAAGCTGCACGGGGCGGGGCGCCAGGGCGCGGCGCGCTTTGCCGGGTAGCGGAAGCCCTGGAGCACGTCCCGTTCCGTTGGAATCGGGACATGCTCTGGAATGCATTGTTTGGCGCATGTTCTTGTCGGCAAACCGGCGTCCACTTTGCCGGAACATGCGCTAATTGCCGGGTGGTTGTGCTTCCGCTTGTCCCAGCGGCTGCGACGCCGGCGGCGGCGGCGCCGCTGCAGCCGACGGGGCGTCGGTTGTGGGAGCTCCGTTCCATCGCTTAACGAGGGAATCCAGTTGCTTGAGCTTCTCGTCGGATATCTTCGGGAAGAAGGGAGCCGCAGCGGGTGATCGGCGGATGAGGAATTGCGGGTCGGGCACAATATCGGGATTGTCCCACGGTCCGTGCACCACGAAGGGCAGCTCGAACGCGCTGCCGGCACTGGCGCTGGTAGCCGCAAGCAGCGCTGCGGTCCCCTTGAGGTCCAGATCCCGGTCGGGGATCGAAGCGGAGCCGATGAGGCCCAGTCGCACTGCCGGTCCCTCCACGTTAACGTCCTCGACCGTCGCGGTGCCCTGCGCGATCTTGATCGTGACGCTGAGCTTGTCGAAGAGCGTGCGGCCGCTGCGAAGCTCGCCGCCGCCTGACAGAGGCCGCACCTTCCATCCCTTGAGCGCCTGCTCGACGTTCACCCCGCCGAGCGCGCCGTCATGACCGGTCAGGCTTGCGAAACCGTTCAGGGTCTGCGTGACGGCAAGAACGCTCGGCCCGGAGCCGTCGATCGAAAAGGCGAGATTGCCGCGGCCTTCGAGCCGGCGAATTCCGAACATCTCGTTGATGCAGCTCTCCAGATCAACGTCGGTGAACTGCAGCTCGGCCTTGAGGTCCGCGCCGGCATCGGCCCTGGCGAACGCGAGCGAGCCCTTGATCACGCCGCCAAAGGCCTGCGATTCGCCGACCGCCACCGTCAGCTTGCCGCCGCGCAGATTGGCGCCGATGGCGGTTCGTCCGAGCTTGGCGCTTGACGACAGGATCACCCGCGCAGCCGACAGCCTGACATCAAGATCAAGGCTGGCAAGAACCTCAAGCGATATGGGAACGCGGCTCCAGTCGCGTTCCCGCCCCGAAAGCAGTCGCATCGTCGAGACGTAAGGCGTCAAATCGATCGTGTCGGCGGCGAGTGTCCCCTGCAGCGCCTGGCGGCCGTCGCCGGCGAAGGTGAGAACGCCTTCCGCGGTATTCCCGTCGAGCTCGACATTGACGCCCGACAAGCTGACGACCCCGCCGACGACGTTGGTCTGCGCCTTGAGGGCGAAACGGCCGAACCCGCCGCCGCCGAACGGCTCTTGCCCCGCCCAGCGCATGGCGTCGCGCAACGATGCGCTGTCGGCGGCGAGCGTCCCCGCCACCCGAAGCGTCGGGTGCGAGGCCATATAACCGTCGAACGCGAGCTTGAACGGGGCGCCGGCCAGCCGGACTTTCAGTCCCGAGCGCTCGCCCGACAAGGCGGCAGCAAAGTCGCCCATGCTGACGCTGAGGTCGATGGGCTCGCCACGCCAAACGAAGCGACCAGTCGCCGCGAAGCTTTTGGAGATTGATGGCCACGCCAGCGATAGCTCGGCGCTGGTCAGCGTCTCGTTGATGTTGCGCACATCGTCGTGCACCACCACCGTGCCGTTGCTGATGTGGATTTCCGAGAAGGAGGCGACCCGTTTCTGGTTCGGCGCCACCGCCTTGACCAGAGCTTCCGCGAGCCGCGCCCAGTTGGATCGGCCGGTGCTATCGTAGGTAACCGTGATGGTAGGCCGCACCAGTGATATATCGGAAATCTCGATTCGGCCGGTCAGCAGTGGAAAGAATTGCAGGCGCGCGGTCAGCCGTTCGGCGCGCAGCGGCGAGGCCCCGTCCTGATCATCGCCCAGCCCGACATCGGCAAAGCTCACGCTGCCGGCTGGAAACAGCGAGACCGAGGCGACCCCGCGAAAGACCGGATCAAGGCCCGTCACCGCGCGGATTTCGGCCTTGACGGCATCGCGAACGGTGTCCGCCGGTATCAGCACCGACATCGCCGTCACGGCAACGAAGCCCGTTGCCACGAGGGCTGCAACGGCAAGTCCCGCGCGTTTGAGGCCAAGAGCTGCGGTCACGCAAGGATCCGGTCAGAACGAAAGCCGGCCGGACCATACCGGCGGCACGCCGACCGGAACATTCCTTGGCTCTGTGTCGCTTTCGTGACCACACCTGAGATGGAGCGCTTTGCGTGTTTTCTGCCAAGATGTGATACCGAATTGCCACAGAAAACGCGAACCAAGTCCAGCGTTAACGCTGTTATCAGCGAGCAGGGCTAAGCAATTCCGACCCCGTAGGCAGGACAATCCGCCGACAATCCTCAGCGCACCGCTGCGTGCCGACGCGGAGGTGCTGCGAGCGCGATCTCGGCAATCAGCTTGTTAAGGATCGCCTTGCCGAACGTGCTGAAGTCTTTGGCCGCCATGACGAAGGCGCCCGGGCCACCGACGACGTTGTCGCGATAATAGGCCTCCAGCCCGCCCGCCGGATTGGTATGCTCGGGATTGAACGATAGCGGCCGATCGCTGAGAATCACTAGGCCGTTGATCGTGATTCCCTTGGCGAGGACCTCGTCGCGGACGAGGGTGACCTCGCGACCGGAATTGTTGGTCCCGTCTCCCGATATGTCGATCGTGTGGCGGGGCGCCTCGAACGGCGCTTGCGCGAATTGCTCCGCGGCGAATTCAAGCCCGCCGCTGATCGAGGTGCGATCGGCGAACGAGCGCGGCGCCTCCAGGACTCGCCCGGAAAACTGTTGGGCCGACTCAGAGTCCTCGATCGCGGTCCAGCCGACGACAAGCTTTTGCGCGCCGAAGCCCGACCATTCGACAAAGCACACGGCGATACGCCGGTGCTGACCGGATTTGATCGCATCGAGCACCAGCGGGTCGGAAATCGCTGTCGCATAGCCTTGGCGCTGGAGCTCGAACTTAGCTCGGTCGACGCTGCGCGACACGTCGGCCGCCAGTACCAGCAACAGGTCAGCCGGCTCAGCGGCGCGGGCGCAGGACATTGCGGCGCTGACGATACCCAAGAACAGCGGTAACAGGACTCGGAGTGCTTGCGCCATGGCTGGACCTCGATATCGATTACTATACACGGATAATACCGCGGGACTACGCCCCGCAAAGGCGCCCGGCGCGCATGGGTTAAATGCCAAATGGGACTATCGCGCGTCGCGGCGGCGATTTATTCGGTCAAAGCCTGCGCGGGCGGAAACGCCACTTCGACCAACGTGCCGGCATCGACCACGCTGGCAATGGAGAACCTCGCCCCGTTGGCCTCGGCAAGCGCCTTGGCGAGCGGCAGGCCGAGGCCGGTGCCTCCCCCGCGCGGAGAAGTGGCGAGCTGACGGAACGGTTCCAGCGCGGTCGCCAAGTCTTGCTCGTTCATGCCGACGCCGGTGTCGCGCACCCGCAGCACCACGTCTCCGGTGTCGGCGAGCGCGGTAGAGACGATCACCTGGCCGCCGGCGTTGGTGAACTCGATGGAGTTCGCGAGGAGGTGGAGCACGATCTGGCGGACCGAACGGGCGTCGGCGAGCACCGGGGGGAGCTTGGTCGACAAGGAGGTTCGAATGATGATCCGCTCGCGGTTGGCCCGCGACTGCATGATCGCCACGCATTGCTGGGTAAGTTCATTCACCACGATCGGCGTGACCGACAGTTCCAGCTTGCCGGATTCGATCTTCGACAGATCAAGCAGATCGTTGATGAGCGAGATGAGATGTCCACCGGAAGTGTGGATATCCTTTAAGTATTCGCGATAGCGATCGTTGCCGATCGGGCCGAACCGCTCCTCGATCATGACTTCGCAAAAGCCGATGATCGCGTTCAGCGGCGTGCGGACTTCGTGGCTGATCTTGGCGAGGACGTTGGCCTTGGCCGAGGAGGCTCGTTCGGCCTGCCGCTGGGCATTGAGCCGTTCCTCCTCCGCTTTTTTCCAAGGCCTGTTGTCGCGGAAGACGGCGCAGAGTTTTTGTGGGGCCTCGCCGACGCGGCGCATGCTCATCAACAGGGGAATCATCCCGCCGCCGGGCCCGCGGCCGATCATTTCGCGCGCGGGCTCGGCAATGTCGGGGCCCTCGTTGCGCGTCAGGGCGTCGAGCGAATCATGCGCGGCGCGATGGCTTTCCGGGGCCAGCAGATCGGTGAAGGAACGACGGAGCATCTCCTGCCGATCGTGGCCGAACAGGGCCCGTGCGCTTGCGTTCGATCCAAGGATGGATCCTGCGCCGTCGAGCACAACGATCGCGTCGGTCGTGATATCGAGAATGGCCTCGAGCTCAAGGATCTTGAGCTCGAGGATCTTGGTCTGCGCGTCGCGCAAGGTATTGTCGCTGCCCGGGCGCCGATCGTCGGCAAGCGGCGCTGCGATGCTCAACATCAGGGCGGAGTCTCCGTCCCATGACACGGTCTGCAGCCGTGCCTCGACCGGCACTTGGTCGCTGCGGCCGCTGGTGAGCGCCAGCACCTTGCCGCCGCCGTCAGCCTCTCGGCGTCCGCGGGACGGCTCGACCAGCAGGCTGTCGAGACCGCCGGCCGCGGCCAAGGCGTCAATATCCTGGTGGCCGGCCCAGTCGAGGAAAGCGCGATTTGCGTATATTAAGTCGCTCAACCGATAGATGAGAACGCCGGCCGGGACCTCGTCGAGAACAGTGCGCATCTCGGTCGCGGTCGGAGCCTGGTCGGCCGGTTCATCCTCGCGGCGGCCGGCGACCGGTGCCGGTCCGGCCACCTGTGCCTGCGGCCCCGGCAGGCCTTTGTCGATCACCGTCTCGGTCATTTGTGCCGGGACATCGCGCGCCGGGCGGTCGGGCGGTATGGCTTCAACAGCGCGGCCTGGCCGCTCCTCCCCCTCGGCAACCGGCAGCGTGCGCTCGTCCTCGCTGGTGGCGCCGAGACGGGCCGATAGCTGCTGGGCAAGCTCGCGAAAGGCCGTGCGCTCGACCGGGCCCAGAACGGGGCTGCGCGCGTCACTCCCCGCGGCCCGGAATGGAACGACATTTCTTGCCGGCGGCACAATCGTCAAGATGGGCCGCCCTTCGGCAACCGATCCTTCGCGTGGCGTGGCGGGCGCTTCAGAGGCCTCGGCCGGGGCAACGTCGGTCGGCGTCGCGCTTGCCTGCATCGTCGCTGGTGCCGCATCGCGCGGCACGTCCGGCGTCGCCTCGCGTTGCTGCGCGAGGTTGGCAAGGCGGGTCAGGTCACGACACACGCCGAAGCCACGATAGCCCCGGAAGGTGCGTTGGCGGTCGAACACCGGCAGCCCCGACAGCTCGATCCCGAGGCGCTCCGTGCTGCCGTCGATTGGCCAGGCGACCGTGATGCCGCTCCAAGTGTCCTGCGAGGCGGCGGCCTGGGCCACGTGGCCGTCAGGATCGAGCGCAAGCTCGGCGGCAATCACGTCCCAGCTCTTGCCGAGAACGGCCGCGGTCTTTGGACCGACCAATCGCGTGAATTCTTCGCTGCTGATGCTGAAGTTTCCGTCGCCGTCCATCTGCCAAACGAAACGGAGCGGGTGGCGCCGCTCCGACGGTCTCGCCGGCGGCTTTGCCGCCGGCGCGGCCGACGAGAATCCCTCCGCTCGGCTCCCTTCGGTTTTGATTGGAACCGAATCGATGACCTTGCCGGTGACCTGACCTGGAACGACCGCGCCACTGGCGGAGGACACGGCAACGGGCGGTTTGACCGCCGTGGGACCGCGTTGCGTATGTTCGCGCAAGGAAAGGTCCGGGCCGGCGCGCTCGGTCCCGACGATCAGCACCGCTGTTCGGTCGGCGAGGGTAATGCGCGAGCACGCACAGGTGAGGAGGCGGCCGGGGCCGATGCCGAAGCCGCGCAGGCGCTCGAGCCGAGGCTTTTCGCTACGCGGCAACGAAGCGCCGAGCCGCGCGATCTGCACCCGGATCGCGTCGCCTTCGCCACGCGTGCGCCCCGTCAGCTCGGCTGGATTCTGGGCGCCCAGCAGAGCTGCGCCGTTCGCGTTCGCCCATAGCGACCGCGCGCCGTCGACGCTCCACAGCCACGCCGGATGAGCGCTCGCGGCATGAGCGGCCAGGCGAGGATCGCGCAGGCACGCGAGATGGAACTCGGTATCGCCCATTGTCGCTCGCACCGATCGGGGACACGCTGATGACCGAAGTCACGCCTAGTTAACGCGCAATTGTATTAATCCCTAATAGTCGCGGCAGTCTGTCACGTTAACATTGGGCATAATCTTGTTCTGAGGATAACCTTAATGCCGGTCGGCCGCCCCCGGCCGGTCCTTTGATATGAGACTGTATCTAATTACCGGAAATAGCGAACGAGATTGTGTAGTGCCGCCGGCACACCGATCTGCCATGATTAATTTTGGATAGGCGCCACGTGTACCCAAGGAGAGAGAAAATGGCCCAGGAAGCCCACTTCGAGATTCCAACCGACATGCATGCGTTTGCTGAAAAAAGCGTCGAGCAGGCACGCAAGGCGTTCGACACGTTCGTGTCGGCTGCCTATGGCACGGCCACGGCGTTCGAGGGTCGCGCCGCCGCCGTCCGCAAGGGCTCCGAAGACCTCCGCCAGCGCGCCATGGCCTTTGCCGAGCAGAACGTCGCGTCGTCCTTTGATTTCGCCAATCGGCTCGTCAACGCCAGGGACCTGCCGGAAATCATTCACGTGCAGAGCGAATATGTGAAGGCGCAGATGCAAGTCCTGGCCGAGCAGGCGAGGGAGCTTGGTGAGACGGCCTCGCAGACGGCTCGGAATGCAACCAAATCGCAGCAGTAAAACCTCTGTTTGAACTCTCACGTCAAAGTCGCGCCACTATCGCACTGCAATAAAAAATATTGCAATGCATCAAAGGCCATGATATTCATGGTAAATATCGAATGCCGGCAGTGTGGCGGGTAGGCCCCATTTCTGCAGGATCATCAACGGGCTCGGACCGACTGGGCGGCGGTCCGGACGATGCCGGGATGCCGCCCCCGAGGAATGAGGACGTGTTATGGTAGAGGCCACAACCATCAAGCAGAAAGCCAAGCCCGCTGGTTCGCTGGGCGCGGCGTTTGAGGGGAAGCTCGACAGCCCCAGGCTCGATTCGCCGCACTTCGATGTGCCGAAGTTTGATATTCCCAAGATCGAAGTCCCCGCCGCGTTCCGCGAGTTCGCCGAAAAGGGCGTGTCGCAGGCGAAGGAATCGTATGAGAAGATGAAGACGGCCGCCGAGGAGGCGACCGACGTGATGGAGACCACCTACGCCACCGCCAGCAAGGGTGCGACCGAATATGGCCTCAAGCTGATCGAGGCGGCCCGCATCAACACCAACGCCGCGCTCGATTTCGCCGCCGAGCTGATGAGCGTGAAGTCGTTCTCGGAGATGATCGAGCTGTCGACCGGCCATGCCCGCAAGCAGTTTGAGACGCTGTCGGAGCAGACCAAGACGTTCACCGCGCTTGCGCAAAAGGTCGCGACCGAGACCTCCGAGCCGATCAAGAGCGGCGTGAGCAAGGTGTTCAACAAGGTCGCCTGAGCGGCATCGACGCCAAAGCCAAAGTAATTGCGGCAAACCGGAATCCGGTTTGCCCAAGCCCGGGGGTGTTCCGACCCGGGCTTTTTCTTTGCGCCGCTCTCGCCGACACGCAGTACGCCCTGGTGGCGCGCGGCTCTTGCCAAGGCAGCGCGTTGCCCCTAAAGCATTTTCAGGAAAAAGGCCTGCCCTCGGGCTCGACCGTGGGCGGGCCCCGGTTTCCCATCCGAAATGCGACAAGCATCAGGATTGCGCCGGTCCCGTGCAGCCGTGCAGCTGTAGCTCAGTTGGTTAGAGCGCCTGACTGTGGATCAGGAGGTCGGTGGTTCGAGTCCACCCAGCTGTACCAGCGAATTTCAAGCGGTTAGCAGAACGCGCCAACTGTTATTCTAACGCCAGCAATCACATAGCACGCGGCTCTATCTCGGCGACCGACGCTCCCGGTTCTGTCCGGCGGCGCTGATCAAGCCTGCAGCCGGCGAGACGCTTCCACCACGGGCGCTTTGGCTCGGTCTCCCGCTCTGGCAACGCGAGCCCGGGCCGCCTGCTCGCGCCATGCGTCACGGTCCGTCCGCACGTCGTCGAGTTGGCTGCGCCACAGTCTGAAACACCCTTGAGCGCGGTTATCTCGCCCTCCAACTTGGCCACCACAGCCCAAAGCTTGGGGGGTTGCGTCACGTTCCAGCGGAATGGGCTCGACCGTTACAGGCGGAACACCCGGTGTGGCTCGGCCGGGTCGATCGACCAGTCGCCCGTGTCGTTCTTTGTAGCTGAGAGATGCGGCCAGCTTTGATCGCACGGTGGATCGTGGACTTGCTGAGGCCTGCCGCCGTCGCTGCCATTCCAAGTGTGTACATGCCCGTTCCTTCTCGTTCCATCGCGCGGCGACGGAACGGTTGCGCCGGAACGGTGGGGGATTCGTCAGCCAATGATCGTTCCCCCGTCCACCATTCGCCCCGGCGTAGGCGAACCACCGGCCGGCTGCGGAGTGCGATCTCCAAGCTTGGCCCGCGGTGGCGCTGTGTCCGCGTTCACGTGTTGGTCGGGGAGGGAGGGCCGTCGGGACCCGGTACCGTGAGCCTTGAGGCAGCCAACCTCTCCGCCCCGACCCAAAAAACCGGGCTTGCGTCCCTCACTCGACTCCAAAACGACGACTCGACTCTCGGCGCCCCCCGCACCGCGCGCTTTGTCGCTTTATTTTCGCCATCCAAGGCACCATGATTGAGGGCCTTTCTACCAATAACTTCACAGCTCCAATGGAGGAAACGTCATGCTGCACAAACTCGTCGTCGCAACCCTGGCGGCTCTCGCGACAACCCTCTGCACCGCGAGCTTCGCGAATGCTCAAGGCACGGCCGCCGAAGCCAAGGCTATTTTCGATCGCGCCATTGGCGCGCTCAAGGCCAACGAAGCCGCCGCGCTTGCCGCATTCAACGATAAGAATAACAAGGACTACCACGACCGCGACCTGTACGTGTTCTGCTCCCGCATAAGCGATGGAAAATTCACTGCACACGTGAATCCGGCCCTGATGGGAACAGATGCACGCGTATTGAAAATCGGGGACGATCCACTCGGTCAAAGGATCTACGACGCGGCTAAGAGTGCTGCGGAAGGCGCCGCCATTACCGTAGATTATAAATTCCCGAAACCTGGAACGACCGAGCCTGTTGCCAAGCAATCCTATATCGCTCGCATTGGCGATGAGTATTGCGGCGTGGGCTACTACAAGTAACCTTCGAATAAGTCGGATTGGCGGGCCGCGCTCTTCATGGGCGTGGCTCGTTGCATAAGCTTAGTCGGCGAAGCCGGCGCTTGAATCATCGCAATGATGGCCTGAGCGGCGGGAACCGAGCTGCTCAGGCCCGCAGCCGATGACGCGCTCCGCATGTGGCCGATGTCGCGGCGAGTCGACCGGACACGCGACGGCGCCGACGATCCGGGTTTGATCGAGGAAATCGAGCTAAATCGAGGTTGAAACTGTTTGCAAAAATGGTGTGTCGATCAGGCTCATTGAATACGTGCATCCTATACTTCCAAGACAGATGTAACAAAACAGACTTTACCGAAATATGCATCCTACCTACCGCCTGCCGGATTCAGCTCGGACATCACAACATTCGCGACAACTTACGTCCAACTACAAATCAAGAGGCACGAACCTGATGCCCTCCGCCTCTCGCCAACTGTACTCTGCCGGCTTCTTTGCGCCGTGCGTGCACGCCACCGCGCGGCCGCTCGATCAAACTGTCGCGATCGCGCGAACTTCGATCGGCGGCAGGCGTTCAGGCGAGAGGGGCGACGGCTGTGGCCGGACCGCGCGGCAGCCCGAGGCTGAACTAACAAAGAGAATCGTTGCTGCACGGCACGCGCCGTACCATCAGTAGGAAATCGTAACATGCGCAAGTTGGCTATTCTTGCCGGCGTGGCCGGCGCTTCGATAATGACACTGACGACGGGCCAAGCGCTGGCCTTTCCCGGCGAGACGCAATCGGTAGCGACCCGCATCGTCCCGGAGGTCCAGGCTGTCCAATACAACGGGTACGGGCCACGCCATTACGGCCCCCCGCCTCACGTCTCCGGCGGGCCTTACCGGTATTCACCCGAGGGGAGCCCCATCGATAGCCAAGGTCGGAGATATTACAATGGATACTGGCATAACGCTTGTTTCAATCTTGACTATCTCCCTGATATTTTCGCTGGCTGTACGAAGTAGGCGGATGCCTAGCCGATAAGGTGCGCTGGCCATCCAGGGCTCGGGAGCAACTAAGCTTCCGAGCCCTTTTTGCTGGGCCTGGAAGGTGGCGCGGTGTCCGAAGCGATCCGTGCCTGAAGAAACGCCCGTCAAGACCGGCTGCAATGCCATTAGTCAATTTGCCGACTTTGCACTAAAGCTATCTCGTTGCGCCATTGGGCTCACGGCGCGCCTGCCGCGCCTCAATAGCCACGAGACCGTGGAACGTGGGCCCGCTTTCAGCCGGCGAGACGCTTCCACCAGGGCCGCTTGGGCTCGACCTCGGGTGCGGGCAAAGCGAGCCTGGCGGCCTGCTCGCGCCATGCGTCGCGGTCCGTCCGCACGTCGTGGAGCTGGCTGCGCAACAGGTCCGAAACACCCTTGAGCGCGGTGATCTCGCCCTCCAACTTGGCCACCACAGCCTCAAGCTTGGGGGTTGCGTCACGTTCCAACGGAACGGGCTCGTCCGTTACAGGCGGGAACACCCGGTGCAACTCGGCCGGGTCGATCGACCAGTCGCCGGTGTCGTTCTTAGTGGCCGAGATGCGGCCAGCCTTGATCGCACGGTGGATCGTGGACTTGCTGAGGCCTGCCGCCGTCGCTGCCGTTCCAAGTGTGTACATGCCCGTTCCTCCTCGTTCCGTCGCGCGGCAACGGAACGGTTGCGCCGGAATGGTGAAGAATTCGTTAGCCGGCGGTCGTTGCGTCACTATCCGACGGCGCGCGGGCCACCGGCCGGCTCGATGGCCACGAGGCTGCGGAGCCGAGGGCGGCCCTTCGTCCAAATAAGACGACGGCCAACGTTGGCGGAGGCGAGCGGTGCGCATGAGACGGCGATCGGCAGACTTGCACCCGCAGGGCGTCACGGACTTCGACGCGCTTCGCTCGGCGCTGGCCCGACGGGAGGGCGGCAGCGGCGTCTTCCCATTCCGTCAAATCTAACTAGCCAAGGGCTCCGCCCTTGATATCCCTTGCGCCTGAGCGAGACGAGGGGGCGGTGGAGAATCACGGGATATCAAGGGCGGAGCCATGGTTGCAAGCCGAGCATAGCCGCTACGATCCCGCTGCTGATACCGCAGCCGGGAGGCGGCCATGAACTCCTTCTTCGAGCACCACAAGGACAGCATACGCTGGCATTATCGTTGTTTCGACCGCATCCTGCTGAATGGGTTGATTCAGCCGTTCCAGCAGCCGGAGAGGGTCGTCGGCTTCTTCAACACGTATCGCCAGCTATACCCGGTGACGCGGTATACCCTACGCGACATCGCTGACCAATTTCAGAGCTGGGTGAAAGAGCGGGCCGCGAAGCGCAATATTCCGATCGTCGAGGCGCCAAAGGGCCGTCGTGACGAATTCGTCGACCCGTATTTCGAACGCGCCAAGCCCGACGCAGTCGTGCTCATCCTCAAAGCGCGAGAACCCGCGCGCATCATGACTGCCATCGGCGATAAGGTCGCGAACCGATGGCACCTACAGTTCGCGCAACGCTGGGTCATTCAATACAACTTTTACATCAATGACCGGAACTGGGGACGAATGTTCGTGCGCGTTTGCCCCTACCTTCCATTCTCCGCCCGTATCTGCCTCAACCAGCACCATTGGCTGGCCAACCGCATGCGCGAGAAAGGCATCGGATTCAAGCAGTTCGCCAATGCCTTCTTGAAATGCGCAGCTCCCGATCGCCTGCAGGAACTCGCCAACTCGCTCACCCCTCGGGATCTGGTGACCTGCGGCCAAAAGTGGCTGGCGCACCTCACGCCCTTCTTCACCGCAAGAGAGCGAGAGCATGCGGGCTGCCGGCACCGGCTGTTCTTCTCGCAAGTCGAGTACTGCGACAACCTCATCTTCCATCGTCGTGCGGCATTGGATAATCTCGGCCAACGCCTGCTCGATGCCAATCGAACAATAGGGCAGCCGAACAAGATCACCGTGATCTTCGGTCGCAAAGTCAGCAAGCAATATCGAGGCAAGCTGCAAACCGAGATCGAGGACATGAACCTGCCGAACCCGGTGATTCGCAGCCACTATCGCAATGGCTTCATCAAACAGTACGTTCGCGATCACCTCATCCTTCGGACGGAGGCAGCGAGCAACAACGTCAATGATTACGGCGTCAAGAAAGCCGTCGAAAATCTCCCTGTCCTGCAAAAAGCTCTATCGGCGATCAACGATAACTACCTCAACGTCCAGCAGGATATCCTGGAAACCTTTGTCGATCGCGGTCAGCTGCGAAAGCTCGCGGAACCGACAATCACGTCGACGGGAAAGCGCGTTCCGGGCCTTAAGCTCGATCATCCTCGGCAACTCGCCCTGATGCATGCGCTCGTACGCTTTGCACACATCGCAGCCGGCAATGCCTTCACCACCGCCGAAATCCATCCCGCCGTCATCGAAGCGCTCGGCTGCGCCCCCGAGCACTACACGCTCGCCTCGCTCCGCTACGATCTCTCGAAACTCCGCGCCAAAGGCCTCGTTGCCAAGCTCCCGAACTCTCGCCGCTATCAACTCCTCCCGCAGGGGTACTCGATCTGCCTTGTCTTCCTGAAGCTCTTCGAACGCGTCTATGCCCCACTCACGGCAGGTCTTCTCAGCCCCATCAAAGCAGATGCCCAGCTCGAATCCCAAAGGCGATCTCAACTCGATCGCCTCTATCAGCGCGTCATCGACGATCTCGATACCCTCGTCCGAGCCGTCGGCCTCAAAGCCGCGTGACTCCACACTCAAACGCGAACAAAATCCCCGCTATAGCCACCGTAACGGCCTAATTGCCTACGTCTATACCGCGGCGATATCTTCCTCGCCCGATTGTTTCGCTTGGATGACATGGACGGTGCGTGAGCATGCGGAGGCCTTGCGAATGTGCCTTTGCTGCACCTGACGAAATAAATCTGTTGCTATGATGTAAAATAATACTGTTGACGGTATTTCGATATAACTAAATCGATCTCGATTTTCAGTTCGCAGTGTTGGATGCGCCTGCACTTGTTGATATTGCGTCGGTGATCCTGTAGATTGACGGTCGAATCATTGTTAGGTTCTGGGCGGGGAACATAGGGGGTTTGTGATGAAGAGGCTGCTACTTGGGACTTCAATGTCGCTGGCCATGCTGGCGGGCGCTTCAGCTGCCGACATGGCGCCAATCTATACGAAGGCGCCAGCCTATGTTCCGGCTTACAGCTGGACCGGCTGTTACGGCGGCGGCAATCTCGGCGGCGTATGGGCGGAGAAGGACTGGACCGTCGCCGCACCGTCCACGCCGGTCGGCACGCCATACGGAAGCAACTATCCGGGCGGTATCATGGTCGGAAGCCAAGGCGGCTGCAACTATCAGGTCGGTACCTTCGTGTTCGGAATCCAGGAGGACGAGGATTGGGCGCATGCCAGCGGCGCCAATACCGACCTTACCACGACCAACCTGCAAGACCGTTCGACGATCATGTGGCTGGCGTCGGTTACCGGTCGGATCGGTTACACCTGGGGGGGCCGGTTCCTAGGCTACGTCAAAGGCGGCGCCGCCTGGGAACGGGACAACTACGATACGTTCGTCCCGACCACCAACATAGTCACGTCGACGGCGAGTGAGATACGCAGCGGCTGGACCGTTGGCGTCGGCGGCGAATACGCCTTCGCGGATTTCATGTCGGGCTTTATCGAGTATGACTACTACGATTTCGGCACCGCCACGAACGCGTTCACTGTCGTCTCGCAGACTTTCTCGCAGAACTTCGTGAGCATCCGCGAACGCCAGAACGTTGTGAAGGCCGGGCTGAACTTCAAATTACCATCGTTCCCATGATGGGATAGTGATCGCTCGGGAGTGGCTCCCCCAATCAATGCTTCTACCGAGCGGTTCTGAAGAGCTCCGGGACAGGCAATTCCCGGGGCTCTTTATTTTGGCGGGATCGCATCGACATTTGAGCCGCGCTCGCGAGGTCTCAAGCGCCGGCCCGCGCGCCAGCCGATCGTTGCGCCGCCAATGCCTCCTGGCGCTTCTGGCGCCACTTCGGGCCGGGCCCTCGCATGTAGTGTCGCTCCGGTCGGTAAGGATCGAAGAAATCGCGGACCAGCGCGCGCACGACGTTGCCGATCTCCGCGTGCACCGAGGCCGTATCGGACAGGGCCGGGGATGAAGGGCGCAAAGACAAGGCGGACGACATGATGATCTCCTAACCCTCAATGCGGCTTGCCGAGCACCGCGACGAACGGCACCAAAAGGATCTCTTCACCTTCCTCGTCGCTGACGTGCAGGCTCCACTCGCGCCAGTCCTCGGGACCTGGAGCGTTGATGAAGGCGTGAACGACGCAGGCGGCGCGCTCGCGGGCTTCGGTCAGGTCCTGCACAGTGCAGCCGTGCCGGTCCAGCAAAAGGCCCGCCGGGCTGGAGCAGTGGAAGAAGATATGGGCCATGGTGACCTCCTCTGATCGTTGCCCGTTGCGCGACCGCGGTTAAGGATCGCGGTGCCAGCGAGCGTGGTCGCTTGAGGAGAAGATGCTGAGCCGCGCGGCGTATGTGAATACGCCGGCCCGGCAATCGAGTTGGAGGCCGGCCCGCCGGTTGGCAGGTGTTAGGTCGCCGCGCCGGCGGCCGATTTACGTCAAATAACGCCCAGGAAACCGACGTGCGAGGAGGGTCACACGCTCACTCGTCGAATCGGCCGGGTTTCAGGCCCACGAATCAGACCAATCCCGGACTGGTGAGGCGGCGTTCGAAGGTCCGAAAGCGCTCGCGTGGCGCGCCATCGACTGTTATTCTGCGGCGCTACAACCGATCCGGCAGCCCGCATGCCCATCAAGCCGCCCGTCCTCGATCCGCCGTTCCGCATCGTGCGGGTGAGCCACGTCGAGTATGACGTGACCGACCTGGCGCACTCGAAGGCCTATTGGGTCGATGCTCTGGGCCTGATCGTCAGCGAAGAAACCGTCGGCGCGCTCTATCTGCGCGGCGTCGAAGAGCGCAACCACCATTCGGTCGTGCTGCGCAAGGCGGCGCATCCGGTTTGCCGCGCCATCGGGTTCAAGCTGTGGAGCGAGGACGATCTCGACCGCGCCGCCCGCTGGTTTGCCGAGCAAGGTCTGCCGCACCGTTTCGTCGAGCGGCCTTGGCAAGGCCGCACGCTGGCGGCCGCCGATTGCTTCGGCATGCCGCTCGAATTCTACTTCCACATGGATCAGGCGGAATGCCTGTTGCAGCAATACGGCCGGTACCGCGGCGGCAGGTTGCAGCGGATCGATCATATCAACTGCTTTTCGCCCGACGTTGATGCGAGCTTCGCATTCTACAATTCACTCGGCTTCCGCTTGACCGAATACACCGTGATGGAGGACGACAAGCATCTTTGGGCGGTCTGGATGCATCGCAAGGGGGGGGTGCACGACATCGCCTTCACCAACGGAGTTGGTCCGCGGCTGCACCACATGGCCTTCTGGGCGCCGTCGGTTAATTGCGTGATCGATCTGTGCGACCTGCTCGCGACCACGAACTGGCTCTCCAGCATGGAGCGCGGTCCGGGCCGGCACGGCATCTCCAATGCCTTTTTCCTCTATCTGCGCGATCCTGACGGCCATCGCATCGAGATTTTCACCAGCGACTACCTCACGGTCGACCCGGATCTCGAGCCGAAGAAATGGGCGTTGCGCGACGCCCAGCGCCAGACATTGTGGGGCAGCCCGGCGCCGCGCTCCTGGTTCGAGGAGGGCACGCTGTTTGCCGGGATCGGCCCGCGCCAGCCCGTGATGGCGTCCCGCCCGATCGTGGCGCCCTAAAGGCTCGATCTGTTGTTAGGGCAAGTTTGGGCACCGGCTTGCGGGGCCAGCTCTGACGCGTTTCCGGGGGCAATACTGCCCCGCTCGATGACGAAGACGTCGTCGAACAGATCGTTCATCTGTCCAAAGCTCGATTCCGCCATCAGTACCGTGAGCCCGCTGCCGCGCAGCTTGGCCAAAACCTCGGCGAGCCGCTGCGCCAGGGCCGGCGCTAGACCTTCCAGGGGCTCGTCGAGGAGGAGAAGCCGGGTGCCCGCCATCAGGGCGCGGGCGAGCGCCACCATCTTCTGTTGCCCGCCGCTCAGCTGGTTGGCCCGCCGCTGCGCCAGCAGCTTGAGCTCGGGCATCAGCTCGAGGATCCAGTCGAGGCGCGTCGCGGCGTCTCCTCCCCCCGTCGCCCATACCGGCAACAAGATGTTTTCGCCGACTGTGAAGTCCGGAACGAGCCGGCGATCCTCCGGCATGTAGCCGATGCCGAGCCGCGTGCGCGCATGCGCCGGGATGCGCGTGAGCTCCGCGTCGTCGAAACGGATGTTGCCCGCCCGTGTCGGCAGCAATCCCATCATGGCGCGCATCAAGGTCGTCTTGCCCGCGCCGTTGCGGCCGATCAACCCGCAGACGCGGCCGGTCGCCACCGTCAGATCGGCGCTGCGGATGATGACGGCGGGACCGATCGCCACCTCGAGCGCTGCAATGGCGAGGCTCATGGCGCGGCGCCCGCGACGGCGGGCTGCGTGACCGGCGCGCCGACGATGCGCCGCTGCACCTCTGGATCGCCGAGGACTTTTGCGGGCGGCCCGTCCGCAATGACCGTGCCTTCGACGAACGCGAGCACCCGCTGCGCATAGCGCGTGACGATGTCCATGTCGTGCTCGATGAACATCACCGCGACCCGCTCGTGGCGCAGCCCCTCCATGATCCGATCCATGACGCTGAACTTTTCTTCGACGCTGATGCCGCTGGTCGGCTCGTCGAGCAGCAACAGTCTTGGCGCCCGCACGAGAGCCATGGCGATGTCGAGAATCTTGCGTACGCCTTGGGGCAAGAACTGCGCGCGCTGGTCCTGATAGGCGGTGATGCCGAAGCGCCGCATCAGCGCCTCCGGCTCCGCGACGAGCGCCTCCCGATGCAGCTTCTGCCACATTGGGAAGCGGCCTCCTTGCGCGATGCCGCAGGCGATCAGCAGGTTTTCGAACACCGTCGCGGTGCCGAACACCTGCGGCACCTGAAACGAGCGCGAGATGCCGGCGCGGATGATGTCGCGGGGCGGCCAGGCCGTGATGTCGCGGCCGAGAAACGCGATGCTGCCGCTCGACGGTTTTAGATAGCCGGTGACCATGTTGACGAAGGTCGTCTTGCCGGCGCCGTTGGCGCCGATCATGCCGACGATCTCGGTGCCACCGACGGATAGATCGATGTTGCTCGCGGCAATCACCGAGCCGAAGGATTTTTGCAGCGCGCGAACTTCGAGGAGGGCGGTCATGCCGGCATCACGCTAAAGCACGTGGCGCCCGGGTTGAGCCGAAACGTGCTCCCGGTCCGTGGATTGGGCCGCATTCTCGAGCGCAGATGCGGTCTCCACCCCTGGGTTAACGTCTGGATCAAGCCCGGGGGCGGGCCTCCTTGCCGAAAACGCTCCGGCACCGCGCCGGAATAGCGACCAAAGGCCGTCCGGAAGAAACAGGATCACGAGCAGGAGGGCGACGCCGAGCACCATCTGCCAGCTATAGGGGGCGTATTCGGTGGCCGCCGTGCGCAAGACCTCGAAGATCCCCGAGCCGAGGAACGGCGCCGCGACGCTGCCGGTCCCGGCGAGGATCGCGATGAAGACGAACTCGCCGGACGTCGTCCAATAGGTCATCTCCGGATCGATGTGGCCGACCGAGAGCGCGACCAGCGCACCGCCGGCCCCCGCCAGCGCGCCCGCCAGCACATATTTCACGTGCACCGCGCGGCTGACCGGAAAGCCGAGATATTCGACGCGGACCTCGTTGTCGCGGATGGCGACGGCGAGATGTCCCATCGGGGAAGCGAGATAGCGCTGCACGATGACCGCCGCCGCCGCCGCGACGGCGATCGTGAGCAGCAGGAGCGCATATTTGGCGGTTGCCGCCGCGGGGGCAAAGAACAGAAAGTGCGGGACGGCGACCGCAAAGCCGTCGGTGCTGCCGAGCGTCTCGCTCTTCACCAGCGTGCCGTAGAGGATCATGGAGAAGGCGAGGCTCAGCATGGCGAAGAAGATGTCGCGATAGCGCCGCAGCAGAAAGCCGAGCAGCACCGCCGTCACGAGCGCGGCGAGCGTTCCAACGAGGAGGAGCGCGAAAGCGTCGCGCAGTCCGGTATATTTCTGCACCAGCCCCACCGCATAGGCGCCGAGCCCGTAATAGAGAGCCTGGCCGAACGAGACGAGTCCGGTGCGCCAGAGCACGAGCAGGCCGAGGATCACCAGCGCCCGGGCCAGCATCAGGGTGAGGAGATTGATCGCCCATCCAGGCAGGATGACGCTTGCGAGCGCGAGCACCGCGAAGGCGAGGATGAGGAGGCGCGTATCAAGCCCCATGCTAGATCCGCCGCAGCTCGGTCTGCGCAAAAAGACCTTGCGGGCGCAGGATCAGCACGACCGTCATCACGCCATAGATGACGAACAGCTCGACCTCCGGCAGCAGATGCACCGCGGCGGCGCGGGCAAGCCCGACCATCAGGGCGCCGAGCAGGGTGCCGCCGACCGAGCCGAGGCCGCCGGTCACGACCACGGCGAAGGCGAGCACGATGACCTCGACGCCGATGCCGGGCACCACGGAAATGGTCGGCGCCGTGACGGCGCCGCCAAGCGCGCCCAGGACCGCACCGATCACGAAGGTGATGGTGAACAGCCGTCCCACGTCGACGCCGCATGCCATCGCCATCTCCCGGTCGTGGATGACGGCGCGCAGCAGCTTGCCGAACCGCGTGTGCGAGAGACCGAGAAAAAGGGCCAAGCCGATCAGGCCGGCGAGCGGCACGAGCGCGAGCTCGTAGGTGTTGAAAGGTAGGCCCGTGATCGTCAGCGTGCCGAGGAGCGCGCTCGGCTGATAGGCCGGATAGGCCTGGACGCCCCAGATCTGCAGCACCAGGTTTTCCAGAATGAGGAAGGCCGCGTAGGTCACGAGCACGATGAGGATCTCGTCGCGCCCGTAGAAGAAGCGCAGTAGCGCGCGCTCGAGGATGAGGCCGAGCACGAGGCCGACAACGACCGCCGACAGGGCCAACAGCAGAAAGCTGCCGGCGGGGGGAAGGCCGGCGTCGAAATAGATGCCGACCGACCATGCAGCCGCATAGGCGCCCATGGAATAGAAGCCGCCATGCGCGACGTTGAGCACCTTCATGACGCCGAAGATCAGCGTCAGCCCGACGGCGACGATGAACAGCCAGGATGAATAGACGAGGCCGTCGACGAGGATGGCGATGGTGGTGAGCATGGCGCCGATGCGAGAGGGGGCGGCGCGGTGCCGCCCCCTGGGCTTTCCGTTACGGGCAGTTCTTCGCGCACGGCATTCCATTCTTGATCCAGTCGGCGCTCTTGACCCCTTCGGGCGCGTTCACGCATTCGGGCGGGTAATAAACGATGTTCTCGATCGTCGGGGTGCCGGTCGCCTTGTCGAATTTGTAGGTGCCGTACGCGGTCTCGTGCACGCCTTGATGCCCTTTGCCGAGCGACAGGGCGATCTGCGTGCCGAACGCTTCGTATTTGAGGTGCTCGAAGGCCTTGATCGCGTCCTCCATTCCGGCCTTCGGATTGTCCTTCGCCGCCTTGTCGTAGGCGAGCTTCATGGCGAGGATGGAGATCGCCATCTGATAGGAGGGATAGACCGGCGGCGTACCGTAACGGTCGGTATAGGTCTTGCGGAACCAGCGATTAAGCTCGGTGTCGTGGGCATACACGCCCCAGGGGCCGCGCGCGCCGATGACGATGCCGTCGGGGATCTTTTCGCCCAGCCGGAACATCGTCGTCTCGAGCGTGCTCATCACGAACCGCTCCTTCTCGAACAGGCCGCGCGGACCGGCCTGCAGGATGAAGCTTTCAAGATCGCCGCCCCAGAAGCTCGAATGCACCGCATCGCTGCCGCTCGCCAACAGCGTCGTGATCTCGGTGCTGTATTGGCCGGCGAACAGTTTTGGGAACAGCACGCTCGCTTCGGTGAGGCCGGGCTTGAGGTCCTTCATTGCCCCGTCGAAGTCGCTCCAGGAATCCTGCCCCCAGGCATAGTTCTGATTGATGCCGCCGTAGCTCTTGATCGCCGAGAATTTGCTCGTCAGGTAACGCGCCCCGCCGGTGCTGTCGAGGGTCGAGGTTGCGGCCGCGCGGAAGACGTAGTGGTGATCCTCCTCCTCGAAGATGCGCGGCGTGCCGCAATCGAAGAACACCGTCAGGGTCTTGAGCTCTTCGGCAACCGGCGCGACGCCGAGGCAGCTGCCGGAGGAGATGTAGCCGACGACCGCGTTCACGCCGCGCCGCTCGACGAGGTCGCGATAGTCCTGCACCACCTTGGTGGTGGCGCCGCTCTCGTCGATGATGGTCGTCTCGATCGCCGCGCCGCCGAAACCCTTGACGTTGTAGGGAGCGGGCAGGGTGCCGGCATTGATCGCCTCGATCAGCAGCTCGGCGGCATTGCGCGCCGGGATGCCGAATGGGCCGGAAGCCGGCCCGGACAGGAACGTGACGACGCCGAGCTTCAGCGGCGGGGGCGTCTGCGCCGATGCCGTCAACGGCAACACACCGGCGGCGAGCGCCAGGGCTGCCGCGGCCGCCGAGCGTCGGCAAGTGTGTCGTCGGGCATTGCGATCCGTTTCCATGTCCAATCCTCCCATTGAGCTATGCTGCGGCTGCATGGGCGGCCGCCGTTTGTTACATGGTCTCAGGCCTGGGCCTGTACTTCAAGCGATTCCTGCGGGGTGCGGGACGTGGACTGTATCATTCGCCGGCGAGGGCGAGGCCGCCGGCGGCGAAGCGCGGCATCACCTCGCGCGCGAACCGTTCAAGCGAAACGAGCGCCGCCTCGGCCCCGTACCAAGGCGGATAGTGCAGCATGAGCGAATTGACGCCCATGCCTCGCAGGCGCTCGACCTTCTCGCTGACGCTTGCGGGCGAGCCGTGCAGGATGACGTCGCGCGACAGTCCCCCATAGTCGCGCCGGCTCGCATTGACCGTGCCGAGATAGCCGGAGGTCAGGCCGCTCGAGAAATGGTCGAGATGGCGCAGAATGACGGCCTCGCTTTCGGCCTTTGCCCGCGCATCGGTCTCGGCGACATAGACGTAGCGCGCGACGTCGACATGGCCGCGCGCCGGGCTGGCGCGCAGCTCCGTCGGGGTCTCCTCGAGATGCCGGCGGTAGAGGCCGATCTGGCGCTCGAGCTCGTCGAACGGGGTCCAGGTCGACAGCAGGAGGCCAAGGCCCATGCGCGCCGCGACCGCGATCGAGCGATCGGTGGCGCCGGCGAGAAAGAGCGGAGGGTGCGGCTGCTGCAGCCCTTGCGGCAACAGCTCGTATTTGCCGTCGACCTTGAAGCGGAAATGCTTGCCGTGATGATCGCAGCGCTTCTTGTGGAAGAGCTCGAGGAGAAGCGGCAGCGCTTCCTCCTGGATGTCGCGCCGTTGCTCGAAATCGATGCCGAACCCGTCGAACTCGTATTTGCGATAGCCGGAGCCGAGACCGAGCACGAAGCGTCCGCCGCTCAGGATGTCGACGAAGGCTGAGTTCTCGACCACCCGCAGCGGATTGGCGAGGGGCAGCGTCACCACGGCGGTGCCGATCCTGATGCGCTTGGTCAGGCCGGCGAGATAGCCCGCGTAGACGAAGACGTCGGGCATGATGCCGTATTCGGTGGTGAAGTGATGCTCGGCAAGCCAGGCATAGTCGAAGCCAAGCTCATCGGCGCGGCGAATCTCGCGCGTCACCCGCGCGTGCATGTCGCGATGCGGGTAGGGCTCGACATCTGCATTGGGATGGGATGTGAACAGAATGCCGAATTCCATGCCGCGCTCCAAGAGGAATACCAGGACTAGCCTTTCCGGCTTGTCTACCCTTACCATCATTCCACGGGAAATCTTGGGAGGAAACTGTGGCGAAGGAAACGATCGGCTTCATCGGCGTCGGCCGCATGGGTCAACCGATGGCATCGCGGCTGATCGCCGCCGGCCATCCGGTCGTGGCCTACGACGTCCAGGGACAAGCGCTGAGCGCCATCGCGGTCAAGGGAGCCGAGACGGCATCTTCGCCCGCCGAGGTCGCGGCGCGGGCGGAGATTGTCATGGCGAGCCTGCCGATGCCGGCGGTGGTGCAGGAGGTGGCGCTGGGTGAGCGCGGCGTCGCTGCGGGATCGCGGGTGCGCGTCTTCGTCGATCTTTCGACCACCGGCCCGCGGGTTGCGAAGGCGATTGCCGCAGCCCTCGCCGAGCGCGGCATTACCGCCATCGATGCGCCGGTGAGCGGCGGCGTTGCCGGCGCCGTCAAGGGCACGCTCGCGGTCATGACTTCCGGGCCGAAGCCGGAATGCGACCGCCTGCGTCCGATCCTCGAAACCATCGGCAAGGTGTTTTATATCGGCCCCGAGCCCGGCATGGGGCAGATGATGAAGCTCATCAACAATCTGCTCTCGGCCACCGCAACCGCCGCGACCTCGGAGGCGATCGTGCTCGGCACCAAAGCGGGGCTCGATCCCTACGTGATGATCGACGTGATCAATGCCGGCTCCGGGCGCAACACCGCGACCGAGGACAAGTTTCCGCGCGCGATCCTGCCGCGCAGCTTCGACTACGGCTTCGCGCTCGGCCTCATGGCCAAGGACGTGAAGCTGTGCATCGACGAGGCGGATGCGCTACAGGTGCCGATGTGGATCGGCCAAGCCGTGAAGCAGCTTTGGCTTTACGGCCTCGGCCAAGGCGGCCCGGATCAGGATTTCACCGCGCTGATCACGCACATCGAAAAATGGTCCGGCGTGACCGTCGGCGGCAAGCCGGCGAAACGGTAATCCGGCTAGTCGGATAGGAGGGACCGCGCATGTTTCGAGCAACCACGATCACGGCTTGCTTGGTCTTGCTCCTTGCCTTCGGGTCGGGGCGCGCGGCCGCGCAGACCCCTTATCCGGCGCGGACCGTGACGGTCGTCGTGCCGGTCTCGCCCGGCGGCACCGCTGATGCCTTGGCACGCGTCGTGGCGCAGCAACTGCAAACCACTTTCGGCCAGCCATTCGTTGTGGACAGCCGCCCGGGCGCCGGCGGCAATCTCGGCGCCGAATACGTCTTTAAGGCCGCCCCCGACGGCTACACCCTCCTGTGCGCGCCGCAGGGGAATTTTGGCGTGGCGCATCTCCTTTACAAGAACCTCGCCTTCGATCCGCGGGCCTTAGCGCCGGTGAGCGTGCTCGCCAAATATCCGACAGTGATGCTCGGACGCGGCGATCTGCCATTCAACGACATTGCCGGTCTGATTGCCTATGCGCGAGCCAATCCGGGCAAGCTCACCTACGCATCCCAAGGCAACGGACAGATCGGGCATCTGACATTCGAGATGCTGAAGCAGATGGCCAGCGTGGACCTGGTCCACGTTCCGTATCGGGGAAGCGCACCGGGGATCCACGATCTCTTGGGCGGCCAGGTCGACGTCATGGCCGACACGCTGCTCGCTTCCATCGCCTATATCCGGTCCGGGCAGCTAAAGCTCCTCGGCGTCGGCAGCCTCGCGCGCCTTGCGGTGTTTCCTGACGTGCCCGCCGTCGCCGAGGTATTGCCGGGTTTCGAGTCGGAGACCTGGATGGCGATCGCCGCCCCGCCGGCAACCCCGAAGGAGATCACCGGCAAGCTATCCGCGGCGATCGCCGCGATCATGCATACGCCGGAGGCCATGGCGCGGGTGTCCGATCTGCAGGCGGAAGCTTTTGGCAGCACGCCGACCGAGATGGCGGACCTGATCCGGCAGAGCACCGCGCGCTGGGAGCCGGTGATCACGTCCGCGAAGATCAAGGTGGAATAATCAGTCGCCGGGCAGGGGACTGATCAGCGGCCGCCAAACCCAGCCAGGAAATAGGCCAAGTCGACGATGTCGGCGTCGCTGACCGGTTGCAGCGCCTCGACCATGGTCGGTTCGTAGCCCGGTCGGACACTGCTCTTATAGTCGCGCAGCGCCTTCAACAGATAATCCTCGCGCTGAGCGGCAATCCGCGGAACGTTGCCTTGGCCGGAGAAATCTTGCTGGTGGCAGAAGCCGCACCGGTATTTTTGTGCCAAAGCGCGCGCCCGTTCGAGCCGCTGCGGATCGCCCGGTTCGGTGGCCGCCCGCGGGGGCGGCAGCTTGCTGATCGCATCGGCAAACGCCTGTAGATCGCTGTCCGTAAACCCCTTCGTTGCCTGGTTCATAGCGTCGACGACGCGCTGGCGTTCGCGGAAGAGGTAAAGCTGGATCAGCACATAGGGTGAGGGTTGCCCGCCGATCGACGGCGTTTCAGGATTTGGCGATTGACCATTTGCTCCGTGGCAGGAGAGACAAACGGCCATGCGCTCCTGCATGGTTGCCGCGAGCGCGCCGGCGATGCCGGCAAGAAGGATCAGGGCGGTGAGGACGGCACGCATTTCGGACAGGTCTGTTCAAGGCAACCGGAGCGAAGAGGTCGAGCGCACTGAGATGCGCTCAACCTCTGTTCCGGACAATGCTTCAGAGTCGCTCAGCGGGAAGATACCCGTCCGTTGCCGTAGGTGACGCGGTAGACTGCGCCATTGTAGTCATCGGAGACGAGTAGCGATCCGTCCTTCAGGACCAGAACGTCGGCCGGGCGGCCCACATATTTGTTGTCCTGAATGAAGCCGGTGATGAACGGCTCAATCGACCGCACGGTGCCGTCCCGGTTCAGCCGGACCATCACGACGTCGCCGCCGAACCTTTTGGTCCGGTTCCAGGAGCCGTGGCGGGCGATGATGATCGCATTGTTGAATTGTGCCGGAAACATATCACCGGTGTAGAATCGCATGCCGAGCGGCGCCGCGTGCGGTCCGAGCAGCGCGAGCGGCTTGGTGAACTCGTCGCACGAGTGTCCCCAGCCGAATTCCGGATCCGGTATGTCGCCCTGATGACAGTACGGATAACCGAAATTATCTTTGCCCGGATTGAGCAGCCGATTGAGCTTGTCCTGCGGGATGTCCTCCGACAACCAGTCGCGGCTGTTCTCCGTGAAGTAGAGAACACCGGTCACCGGATGGAAATCCATCCCGACGATCTGCCGAATCCCGCGCGCCACCACCTCCATGCCGCTGCCGTCAAGATTGATGCGGCGGATTTGTGCATGCGTGGGCGGCGGCATGCAGATGTTGCAAGGCGCGCCGACCTGGAAATAAAGCTTGTTGTCAGGCCCGAACGTTAGGAACTTCCATCCATGTGCCTCGTCCTTGGGCAGATCATTATAGATCACGGTCGGTTTCGGCGGGTTGTCGAGATTGGCCTCTATGTTCTCGATCTTGGAGATTTGATACAGTTCGGCGATGTAGAGCGTGCCGTTGTGGAACGCGAGTCCGTTCGGCCGATAGAGGCCGGAGGCGATCACCTTCACTTCGCGCTTTCCGTTCTTCTCGACGATGGCGTAGACCTTGTCGAGCGTGCGCGTGGAGACGAACACGGTGCCCTTGTCGCCCTGCCGCATCATGCGCGCATTGGCGAGGCCGCTGGCATAGACCTCGATCTTGAACCCCTTCGGCACGGTCAAATAGTTGAGCGGCAATTTATCGGCCGCCGCAGCGATCGGTGGCGCTGCAACCGGGGCGAGCTTCTGTGCGCCCGGCGTGTCGGGCTGTCCGATCAACGGATGACCAGGCGGCAGCGGCGGCTTTGCGGCCGGTGCCGGAGCAGCCGCTGGCGGCTCGGCCGGCGATTGCTGGGCGTTGACCGGCAAGGCGAGCAGCGCCAGCGCGCCGACGGCTCCGGCGAGCAGCGCGCACGCTACCAAAGTGGGTCGCGACATGAAATCCTCCCTTATTCCAGGAACCGATTTCTCCGTGTTCCGGTGCAGCAGCGCCGAGCCGGAAAGGGGCAGTTCCCAATGGTTGCAGTGTGCGCCATTCATGATCGAAGCGCAATTCGAGGATCAGAAGTCAGGCGTCGGGGGCCGCCGACCCTCCACCCGATCCTGACGCCGATAGACATACGGCGCCCCGTCGTGCACGGCGGCAAGCTCAACCACCCGCGCATGGTGCGGCGACAGATGACAGACCGGGTCGGCCGCGCGAGCGTCGCCCGCCAGCAGGAACGCCTGGCAGCGGCAGCCGCCGAAATCCTCGTCGCGTCGCGCGCAGCTGGCGCAGGGCTCCTGCATCCATGCGGTGCCGCGAAACGCACGAAAGGCCGGGGAGGCGCTCCAGATATCAGCCAGCGAATGATCGCGCACGGACCAGAACTCGAGACCCGGGATCACCTCTGCGGCGTGGCAGGGCAGCACGCGGCCCGCCGGTGTGACGTTGAGCGAGCGCCGCCCCCAACCTCCGACGCAAGGCTTTGGGTAGCGCGCGTAGTAGTCGGGCACGACCGCGTCGATCACGATCTTGCCTTGGTGCTCGCGGCGCAGCTGGTCGACGGTTGCAACCGCCCGTTCGACCTGCTCGCGGCTCGGCATCAGCGCGGCGCGATTCTTCAGCGCCCAGCCGTAATATTGCACGTGGGCAATCTCGATGCGGCTTGCTCCGAGGGACAGCGCAAACGGCACCATATCGCCGACGCGGTCGATATTGGCCCGGTGCACGACCATGTTGATGGTGAGCGCGAGCTTGAGCCGCCCGACCTCGGCGGCAAGCGCCCGCTTGCGCGCAAAGGCCCCGTCGTAGCCGGCAATATGATCGGCGGAAGCGGCTTCGCTGTCCTGGATCGAGATTTGCACGTGGTCGAGACCGGCCTCGGCCAAACGGCGCAACGTCGCCTCGGTGAGACCGACGCCGGAGGTGATGAGATTGGTGTACAGGCCCGCCGCGCACGCCGCCGCGGTGATGTCGACGAGATCGCGGCGCGCCGCGGGCTCGCCGCCGGAGAGATGCACGTGCAGTACGCCGAGCGCAAAAGCCTCACCGAAGATGCGCGTCCATGTCGCGGCGTCGAGCTCGGCCTCGCGAGGATCGAGCGCGAGCGGGTTTGAGCAATAGGGACAGCCGAGCGGACAGCGATGCGTAAGCTCGGCGAGGAGCCCGAGTGGTCGCGGCAGCTTCTCGGCGACGGCTCCTTCCATGCTCACACTTCAACCAGCTTCTTCTCGACGAGGCCGCTCAGCAGCGCGGTCACGTCGGCGAGGATGCGGTCACGCGGCGCCGCGTAGGTCTCGGCGAGTTCACTGACGATGGCATTGATCGTCGCGTCCCCAGTGCAACGCCGCAGAATCTCGGCGGCGATCGGGTCGGCCTTCAACACCCGTTCCGGTGCCAACAGCACCCAGCCGCCTTGCCCCTCGTTACGGACGAGACGCACGCCCGCCGCCAATCGCGGCTTCGCCTCCGGCGAGACGCTGGGTGGCGCTTGGTCCTGCGACATGGTCAAGCCTCCGGCACGAAGGCCCCCGGCGGTACGTGCTTGGGTTCCACATAGGCGTGATGCAGCGCATCGAGCATCGCCCATAGCACATCGCACTTGAACTCCAGCGCCGCAAGAATTGCCGCTTGGCTCGCGGGGTCGCGTCCATGGCGCTTGACGTAGTCGAGGGCGAAGTCCGCGTCGCGCGCGGCTTGCGGCGGCCGCTCGCTGAAATAGGCGAGGGTATCGCGGGTGACGAAAGCATAGCCCGCCAGCATGCCGGCCACGCGTTCGCCGATGATGGCGGGCGAGAACAGCTCGGTCAGCGACGACGCGATCGCCTCGAGCAGCGAACGCTCGCGCACGAAATGCACGTAGGCCTCGACGGCAAAGCGCGTTCCCGGCAAGATCCCGCGAGTCGAGATCACGTAATCGCGGTCGAGGCCAAGCCCATCGGTGAGCCGAAGCCAACGGGCGATGCCGCCCTCGTCTTCCCGCTCCCCGTCGTGATCGACGAGCCGATGGCGCCATTCGCGCCGCACCGAGGGATCATCACAGCGCGCGATCAGGCTCGCGTCCTTCACCGGGATCATCGCCTGGTAATAGAAGCGATTGAGCGCCCAGGCCTGGACTTGCCCCTTGGTGCATCGTCCGCCGTGCAACAGACGGTGGAACGGATGCAAATGGTGGTATCGGGTCGCGCCGATGTGGCGCAGCCGCGCCTCGAGATCGCCCGGTGAAAGCAGCGTCACAGCACGATCTCCAGGCCGTCCGCAGCGACTTCAAAGCCCGCGGCTTCGACGCGGCGGCGCTCCGGCGAGCCCTCGATCAGGATCGGATTAGTGTTGTTGATGTGCGTGAAGATCCGCCGCTTGGCGAAGCCGGCGAGCCGCGCGAGGGAGCCGTCCGGTCCGTCGATCGGCAGATGGCCCATGCGGCGGCCGGTCTTGGCGCCGACGCCGGAGTGGATCATCTCATCGTCGGCAAAGAGCGTCCCATCGAACAGCAGCACGTCGGCCGCGGCAACCCGCTCTTGGAGCTGATCCGGAACCGCGGCGGCGCCGGGTACGTAGATGAGCCGCGCGCCGTTGGAGCGCAGATCGATGCCGATATTGCCCATCGGCGCGGCGAGGAGGTCGGGATGTTGCGCTTCCAAATAAAGCGGAACCTTCCCAGGGACGCTGAACATCTCCGCTTCAATTCCGCCCGGCAGTTGCACAACCTCATTCGGAGCAACCACAATGCGCCGCACGAGGCTTTCTTGCAACACGCCGAACATGGAATTCGCCGCCAAGATCGCCAACGTTTCCGCCGCGGCGTAAAGCGCGAACGGCGTACTTTCCCGCAAGCTCAACAGACCCGCGGTCTCATCGATCTCGGCGCCGGTGAGCACCACCGCGCTGATTGGGCTGCCGCGGATTGCTTGGCGCGGATGGAGCGTCGGCGTCGCGCGCAACTGCGCGCCCAAGTCCGGAGATGCGTTGAGGAGCGTCCACCGCTCTCGATCCGCCGAAACAGCGAGGCTTGCTTGCAAACGTGGCCGCACCCGCGCGTCCCCCGCCCAAGCGAGGCGACACACCGGGCACCTGCAGTTCCATTGCGGAAATCCGCCACCCGCCGCTGCCCCCAGGACGATCGCGGTCAAGCGCCCCATGGAGCGCGGCGGCGCAGCGTGTGTGGCGAGCCGTCAGCCGATCAGAACTCGGCCGGCAGATATCCGTTGATCTCGAGGCCGATGCAGATCTCAACGAGGGTAGGCGTGGTCCAAGCCATGGGGGTGTCCTTGCCAAGCTGTCGCAATGAATAATCAACCAAGACGTCGCAACGTCGATTCCAACGCATAACCATCCTAGATCGAGCACCGCTTTCCCGGCAAGCGGTTTCGCGCCGCAAAGCATCACAAGGCGTTGGGTTGCACCCCGAGTTTCGCACTTGCGGCCTGTGGCCTCGGCACCACATGCCTCGACGATAATCGGATTTGGACGAGCAGAATGGGCTTACGGCGACCGTCGGATCTTGTAACCCTGGCGAACGCTATTTAGGTACACGCGCACCCGGCGATACTCAATAGGAGGCCCGAATGTCCGAGGAAGTTCGCGGTTCGGCGATTGCGTATGCGGCGTCCAACGGGGCCGCCAACCAGCAAGCCCCGCACGTCGACGCGCCGTCCGATTCGGGCGAGGCGCGGGCACAACGGGCCGGGCTTGAGGCTCTGGAACGCGAATTCAAGGACCTGCTGCAGCACCGATAGATCGACCGGCATCAAGAGGCCGCCGCCGCTCGCACCGATTGCGGCCGCAGATCTGCTTCGGTGAGGCCCAAGCGCTGGCCGGCGAATTCGCGTTGCACCGCCTCGATGTCGGCAAGCGTCGGCAGGCCCGCCTCGTTACCCAGATGCTGGATCTTGAACGCCGCCGCCGCCTCGGCGAATTGAAAATGCTGTTCCCATTTGCTCGCCGGGTTCGCCAAATACGAGTAGACATAAGCGCCGTGAAAAACATCGCCGGCACCGCTCGTATCAACAACACGATGGCGCGAAAGCGGTAGCGCTGCGCTGGAGCGGAACTGGCCCGCTTCATCGCACCAGATGAATCCGCGCTCACCGAGCGTCACGCCGCCGATGCGGCAGCCCCGGCTCTTGAGATAGTCCAAGGTCGCTGCCGGCGTCAGGTTCATCTGCTCGCAGAACCGCTCCGCGACGACGGCGACATCGATGAATTGCAAGAGCTCGTGCGTGTTCGACCGAATACCGCCGCCGTCGAGCGAGGTGAGGATACCCGCCTCACGGCAGTTTTTCGCGTAATAGATCGCGGCGTCGGGCTGATGCCCGTCGACGTGCAGCACCCGGCATCCGGTCAGATCCAGAATCGGAAACGGACTCAAATAGTCGGCGTCCCGGCAGCGCACGATCGCGCGTTTGCTGTCCTTCGGCATGATGAACGAGAGGGACGACGTCTGAACGTAACGAGGGTGCAGGCGGATGTCGTATTTCGCCGTCATGTCCAGGAACATGCGGCCGAGCCAGTCATTGGCTTGGGTCGCGAGCAAATTGACCTTCACCGAGAGCTTCGCGCAGCAGAACGCCGCCGTCACGGCATTGCCGCCGAACGATATCGCATAGGCCGATGCGACCGATTTCTCATCGCCGACCGGGATGTGATCAGTCAAGAAGGTGACGTCGATATAGGTCTGACCGATGAAGAAGGCTTCCATGCGCTCGTCCGTACTCGTTACCCATTCACTCGCCAAACCTCATCGGCATATTCCTGGATCGTGCGGTCGGAGGAGAACCAGCCCATTCGCGCCGTGTTCAAGATGCTCTTTCTCCACCACACCGCGGGATTCCTCCAGCTCTCGTCGAGCGCGCGCTGTGCTTGCCAATAGGCCTCGAAATCGGCAGCCACCATGAATTCGTCAACACCGAGGATCGCATCGATCAATTCGCGGTAGCGCTCGGGCTCGTCGGGCGAGAACGCGCCGGCTGCCAGCGCGTCGATGACCGCCGCCAGCCGCGGCGAGGCAGCGACCGCATCCTGACCCGCAAAGGCGGCGCCACGCTTGGCTTCGACCTCGCTCGCCGTGAGACCGAAGATGACGATGTTCTCAGCCCCGATCCGCTCGCGGATCTCTACATTGGCGCCGTCGAGCGTGCCGATGGTCAGCGCGCCGTTTAACGCGAGCTTCATATTCCCGGTTCCCGACGCCTCCATTCCGGCCGTGGAAATCTGCTCGGACAGATCGGCGGCCGGGATGATCGCCTCCGCGAGGCTTACATTGTAGTTCGGCAGGAAAACAAGCTTGAGCCGGTCGCCGACCGCCGTATCCGCATTGGTGATCCGTGCCACATCGTGCGCAAGCTTGATGATGAGCTTGGCCCGAGCGTAGCTTGCGGCAGCCTTGCCGCCGAAGATCTTTACCCGCGGGGTCCAGCTCCGGTTGGGCTCCGCGCGCATGGCCTGATAGAGCGCAACGGTCTCGAGCAGATTGAGCAGTTGCCGCTTGTACTCGTGGATGCGCTTGATGTGCACATCGAACAGCGCCGCAGGATCGAGCCTCACTCCGACGAGCTCATGCGCGCGCCGGGCCAACGCCTCCTTGTTGGCGCGACGCACGGCAGCGATGCGGGCCACGAAGGCGCGATCGTCCGCGAAGCGCTCGAGGTCGCGCAAGCGTTGCGCATCCTCCAGCACCGCCTCGCCCACCGCCTCGACGATGAGCCGCGTCAGCCCGGGATTTGCCTGTTGCAACCACCTGCGGAAGCTGATGCCGTTGGTCTTGTTGACGATGCGTCCGGGATAGGCGGCCGCCAAGTCGCGGAAGACGGTCCGCCGCATGAGCTCGGTGTGGAGCGCGGAGACGCCGTTCACGTTGCGCGAGCCAAGAAATGCCAGGTGACCCATGCGCACCCGCTTGTCTCCGGTCTCATCGATCAGCGACACCGACGCGAGCACGGCTGGATCGGTGATCCCTCGCTCGCTGAGACCCTTCAGATGCAGCCAATTGATCAGATAGATGATCTGCATGTGGCGCGGCAGCAGCCGGCTCATGAGCCCCACCGGCCAAGCCTCGAGCGCCTCCGGCAGCAGCGTGTGGTTGGTGTAGTTCAGCGTTCCGGTGGTTATCCGCCAAGCCTCAGCCCAGGAGAGCTCGCGTTCGTCGACCAGGATCCGCATCAGCTCGGCGACCGCAATCGCCGGGTGCGTATCGTTGAGCTGGATCGCCGCATGCTCGGGCAGCGACGACAAGTATCCGTGCTCGGCGACGTGACGGCGCACGAGGTCTTGCAGTGATGCCGAGGTGAAGAAGAACTCCTGCCGCAAGCGCAACTCCTGGCCCGACAGGGTCGCGTCACTGGGATAGAGGACGCGTGAAATTGCCTCGGCGCGGTCGCGCGCCGCCATGGCGCCGACATAGTCGCCCTGATTGAAGGCATAGAGTTGGATCGGATCGGGTGACCGTGCGGACCAAAGCCGCAGCGTGTTCACGTGGCGGCCGCGCCACCCCGTGATCGGCGTGTCGTAGGCCACCGCGAGGACCGTCTCGGCCGCGTACCAAAGGCCGCGCGCCGTATCGTCGTCCCCCCCGATATACTCGACCATGCCGCCGAACCGGATCGGATAGGTCACCTCGCAACGCTCGAACTCCCAAGGGTTGCCGCCGGCGAGCCAGTCCTCGGGCAATTCCTGCTGCCGGCCGTCGCTGATGCGCTGCTTGAAGAGACCCTGATCATAGCGGATGCCGTAGCCGTAAGCGGGTATCCCGAGCGCCGCCAAGCTGTCCATGAAACAGGCCGCGAGCCGCCCCAAGCCGCCGTTCCCGAGAGCTTGATCAGGTTCGAGCGCACGTAGCTCATCAAGATTGACATCGAGGCCGCGCAACGCTTCGCGCACCGACTGGGTGAGGCCGAGGTTGCCCAGCACGTCGAACAGGAGCCGGCCGAGCAGGAACTCGACCGAGAGATAGTAGACGCGCTTGCCGCCCTGCGCCTCGGCACGCCGCGTCGCCTCCATCCAATCATCGATGATGCGGTCGCGCAGCGAGAGCGCCGTTGCCACTAACCAGTCATGCGGAAGGGCAGTCTCTCTGTCCTTGCCGACCGAATAGGTCAGCTTGGCAAGGATCGCCTCGCGCAACATCTCGGCCTCGTCGAAGCCGCCCTGCTCGTGTGCGCGCCGGTTGCGATGTATGTCCAGCAAGATCCATAACCTCTGCTGCGATTGCTCGTCCGATGGCATTTCGCCACGAAATCTCGCCGATTCGAATCGGTATTACCGCGCAAAGCCTGATTACCTTTGGACGAATACCTCCCCACCACTGCCCCTTGCGACCCGCGCACCTATGGCGACGCGGCCGGGGCCATGTCGTAAACTTAACGAGCGGCACCCGGCGATGTTCCAACCGGCCACGGTCATGTTCAGCGACTGTAGTGGTAATAAAATGCAGGCAAACCTGGTTAATGGTCCGGTGGCGGTTGGCATCGCGTTCGCGGGCCAGATTTCGCCGCCCTCAAGGGCCGCGCATGCGCGCCTGGAGGAGGGCCCTGCGCCCCTAATCCCGCGCGCTCGCGGACCCCGGCGGCGCGTAGAGGGCCCGTACGGCCTCGTAGTCGTGGCGGGCGAGGTCGAACCGGCCTGCGGCACAGTTGTGGCGGGCGCGCCGCAAGGTCGTGAGCGCCTCGAGCAGCCGGCGATCGATCAGCTTCGGCTCTCGCGTCAGCGGCGCCAATGCGCGCTTCGCATCACCATCCCATTCGACACAGATCCCCGACACGATCCGATGGTGCGCGTGCGCGATCAAGAAGCCGCAGAGGACCGCGCCGAAGGTCGCGGCCCCGACGACCAGCATCCAGCGCCATGGCATGCGCATGACGGGCAAGTCTTGGTCACGTCTTGATGTAATCTGATGCATGGCGTGCCCATTGCCGCTGTCGAGGCGCTGAACGCGTCCGGCCGTCGGTAATCGGGTGGAGAAATGCCGAGCGGCGCAGCCGATGTGAACACGCTGTGCCGACAATTGGTTTGGAGGCCCGCAATCAGGGCGGTGAACCATACCTAAAGGGTCACCGGGGCGTTTCAGCCATCCAAGGAGGACCACCGTCGGTCCAACGACTTGTGCAACGATCCATGGGATCTGGTAGGATCACGCCAGTCGCTCGATCTCCGCGCATGAGGTAGCCCATGTCGCCGCGCACAACCTACATTCCTCACGGCGTTATTCCGGCCGTCCTGTTGCCTTTCGATAACGAGCTAGCCGTCGACGAATTAAGCTTCCGCCGGCACCTTCGCGACGTGGCCGCGACCGATGGCATTTCCGCGCTCACCATCAATGCGCATTCGACTGAGGTCGCCTCCTGCACATTCGAGGAGCAGCGCCGCGTGCTCGAGATCGCGCAGGACGAGATCGGCGATCGGCTGCCGGTGGTCAACGGCGTATGGGCCGACGGCAGCATCGAGGCGGCGCGCATTGCGCGTATGGCGGCCGCAGGCGGCGCAGCGGCGCTGCTCGTGTTCCCACCGGCGCCGTTCACGCTCGGTCAGTCGCTGGACATGGCGCTTGCGCATTTCAAGCGCATTGCGGATGCTACCGATCTGCCGCTCATCGTCTTCCAATATCCGCTGGCCACCGGTCAGGGCTACCCGCGCGACACGCTCCTTCGCCTCTGCGAGGCGGTGCCGACGATCCGCGCCATCAAGGACTGGTGCAGCAATGTCCCGCAGCATGAATGGCATGTACGCACGCTGCAAAGCCTCACCCGCCCGGTCAACGTGCTCTCGACCCACAGCGCTTGGCTGTTGAGCTCGCTGGTGCTCGGCTGCAACGGCCTCCTCTCGGGCTCAGGCAGCGTCATCCCCGATCTGCAGGCGGCTCTGTTCCAAGCCGTGCGCGCCAACGACCTGGCACTTGCGCGGCGGCTCAACGACCGCATCCATCCGCTCGCCACGGTGTTCTACGCCGACCCGTGGGCGGACATGCATAACCGGATGAAGGAAGCCTTGGTCCTGCTCGGACGCTTGCCGCGCGCGGTCGTTCGCCCGCCGCTCGTCAAGCTTGGAGCGGAGGAGATCGCCCGCATCCGCGCGGCGCTCGCGCAATCAGGCCTCCTCGGCGCCGTTGCCGGCCGCGACGCTGCGTAAACAAACAATGCAAGAAGGCCACCACGGAGGAACCGCCATGGACGCCATCACACCGAAAACCCCCGCGGATCTGCGCTCGCATGTCGTCCGCCATGCCGCCATGGAGTGGCAGAAGACGCGCTTTCCCGGCTGCGAGGTGAAGACACTGCTGTTCGACAAGGAGAGCGGGCTCGTAACCGCCCTCATGAAATTTGCTCCGGGCGCCGTGCTGCCCGACCACGAGCATGTCAAGATCGAGCAAACTTTGGTGCTCGAGGGCAAGCTCGTGGACAAGGAAGGCCCTGACGCCGGATTGGAGGTCGGCCCCGGCGAGTTCGTCTGGCGTCCGGCCGGAAGCCGTCATGTCGCGTGCTGCCCCGAGGGTGGCTTGATGCTTGCCATCTTTCAGGTGCCCAACAAGTTTTACGAGCAAGACGGCCGCGTCACGGATTTGAGCGGCCAGGATTGGGACCGCATCTGGGGCGATGCGGCGAGTGCGTAGACGGCGAGCGCAATGCCTCGTTGCGGCGGGCTACTCGAGTCGATCGCTGCCTTCTCTGCCTCACCAAGAAAAGAGCCGAGCCCGCGAGGGCCCGGCCTGAGTCAGCCGACACTGAGTGCCGACATCACCTTCCAGAGGGAACAGCTGCGACACACTCGGTTGCAAGAGGGAGGATGCGACAACCGCTTGCTAACAGCGCAGCCTACTATGGAGATGAACGGATAGTCATACAACGCGAGCCTTCGCATGTCAGCCATGCGGAGCCCGCGCCCCCGTCAGGCCGGCTAACTATTTGAGTACAAACTAGAAATGCCAACGTTGGGCTTTGGCAACGAGAAAATCACGGAACACCTGGACACGGGCGACCGATTTGAGCTCTTCGGGGTAGACGAAGTAGGCATCGAGCGAAATTTCTTCACCTTCCACGAAAAGCTGCACCAATCCGCCGTCTTCCTCGACCAGGTAGTCGGGCAGCATCGCAATTCCCAGCCCGCGTTGGCAGGCGCGCATAATGCCTAGAATATTGTTGATCACCAAAAGCGCCGTGCGCGGTCCCTTGCCGTCGCGGGCGACATCGATCAGCCAGTTCACGTTCTGCAAATAGGTTGGGACATTGCCGCCGAGCAGCAGGACGCGATGCTTGTCCAGTTCTTCAAGCGTGCGAGGGGTGCCGAACCGCTTTAGGTATTCGGGTGACGCGTAGACGTGGAAGCGCACCGAGAACAGCTTGCGTTGGATCAGGTCGGGCTGCACCGGCTGCCGCAGCCTGACGGCCACGTCGGCCTCGCGCATGGCGAGGTCGAGCTCTTCGTCCGTGGTAATCAGATTGATCCGTACATCCGGATAGAGGTCCATGAACTCGCCGAGCCGCGGCGTCAGCCAATTCACGCCGAGGCCCACCGTGGTGGTCACTTTCAGCTCGCCGTTTGGCCGCTCGCGCGTGTCGGTGAGCTTGGCGCGCGCCGCCTCCAGCTTCATGAACACTTCGTGCGCGGTCCGGTAGAGAACTTCGCCCTGCTCGGTAAGGATCAGCCCGCGCGCATGGCGATGGAACAGCGAAACGGAGAGCTCTTGCTCGAGCGCGCTCACTTGCCGCGACACGGCCGACTGCGAAAGTCCGAGCTGCTCACCCGCATGAGTGAAGCTGCCGGCCTCGGCGGCGGCGTGGAAGACCTTGAGCTTGTCCCAATCCATCCAATCTCGCTCCATCGCGCCGCCTATTCGGCAGCGGCGCGACGCTCGGAATGGGCGGCGAGAAAGCGTTCCGCTTCGAGCGCCGCCATGCAGCCTTGTCCGGCCGCGGTTACGGCCTGACGATAAATGTCGTCGGTGACGTCGCCGGCGGCAAAAACCCCCGCCACCGAGGTCGCGGTCGAATGCGGAGCGGTGGCGATGTAGCCGGAAGGCTTCAAGTCCAACTGCCCCTGGACCAACTCGGTCGCCGGCGAGTGGCCGATGGCGATGAACACACCGTCGACTGGGCGTTCGCGGACGGCGCCACCCTTCAGATCCCTCAAGCGGACGCCCGTGACCTTCAGTGGTGTTCCCGTGCCGAGCACATCCTCGAGAACGGTGTCCCACTCGACGCGAATCTTCGGATGCTTGAACAGGCGGTCCTGCAGAATCCGCTCGGCGCGGAAGCTGTCGCGCCTGTGCACGATGGTGACCGTCGCGGCGAAGTTGGTGAGAAAAAGGGCCTCCTCGACCGCGGTATTGCCGCCGCCGACGACGATCACGTCCTTGCCCCGATAGAAAAAGCCATCGCAGGTGGCACAAGCCGACACGCCATAGCCCTTGAACTTCTGCTCGGAGGGAAGATCGAGCCAGCGCGCCTGCGCGCCGGTTGCCAGAATAACGGCATCGGCAAGGTAGATGTCGCCGGAATCGCACTCGATCCGGAACGGGCGGCGTGAAAAATCGGCTTTAATCGCGTGGTCGGTGACGAGCCGCGTTCCCACGTGCGCGGCCTGCTTTTGCATCTGCTCCATCAACCACGGGCCTTGGATCACATCGGCGAAACCCGGATAGTTCTCGACGTCGGTCGTAATGGTGAGTTGCCCGCCGGGCTGGATCCCTTGGAACAGGATTGGATCGAGCATTGCCCGCGCCGCATAGATCGCGGCCGTATACCCCGCCGGCCCCGACCCGATAATGAGGACCTTAGCGTGGGTCGTCTTTGGCATGATACACCCTCTCGTCGGTTACAAGCGATGACGCACGCTACGGGGTTGTGCCGTGCACAATTTAGGCACTTCGCCGAGCTATGCAAGATACGCAACCCAATGCTTCGGCGATGAAAACGCTCGGTTGGTTTATGCAGAGCACGATGACTTTTCCTCGAGTCATCGCGCTCCATCTTATTGTTGGAGCATGATCTTTTCCGAAAACCGGTATCTACTTTTCGGGATCATGCGCTGAGGTCTGGCCCGACGGAGCCATTTCGACACCGTCGGATATGGGCTTCAGCCGCCCACGAAGACGCTGGAGGAAGCTCGAGGATTGCAGGCAACGAAATGCCAGCAAAGGCGGAGACGGCCTGACAAATGCGCGCGGGAATGCGGGCCGAGGTGGGAGCCCCGCGGCCTTACCGCCACTCGACTTTGACCACCTCGTAGGCGCGGGCGCCGCCCGGGGTTACCACTTCGACCTGCGCACCCTTTTTCTTGCCGACGAGCGCGCGCGCAAGCGGCGACGTGATCGAGATCCGACCGGCCCTGGCGTCGGCTTCCGGCTCGCCAACGATTTGCCACACCTGTCTCTTCTCGGTGTCCTCGTCGATCACCGTCACCGTGGCGCCGAACTTTACCGTATCGCCGGACAGCTTCGACACATCAATCACCTCGGCGCGCGCGAGCTTGTCCTCGAGCTCGGCGATGCGGCCTTCGTTGTGCGATTGCTGTTCCTTGGCGGCGTGATATTCCGCGTTTTCCGACAGGTCGCCGTGCGTGCGAGCGTCGGTGATTTGCTGAATGATGCGTGGCCGCTCAACCTGCTGGCGGTGCTTGAGCTCGTCTTCGAGGGCGGTGTAGCCCGCAGCGGTCATTGGAATCTTGTCCATGGATCCTTAATCCTCCGAACCGGCGTCCCTCCGGCAGCAATCTGCATGGAAGCGAGCACCAAAACCTTCGTTTAAGCAGCGCGTCTCCGGAAGCCAGAGCCGTCGGAGACGTACTACGAGCGGCAGAGAAAAAAGTTCCGATCGCAGCCGAAACATGTCCGGCACTGCGATCTCGGAACCCCGCCAAACTCGTCCGTCGAAAAGCCAGGCTGCTTCAGGCCCGGCCAAAGTAGCTTTGCAGCGCGCGCACTTCGAGGTCGCCCTCAAGGTAAGCCTTGATGCCGTGCGCTGCGGCGACGGCCCCTGAAAGTGTGGTGTAGTACGGGACTTTATGCAAGAGGGCAGCACGCCGAAGCGACCGCGAATCGAGCAGGGCCTGCGCGCCCTCCGTTGTGTTGAATACCAACTGCACCGTTCCGTTCTTGATGGCATCGACGATATTCGGGCGGCCTTCCGAGGCCTTGAGAACCTTTTCGGCAGGAACCCCGCGCTCGACCAGGAACCGTTGGGTGCCGGAGGTCGCGATGATCTTGAAGCCGAGCTCGGTGAGCAGGCCGAGGGCTTCGACGATGCGCGGCTTGTCGGCATCGCGAACCGACACGAAAACCGAGCCGGTGCGGGGCAACCGCGAGCCGCTGCCGATCTGGCTCTTGACAAAGGCAATCTCGAACGAGCGATCGATGCCCATCACCTCACCGGTCGAACGCATTTCCGGGCCGAGCACGGTGTCGACACCCGGGAAGCGCGCGAACGGGAACACGGCCTCCTTGACGCCGATATGCAAGAGCCGCGGCGGCTCGAGCTTGAAGTCCTTCAACGCCTCCCCGGCCATGACGCGCGCCGCGATCTTGGCAACCGGCATGCCGATGACTTTGGCGACGAACGGCACGGTGCGCGAAGCGCGTGGGTTCACTTCAAGCACGTTGATCTCGCCGTCCTTGATGGCGAACTGCACGTTCATCAGTCCACCGACCTTGAGCGCCCGGGCGAGAGCCCGGGTCTGTCGTTCGAGCTCGCCGATGATCTTTTTCGAGAGCGAGTGGGGCGGCAGCGAACAGGCGGAATCGCCCGAATGGATGCCAGCTTCCTCGATGTGCTCCATGATACCGGCGATGAAGGCATCTTTGCCGTCGGCGACGCAGTCGACATCAACCTCGATGGCGTCAGACAGATAACGGTCGATCAGCAATGGCCGTTTGTCGGAGACCGCAAGCTCGGACGGGCGGTCGAGCGCGGACGCAAGCCGCGCCACATACCGGTCGAGATGCGCGGGATCGTGGACAATCTCCATGGCGCGCCCACCGAGCACATAGGAGGGGCGGATCATCACCGGATAGCCGATTCGATCGGCGATGCTGCGCGCGGTCTCCGGGTTGGTGGCGATCCCGCTCATGGGCTGGCGCAGCCCAAGGCCCTCGAGCAGCTTCTTGAAACGGTCGCGGTCCTCGGCGAGATCGATGGCGTCGGGCGAGGTTCCGAGTATAGGCACGTCGGCTTTTTCCAGCGGCTGCGCAAGCTTCAGCGGAGTCTGGCCGCCAAACTGCACGATGACGCCGTGCAGCTTTCCGCTCGCCCGCTCCGTGTCGATGATCTCGATCACGTCCTCCGCAGTCAGCGGCTCGAAATACAGCCGATCAGACGTATCGTAATCGGTGGATACGGTCTCCGGGTTGCAATTGATCATGATCGTTTCGAACCCGGCCTCCTTCAGCGCGAAGGCGGCGTGGCAGCAGCAGTAGTCGAATTCGATGCCTTGACCGATGCGGTTCGGTCCGCCGCCGAGGATCACGACCTTGCGGCGCTGCGAGGGCGCGGCCTCGTCGCGCGGCGCGCCGGCAAAGGGCGTGGCGTAGGTCGAGTACATGTAGGCAGTGGGCGAGGCGAATTCCGCCGCGCAGGTATCGATGCGTTTGAACACCGGGCGCACGCCCAAGGCGCGACGATGTTGCGTCACCTCTTCGGTCGACGATTGGGTGAGCCTTGCGAGCCGCGCGTCGGAGAAGCCCATGGCTTTCAGCCGCCGCAGCGCGCCGGTCGTCGTCGGCAAGCCATGGCGCTTGATCTCGGCTTCCATCTCGACGATGCCGCGCACCTCGGCCAAGAACCATGGGTCGATCTTGCAGACCGCGTGGATCTCCTCGTCGGGCATGCCGAGCCGCATGGCTTGCGCCACGTTGAGGAGGCGTTCCGGCGTCGGCGTGCCAAGCGCCGCGCGGATCGCATTGCGGTCGTCGCCTTGGCCGAGGCCTTCGATAGCGATCTCGTCCAAGCCGGTGAGCCCGGTTTCCAGCGAGCGCAACGCCTTCTGCAATGATTCCTGGAAGGTCCGGCCGATCGCCATGGCTTCGCCCACCGATTTCATCGAGGTGGTCAGCACCGGCTCGGCGCCCGGAAATTTCTCGAAGGCGAAGCGGGGGATCTTGGTGACGATGTAATCGATGGTGGGCTCGAACGACGCGGGGGTGGCACCGCCCGTGATGTCGTTGGCGATTTCGTCGAGCGTATAGCCGACCGCAAGCTTTGCCGCGACCTTGGCGATCGGAAAGCCGGTGGCCTTGGAGGCGAGCGCGGAGGAGCGCGACACGCGCGGATTCATCTCGATCACAACGAGGCGGCCGTCCTGCGGGTTGACCGCGAATTGCACGTTCGAGCCGCCGGTCTCCACGCCGATCTCGCGCAGCACCGCGATCGAGGCGTCGCGCATGATCTGATATTCTTTGTCCGTCAGCGTCAGCGCCGGCGCGATGGTGATCGAGTCACCGGTATGGACGCCCATCGGATCGAGGTTCTCGATCGAGCAGACGATGATGCAATTGTCGTTTTTGTCGCGCACCACCTCCATCTCATATTCCTTCCAGCCCAGCACCGATTCCTCGATCAGTACCTCGCTCGTCGGCGAAGCATCGATTCCGCGTTCGACGATCTCGATGAATTCCGCCTTGTTGTACGCGATGCCGCCGCCGGTGCCGCCAAGCGTGAACGACGGCCGGATGATGGCGGGCAGGCCGATATCCTCGAGCGCTTCGAGCGCCTTAATGAGCGTCTTGATCTGGTGAGAGCGCGGCGTGGCAAGCCCGATCTTGGTCATCGCCTCGCGGAACAGCTTGCGGTCTTCTGCCTTGTCGATCGCGGCGGTGGTGGCGCCGATCATTTTGACGTCGAACTTGTCCAGAATGCCCATGCGCCGCAGCGACAGCGTGGTGTTGAGCGCCGTCTGCCCGCCCATGGTCGGCAACAGCGCGAACCCGCCGGGAATTGCGTAGCGCTCCTTGGCGATGATCTTGGCGACGATTTCCGGCGTGATCGGCTCGATGTAGGTCGCGTCCGCCAGATTAGGATCGGTCATGATGGTCGCCGGATTGGAATTGACCAGCACGATGCGATAGCCCTCGGCCTTGAGGGCCTTGCAGGCTTGCGTGCCGGAATAGTCGAACTCGCAGGCCTGGCCGATAACAATCGGCCCCGCGCCGATGATGAGGTTCGAGGAGATGTCGGTCCGTCTGGGCATCGCTTCCGGGCTTCAAGTGGGCACAAAAAAAGGGCGCGCAACCGCGCGTCCTTTGGCCAGCGCCGGGCTCGGCCCTGCGCGCAGCGGTGTTTAGACGAGAAAACCCGGGCAGGGAAGGGGTTCAGCGGCGGCGCGCGGGCGCGTTGATGGCGGGATGGACGCGGCCTGTGGAAAATAGCCGCTGGGCTATCGGCTTGTCCTCATTGCTTTGCTTCCTCGCCGTGGGCTTTTGCCAGCGGGCTTAAATTCGGTGACGTCGCGGCGCGATAGGCGTTCGCCAGACCGGCGCCGAATTCCGAACGCTGGCCGCTCGAACCGAGCGGCTTGGCGGTGGTCATGAGGTGGCGCGAATTTCCGCCGGCTTGAGGGACGGTTGGCGTTCGAGCAACAAAGCCGCGACGCCGCTGATATGCGCGGTCGCCACCGATGTTCCAGTGGTAATCTGATAGGCATAGGCGGGCGCGAGCGTGGCCCGGCGATGGGAGCAGATTAACTGAACAAGCGGGAACCGGGCGGCACGTCGTCAGCGCGGCTGTGCGTAATAGGT
>JBKQHQ010000120.1:0-64751 GCA_052148715.1 Xanthobacteraceae bacterium | reverse complement strand
CGCAAGTCACCAGAATAGGGTCTTGGCATCGTTCCCCCTCGAAAATCGAATCAAGGCGGCTAGCCTCGCTCATTGACAAGCCGTTGGGAATCCTCCCGATTCAATCCGAGCGGAAAATGCTCTAAGCTTCGGTGCGAGCACCTGCTCGACATAGGCGCGGAAGATCTCGAGCCTAAGTCGTCAGGCGCTCGAAGCCCAATTCCGACGGTTGACCATGCTGCCTTAAGGAGTCGCGCGACCGCGCAGGGGGGCATTTTTGTGGCTTACCACCGTCCCAGGGCGACAGGTTGGCTGTGCAGCAATCAATTCCTGGGCAATCATCGTTTTTCAAATATGACATCATCGTTGATTACCTCCACAAATTGCCAGCCGAAATCGCCCATTCTGGCTATCACCGCCTGCTTTTCGTCAGCTTTGATGGCTTCGACCTGGGCGTAGCCGCGATTGCTGCTCAACAGGCGCTCGGCTCCCTTCAGGGCCGACATTTCGTGATATTCGACATCGATCTTGATAGCTATCGTCTGACCATTGATGGAGACCAGCTCATCGAGCGGCTTGACCGGAACGTGATATCCGCCGCCCGGATCCGCGGAGTCAACGATCATAGATCGCGCGCTGTGTGGTCCCGATCCCGGACGCAGCGTCGCCGTCCCATTTTCACTGCCAACCGCACATTCGTGAAGTTCAACTTTTTCGAGTATGTGATTCATCATGAGATGCGTCTTGAGATGGATAATCGTATTGGGATTGGGCTCAAACGCGATTAATCGGGGGACGAGACGTCGGCAACCAATAATGCAGGTATAAAGGCCAAAATGGGCGCCCGCGTCAATGAAGGCCGAGGGCCGCAATCGCTCACATGCCGCGATCATCCGCGGAATTTGCAGCCACTCATATCGCTTGAGGAACAACTCAGACCCGAGATAGGTATCCGGATCGATGCCCTCGTACTGAATCAGAAAATCTGCACCGAAATAGCGGCATGTTTCAAATTGTCCGTCGCGCGCGAGCCCCGACAATCGCCGCAGGCGCAAAGCCCGCTTGCGCAAGGACACGCCCCACTTCCAGTGATACGGCGGACGCAGTCGCGCTCGGTGCGTGAGATCCGCATGCGACGCTAACGCTGGCTGGCTAAAAGCCCGCTCCTCGGTTGCGCGTTCCAAGTCAATAACGCCACGCCGCCACTCTTCACGATCGCGCGTCGAGTTAAGCCGCCCGCTGATTTCCATTTGGGCCAAGGCCGCTTCGGCGTGCTTAGAAGGGACATCGAGGCTCATCCATGCTACTCCATTTTTACTTCAGCAACAAATAGCCAAAATGCTTCCGGGTCACAATAGTTATGGCTTCGAAATCTCCACTTATGAACCGCCCTCACCAGATGCGTAGTCCAAGCGCCCACCTGCTTCGTCTTTGAGTTTATAGGTATTTAGATACAGAACACGCGTGCGCATGCCATCTGGTCGAGCGCCGTCGCCGAAGCGAAGTTGACGGATTGGCTCGTTCGGATCACGGCCGATTGCCCGTAACGGCGCAGCGTCAACATGAGCGACCAGTGCGGGCGCGTGCAGCCCGGACTTGCCGAGAGTGCTTTAAAGCGCGCGGCGTTTCACGCCGTTGATAGGCGGGAGGCGAAGTAATAACGCTTAGTAATTTTTGAAGCCTTATGTGGGATGCCGCACCGACCAAAACGCCGGAAACTTGTACCGTTGACGGAGAGCGCAAAAGTCTCGCCCTCATGATTGATGCGAAATACCTTCGCGATCTGGCCGAGGAATGCCGTCGGCTCATGAAGCTATCGCATGACTTTGAAATGATTGCCGAGCTTAACGAGATTGCGGAACAGTTGATCGCCAAAGCCGACGCAATGCAGGCCGCTTTTGGAGATCGACCAAGGCTAGAGGGCTTCAATCGTCCGCGGCGGAAGTCGATCGACGTGAGCGACCAAGGCGCGGCCCGATGCGCGGACCTGCCCGAAGATGTTGTTAGGCGTCGATCCCGTGCAATCGTCGGGCCTAAACTTTCTGCCGACAACGTTTAGTGACGATGATCCGCGCGTTCTTACGAACGACGACGTAGCGGAGTCCGTCGCTTTTGCACCCGACGGGCGGAGCGTGCTGTCTGGGAGCCAGGACTAGACGCTAAAGACAATTGAACGGCCTTGGGAGAACGACCAAACGCCACGACTGAAGGCCTGGAGAGCGAAAAGCCGAATCCCAAGCGCGTTGGTGCCGCCGGTCGTTTCAGGTGGGGGCATGCTGGAGCGCGCGCGGTTGTCAATAGCGACTCTTCCGAGCGGATCTTCGTTAAGCGAGATCTGCTCATTGCCTGAACGTCGCTTGCGATATGAGAGAAGGGTGTCTGATCGGCATGTAGGAATGATGAGACCGGCTTTGCGTCGTTACGGCCCGGTCCAAACCGGACAGAAAGGTCTGTAGTTACAGCAATGTAGCGATTCGACCTTGCAGCGCCGGTTACTTCGCGCGTAGCCCCGAGAGGACGTCCGAAGGAAAGACATGGCTCAAAAATACGTAGAGAGCTGCAAAGCCGCGCAGCCCATCAAGTGCAACATAATGGAAGGATGTGTCAACCTGCGACTTCATTTTAGGTCCTAAGCAATCGACCCTAAAATGAAGTTTTTTCGAACGGGTTGTGGAAGCCTCGGGCAGCCGGTTCCGGCCCGTTTGACGATTTTCCAAAGCATTTTCGATGCTCCGGCTTGTACCGCGAATCTTGTCCTTGCATAGTCTGGTGCATAGAGGTGTTAATCCCTAGCGCCAGGTAGCGCAACGCACACCGCAGGGGGGACAGACACGGTTGTCGACCACGTCCAATGCCCTGGTCATGCGGCGGTTCGCCTGGCGCGTGCCGTATCGCAGCTTGGCACCCACCTCGAAACCACTGTGCAAACCGCCGACCGGCTCCGCGGAATGGAGACCTGACGTGAAAGGTGGCACCGCCAATAGCCTCGGCCTGTTCCGCGTACATGTCGATTTGTCGCACGCTCGACGAGGACCTTTGTCGTGCGCATATTGATCGTGTCGCAATACTTCCACCCGGAGAATTTTCGAGTGAACCAGCTTGCGGTCGCGCTCAAAGAGCAGGGCCACGAGATCGTCATCCTGACCGGGCAACCGAACTATCCATCCGGCGGTTTTTTTACGGGTTACGGTTTTGCGCGACCGCTTGACGAGCAATATCAAGGCATGCGGGTCATTCGCGTTCCGCTGGTGGCGCGTGGTCGCGGCCGCTCCTGGCAACTCATGCTGAACTATCTCTCGTTCGCATTCTTCGCCACCCTGTTTGGGCTTCCGCGCCTGAAGGGCCGTTTCGATGCTTGTATTGCTTATTGCCCATCGCCCATCACCGGGGCGATTCCGGCGATCGTCAATCGATTCTTTCGTAAGACGCCGGTCGCGCTTTGGCTGCAAGACCTTTGGCCGGAAGCTTTCTTTGCCGTCACCAAGAGCCGCAGCCGCGCTCTGCGCGGGCTGCTGAGCTCGCTGGTCCGCGTGATCTACATGCACATGGATCAGATCTGGATCCAATCACCGGGCTACGCCGAGAGTGTGCGCGCCCACGGAGGGCGCGAGGAACAGATCAGATTCGTGCCGAATTGGGCGGAGGACCTTTACGATTGTGATCGTTGGACCGAGGTCGTGGCCGATCGAATTCCCGAGAATTCACTCGTGTTTGCCGGAAATCTTGGCCGCGCCCAAGGTCTTGAAGGTCTGGTCGATGCCGCAGAGCTGACGGCTGGCTCTGTCCCAGAGGTGCATTGGGTGTTTGTCGGTGACGGCACCTTGCGCGAATGGCTGGAAAACGAGATTCGCCGGCGCTCGCTCGCAAGCCGCGTGACGCTCTTGCCGCGGCGGGCGCCCGAGGACATGCCGAAGGTGTTGAAGCCGGCAGCCGCGCTTCTGATCAGTCTCGGCAACGATGAGGTCTTGGCGCAAACGATCCCGTCGAAGGTTCAGACCAGCCTCGCGGCCGGACGGCCAGTGATCGGTGCACTCGCCGGGGAGCCGGCGCGGATCATCGAAGTGGCGCAATGCGGTTTCGTGTGCTCGACGAGCCAGCCTTCAATGCTGGCGGAAACGATCGATCGCTTCTTCAAGCTCCCGCGGCCGGAGCGGGAGACCATGGGGCGCAACGGCCACACCTTCTACAAGGATCATTTCACGCAAACCCGCGTCACGGCCCAGGCGAAGCAATTCTTGGAGGAAATGATCGCACGGTGCTCCAAATGCCGGTAATCCGGCAATTGTTTGCGGTTGCTCGAAGGTCTAATGTTAACCTTCAAGGAAGTACGGACGGATCAGGTGATAGACTCAGCTGTCTTCGACTGGGATATAGTTTCTAAAGGATGCCGGATCGACATCCGGCCGGAACCGCTTGATGGGCCGGTCGTCCACTGCGGTTTGGTCGATCGCCCACTGGTTGCAGGGAAACAGCCTTGAGAATTCTTGTCGTTGGCGACCCCAACAGCATACACACCGCTCGTTTTGTGCAGCTCCTCCAGGAGCTTGGTCACGAAGTGCATGTATTTCAAAGCGAGCACTACTATTGGCAAGAGGAGCACCTGAATAATGTGCACATTTATGTGGCCCATCCGGCCGAGGCGCCAAAGTCGAGCAATCGATTGATAGTGACCTGGCCAGCCTTCTTCGAGGCCCGCGTCGACCGGCCTTTTAGCGTGGCGGTAGCTAGGTGGGCCCAGCAAGCGAACGCGAGCCGGCCAAGATCGGCGGAGCTTGTGCGAGTCCTGCAACGGCTCTTGCCGGACATCGTCTTCTCACTGAAGATGCAGAACGACGGCTACACGGTTTGTGAAGCACGAGCGCTGATGGGCAAGGAATTTGTCGCGCCGTGGGTGCATTTTGTTTGGGGAACGGACATTGAGTTCTTTGCCAAGAACAAGGACTATGCGGTCGCACATTCGCCCCGCATCCGTGGAGTGCTCGAGAGTTGTGACTTCGTCATAGCGGACACGGAGCGCGATGCTCGGCAAGTATTCGAGTTTGGCTTCAAGGGGCGCCTACTTGGCGTTGCAGTAGCGTTTGGAGGGTTCGATTTCGACCTAGTCGATCGCATTCGTCGCAACGCGCCGCGAAACCGCAATGTCATCCTAATAAAGGCGCGACAAGGCGGTTTGGTCGGTAAGGCTCTGAATGTGCTCCAAGTCATCGAGTCGATGCCCGATCACCTACGCGGATTCCGTATCGTGTTGATCATGTCTACGGCCGAGGTCGCCCAACACGTGGCGTCGTTGGATCGATCCCTTGGTGTACGATATGAGATGCCAGAAAAGGTTCCCTATCAGGAGCTTCTGGCAATCTTCGCGCAAGCGCGGCTGGCGGTTTCAGCGACGGACGTTGATGGAGCTCCGGCGTTCTTGCTCGAAGCGATGGCAATGGGAGCGCTGCCTGTTCACTCAGACATGGAGTCGGTGAGGGAATGGGTCACCCAAGGGGAGAGCGCATTGTTGTTTCCAGTGGATGATCGGAATGCCCTGCGTGAGGCCATCACCCGGGGCTTGAATGATGATCTGCTATGCGTACGGGCGGCGGAAGTAAATTATGAGACCGTTCGTCAGCGCGCAGACAGGGACAAAATGCGCGGAATCATGCGGGCTTGGCTTGAGGATATTTCTGACCGGAATAGGAGTGGTTATCAAACGTCAACAATGCAATAGCAGAGCGTAGAGTGATTCATTGGCGGGAGGGTCGGTATTTGTATGATATATCGACAGGTCGCAAATCCTTGTTGCCAGCGCCAATAGGCAAGGTTCTCGGTTGGAGTCTATCGCAATCCAAGTCGCCAGACCGATAAGCTCGAAACCTTGTGAAATACCTGCGGTGCCATTGCGGGGGTCGGCTCATTGGCGCTGGGCATGTCTTCCTTCTTAAGGACCTCGTTAACCGTGACACACACATTTCTCCGGCCGATCGCAATCGTGTCAACGGCAATTCCGCCGTCACCATCCGGTCAGGCTAGGGTTCTCGCGCATCTGCTGGAGGGAGGCGCCGGCGCGGGAGCGATTCTGCTGAGTGACAATCCCCCCGCACTTCGCTTCTTTGGCAACGAGTACGGGCATGTACGGCGGCTTTCGGCTGCTCGATTTGCGACGCCAGCCGGATTTTCAGGGCCGCCCACCACGGCGACCAACCCTTCGCTGATTTTCGATGCTTGCCGCCGCGCTGCGGAAATCGCCAATGTAGTTCGAGCGAACGATCTGTCCGTGTTACTGGCCTGCAGCGGTACGCCCTTTGACCTGCAGGCGACGGCTCTTGCCGCGCTGCAACTCGGTAAGCCATTTGTCGCTTACTTGTTCAATGACCCCGTCTACCAATGGCCGCACGGAGAGCTTCGCGACTTCGCCAGCTGGCAAGAGGGGATTTGGAGCCGACATGTTGCTGCAGCGATCACGCCCAACGCGGCGATGTCCGATGTCTTTGCCAGTCGCACAGGGATCCGGTCGAGAGTGATTCCCAATGCGGTCGATACCGCGCTGTATGAAGAGGTAAGATCGGATCGGGGACGTCGACCATCACCGATGCGTATTGTTTACACCGGATCCGTGCACCATGCGCAAGCTGATGCTTTCCGTAACCTTGTGCACGCCATTGAGAAGGATCGATCGTTCGAGCTTCACATATACAGCAGCCAACCGAAGTCCGCTCTCGAGACGAATGGCGTAACGGGAAGAGGGGTCTTCTACCACCGGCATGTCAGGTATGACGCCGTTCACAAGGTTCAAGCGCGTGCTGATGTCTTGTTCCTGCCTCTCGCTTTTGAGAGTGCGACAAAAGAAATGCTGCGAACAGTCGCCCCCGCAAAGCTAGGGGAATATCTTGCGGCCGCCCGCCCAATTCTAGTCCATGCGCCCGAAGACACTTTCTTGTGCCGCTATTTCAGGGCTCACCGGGCAGGCCTTGTGGTCGGGCAGCCTAATGCGAACGCCCTGCGCGCGGCCTTGGCATCCATCCGAGATGATCCGTCTCTGGTCCGTAGGCTCGTCTCGAACTCCAAACGGCTGTCAGGCGACTACGAGGCCAAGCATGTACGCGCGAGCTTTTGGTCGCTCATGGAGGAAGTTGCGCAAACGAAAACGTCATGACCGGTGCGCACCGATGCATGCCCAATCAGGAGCCTCTGCCTTTCCAATAATTGCGGTCCGCGGCCTGAGCCTTTCAATTTCTCTCCAGAGCGCACCGATCTCGGCGATGAGTCTTTCCACATCCTCCTCGACCAAACCGATTTGGCGTTGCGCGTTTGACTCGACGGTAGCTTCATTGACAATGGATCCGAACTGATCCGGGTCGGTTGATTGAGGGCCTAGAGTCTCATGCGGTGCCGTACTTGACGAATTGCCACGTTGTGCCGCTGGAACTCGGAGTTCCGCGCTCAGGCTCTGCACCAGAGCATGAGACTCGAGTGCGAGCCGGACGGCGGCGTCGCGTTCGAGCGTCGACAGACTTACCTGCGCTGATGCGGCGGATCGAACCGCAAAAGGCCTCTTTAGGGAGGCCTTTGTGGCGCGCGCAAGTATCACGCCACGAGCTCGCATCCGAGCCATGCGCCTAGTGAAAGCGGCGGACGTTCGCGCGTTCGCAAGTTCGACCTTCCGGATCTGTGTCCGGGTCAAACGTCTAATGAAAGCCGCCAATCGTTTCCTGCCAAGCTCCGGCTCGCGCAGCATCGCAAACGCTTCCGGCAGCGAGAGATCCTGACGCACCACCTCGCCAAGCAGCGTGTCGAGCCGGTCGCGGATCGCAGTCTGTTTGAGGCGGGTCAGCATCCTAGAGGACGAGATCGCATGCGGCACCGTATAGAGCGCTGGCAGTCTCCATCAAGATCACCTTTTTCAGATCCAGATGTGCTCGGGCACCAGCCCCTCAGGGGCCCGGCGGTTGATCCTGCGGATGATCATCCGCCAGATTCGTCGCTCCTCGACGCAGTCCGTTTGCGCGGCGCAGTCTCGCGCTATCACTCGAGCATGCGGGCCAAATCGATTGAGCAGCTCGGCAGCCTTTGTCTCGGCGCCCTTTGTAAAGTGACGCGTCATCGTCGATCCCCCTCAGTCCGGCGGTGTGCCCGCTTTCATTGCGTCGCCGCAGAAAACGCCCACAGGATGTAGAAAACGCCCACAGACGGTTTGGTATTCTAATACCATATTTCGACGCCCTCAGCAAGCACGCCGCCATCGCTGCGGCCTAGAGGGACTTGCGAACTCCGCGGCAGGCACACTTTCGAGAGCGCGAAGCCGATTGACAATTGCGCTTGAGTCTAGCCCACCGACCACCGCCGCTGATTTTGCGCGCGTGATTCGGGGATGCGGATTCGCTGGCGCTCGCGAGCTAGCAACCCGAGCGGCGCTTCTGCCGCGACGGACGCCCGGCAACATGCCTGAAGCCCGGAGCCGCCGATCAATCTCGGCAACGATAAGGTTTTGGCGCAAACCATTCCATTGAAGGTGCAGACCAGCTTCTCTGCCAGCCCGAGATCATGACATTCCCGGCGAGCCAGCGCGGATCATTGAAGTGGCGCAAGGCGGTTTCGCGGGGCTCCGCAAGCGAGCCTTCCAGCTGGAGACAACAATAGAGCGGTCCTTCAGGCTGCCACAGCCAAAGCGTGAGACCTTGGGCGCAACGGATACCTTTCACGAGTGTCATTTCGCGCAAGTCACGTCAGGGCCAGGTGAAGCAGCCCTGACCGACTGACGGGTATGAATGAGCAAGGGTGGTTCAACGGGCGACCGGCGAAGGGTTTAGCGGAATTGGAAGAACGGCGCTCGATGATGCAGGACGCGGATCGGTTGGTCGCATTCATGCTGGCAGCGGCGGCTTCCGCGCTGTCGTGCCGTCTTCCCCGTGATGCTTCACTAGGCCCTCGATGATCCGTCCCAGCGCTGATCCGACCTTGTTCCGATTTAGGCGCTCATCGACCAGCGCGCGATTGCGTGCTTCGCTCCGCTGAAATAGCTCATCATCTGCGAGACCTCTGACAATCGCGCGCTCCAGCGCTTCGACATCGTCAACGCGAAACAGCAGGCCATTTTCTCCGTCGTCAATCCATTCGCGAATGGAGGCCATATCCGAGTGGATCGGCAAGGCGCCCATGGCCATCGCTTCCGTCAAGAAGCTCGGCGTGCCGTCGACGGTCGTCGCCGAAATGGCTAGCCGCGATCGCGCATAGACCCGCATGAGATCGTCATAGGGGACGTGTTCGAGCGCTTCGACCATCAAGCCATGCTGCCGAGCGAATTCCGGCAGGAAGGATCGAACATTCGGTGTGGCCAGTAGTACCATGATCTTGTATCCGGTCAGGCGCGGCGCGAGCCTGCCGAGAGCGGTCACGATATTCATTGCACGACCAACGTAGCTTCCCTCCCGTCCTTTGACGAAGATGATGTTGCGGGGGCCTGCTATGGAATTGCGAAGCCCGTCGAGCCAATCCGGGTCAAAGCCCCCGTGAGCCGGAAAGACTCCCAAATGCTTGCCTCGGAAGCCGAATGCGGGGGCCTGATCGGCGTCGCGTTGGGTATCGGTCAGCAGATAGTCGCACGTTGTCAAAGCTCGTCGAATGAGGGGAAGGTGCTCAGCCCGATAGGCCTCGTCCTTGCCGAAAAACTCGATGTCAGTCCCCCAAACGAAGTGAATCCAAGGGACCGCAAAATCGCGCCCCATAAGGTGTTTGGCCTCGCTGACGAGATAACCCTCAATTTGCATGCGCGCCGAGATGATGAGGTCGGGCGCAAATACTGAAATGACGCGCACCAGATCATACGCTCGGAGACGCTTAGCAGTCCACCATTTGAGCAATGTAGCCAGCGGTTTGCCAGTCTTGCTCGGTTGGCGTTTGACCTCAAACGGAATGGGAAACGTCACCAAAAGCCGATTGCGGCCCGTGTGAGAAAATGCCTCGAGAAAGGGTACGTAGACCGTAGCGCCGCTCAGATTTTGGTCTTCGTAAAAGGTTTCTCTGTCGACATGGAACATTCGCGCCTCGTATCCTAGCTCCTGTAACAATGCAAAGAAGCGGGCCACGTGGATGCTCCCCGCGTGGCCGACCAGAAGAATTCGGATTGGGCGCTGAGGTTTAGGCATTCGAACCGAAGGATCATCGAGGCGCGATCGCGAGCCTGGAGACATCGAGCGCGCGGTACGGCGCGGGAGTAGTTTCGTCAATTGGGTAAATTGATCGCGCAGCTTACGTCGGCTCGCCTCGTTCTTGTTTGCGGAATAAGCCGCAGCAGCCAAAATTGCCATAAAACATGAACTCGCTGCAAGGCAATAGAACGTCCGCCACTGCTTGATACACCCCGTAGACGTGACCGGGGTCGCGATTGCTCGGGTCGTTGTAATCATGAAACAGGATAAACCCGCCCTCAGCGACGAGCGCCTTGCCTAGGGTTGCGGCCTCAAAAGTCGCATCGTACCCGTGCCAATGGTCGATGAATATTAATCCGAATTTACGGCCTTCGCTAATGGCACGTCGCATATAGGAGCCTGCGTCTTCAAGGTTGAAATGCACGTGCCCGGCTCCCGGCCGGGAATCGATATTCGACTTGGCTATCTTTCCGGCGTCGCGGTCAATATCGACAGTATAGATTTCGCCCAACCTGTTGGACGCCTGCAATGCTTGCAGGAGGATCGATGTGGAAAGTCCTTTATGCGTGCCCAGTTCCAAAACATCGCCTTCACAGAAAAAGGCCATTTCATAGAGCTTCAAGGCATCACCACGCTGCAAGTATCCCTCGATTCCGATGTCGATGCATACGGCGATGCCAAAAAGGCCAGTTTTGCACTCGCTATAAAAGCGATGCTGATCATTGAGGTAGTCGGCCGGGAACGGAAAGGTTTTCCTGTATGGAGCTGGTGACCCAAGTTGGTCGAAGTCGATCCAACTTTCTGGGTAGGCCTTTGGAGCCCCATCCCTTAGCAGATGATTCTTCTCAGAAAGAAGGAGGCGTGAATATACACGACTGATTGCGAGATATGGACGCGCCAGCTTTTCGACATCCGGGACAATGGAGGGCTTACGTCTAAACACAGTCTTTTCTCCCAACTACCCTGCGCCGTATCTAGGTTTTGGTCGCCTGACCAGCAGTCTAACTCGATGCGGCTGACAACCTCGGTTGCGGCCGCGCAAGGATCACACCAGTAAACCCGCAAGCGCGCCGTGCGCACGGCGCACGAGGTCAGCCGTTTTCTTTGCACGAACGAGGACGCTTACGGCGCCGGGAATGATCGCCGTTACATCAGGTAAGTGAATTGGCGGAACAGGTTCGTTACCAAGGTCATCGATCTGATCGAGCTGTACCTCGAGCGCCTGTTCGAAACTCGCTCGCATGCTTTCTAGCGTGAAGTCGCGTAGGAATGCTTGCTGAGCATGTTTGCCGAGCGCGACATAGAGTTCCGGATCATCGACGAGCCGGCAAAGCCCGTTGTAGACGGCCGCAGCGTGAAGATCCGGGACAATGTATCCCGCCTGCCGATCCCGAAGATATTCGGCCGGCGAGGCGTAGTCTGGGCCGTGAAATAGGACCGGGCGCCCGGCGGCCAGATAGAGAACGACCTTGGAGGGGAAGCTCAGCGTCGCCACCTCTTCCATCCGCCCGTCGAACGGATATGGGCAATAGAGCAGGTCCAGGGCCGACAAGAGCTCGACCGCCTCCTCCTGGCTGCGCCAACCGAGATAGCGAATACGGTCGGGCGGGGCGTCACCGGGCGGACAGGCAGCTCCCAGAACCGTCAGGCTTACGGACCTGCCGCGGACCTGCCAACCGCTCATGTTTAATGCGCGCAGCAACTGCAGCCACTCCTCCCCCGCGTAAAACTGGCCCGCCATTCCAAGCTTGAGCTGATCGCCAGGAAATCGATTGAGATCAGGCGTCCTCGCCCATTCCGACGGGTGGCTCGCAATAACCGGTATCGCGCGAGTGCTATACCGCGATTGATAGGCCTGGGCCATGGCCCAAGAGGCGGTAATGCAGGTGCGGCTCTCGCGCAACGCCTGGTCAAAGTCGTCGAGGGCCGACTGTTGATTGAAGCGGTCGATCTTATTGGCGAGGAGCCACCAGCGCAGCGGATCCCAAACCTGCGTGATCAGCGGGGCCTGCAGCCTGCGCGCAACGTCGACCGCCATCTGTGTAACCGTCTGGCCCTGCAGCACGGCCCACACAACATCGACCTTCTGCGCCCGCCCAAAGGCAACCGCTTGGTTCGTCAATCGGGGCACGACGCAAACACGACGCAGCTTCTCCACCGCCCACACGATCGGAAACCGGAGGGGTCGGGCCAACATACCACTCCCAGGCAAGCGCGGAAGCGATTTCCGCGCGAGCCAGGCACGCGGCGACGATGCGACCGGTGAGCTACGACCGCGTCTTGATTCTGAGATGCGGCGGATTGCTGAACGCAAGAGCCTTGCGGGGGAGGGCCAGAAGGCGGCCTCGTTACGTTTTCTTGCGTAGGCTACGGGAATCCAATCGAGGTCGGGGCTTAGCTTGGCGTCGAGGGCAGGATTGACCATCGCGAAGCAGGCGATCGAGCCGCGCGGAAGAAATCGGCAGAGCTGATCGAGCACGAGGCCGGCGGTGAAGTTCTTGCACGGGGGTATGTCGGTCAAGAGGAGGATCTTCATGCCGCCAACTTCTCCGCGCGACGCCCAATCGCTTTCCGATAGACCTCGATCAGGCGATCCAAATGGAGCTCGATGCCGTAGTGCACTTTGGCGATTTCGCGCGCGCGGTTACCGCGCATACGGACTTCCTCGGGCGTCTCGATCCAATGCGTGATCGCGGCTGCGAGGGCATCGGCATCGCGCATCGGCACCGCCAGCCCGGCCTCCGGCGCGAACGTCACTTCCGGCAGGGACGTGCCTTCGAACGAAATGACCGGCTTGCCGCAGGCCATCGCTTCGACCGCCATGAGACCGAAGGCTTCGGCGGTCGACGGCATCACGAAGAAATCAGCTGCCTGATGGGATGCAATAAGCAGGTCTTCATCGTTCGTCCAGCCGAGCTCCACGATTTGATATTTGCCCAGAAATTCATCAAACACGCCCTTCTCTTGCGTGGTCAGGATGCACAAGAGACGATCGGTTTTTATGCGTCGTAACGCCTGCTGGAAATATTCGACCCCCTTGTATGGGCCCGCGGCCGCACGAATGCCGATCACCGTGTGCCCGGGAAATATGCCGAGCCGCTCGCGGGCAGTCTCTACCGGGCCGGGCGCAAACCGGTCGAGATCAAGCCCAAATGGGACGACGTGAATGTTGAATCCCCTGGCGAGCGGCGACTTGGCGACAAATTCCTTCATCCAGCGCGACGCCACGACAACGTCCACATCGGTGTGACGATAGACCAGCTTTTTGTAACGCCAGTTGAATCGTGTGTGATCCCGCGACATCGGAAAAGGAGTTGTAAGGTCGGGACACTTTCCGCAGCCCGTTTGCCAACGGTTGCATTCCATCGGGTAGATGCAATGGCCGGTCATGGCCCACGGATCGTGGAAGGTCCAGACGCTTGGCTTTGCCTTTGACAACATCGGCAGCGCGGCGAGACTGAAGTAGCCGTCATGCAGGATCTGATAATGCACCACGTCGGCGGCGCGGAAGCGAGGGTGCAGCGGCAGCGTGAACCACTGCAAGTGCAGCATGGACTGGACTGCAAGCACGGCCTCAAGCTGATTGATGCCCCAGGCGAAGTATCGACGCAACGGAAAGTCGTAGGCAAGCTCCACCAATGGATCACTGGAAAAACGTCGCCACACCAGGTGCCGGCTTTCGACACCGCGTTGCTCTAGGCGTCCGCGAATAGCGAAACCGTTGAAACGGCTGCCCCAATAGTCGCTGCTGTTGATCTGCACAAGCTTCATGCTGTTCGGCTCAGTCAACTCTCCACGCTTCGCACCCAGACGAAATGTTTGTTCGCCGGGCCAATACCTAGCCTTTGCCGACGGCGATTAGAACTCGGTCCGGGCAAGCCGCTACCGCGAGGCGTGCGACGCAGGCATTCTCCCAGATTCGCCCCCGAGGCCGAAGAACGAAGTTCACTTCGTGATAACGACAGCGCCCTCAATCACGAGGTCATTCCTCATTTCCGGGGAAAATAGATCCTCATCGTACCGCCGCAGCACGTCCCAAGCCCAAGGCGGAAGCGCATCAGGCACGCCCAATCCGCCATAATTGACAAGCGTGCTGCGCGCCTGGGCTGTGAACGGTTGAGTGGGAGCATTGAACGGCCGGATGCGCACGTCGGCGGCCCCGACGAGCCGCCGCATCTGATCGAAGTAGGTATGCGTAAACAGCCACTTGTCGTCGAGTTGGTACCATTGTTGCGAAAAGCCGGGATAATTCTGCCGATGCGTGCGCACCGCAATGTCCGTGACGAGTCGCTGCAAAAACTCGAAGCCGCGACCGGTCTCGCCTTTCTCCGCGGCCCGGCTCAGGATCTCCTCATAGGCGAGACGGAGCACCGCGTGCCCATTCTCAAAGGGCTCGAAGAAAATCGCGTGCCCTCCCGGCTTGAGCACCTTGATCACGATTTTCAGAAGGGCTTCGGGCTCGATCAGGTGATGGAGCACCGCACCGCCGAAGACGATGTCGGCAAAGCCTTCGATCGTGTAGTCTCGTTGGGCGTCGAAGGCAATTGCTGCACATCGGTCACGTAGTCCGCGCTTACTAGCCTCGCGCAACAGGATCGCCAAGAGATCGGGACTGATGTCGGTAGCAATTATGGAAAGGTCGGGAAAATTTTCCAGCAGGGGAATGACGGTATTGCCGAAGCCGGATCCGAAGTCGACGGCAATGCCGCACGGTGTAACCGCCAGCGCGTCGAGCTCGGCTTTGAGCAGATTAAATACGTAGCTGAAGTTTTCAAACTTGTTGAAATACTCCTCAGCGCCGCTCAGCAGCGTCTCGCTGACCCCCACCTTCGGCTGGCTGACCTCCGGCTCCGGGCTGAGCACGCCAGCGTATTTGGCCTCGATGCTGCCCAGATCCTTCAGTGGAACCGTAAAATAGCGGGCAACCTCTTGTTGACCGATTGCCGGACCCGCGCGCACCGGCGACGCCGCTGTTTTGCTCCGGATGGCTCCCTGCGCCTGAGCCAGCTCGCTTCGCAGTGCGTCTCGCTCAGCAGTGACCTCCCTGATGGCGGCGAGCTGGGAGGCATTCTCCAGACGAAGTCGCCGGATCTCGGAATAGACGCGGTCGACGGCCGGAATTCGCCGTGCCGAGTGCGTGAGAAACTTCGCGAGAGTTGACACGGGTGCACCATCGCGGCGGTAGGGTCTGTCGCCGATCCTTGCTGCAGACGATTACCCGAGGCCCGAGCTCACGCCAAGGGGCAGATGACGACGGGCGATGCGCCAAGCTGTGATGCAAGCTGTATCCCGCATGGCCGGCGCCGCCTCAATCGAGCCACATCCGGCGCGGACGCTCCTCGCGGGCGATCTCGAGATCGCCCTCGACCATTTCGCGGACGAGATCTTCGAATCGCGTCGCTGCTTGCCAGCCGAGCTTGGTGCGGGCCTTCGTGGCATCGCCCAGGAGAAACTCGACATCGGTCGGCCGGAAATAGCGAGGGTCGACCTTGACCAGAACCTCGCCGCTCTGTTTCTCGACGCCCTGCTCGTCGGTTCCGTGTCCACGCCATACGATCGTGCGGCCGATATGGGCAAAGGCTCGCTCGACGAACTCGCGCACCGAGTGCGTCTCGCCGGTTGCCAGCACGTAATCGTCCGGATGCGCCTCCTGCAGCATCCGCCACATACCTTCGGCGTAGTCACGGGCATGGCCCCAATCGCGCTTGGCGTCCAGATTGCCGAGGTAGAGAACCCGCTGCCGCGCAAGCTCGATGCCTGCGACGGCGCGGGTGATCTTGCGCGTGACGAAGGTCTCGCCTCGCACCGGACTTTCATGGTTGAACAGGATGCCGTTCGATGCATGCAGCCCATAGGCCTCGCGGTAGTTGACGGTGATCCAATAGGCATAGACCTTGGCCGCGGCATAGGGACTGCGTGGGTAGAACGGCGTGGTCTCGCGCTGCGGCGTTTCTTGCGCCTTGCCGAACATCTCAGAAGTCGCTGCCTGGTAGAACCGACTATATTTTTCCAATCCTAAGATGCGGATTGCTTCCAGCAGGCGAAGCGCCCCGAGCGCGTCGGCGTTGGCGGTATATTCCGGCGTCTCGAAGCTCACGTGGACATGGCTCTGTGCGGCGAGGTTGTAGATCTCGTCCGGTTGAATCTTTTGCACCAGCCGGATGAGATTGGTCGCGTCGGTCATATCGCCGTAGTGCAGGAAGAGCGGTAACCTTTCTTCGTGCTCGTCTCGATAAAACTGGTCGATGCGGCCGGTATTAAATTGCGACGAGCGCCGCCTGACGCCGTGGACGACATATCCCTTTTGCAACAGTAGTTTGACCAGATAGGCGCCGTCCTGTCCGGTGACGCCTGTGACCATGGCTATCCGTTGCCGCATCAGCGTATGGTCCGATGGCTGGTCAGCGCGACAGGTCCGGCCACATCGTCGTTTCACCGCTCACGATTTGTATTGCGTCGGCTAGACGTGACCGTCCGGTCCAGTAACTTTGCAGTGGTAAGGATTAAGCCAATTCTTGTCGTATGTCATCCAGTTGTCGACGAGCATCAGCCGATAGCCCTCGCGCAAGAGCGATGCGCTATGAAGGCCACTTACGTCGCAAAAAATCGCTGTTCCCGCGGCAGCTGTGCATTCAACCCGTTCGACGTCCGCGTTCTCTCCTGATCCGAGTTGGGAATAGATGTGCTTCGGAATATGTCCGTCGCGGCCATAGGGGTGGTCTATATATTGCAGGTAGTCCGGCAATCTACGCCACTCGCGGCGCTGTTGCGACCGTCTCCACATAGAGAACGGCGCATTCGTCTCCGTAATATTATTCAGATAGAAAAATACTTTGAGCATCCGATAGATATTGTCGGTATGAGCCGTCAAATTTACGTCGACTCGGTTCGCAAACTTGTAGTCGAGGTATTTCTCCATCCGTCGCGCATGATGGGACAGGTAACCCCGGGGCGATGGCCCAGCCCTTGGCCGCTTGAGCGGGAGAGATAGAGGCGTGCCGAATTGCGACAATGTTGAACTGCTCCTGCCGCAAAATGTGCGTGAGGGTCTGTGTGCTGTAGAATGAAGAAACCCAGTTGCCCAAGCGGTCGATCATCTTCATTCCACGCCAATAGTAGGGGCTCTCGGCCACGTGGGTCTTTATGTAGAGAGCGCCATTCGGGACCAATCGTTCCCGAATGAGTCCAAGGGCTTCGCCAAGGTCCAAATAATAGAGCGCTTCCCGAAATGAAATGAGGCCGAACCGCTCATCGCCGAAATGGCGGCACAACGTATCCTTGTCAAAGCGGCCATCAAGCACGTCCAGTCCGTGCGATCGTCCGATCACGGCGCTTGGCGCGAATGCTTCGAGACCGGAGGCACGCATTCCCAAGTGAGACAGGCAACTCACGAAATCGCCAACTCCGGCGCCGACATCGAGCGCGCGCCCCCCTGACAAAAGGTCACCGCAATTCTTGCGAAGCATAGCGGCTTCTTCGGGGGACGGCCCTCCGATGGATTCCAAACCTTGGCAATCAAGAACAGGCGTTCGCGGGGGTATGTGTGCGTAGCGCTCTTCGAGCAGATGCTGCTGCTCCTGCGGTGCCTGTCGATCGCGCGGTCGCAGGACGCCGCAACGACCACAGAGGAAAAAGTCCGAGTCGCGGCTCGGCTGGTCCGTTCCAAACTCCCCGCAATAAGGGCAAGCGCATCGGTCCGATGGGATCGACATCAAAAATAGACTGCCGCATTCGCTGGGCTCGGCGCAAGTGTTCCAACGAGGACGAGACCGTTCGTACTGTCGGGTGAAAGCACAAGCTCGTGATCTGCATGATTACGGTATTTTTATACAGAAAAATACTGCCCCCCTCGAGTGTAGAGAGCGAATTTCTCAGTGACCGTTATCCACACGGGGATGGATTTCCCGTTGACGTTCATGCCGTGAACGCCCTATGTTCAATTGATGAACGCTCGGGATGCCCACTCAGATTTGCCCGGCAGGTCGATGCGTGATGAGGACGCTGCAATCACGCTTCGCGTCCTCACGGCGATCGAGAGCAAAGACGTCGTCACCCAACGGGCGGTGGCGCGGGAACTCGGCATCGCGCTTGGACTGGCGAACGCCTACCTAAAGCGCTGTGTAGCGAAGGGATTGATCAAAGTCGCTCAAATCCCGGCGCGCCGATACGCTTACTACCTCACCCCGCAAGGATTTGCCGAGAAGAGCCAGCTGGCGGCGCAATACCTCAGCAACTCGCTCGCCTTCGTCCGGCTCGCCCGCGAGCAGTGTGAAGGTGCAATCACGGAATGCGAAAGCAGGGGTTGGCGGCGCGTGATCTTGGCCGGCGCCAGTGAGATCGCGGATGTCGCGACTTTATGTGCGAAGGATCGTGGCGTTGTCATCCTGGGCATCCTCGACTTGGACGGGCAGAGCGGGTCGCGCTCCCTGCTTCCAATCCTCGACCGGCTCGAAGGATTCGAGAACGTAGACGCGGCGATCGTCACGGATTGTCGCGGCCCCCAAGCCGCATACGATCTCTTGGCCGCGCAGTTCGACCGCGAGAGAATCCTCACCTTGCCGCTGCTGCATATCTCACGGGAGCGACCGTCAGAATGAGCTCCGCGATGAAATGGCTTGTGGCCTATACGCAGCCGCGGGGCGAATCTGTTGCCGACCGGCACCTGCAGAATCAGGGCTTCGCAGTGTACCTTCCGCGCTATCTGAAGCGTCGGCGGCACGCGCGGCGAACCGACTGGGTGGCCGCACCCCTCTTTCCCCGTTACCTGTTCGTGGGAATTGATCCGGCGCGTTCGCGCTGGCGATCGATCATCTCGACGATCGGTGTTGCGGGTCTCGTCTGGCAGGGCGAGGAACCCGCCGCGGTTCCGGCTGACGTATTGCGCGCAATCCGCGAACGCGAAAACACCGATGGATATGTGGGCATTTCCAATTCGCCAAAATTCCGTCCCGGGGACGCTATTCGCATAGCGGAAGGCGCCCTTGCGGGGCTCACCGGGATTTTTGAATGCGCGCGAGATGAGCAGCGCGTCATGGTGCTGCTCGATTTGCTGGGCCGCAAAGCTCGCGTGGAAACCCCCCTGCACGCCGTCTGCCTTTCGGCCTGAGGGCCGCGCGGGGAGGGGGGCTTTGTCGTCTGGGTGATTTTCACCCGGAGTGCGGTAGCATGGGAAAATGCGGTCGGGCGATCCGGCGCATGCCTGCGAATTTCTGCCGACGTCGTTGCGACTTCGCACCGAACCTTCGTCATGGCGCACCGAAAAATCTGTATCGTGACGGGAAGCCGCGCCGATTACGGCCTCCTGTTCTGGCTGTTGAAGGAGGTGCAACAGGATCCGCGCCTCGAGCTTCAACTTCTTGTCACCGGCTCGCATCTCGCGCCCGAATTCGGCCTGACCGTCGAGCAGATACGCAGCGACGGCTTTCCGATTGCCGGCACCGTCGAAATGCTCGTCTCCAGCGATAGTGCCGTGGGCATGGCAAAATCGATCGGGCTCGGCGTCATCGGTTTTGCCGACGCTTTGCACCGAGCCTCCCCCGATCTGGTCGTTGTGCTCGGGGATCGCTTTGAGATTTTCGCGGCGGCGCAAGCTGCGATGGCGGCGCGCATTCCGCTCGCTCACATCCACGGCGGCGAGGTCACCGAAGGAGCCATCGACGAGCAGATGCGACACGCGATCACCAAGATCGCACATCTTCACTTCGTCACGGCCGAGCCTCACCGCAAGCGAGTGATCCAGATGGGAGAGCGGCCGGAAAATGTGCATCTCGTGGGGGCTCCGGGGCTCGACAACATTGCGTTCCTGCAACTGCTCGACCAAGCCGGTACCCAAGCGGCGCTCGGATTCGAGCTCGGAAATCCTACGTTCTTGGTGACCTATCATCCGGCGACATTGGGCGGCCTTCCTCCGGAACGCGCGGCGGCCGAGCTTCTGGCCGCGCTCGATGCCTTCCCCGAAAGCCATCTCGTCGTGACGATGCCCAACGCCGACAGCGGCGGCCGTGCCATCGGCCGGATAATCGAGCAATACGTGGAACGCCATTCCGATCGGGCGCGATCATTCACATCGCTCGGGCAAGTCAATTACCTCAGTGCGATGCAGCAGGCTGACGTCATCATCGGCAATTCGTCGAGCGGCTTGATCGAGGCGCCGGCGCTTGGAAAACCGACCGTCAATGTGGGCCCGCGTCAGCAAGGGCGACTACGCGGGCAGTCGGTCATCGATTGTGCCGAGGACCGCGTGGAGATCCGCAACGCCATTGGGCGTGCGCTCTCTGCTGAGTTCAGGGCGCATGCCGCAACCGTGGGCTCGCCGTACGGTACTCCGGGCCAAATCAGCAGTTCGATCAAGAACACGCTTGCCGAGGCGAGCCTCGGCAAGCTGATGCCGAAGCGGTTCGCCGATTGGAACATCCCGGCATGAGCCGGTGCATCGTCATCGCGGAGGCGGGCGTCAACCACAACGGCTCGCTGGAGACGGCGCTGCGGCTCGTCGACGTCGCCGCGGAGGCGGGCGCCGACATCGTGAAATTCCAAACCTTCAAGGCGGAACGGCTGGTGACGGCCGCTGCGCCGAAGGCGCAGTATCAGCGGCTCACGACGGCGCACGATGAACCGCAATTCGCCATGTTGCGCCGCCTCGAGCTTAGCGAGGATATGCATCTGGCGCTGCGGCGGCGCTGCGACGACCGCAACATCGAATTCCTGTCGACGCCGTTCGATATCCAAAGCCTCGGCTTCCTGGCCCAGACGGTCGGTGTTCGCCGCATCAAGATCCCCTCGGGCGAGATCACCAATGGACCGCTTCTGCTCGCGGCGGCGCGTACCGGACTGCCTATCATCCTCTCGACCGGCATGAGCACGCTGTCGGAGGTCGAAACGGCGCTGAAGGTTGTGGCCTTCGGGCTCCTCGAATCTGCTTCCATGCCCGATGATAGCGCACTGGTTGCGGCCTTCGCATCGGCAGACGGATGCCGTTTGTTGCGCGAGCGTGTCAGCCTGCTTCACTGCACGACCGAGTACCCTGCCGCCTACGAGGATACGAATCTGCGCGCCATGGACGCGCTCGGAGACGCCTTCGCGCTTCCCATCGGGCTATCGGATCACACGGCGGACATATTTGTGCCGATCGCGGCCGTCGGACGCGGGGCCGTTATTATCGAGAAGCACTTCACGCTGGATCGGACGGCGGAAGGGCCGGATCATGCGGCCTCGCTGCAGCCCGCCGAGTTCAGTGCCATGGTGAACGGGATACGCGCCGTCGAGGCGGCGCTCGGCTCGGGTGTCAAGCAACCTGCCGCATCGGAGCTGAAAAATATTTCGATCGCACGCAAGAGTCTCGTTGCGGCTCGGCCGATCGCCGCCGGCGAGCAATTCACAGCTGAAAACCTGACGGCCAAACGTCCCGCGACCGGACGCTCGCCGATGGATTATTGGCGCCTGCTCGGCACGCCCGCCTGGCGGGATTTTGCGCGCGACGAGGCGATCACGTGAGGATCGGCTATCTCGGCGATGGCCCCTGGGCGCACCAGGCTCTCGCGCTCATCTCGAGTGAGCCTGATTGGGAGGTCGTCTTCATCGGCGCCCGATATCCCACGCCCGATCCCGTCTTGCGCCTTCAGGCCGAGCAGCGCTCGCTGCCCTTCTTTTGTGGACGCGATGTGAACGCAGCCGAAACGGTTGGAGCGTTCGCGGCGCTTCGGCCCGACGTGATCGTCTCCGTGTCCTTTGATCAGATCATGCGCCGGGCGCTGATTGATCTCCCGTTGAAGGGTCTCATCAACTGTCATGCGGGTGCACTCCCGTTCTATCGGGGCCGCAACGTCCTCAACTGGGTCCTCATCAATGGCGAGGCCAGCTTCGGCGTGACGATTCATTATGTCGACGAGGGGATAGATACGGGCGATATCATTTACCAGCGGCAGGTCCCCATCGATCCCACCGACGACTATGCCGACCTGCTGACCAAGGCTTTCGCTGCCTGCGCCGAGACGCTGCATAAGGCGCTGCAGCTCATCGCGGCGGGCAAGGCCCCGCGCGTGCCGCAAAGCTCGATCCATCCGGTCGGCTTTTATTGCGGAAAGCGCCGGTCGGGAGACGAGCGGATCGATTGGTCATGGCCGGCGGAGCGGCTGCATAATTTCATCCGCGGCGTTGCCCCGCCCGGACCGGGAGCGCGCACCAACTTGGGGGATCGCCAGTTCGCGCTCTTGAAGAGTGAGCCGGTGCCCGAGGGGCCGATTTATATCGGAACAGTTGGAGAGGTGGTGGGAAGGGATCAGGGCGGGGTTACCGTCAAGTGTGCGGACCGCACCATCCGGATCACCCGTGCGGCGCAAGTGCGCTCCGATGGAACAGTCGCTGCCCCGATCGTGCCCAGCTTTCCCATCGGCACCCGCTTTCAGTCGGTGCTAAGCTGAAGCGTGCCAATAGGGGTATGACAACGGCCATATTCCCTTCGCCTTCAGGACCGATTCATCAACCCGAGGATACGTTGCACCTCCAGCGCATACGCCCCGTCGCATATAATTGGAGCACCGTCGTTAAGAGCGGCGGCCGCATGCCCGGCCATCGCGATGAAAGCCGAGAAATCGGCCGGGCTGTCGATTGTGTCCTCCTCCGCCGTGCCGAGTTGACGATAGCCTACGAAGTTCGCGCTCGGGACAAAGCGCTCGATCGTGATCCGGCTCCGATCCTCGCGCACCCACAAGCGGCCCTCGTCACCAATCACCTCCGCTTCGACTATCAGCTGCGCCTTGAAGCCAGTCACCTGGATGATGCCGCCGGCACCGGAGCCGTAGCGCAGCAAGGCAGCGACAGCGGGTTCGCAGGCTTCTTCCAGCGCCGGCAAGGGCAGCGCCGTTATCGTCTCGAGTGGCCCACCAAACATGAGAGCCAAATCAACCGCATGGCTGCCGATGCTGTAGAGGCGGTTGGGAAACGCGACACGGATGGAACGCACGGTTCCGACGCTGCCCGTATGGACCAAGGTACGGGCTCTTTGCCAAAGCGGTTGCCAGCGCCGGTTAAAGGAAACCATGAGCCGCACGCCTTGGTCGCGGCAGGCATCAACCATCCGCCGCGCCTCGTCCCAATCGACCGAGAGCGGCTTCTCGCACCAAATCAGCCGCATATCTTTGGATGCGAGGAGCTTGAAGAGAACCTCGCCGTGCGTTTCGGCAGGCGTGCAAATGCTCGCCACCTCGGGCCGGTGGCGCGCGATCAACTCGTCCAGACCCGTGTAGACCGGTACCGAAGGGCAGCGCGTCCGGAATGCGGCGGCGTTCGGCGACGAAACCTCGGCGACGGCGCACAGCGTGAATTTGTCGGCAAGGTGGAGGTACGCCCCCACATGGCTCTGCACGCCCCGACGGCCGGGCTCCTCATCAAAGCGCGAACCCACCTGACCGAGTCCAACGACGACGGTGCGCAGGCGGGTGGCCGGGGCGTGAGACGAACGGGCCGTGGTCATGGGGAGAAGTGTAACGCGATGACCAGCCCCTGGAAAAGGCGCAAGTCGAAGGGAAGAGCTGGAGCTGATTGCGCCGCCAAAGAGGGCGCGCCATGGCCGCAGCGATGACCGAAACCCTTGCCATTCTGGGCGGCGCACCGCTGCGCACCAAACCCTTCGTCGTCGAGCCCATGATCGACGAGGCCGAGGAGCGAATGGTGCTGCAGGCCATCCGCGACAAGAATTTCTCCCGTTATATCGGTATTGCGGTCGGGCGCGACGTGCTGGAGATGCCGAGCGCCGACGCTGCCAGCATCTCGGACTACTGGCATTTTCTCGGCGGCCCCAACGTGCGCGCCTTCGCGGCCGAATTCGCGGCCAAATTCGATGTTCCCTATGCCATTCCGGTTACCTCGGCGACGGCTGCGCTTAGCGTCGCATTGGCAGCGGCGGGTGTGGGACCGGGCGATGAAGTGATCGTTCCGGCGATCTCCTTCAGCGCTACCGGCAATGCTGTTCTCATGTTCGATTCGATCCCGGTCTTCGTCGACGTGGATCCCGATAGCTTCTGCATCGATCCGCAGGCGGTGGAGCGGGCCATAACGCCTCGGACCAAGGCCATTATGCCGGTTCATCTTACCGGCAACGTGGCCGACATGGGCGCGCTGACCGCCATCGCACACGCGCATGGGCTGAAGATCATCGAGGACGCATGCCAGGCCATCGGCGCCATGTGGGGCAACCGCCGGGCCGGCGCGGTGGGCGATGCCGGCGTTTTCAGCTTTCAACAGTCGAAGAATATCATGACCGGCGAAGGCGGGATGATCATCACCCGCGACCCCGATCTCGCGGCCCGCGCCCGTCTGATCCTCAATCACGGCGAGGTGGCCTTCGGCGATGAGGCGACCGAAGAGGATCTTGCCAATGTTGTCGGCCTCAACTTTCGGATGCCCGAGCTGTGCGCGGCTCTCGGCCGTGCGCAACTCGGCAAGCTCGATATCGTCAACGAATGGCGCACCCGCAACGCGGACCTGTTGCGCGCCGAGCTCACCGGTATTCCCGGCATCGTGCTGCCGCCGAGCCAGCGCGCTCTCGGAGGCCAGGCCCGCGATGTGCCGCATCTCTTGGTGGCGCTATTCGATGCTCAAGCAGCCGGGATGTCGCGCGCTTTGTTGGTCGCCGCCTTGCGCGAGGAGGGGGTTCCCGTCGGCACCGGGTATTCCCGCCCCATGTACGCCGCGCCGCATTTTCTCAAGCGGATTGCCTATGGCCGTAACGGCTGGCCGTGGAAGGGAGGGTCGGGCGGCGACAGCCCGGTGATCTACCAGAAGGGGATGTGCCCGGTTGCCGAAAGCCTGTTGGGCGAGCGCTTCCTTTGGCTCTACCATATTGCCTATTCCTCGACCGAGGACGACATGCGCGACGTTGCTGCGGCCTTTCGCAAGGTCATCGCCAACCGTGCGGCCCTCGCGGCGGCCGAGCCGATGCTTGCCACCAAATTGAGTAGCCACAGCGCGGGCCGTATCGGCGTGGCTCCCCAGCAAGTCAAGAAAGGGTGAGCACATGCGTGCGCTGGGCGTGATTCCGGCCCGTGGCGGCTCGAAGCGGCTGCCGCGCAAAAACATTCTGCCGATCAACGGCCGGCCATTGATCGCCTATATGATCGGGGCAGCCAAGGCGAGCAGCCTCGACCGCGTCGTGGTCTCGACGGAGGACGACGAGATCGCCGGGATCGCGCGTGGTTGCGGCGCCGACGTGCCGTTCCGGCGGCCGGCAGCTCTCGCCGAGGACTATGCCCAGGATGCGGACATTCTCCTGCATGCCCATGATGCCCTCGCCGAGCAAGAAGGCCGAGGCTACGATATTGTCGTTCACCTGCAGCCGACGACGCCCTTCGTGCTGCCTGAGACGATCTCGGCTTGTGTCGAGGCGTTGCGGGCCGGTGCCGCCAATTGCTGCTTCGCCGCGCGCAAGGTAAGCGAGCCCCCACAATGGATGTTTCGGCGCCAGCCGGACGGCAGCGTCGTGCCGCTTCTCGACAAGAATATCGAAGGGGACGCGATCCACACCCAGTGGCTAGAGCTGCCGTTTTTCCCGGCGGGCGCCGCCTACGCGGTGCGTACCGAGGCCTTGCGGCGCACAAGAACGCTGTTCGTTGATCCCTTGCGAATCGTCGAGATGGATTCCCGCCGCGCGCTGGATGTGGATGAGGAGATTGACCTGATATTGGCTGACGCGATCGCTAAGCGGTGGGGATTTACCGTATTCGGCGATCAGACGCTGCGTCCATCATTCGACGGACGTCAGACATGAGGCCCTTCGTTGCCGACATCGAGCGCTGCCTGATTTCCAAACAGGCGACGATTGGGGAAGTGGTGCGATGCATCGACACCGCGGCGATTGGGATCGCCTTGTTGGTGGACGACCGGGGCCGGCTCTTGTCCACGATCACCGACGGCGACGTCCGTCGCGGAATGTTGGCGGGGCTCGGCTTTGAGCAGCCCGTCGGCCGCCTGCTGGAGATGAAAAAGGGCTCCTCGCATCCGGTTCCGGTCTCTCGCGCGGCCGATGTTACCGATGAGGCGCTGCTGCACGCTATGCGTGAAGCGGGCGTTCAGCACATCCCACTGCTTGATGAAGACGGCCGCGTGGTCGACGTAGCGTTGTTGAGCCGCTTCGTCGCCAGCCTTGATGACGAGATTCGCGCCGTGGTCATGGCTGGCGGTTTCGGCACGCGGATGCGTCCCCTCACCGACGACACCCCCAAACCGATGCTGCCGCTCGGCGACAAGCCGCTGCTGGAGCGCACCATCGAGCGACTGCGCGCCGTCGGCATCACCGACGTCAACATCACGACCCACTATCTCCACGAAAAGATCGCGGAGCATTTCGGCACGGGCGCCGAGTTCGGCGTGAACGTCAAATATGTGCAGGAGGACCGGCCGCTCGGCACTGCAGGGGCATTGGGCCTACTCGGCCGGCCGCAAGGCACCGTGTTGGTTATGAACGGCGACATCCTTACCAACATTGACTTTCGCGCCATGGTCGAGTTCCATCGCGGCAATGCTGGCGATCTGACCGTAGCCGTGCGGCCTTACGAAGTGGATGTGCCCTTTGGCGTGGTCGATTTCGACGGCGTCCGAGTCCTTGCTGTTCGCGAGAAGCCGCGCTTTAGCTATTTTGTTAGCGCGGGCATCTATCTGGTCGAGCCGAGCGCCTGGGATTTCATCCCTGCGGGCGAGCCGTTGGACATGCCCCAGGTGATCGAGCGGATCCTCGCTGCCAAGGGCAATGTCGTCAGCTTTCCGCTGCGGGAGTATTGGCTGGATATAGGCAAGCCAGACAATTATCGGCGCGCGCAGATTGATGTTGAGGCGGGTAGGCTGGACCGGGAAATACGCAAATAGGGGGAAAGGTTTGGCTCGACGCTTTAGATCTATTGAGACACATGCGACCGAAGCCTAGGGTTCCCCTGCATTGTATAAGGGGCCTGATAGTCAGTTCCGCGTGAATTAACCTTCACGTTGAAGTTCGACACCAAGAGGACACCGAATCATGAGCAAGCTGTTGCGAGGAAACTTCCAGACGAAGGGCGACGTTAAGGCCGAAAAAGGCGAGGACGACCTCGAAACCAAGTTTGAGCGTGCTGCCTTGGCCCGGCTCGGCGGTAGCATTGGTTATGTCTCACGCAAGAAATTCCTGTGGAACGGAGACGGCGAGGGCGACCCGAAGGAGATGCCCGCGGCCGGCCGCGCCGCCCAGTATGATGGCGAGTGAGCGCTGAAACGTCGGCGAACGCCGGGATTTCCGTGCAAGAGAAATCGCTGCCCGAGCAAATTGCTGCGCGGATGGCGCAGTACACGGTCGACCGTATTGGTGGCCAGGCCCTAGAGAACGCGCGCGCAAACCAAGTGGATGCGCGCCACGGCGCTTCGATCCTCGCACTGCGCGACACGGAGCTCGCACAGGGCGATACGGCCCTTGTCATTGCGGCCGGTCCGAGCCTTCACCGCCAGGACACCGCACGGCAAATCAAGGAGAGCGGATACGGCGGAACTATCATCGCCACCGAGTCGGCCATGGCTTGGTGTTTGCGTAACGGCATCGTGCCGCATCTGGTGGTGACGGTCGATCCTCATCCCGAGCGCATCGTCCGCTGGTTCGGCGCCCCTGCGCTGGACGAGTCCGCCATCGAGCGCGATGACTACTATTCGCGTCAGGACATGGATCCGAAATTCCGCTTCAACCAGCTCGATGTGAATCGGGAATTGCTGGCCTTGGTCGATCGTCACGGCAAGCAGATGCGAATCTGTGTATCGAGCTCCGCGTCACAGGCCGTAGTGCGGCGCTGCAAGGAAGCGGGTATGCCGATGTATTGGTGGAACCCGTTTTTCGATGACTACGATAAGCCCAATAGCCTGACCCGGGAAATCTACGCGCTAAACGGGAAGCCCTGCATCAATGCGGGCGGCAACGTAGGCACGGCGTGCTGGGTCGTTGCCCATGCGGTTCTCGGCAAACGCAAGATCGGCATTTTGGGCATGGACCTGTCCTATTATGCCGACACGAGCTACCAAGAAACCCAGTATTACAGCGAGCTGAGAGAGATGCTGGGCGACGAAAACCTTGCCCAAGCTTTCGTGCATATCCACAACCCTCACCTGGGGACGCGATTCTTTACCGACCCTGCCTACTATTGGTATAGGATGGCATTCTTGGAAATGGCGGAACAGGCGGCCAAGGACGGCGTGCTGACCTATAACTGCACTGGGGGCGGCATCCTCTTCGGCCCGGGTGTCGAGTTCGTTCGCTTGTCTGACTTTGTTGCCGCTACGACGGGTGAGGGCCGTCGCAGTTGAGGCGCTGCCCCGTTAGGCTCGCGACCGGAAAGTAGGGGGAATCTTGGCCAAGATACTGTTCGTCAATCCGGTTGTCCGTGCCGAGGACGCGCCGCGCCACGTCCCGTACGGCACGGCTATGCTGGTGGCGATCGCCATGCGCGCGGGCCATCAAGTCCAGGTCTACGATCACAACGCTTGGCGGCTCGATGCGAGCGTCTTCAAGGACGTCATGCAGGCCGACGACTGGGACGTCGTCGCGGCAGGGGGCATCACGACGGCGTACAATTCGCTCAAACAGATATTCAAGTCGGCTAAGGCTTACGCCCCGCGCGCCTCGACGGTGCTCGGCGGCGGCGCGCTGACCAGCATGCCGCACGACCTGATGCGGTTCCTGCCTGAGGTCGACATCGGCGTGGTCGGGGAAGCCTATGCAACCTTTACGGAGGTGCTGGCGGCGGTCGACGCCAAATGCAACACCTACGACCAGATCGACGGCTTGATTCTGCGGCGCGGCTCCGACACCTTCATGACACGCCCGCGCGCATTGCTGCAGGATCTGGACAGCCTGCCCTATCCCGCGTGGGAGCTTTTTCCGCTCGAGGAGATTTATTTCCCTAACTCCTCCGTGGCGTTGTCCGAAGAATCGATGGGCGCCACGCGGCGGTTGGATATCAACACGAGTTATGGTTGCTCGCTAATCTGCCGGTTTTGCTTCCACCTGGGGATCGCCGGCGACATGACCTACGCCAGCGGCGAGGGCGGCAAGACCGACGTCGTGTTCGATGTTCCCGGCAATCATACCAGGACGATCCGCTATCACAGCCCGCGCTACATTGTCGACATGGTCAAGTATATGGTCGACCGTTTTCAGGTGAACTTCGTCTCGTTCCTGGACGAAAATCTGATGACGATGGATCAATATTCGAAGCGGACCTGGCTGGACTCCATCTGCGATCTCTGGATCGCTGAGGGCTTGCAGCCGGAGTGCCGGCACAAGGGCGTGCCCCACGACGAGAGCTGCAAGACCGGTGTGCATTGGGGAGGCACGAGCCATGCCACCTTGTGCACCGAGCGCATCCTGAAGAAGATGGCCAGCGCCGGCTGCTCCTACCTCGATTATGGGTGGGAATCGTTCTCGCCGCGCATTCTGAAGACCGTGGGAAAGGGCGCGACGCCCGAGAACAACATACGGTCCTATTTGTGGACCATGCGCGCCGGAATTCGCCCCATTCCCAATCAAATGATGGGTTTTCCGGGCGAGGACTTCGAGAGCCTGCGCGAGTCGATGCGGGCATGGAAGGATCTGGGCATCGTCTGCAAACCGTTCTTCGTCACGCCCTATCCGGGTTGCGAATGGTACGCCGTCTACAAGGACAAGATCCTTGAACAATACGACGGTGACCTCGAGCGATTTGTCTCCGAGCTGGGCGATGCGACTGATATCACAGCCACCATTTGTGAAAATTTCAACGCCGTCGAGTTATATGGTCTGCGCGAACTCATGATACGCGGCGACTTCGATAAATTCGGCAAGTTCGAATCCGAGTGGCGGCAGTTCAAGGGTAACCCGCAGTCAGGCATCGACCGCGCCACCGCCAGAATGCGCGGAAAGCCCATGCCTACTTCGATCGCGGCCGAATAGGCCGCCCGCCCGGCTGTCGAGTACCGCAGAGGCATCGGCCTGCGGTAACATTCGCCGACCGGCGTCAAACCCAAACGATACCTGTCGGGGAACACGCAATTGGTCGTTGTCGGCTTCGTCCATGCTCCGATCAATGCGCTGGCGTTCATCGCCGCGGTCCGAACATTATATCCCGAGGGTGTCGACCGGGTGATCATTGCAGTGAACTGGCCTGTGCCGAGCGGTCAGGAGCAAGTGGTCACCGAGCTTGATTCGGTGGTTCAGAAAATCACCGCGCATTTTCCCGAGCGAATCACCGTTTTCTCGATCGTGAACGCCGATCATGCAGCAAGCGACGAAGCTCTTCTTCGGAAAGCATGTGGAACGTCAGCGGCAGCCGAGATTTTTTACCCCCATGACTGCAGCAGCGCGATCTACAGCGCCTTATGCCGCGCCTTCCCTGAGGCGCGCAGGACCTGCTTTGGCGATGCTTTGGGCATCGTCTATGAGAAGCACGTTCGTCTGGCTTTGGCCTCTGTAAAAGTGAGGCCCGACAATCGGCACCCGCCCGATCGTGCCGCGTTGATCCTGCCGGTCGATCACTCGGGCCAGTTCTTGCGGAATGTGCCCCTCACGGTTTGCGCCAAGGAGCTCGTGCAGGACATTTTCCTTCAATCCGCGTCAGGATGTTCCGGCCTCGGCAATTACATTCAATCGTTGCTCCAACATTACGCCTCGCGCCGGAAGTATCTCTTGATCACGGAGAATCACGCGGAAGCCGGAGTGATCAGCTTGGAACGGGAAATCGCCATGTATCGGGCCTCCGTCCTGCAACATTGCACTCCGGGCAGTGTGGTGTTTCTGAAATCCCACCCGGGCGAGACGCTTCCGCGAAACCGGATGCTGATCGAAGCGCTGTCGCCCGACTTTGAGCCAGTGGAACTCGACCCGGAGTTTAAGCGCTATCCAATCGAACTGTGGCGTGAGCTTGTGCGCAACGCCACATCGATATGCATGTCGTATCCGACGCTGTCACTGAAATACATTTTCGATATTGACGTCGTACAGCCTATGGATGACAAGTTCATCGAAACTTGGTTTCCGCGGCGATCCTGGAAAACTTACAAAAGCGCCATGGAGCTGTATCGCGAGCCTTTGCTGCGCCTTTCTTCGTGGGACCAGAAGAGCGTGCTATGGGCCGCAGATCCGTCCGCAAATCAGGCGACCAGCGCTGCCGCGAAGCGGCACTGGTGGATGAACCTCGCCGAACGACTTCGAAACGGGCAATACCACCTTTGATGTCGTCTCGCCAATTGGCGCGCGTTCCGTTCGCAACAATCGGGACGCGCTCGTAATCGTTCGGATTTTTTGAGTTCTGCAGGAAAAGCCGCACGCTCGAAAACGTACTGCGAGTTGCCCATGCCACTTTGCCCGGAGAGCGCTCATGGTGAGTGATGTCATCAACAGATTCGACGGTGCAGAGGCGGTGGCCTCGCCCGGCGGCCCGGTAGACGTTGGCGAAACCTTTATTGGGCCCGAGTCCAACAACAAACATTACTGGATAGAGGTGTGGCGATTTCGAGATTTGCTTTATTTCTTCGCTTGGCGGGACATTTTGGTTCACTACAAGCAAACTATGTTGGGTATCGGGTGGAGTGTCGTGAAGCCGTTGCTCAACGTGCTTGTATACACTGTTGCGTTTGGGATCTTGGCGGGGCTGCCGGCGAAAGGGACTCCTTACGGGCTTCTCGTGCTGGCCGGGCTCCTACCGTGGCAGTTCTTTGCCAACTCCTTGTCAGAATCCAGCAACGCTATCATCAAAAACGCAGCGCTCGTCGGTAAGATGTATTTTCCGCGCATCATATTGCCTGTAGCAGCGCTTGCTTCGGGCCTCGTTGAATTTGCTATTGGCTTCGTGCTCCTTCTCGGCGCAATGGGTATGTACGGGATATGGCCGACCTGGCGAATCTTGCTCTTACCCTTGTTTTTACTTCCTGTTCTGCTGTTATCGCTCGGCATCGGAATTTGGACCTCTGCTCTTTATGTGCGTTATCGCGATGTGCGCTTTTTAATACCATTTCTCATTCAGGCCGGGTTCTTCGTCACTCCGATCGGGTATCTGACCGAGCTCGTGCCAAAGGCTTGGCGCTGGGCCTATTCGTTTAACCCGCTCGTCGGCAGCGTCGAGGCAGTTCGCTGGGCCACGCTGGGGCCTGCTTTTTCTTTGGACCCTTTTGCGCTGTCTGTCTCCGTAATAGGCAGCGTTGTCGCGATGTTCGTCGGAATCATGTATTTCCGCAGCGTCGAGCGAGAGTTCGCAGATATTATTTGAAGGACCCCGCGATGAGCGCGCAGATCGTCGTCGAGAATGTGTCGAAACGTTACTACCTGGGGCAACCGGCCACGCTGCCTCAGACAGAGCTCGCAACAAGAGTGTTCGATGCGGGTCGCAGGTTGCTGAGGTGGCGGCCGAGCCCTATGGTATCGGCGCCGCGCGAGAGTCTGTGGGCTCTCAAGAACGTTTCGTTTAAGGTCGAGCAGGGCCAGCGGCTTGGAATTGTTGGACCCAATGGTTCGGGCAAATCAACCCTGTTGAAGATTCTGAGTCGCATTACCAGTCCCACTGAGGGATGCGCCAGGTTGCGGGGGCGCGTTGGCAGCTTGCTGGAGGTGGGAACGGGGTTTCATCCGGAACTCACGGGCCGAGAAAACATTCTACTAAACAGCGCCGTTATGGGAATGCGGCGAGATGAAATTCGACGCAAGTTCGACGAGATCGTCGACTTTGCCGAGATCGAACAGTTCCTCGACGTTCCGGTCAAGCGCTACTCGTCGGGTATGTATGTCCGCCTCGCCTTTTCCGTCGCCGCGCATCTCGAGAGCGAGATCTTGATTGCGGATGAGGTTCTCGCGGTGGGCGATGCTGCGTTCCAACGCAAATGCATAGGCAAGATGGAGAATGCGGGAAATGACGGCCGGACGGTCTTGTTCGTGAGCCACGCAATGTCGACCGTTACCCGGCTTTGCACGCATGGACTGTTGCTGGACAAAGGGGAGATCAAAGCTTACGGCCTAGCCGGCGATGTGGTCCGGGATTATCAAGAACTTCAGGTCACCCCGCGGACTGTGTGCGAACTTCCCCCCAATCCAGGGAATGCGATGGCCCTGCGGAAGGTGCAGCTGGACCCACCCGCTGGCGAGGTCTCGTTCGAGGACGATATCACTTTGCGCATTGAATACGATGTCAACAAGGAGATCGAAGACGCGGTCGTTTGGATCTTTCTCCAGACGACCGATAGCCAGAATGTGCTGTGCACGACCGATCATGACATCGACCTATCGATGCTGGGAGCTCGAAAACCTGGTCGCTATTGCACTGATGCACGCATTCCTGGAAAATTGCTGAACGCTGGCGAATATATGGTTGTTGTGGGATTGAACAAGGTGAAACCGAGAGGGCAGGAGGACATATATAATCGTCAAGAAACGATAACGTTCAAGGTTCTGAACATAGGTACGCCAAGTCTCCTGACCCAGGACCATTACAACCGCCGGGGGTGCATTCAGCCCTTCCTTCGGTGGGATACGACCCGAGTATAACAAACATAAGATGACGCGCAGATGAGCGACAGGACTCTCGTCACCGGCGCCGACGGGTTTATAGGCTCCCATCTCGCGGAAGCGCTCGTGCGGCGCGGCAAAGACGTGCGGGCGTTCGTGCTCTACAATTCGTTGGGCTCATGGGGATGGCTCGACGAGGCGCCGGACGACGTCAAGCGGTCGATCGAGGTCGTCGCCGGCGACGTTCGCGACGCGGCGGTCGTAAAGGAAGCCATGCGCGGCTGCGACACGGTGCTCAACCTCGCCGCGCTGATCGCCATTCCCTATTCCTACCGCGCGCCTGAAAGCTATGTGGATACCAACATCAAGGGCGTTCTCAACGTCATCCAGGCGGCGCGCGAGCTCGGCACCGCCAAAGTCGTCCACACCTCGACCAGCGAGGTCTACGGGACCGCCCGCAGCGTGCCGATCACCGAGGATCATCCGCTGCAGGGGCAGTCGCCGTATTCCGCGACCAAGATCGCCGCCGACCAGTTGGCGCTGTCCTTTCACCGCTCCTTCGGCATGCCGGTGGCGATCGTGCGGCCGTTCAATACCTATGGGCCCCGCCAGTCGGCCCGCGCCGTGCTTCCGACCATCATCACGCAGCTCGCTGCGGGCAGTCGGGTATCCCTTGGCGCCTTGCATCCCACCCGCGATTTCAGCTTCGTGGCGGACACGGTCGAAGGCATAATTGCGGTCGCGGAAAGCGCGGCGAGCATCGGGGAAGTCATCAACCTCGGTTCCGGGTTTGAGATTTCGATCGGGGAGGCGGCCCGCCTTATCGCGACGCTCATGGGTAAGAGCCTCGAGCTGGTCGATGATTCCAGTCGTTACCGGCCGGAGGCGAGCGAGGTCGAGCGCTTGCTCGCCGACACGACCAAGGCGCAACGCCTGCTCGGGTGGCGCCCGCAATTCGCCGGGCTCGACGGCCTGCGCAACGGACTGGCGCAGACGATCGAGTGGTTCCGCGATCCCGCCAACCTGCGGCGCTATCGGACCGACGCCTATGTCATCTGACCAAAAGGCTGGCGCCGCTCCGCCGTCCCCGGAAGCGCCTGAGCGGATCGCGCGAGCCGTCATCGCCGCCATTCGGGCTTGTGTCCCTCTGAGCGCTGCAGGTCAGCGGATTGCGCTGCATGAGCCGTGCTTCGCCGGCAGGGAGTGGGACTATGTCAAGGAATGCATCGACACCGGCTGGGTCTCCTCGGCAGGCCGCTTCGTCGAGCGGTTTGAAACGATGCTGGCCGAACGGGTCGGGGCCGCGGCCGCGGTCGCGACCGTGAACGGGACCACGGCGCTCCATGCGGCGCTGCTTCTCTCCGGCGTCGAGCCCGGAGACGAAGTCATCGTCCCGACGCTGACCTTCGTGGCCACCGCCAATGCGGTGAGCCATTGCGGCGCCGTGCCCCACTTCGTCGACAGCGCCGCCGATACGCTCGGTATGAATCCCGCCCGCCTCGAACGCCATCTTGCTACCGCGGCCGAGCGGCGCGGTGGCCATCTCGTCAATCGCCGCACCGGCCGCGTGATCCGGGCCATGGTGCCGGTGCACATTTTCGGCCACCCGGCCGATCTCGACCCGCTCGTCGCGCTTGCGCGCGATCTAAAAATCGCGCTCGTCGAGGACGCCGCCGAGGCGCTAGGCAGCCAATACAAAGGTCGGCCGATCGGGTGCGGCGACTGGCTGAGCGTGTTCAGCTTCAACGGCAACAAGACCATCACGACCGGCGGCGGCGGCGCGATCGCGAGCAACAATCTTGCGCTCGCCACCGCGGCGAAGCACCTCACCAGCACGGCGCGCCTCGCCAACGGTTGGAACTTCGACCATGACCGGGTCGGCTACAATTACCGCATGCCAAACCTGAATGCGGCGCTGGGCTGTGCCCAGCTCGAGCAATTGGACGGCTTCATCGCGCGCAAGCGAGCGCTCGCCGCCCGTTATGCGACAGCCTTTGCGCAAGTCGACCAGATCCGCTTTTTTGCCGAGCCCGCGCACGGGCGCAGCAATTATTGGCTCAACGCGATCCTGCTCGACCGCGGCGTTTCCGACGCCCGCGAGGCGGTGCTGGCCGCCACCAACGCCGCCGGTCTCGAGACCCGGCCGGCCTGGACCTTGATGCATCAGTTACCGATGTACCGCGATTGCCCCCACGATGATCTTTGTGTTGCGCAAGACATCGCGGCGTGTCTTATCAACGTTCCGAGCGGGCCGGCGTTATGACACGCTGCTGTCGGATGGAGGTATCACCTTGGGGCGACCTGGGAAGATCGAGTCCATCGAAATCAGCCGTGGGGTAGCAGCCACCCTCGTATTGTTGCATCACGCCAACGGATTTTCGCAGATAGGAGATGGCAGTGCATTCGGAGGAGTTTTTCAATTCGGATCAGTTGGTGTCGATTTCTTTTTCGTCTTGAGCGGATTCATCATCCTGCACGTTCACCGACAAGATCTGGGGCAACCCGAGCAGGCGGCGCGCTATGCTTGGCGTCGCTTCATCCGGGTCTGTCCGCTCTACATAGTGCTGACGTTGGCCAGTCTCCTCCTTGTCGCTCTCCTGCCGTTCTATCGAACAGACGTCCCTCATTCCGCCAATTACCTGATCTCCAATCTGCTGATGCTGCCGCATGGCAGTAACTATCCGCTGATCTCGCCGGCTTGGTCTTTGAGTCATGAATTGGTTTTTTATTTAGTGTTCGCGGTCGCAATCTTGAATTGGAAAGTCGGATGCGCGCTCATCACTGCATGGATGACCGCGCTCGTATTTGCAAGACTGTTTCTCACCATTCCTGACGGCCTCAGCGGATTGAGATTTACTGCCTTTGGATGGCTTGACATACTGTTCGCGTTCGGCCTTGCGGCGGCCCTTGTCGCGGCACGAATCCGCAATGCCGGCGGCCGGATATTCGCGGTTGGCGCTTTCATCTTTCTCGGGGCGTGCGTATCGCACGGGATCGGCGCATCGCCTATGGCGAACGACACGATACGACGGCTGGTCTACGGCACTGGATCAGCCCTGATGATCGTCGGCATGGTCGTTTGGGAAAGTGGTGCCTCGCTTCGCTTCCCACGCTGGGCGATCACATGGGGCGCAGCATCGTATGCTATATATCTTGTTCACTATCCGGTGTTGGAACTGCTCTCGCACGCACGAATCAGGCTTGGGCTTGTGGGCTGGATCCATGACGAACCCTATTTCATCCTGCAAGCGGTCGTCGGTGTCTGTTGCGGAGTTCTGATTCACCTGAAGGTCGAAAAACCAATAACCGCCTGGCTCAAGTCTTCTCCAATTCACTTGCGACTCGAAGCGGGGCGGCCGTTGGCGGCAGCGGGTAACATAAAGTCTTAGTCTGTCACGATCTGCCCATCGCGGCCAGCCATCGGTCGCTATACAGCTTGCCCAGGGATTCGATCGATCGCGTATCTCCGGTGCTTATGTTGGTCACTGGCTGGGACTTGATCTGAGCCGATCGATGGGGTCCACCGATGAAGCTAAGCTCGCCGTTCGGGCCATACGACTCGCGGAACAAGGATGGCCTTGGATAGGTATCGGCGATGCGTCCTATAAGGTCGGTATAAAGGTCTTTTCGAACGAAGAAGGCGTTGTTACCTGCGGTGTTCGTGCCCGCCAGGGCGTAGTCTTCGAGCAGCGAAATAAAAGCTTGTATCGACGCACCATAGTACAGGCGAGCGGCATCGCGAACGGTGCTCCGGTCGAAGCTTGGCTGATAAGGAATGGCTATGGGATGCAAGTCGCCGAAAACAGCATTGTACTCGCAGATGATGACTGCGGGCTTAAGCCAAAGCAGCTCTCTGAGGATCCAGTAATCATTACCGTCAACGTCCACGCTGAGGACGCCGAGCGGCGCACCGAACCCTGCCGCTTTGATGATCGAAGTTATGTTCTCCACGGTGATGAAGGCATGAACGGCCTCCAAGTCTTGCATTGCATAAATGATGTCCGCTCTGACTGAATTGATTGCTGGACCATCGCCATCGAGGACGAGCCCTCGCCAATTCCTATGCTTTAACAGGAACCGCGTATTGGATTCAACATAGTTGCCGACGCCGAATTCAATGAACAGAGGCGGCAACGGCGGTATTTGGCTCAGGAGCCAGTCTAAAATGCCGTCCTCTCCGAATTGCGAGAAGACGCAGACTTCGACATCAGCCAAGCTATCGATGGTCCGAATGTTTCGATGACTGCGAACCGCCTGCACCCCCGATAGCATCAGCGTGCGCTCCAGCCATCTATCCTGTAGCACCCCGCGAACACCGCCTCCATCAGCGATGGGGGCTACGAAATGCGAATCGGCCAAAGACCGTGACCCGTATCTAACGATATCGTATCCAGCGGTCCTGATCGCCGAGACAATTGTGCGCTTAAAAGCGGAGAGCATTCCACTTGCCTTCTAGAAATTTAACAGCATCCAGCTAGATAGCTTTCGCTGCTCTAGCGGCGTTGCCTTGTGTATGCAACTCGCGGCTTGAGGCATCTCAGGGACGGATGCATGTACGGGTATTGCGCGGCCTAGCAGCCCAATCTTATCGATGAGTTCGGGCCTAATTTTGAGATCTTGGGCCCGACCCGGGCTGCCGCCGGATGACAGCACCGAAAATCGCCGAAATAGGGACCGGTCAGGGGGCGAAATTGAAATGATGCCATTGAGGGACATTGCGTCGTCCATTTTCGACACTTCGAATTGGACGGCCTTGTGAGAGGGCGCCTGCGTCGGATCGTGCATCAGCTGCGGCGGGTTTGCGCGGCCGCCGGCGCTGCCGGCGCAGCCGCGGCCCGCAGCGTAGTTTCGCCGGTGCAGCTGCCTCCGAGCTTCTATCGCAACGCCGATTACATTCGCATCGATCCAACCGCCGTCATCGCCCCTACAGCGACGATCAAGATTTTTACCCCACCGGACCCGCCGCGGATTTGTCTCGAAATCGGGGCGAAGTCGCATATCTTCGCTAATTTTGCGCTGTTGCGACCGCAGGCTTTGATCAAGATCGGCGAGCGGTGTCAACTCGGCGCCTCCAACTTCTTCTGCGCGGATGGAATTGAGGTTGGCGACGACGTTCTCATGGCGTGGGGCATTACCCTTATGGATAATGATGCCCATTCGCTCGACTGGGATGCGCGCGCCGACGATGCGACGATCTTCCTCGCCGACTATCTCGATAACCCCGACAACGCCCTGAAGAACAAACCCTGGGATGCGGTGCCCCGCGCTCCGATCAAAATCGGCAACAAGTCCTGGATCGGGTTCAATGCCTCGATACTCAAGGGTGTCTCGGTGGGAGAGCGGGCGGTCATCGGCGCCGCCAGCGTCGTTACTCGGCCGGTGCCACCCGGCGCGGTCGCGGTGGGCAACCCTGCCCGCGTGGTTCGGCAAATTGCCGTAGGCTGAGAAGGCTCAATGCTCATGGGTCCGCTGCTCGTCACCGGTGCAAACGGCTTCATCGGCGCGACAATTGCCCGCACGTGGCGCGCTGCCAACCGCGAAGTAGTCGGCTTCGTCCGCCCGAACGCCCGGGGGAACCGGAGCGATCCGGGTATGCGCATGCACGTTGCGCCCCTGACCGCCGATGCCATGACCGAAGCCATAGCGCGCTTCCAGCCGAGCGCGATCTTCCATGCGGCGGGATCCGCCTCGGTCGAGGCTTCGCTGCGCCATCCGGTTGAGGATTTTGCGGATAGCGTCGGGACCTTCCACGCCGTGCTCGAAGCGACGCGGCGTGCCGCGCATCGGCCCCGCATCATCTTTCCGTCGAGCGCCGCGGTCTACGGTGAGCCCGAGACGTTGCCGATCCCTGAGACCGCGCCAATCCGCCCGATTTCGCCCTATGGCCATCACAAGGCCATGGCCGAGCTGCTCGCTCGGGAATATGCGCTCTGTTTCGACGTCCCCGTGCTCATCGTGCGGCTGTTCTCAGTGTTCGGTGCCCACCAGAAGCGCTTGCTCGTGCGCGAATTGTTCGAGCAATTTCAGCACGAAAGCGCGGTGACGATTCAGGGCACCGGCAACGAAACGCGCGATTTCCTGCATGAGGACGATGTCGGTGCGGCAGTGCTCGCGATGTTACTGCGGATCACCGAGACCCATGCGGTCGTGAACGTTGCAACAGGGCACGCTACCCGCGTCCGTGACATCGCCGAGATGATGCGCGGCCTTCTCGGCTCGTCAAAGGACATTCGGTGCGAGAACCGCAAGCGGCTCGGAAATCCGCTAATGTGGGCCGCGGACACGCAGAAGCTCAAGGATATTGCGCCCGCTCTAGCCCTCGGTTCAGCCGATGATCTTGAGGGTCGGCTCCGTGAAACGATCGAGGCGTGGCGGCGAGGCGAGTCAGTGGTGAGCGAGCCGGTGCGCCAATTCGACGATTGATCAGTGCCTATCGCGCGTGGCCTTGTCCTTCCCAGGGAAAGCGAGGATTCGATGGCAAGGATCGATGACTACGAGACCATCATTCGGCAGGATGGAGCAACGTTTTTGGCCGGCGTACCGCAACTCGGGCTGTATGCGCGGGCCGACAGCGCGGGCGCCGCGCTGCAAGCCTTGGAGGCCAAGAAGAGCCGGCTCGCAGCCGACATCGAGGCGGTCGGCGTGCTCGCGCCTTTCCCTGATCCGGCTCCATCGCCACCGAGCGTCAGGTATTTGGACACGCTCGGCCTTTTTGCCGCTAAGGCGGCCATCGTTTTCCTTTTCCTCGGGGTTGCGGTAGCCGCATCAGGCGCCGTGATCACGGCCCGGGTCCACAGCGCCGTCTTGGATATGATCGGATCCGATACGGTCGGTGGTGCTCAATTCTGGACCAAGCTCGAGCAGGATCTGCAAAAAGCCGCCGATCCAAGCGGCGACTTGCCAGAGCAAAAAAAGCAACAGCTGCTCGCAAACATAAAAGTCCTGGTCAATCGCTGGCGTCCTTTTGTCGCTGCCGTCGCACCGCTTTTCGCCACCGACGGAGGGGCAGGCGCATCCGCCGCATCCTCGCAACCGAGCGGAAAATAGGGTTTGAGTGATCATTGGGCTGCGCGTTCGCGCGACCTGTCGAGCGGGCATTGGTGGGGATAGCATAGATGCCGGCAATTCATGATGCTTGGCTCAGACGGGCGGATGTCCTCGGCGAACAGCTGCGCCGGGGCATATTCGATGGCTGGTCCGGGTCCTGGTGGTCCGGTCTGCAGCAGATCTTACTGGTCCCGGATGTGGACACACGCCGGGTCGTACTGCGTTGCGCGCTCGCGGCGCTGGTCCTGCTGATTGGCGCCTATCCGGACGTCATCTTTCGCCGCGCGAGCGTAAGTCTCGCGAACTACATGAACGTCACAATTCTGCCTGCGCATGAGAAGGTGCAGATATTTCCCGAGCGCGACGGGCGCGAGGCCTATCACGCCTATTACGATTCGGCGGGCGGCGGGTTTCAGTCCGAGCCGGGTGCCCAGTTCATGAAGCGGGCCTTTTGGCACAAACAGTCCGTCTACTGGAATCCTTACTCGGCGACCGGTTCATTGGGTCCGGAGACGCTGGTCGACGTGAAGACCTCGCCCATATCCATCGTGGTCGCGCTGCTCGGCGGCAGTGACGCGGTATTCCATTTGGCCTATCTCGGGTTCAGTCTGCTGGGCGTCTTTTGCCTTCTGGTCCTGCTCACGGTCGAGTTCAGACTTTCGCTGCTGGCCGCCGTCTTCGGGGGCATCACCTACCTGCTGAACGGCTTTAACGTCGCCAATCTCGGCTCGAACGTCTCGCAGACCTGGCTCTACTTCCCGGTTTTCGCCCTCGGGCTTGTGAGCTTTGCCAATCGGCCGCGCGTGCTTTCCTTCCTCGGGACAACTGCCAGCGCCATCCTTCTCTTATCGACGACCTTTCTTCCGACTACGATCGTGATTACCGGCACCACGCTGCTGGTCGGCGCGGCGGCGGCGACCGGATTTGCCTTTGCTCGGGAGGAGCGATGGCAGGCTGCGCTCTTAAGAGCCGTGCGCGCTGTGGGCGGCCAGATCGCCGCGGTGCTATTCGCAGGTTTGATCCTCGCCGTTGTCTACCTGCCGATCTATGAAGCTTTGCGCTACTTGGCGACCGGTGAATACTACGGGAATCGCCACTTCTTTCCCGCCGCGCTGTTCAATTTCATATCGCTGTTCACCCCGAAACACGCTTTCGAGGCCTACAATGCCATCTCGCCGCGTGCCAACGCCTTGCGCGGCAACGTCGCCTATCATCAAGGAATCATCGGCGCGCTGCTTGCGACCCAATCGCTGCGCGCGTGGCCGCTATTTCATCGGATCCCACTAGGGACGATCTGGGTGGTGCTGGTTCTCGCGATTGCGCGAGTCTATGGCGCGCCGGGGATCAGCGAGGTTTTTGACATTCTGCCACTCGTCGGGAATATCGGCGAACAATATTTGTGGGCCGCCATAGCCCTCCTGTTCACGCTCGTGGTTCCGTTCGGCGCGGATGCCGTGCTGCGGAGCGGTGTGCGCGTTTGGCCGCTGATGCTGTGCGCTGCGGTCATTGCAGCAGCTCTCGCCTACACGACGCGCATCGACGGCATCGAGAACGCGGTGGCGCTGCGGTACATTGCTATTGCCGGCGCCTTGGTGGCGCTGATGGTGCTCATCCTTCTCAATTTCCACCGTCCGGCCTTCAGGCTGGCCCCCGCGTTGCTGCTGATGATCCTCTCCTGGGGCGAGCTCACATTTTATGTTGATCACTTTCGATTTTCGCGAACCGATCGATTTTCCGATCCACCCCCGTTCGTTCGGTTCCTGCAATCGCAAGACGGCCGGCATCGCGTCGCAAGCTACGGCTATTGGGGCATCCCCCCCGAATACGGAAGTGCGTATGGAATCTATCAGATCGAATCGATGAATTTTCACATTTTTCCCCGCTATGAGGATTTGTTCAATCGTTTGATCGTTCCGGATCCCGCCGACCGTTGGACCGGGTTCGTTACGCTCGCACGCGCCAGAGACACCGACAGCTTGAACTTGCCGGCGCTCGACCTCGTCGGAGCGGCGTATGTGACTGTTCCAGTCACGTATACGCGGCTGCGCGGCTTCATGGAGCGCTCCCAATGGACCCGCGTTTATCAAGATCCATATTTTCTGATCTTCGAGAATCCGCATCCGTTGCCGCGCGCCTTCATCACGCACCGGCTCCTCGAAGACCGAACCACCCCGGTTGATCTCGATCAGCCGCCGCTGGCGGTGGCGACCTCCGATGACGCCGTCCTGCTCGAGGAGGCCCGCAGCCTCGGCATGGCGGACATGAAGGCCGCGGACCGGAAGGATGACCTCGCGGCGATCACCCGCTACGACAACGCGGCAGTCGAGATCGCAACGAGTTCGGGCGCCCCGGGCGTTCTCGTGTTGACCGATGCCTGGCACCCCAACTGGAAAGCTTCGGTGGACGGGCAGCCGGCCTATCTCGGTATCGTCGACGAAGCTTTTCGCGGTGTTGTGTTACCGTCAGGCAGGCATACCGTCGAAATGACCTATGCGCCGCGCACCCTTGCGGCCGCCAGGGTCATAAGCCTGCTCGGCCTGCTGCTGGCCGGCGCGCTGCTTGCCCTGCGGCATCGTCTCGATCCAATGTTTCTGCGGTTCTTCACAACCCGCACGGGGCGCGAGGCACCACATAAATCTATCAAAGGTATAATATAACCACCGATTCCCAAGCCGCCCCGAATACCTAAGCAGCCACCGGCCGAACAGCGCTTGGCCGTGCGCCAGCGACCGGAATTTCGCAACGTCGGCTGGCTCCGGCAAGTGCCGCAGAGCCCTGATGGGGAGCGGGGGACGCCATGTACAACCCGAGTGTCGGCTTTGCGGAGCCAGCGGCTATAACGGACACCGACGCGCTGCCAAGCTTTTGTATTGGGCTTCCTGTCTACAACGAGGCGGCCGTCATCGAGCGCTGCGTCGAGGGCATCGCCGGCTTCTTGGCCACGGTCAGGGTTCGTACCGCGATCATCGCCGTCGATGACGGAAGCCGCGACAATAGCTTTGCGCTGATGCTGCGCCTGCAACAACGGCTGCCGCAACTCATCGTGCACAAGCACGAACGCAACGGCGGATACGGGGCAGCGAACCGCACCTTGTGCAGGCTCGCCGCGGAGCAGGGGTTCGTCTACGCCATCGTGATGGATGCCGACGGCACGCAAGATCCGCGCTACATCGCCAATTTCTTCCCCCTGATGCGGCAGGGGATCGATTTCATCAAGGCTACCCGTTACCGCCTCGGCGGCGGGGTCGATGGTGTCCCCTGGCAGCGTTATCTGATCTCGCGTTTCGGCAATCTACTGGCGCGAAACGTGATGGACATTCCGCTCAGCGATTTCTCCAATGGGTTCCGCGCCATTCGGACCGAGCAGTGGCGGCGGATCGAGTCGACCGAACGCGCCTTCGAGCTTCTGATCGAGGAGTGCTATCTGGCCAAAAAGCTCGGAATGACCTTCGGCGAAGTCCCCTACACGCTGACGGTGCGGCAGGAGCCCGGCTCGGAATCCAAGTTCTCCTACCGGTGGGATGTCTACCGCAACTACCTTCGCTACGTCTTCAAGCGCTAGACGGCGCCGACCATGTCCTCGGTGAGCACGACGCGCCCTTGCAGATGCGAGCCCAGGGCGTCAAGAAAATCGTGGCGCTGCGTGAAAGTGAATTGCATCGGTATGACGCGCCTCAGAAAGTGCTCCGGAGCCGGATGGTCGAGCCCGTCGATGGCGTGCAGGAGATAGACGTGATGACCGGGCACGCGCTTGAGAAAGCGCAGGGCCGAGCTGAGATAGCCGTGTCCGAAGCGATAGATGAACGTTGAATGGATGGGCAGGCGCAGCAACGGGAATGTGGCGATGGGGAATTCCCACAACGGATGAGCGCCATTGTTGCCGATCGTGTACGGCTGTTGGCGGGCGAAGATCGCCGTCCAAGGGCCGAATGATTTTCCATTGCCCCCTCGCCCCATCAACATCATGTAGGCTTTCATCAGCATGCCGGCGGGTCCGGGGAGGCTTGAGCTGTCATATCGGTAGCCAGCGGCGCGCAGGGCGCCGATGACCTCGGCATCGACATGATAACCGGGCGCCCTGAAACCGAGCGGTTTTTGACCGGTGGCTTCGGTGATCGCCTGGTCGGCGGCAGCAATCTCTTGGCGCTTTTGCGCTGCGTCGAGCTTGGCGAAGTTCACCGCATGGGAAAAGCTGTGGTTGGCGATTCGATGGCCAGCCGCCAATGCCAAGCGGCAGAACTCGATGCAGCTTTGTCGCGCAAGCTCGCTGCCGATGACGAAGAAGGTCGCGCGAATCTGCCAGCGCGCAAAAATCTCCATCAAAGCGGGAAGGGCTTGCAGGTAGATCAGATCTTGATCCTTGGACGGAGGAAGGCCGAATTCAGTTTCGTAGATCCAAAGATTGTCGCAGTCGACATGGACCGCGAAGGTGGACTCGGTGGAGTGCATCGGCATCTTTGCACCGCCGTCAAATATCGGGGACGGTGACTTTCTTGCGCAGGCCGAGCAGCCGCGCCGGCACGCCGCCGTAGATCGTCCACGGCTTGATCTGCGTGCCGGCCGTGACGAGGGAGTTTGCCGCCACGACCGCGCCTTCGCCGACGGTTACGCCCGGGAGCACGACGGCGCCCGTGCCGATCAATCCGTCGCGCTCGACGCGCACGGGCGCGGTGATCATCCCCTTCATGCTCTCCGGGATCATCGGCCCGCTCATCCGTTTGCCGTCGATCGGCGCCTCGGAATGCGAATAGATCCGGGCAAACGCGCCGACCCCTACATAGTCGCCGAGATGGACGCCGCCCCCGACGCCGAGAATCATGGCGTAGGGCGCAATGTGAATGCGTCGTCCGATCTCGATTGCACCCGCCATCGCATCGAGACGCACGGCGTGGTCGATGAAGACGTAGTCCGAAACGGTGATGCGCCTGGGCTGCGAGATCTCCACCCCAGGGCCGATGAGCACGTTCTTGCCCATCGCGGCGAATTTCAGGCCATAGTAGAGTTGGCGCAGCTTCATCCCGACGGGGCCGGGCCAGTTTTTTAGGATCGCGAGAGGGACGTCGGTCAGGAGCGCCTTGATCCCCAGGGGAATCGCATATCTCAACGAGATCTCGCCGCGCTCGCGGAATTCGAGGAACGCCTTGACTTCAATGTCCTGCTCGAGGCTGGGATCAAAAGACAGAGGAGGGGAGGGCTCCCTCATCGGGCGATCTCCGCACGGGCCTTCTTGAATCGGTCGCCGTATTGCTGCTGCTCCAGCACCGTTACCTTCACCGGCACTTTGTATCGTTCCAGGCGGCTGTGACAGAAACGCTTCAGTGACTCGGCGAACTGTTGCGGGTCCTGCGCCTCCTTGAGCCGCACCTTGGCGCACACGATGTTGCCCAAGAGCGGGTTCTTCTCGCCAAAAACAGTAACCTCGAGCACGTTCTCCATCGCCTGGATGACGCTCTCCACCTCGACCGGATAGACTTTCTCGCCACCCACATTGATGATCTCGGACCGTCGACCCAGAATGCGAAAATACTCGCCGTCCTGCTCAACGGCGTCTCCGGTCATGAACCAGCCATCGGCGGTGATGGGGCTTGGAGCATTCAAGTAACCGAGAATTGTCGAGGCACTCTTGATCTGCAGCATGCCGTCCACGACGCGGGTCGCAAAACCTTCCCCTCCGATCTTGACCCAGAGCGAGCCGTTCTCCTTCGACTTGGAGCGCAGCACGCCGACCTCGATCAGCCCGTAGGTCTGCTGCAGCGTGACGTCGGCAAAGACCTGCGCCAGGCGATCGAGCGTGCTCTGCGGCATCGGCTCGGCGCCGTATGAGATGACCTCCAAACTGCGCAGGTCGAAGTTTTTGTAGGCGCCGCTGATCAGCATCAGGTTCAGGAAGGTCGGCGTCGCCGGCAACAGCTGCACCCGGAAATCCTGGATCAGGCGGCACACCGCTTCCGGCGAGCGGTCGCGCACGGTGACCGTCGTGCCGCCATTCGACAGCGTGTGCAGCAGGGTGTTCAGACCGCCCCAGTGGTCGAACAACAAGAAGTTCAAAGTGATCAAGCCCTTCCTCGGCACGCGATATTTGTCGAGCAGCGGAATGAAGTCGTGCACCGCTGCTTTGGGATCTCCGGAGGTGCCGCTGGAAAAAAGCACCAAGCCCGGATGCCGCAGCGCCCGCAGCTTGGCGTAAAGCTCGTGCTCGGCGTGCTGCCCGCCGGTTTCGAACGTGACCTCGTCGGACGCGTCCACCCGATAATAATGCTCGATCTGTCCGATGCTGTCCTTGCGGTCGCGTCCCTTGCGGCTTACATTGCTATGCGGAACCACGATGCACGCTCGCTCCGTCAAGGCGAGCAGCAGAGCGGCGCTATTGGGCGAGAAATCGCCTTCGATCGCCACCACACTGCCGGCGGCGACGCCGCGGTTGGCGGCATCTTCTCCCCAATGAACGACGCGCTCGGCGATGTCGCTGCACGCGAACCGCTTGCCTTCCCAGACGATGGCATCTTGCCCGGGGTGCGCCCCCAGTCGCTCAAGAAGGAAATCAATAAACATTGATCTCACCATCGTACACGAAGCTCGTCGTCGCATAGGAAAGTCCGACGCCGAATCCGCTCAATAAGACGCGTTGCCCGACTCGGAGCCGATCTTTCCGGATGGCGTCGGCGAGACAGATCGGTATCGAGGCCGACACGGTATTTCCGACGGTTTGCAGGTTAAGGTACACCTTGCCCCGGTCAATTCCCAAGGTCTTGATCAAGGAGTCGAGCGTCATCTGGCTCGCTTGATGGAACACAAACAGATCGATGGCGTCGAGCTCGAGATTGTTGCGCTGCAGATACCGGCGAATTTGCTTCGGCGCGGCCGAATTGATGAACGACCACACGGCAAGCCCGTCCATTTGGATATGCTCGGGGCTCCGCGTATTTCCGCCGCGATCGGTGTTTTCCACGCTTGTCGCCGGAGATTTCGGCAGCCGATGACCGCCGGCGGGGATGTAGAAGCTCGCATATTCCTTGCCATGCGAGGCGAGGTCGAAGGTGGACAATCCGCGCTCCGTTTCGCTTGCCTCGATCAGGCTCACCGCGGCGCCGTCGCCGAACAGCACGCTGGCCGAGCGGTCGTTGCGGTGAATGTACCTTGAATAGGTGTCGGCGGTCGCCAGCACGACCCGCCGAGACGTGCCCGCCGCAATCAGCGAATGCGCGATCGCCAGGCCATAGACGTAGCCGGAGCAGGCAAGGTTGATGTCGAAGGCGGCGACCTCATCGCCGAGGCCAAGATGCTTGTGCAGCAAATGCGCATTCGGCGGCATGATATAGTCGGGACTTTGCGTGCAGAAAATGATCGCGTCCACATCACGGAGCTCTTGACTCGATTGCAGCTTGTCACACGCGATCCGGGTGAGATCGAACGCCGTCTCATCCGCCGCCGCGATATGCCGACTGTGCACGCCAGCCCGCTCCGTCACCGATTGCATGTTCCAACCGGGATGCTCGATGGCGAGGTCGGCATTGGTGACGATGCGTTCCGGCAAGTGGGTGGCGATCGCGGCGATCCGTGACTTCATCTTGGCGTCTCCGCCAAGTCACCGTTCGCGCCAAGAATCTCGGCGAGAGCGAAGGACGCGCCATGGCCGGGAAAAAGCTTGGTGGTGCCGGGCAACCGGGCAAGCCGTTGGACGCTGGCCATCAACGCGGCCTTGTCGCCGCCGGGCAGATCGGTGCGGCCGATGCGTTGGCCGAAAATCGTGTCACCGCAAAATAGGCACTCTTCGGTCAAGAACGCCACGCTGCCGGGCGTATGGCCCGGTGTGTGCATAACTTCGATGACGGATGCGCCGAACGGCAGCGTTGCACACGCCGCCAAGTCGACATCCACCTCTGGAATTGTGATCGATCGTTCCCCGCCGAACATCGCGCGATAGAAGTTGGCTTGCCGCAGCAGCCGGTGGTCGGCCGCGTGCAGGTGGAAGGGCGCACCGTACCGCGCCTTTAACTCTGCGACCGAGCCGATGTGATCATAGTGCGCGTGCGTTGCCAGAATCGCCAGCACGTTGAGGGAGTGCCGCTCGAGGTAGGCGATGATGCGGTCGAAATCCTCGCCGGGGTCGACGACCAATGCGGACTTGGCGTCGGCATGGACAACGTAGCAGTTCTCGCGCCATTGACCCGTCACGATCGTCTCGACGTGCGGCATCAAGCGCCCCCAAGGAAAATCACTTGACCGGTGATGGCGGCGCTCTCAGGCCTGATGAGCCAGTCGATCGCATCGCTGATGCTTTCAAGGGTGCCGATCTCCGGAATCGCATTGCGCGCAAGCACTGCGTCGAGCGCCTCGCGCGGGATTTTCTTGGTCATGTCGGTTTCGACGGCGGAGGGCGCGATCGCGTTGCAGGTGATGCCGTAGCGGTAAAGCTCCTTCGCCATCACGCGGGTAAGCGCTTGAACGGCCGCCTTGGAGGCGGTGTAGATGGCTTCGCCGGGGACCTCGTGGCGAACCGCCATCGAGCTGAAATTGACGATGCGGCCCCATTTTCTGCGCATCATCAGCTTGGCGGCCTCGCGCGAAACCACGAAAGTACCGAGCACGTTCGTCATCATCGTTTGCGCTGCGGCCTCGCTTGAGGTGAGGAGCGCGAGCGACAGAGCCGGGTTGACGGCGGCGTTATTGAGCACGACATCAAGGCGTCCGAAGCGGGAGCGGATGGCGGCGAAAAGCTCTATTACATCGGCCTCCGCCGTAATATCGACCCTGAAGTGATGGTAGGAATCGCCGGCAGCCGGGGCAGTCTCGCTGCGACTGCAGCCGACCACCTCGAAGCCGCGCGTCACGTAATGCTCGACCAGGTGCCGGCCGATACCGCGGCTCGACCCGGTAACCAGCATGACGCGGCGTTCAGTCATTCTTTCGTTCCTGCAGCAATTTTTCGATGTAGTCGACGAGAGCCGCGATGCTCGAGAAGGGGCTGACCTCCTGCGACAGGGCCTTGTCGTCGACGAGGGTGATGGGAACGTTGAGCCGCTGCTCGACGCTTTGCTCGACCGCGACAACGAGGTTGATGAGGCCTAGCGAATCGAGATCACTGTCGCTTCCGTAGAGGGGAGCGTCCGGCGTCTTGCGAATCGGCTTGGCGTCCGGGCTCTGCCGGTTGAGTTGATCGATTCCGGCGTATACGGCCTCGAGTATGTCGTTCCTCATCGTCTGTCCTTGTCGCTGGGCGAGCCGCAGCGGCCCAATTAGGCCCTCGGAGGCATCGCGGCGGCGCTCTCTTCGGCTGGAGGCCAAGTTCGACCGATACTGCCTCGGTACGTTACAAAAGCGATGCTGCCGATCAGGCTGATCACGGTCGTGATCAAGCGCTGACCGAAGAATATCGTGCCGTAGGCAAGCGCCGACGGCGTCCGTTCCCAAGCATAGCAGAGAAAAGCAAAGGCTGCTTCGCCGACGCCGACCCCGCCGGGCGTGATCGGCACGACATTGGCGAACAGCGCCAGCACCGATGCATTGGCGAAATCGAGCGGCTCAAGCCCTCCGGCCTCGTATCCACGCGCAAGAAAAATGACGGCCGCAACGATCGTCAACGTAATGAGGATCGATAACACAAAGCTGAGAAGAACCGCGCCCGGATTTGCCCGAAGCTGCACGAGGGTCGCGAACAGGCGCAAGATTATCCGCTGCAACAAAGTGCGGACGCCAAGGAGCGTCTTGATTCGCTCGTAGCGGCGGGGGCTGATCAAAGCCAACGCCCCGGCAAGACCGAGCAACGCCACGGCAAAGGCCGCCGCCAGTATGAAGAAGAGCGTCCTCGTGACCGGCGAAGCGATCACCTGTTCCGCTCTGACGAAGCCAAGCAGGACGGCGACCGCGATGACGCCGAGAAGCCCCATGGCGCGATCTGCCAACACGGAGATCACGCCGCCGGTGCGGTCTTGATGTACGTGGCGGGCGATATAGACCGCCCGCACCACATCGCCCCCGGTGCCTCCCGGCAGGAACGTGGTCGCAAACGTCCCCATGGCAAAAATTTCCGCACACGGACGCAGCCGGACCGCGATCCCCATGGCGTGTAGCAGGTAATACCAGCGCAACGCGCTCAGCCCGTATCCGACCAATAGGACCGCGAACGCGGAGACGGCGACCACGGGGTCGCGAAAAGTCGTGCGCAGGGCTTCGATGCTGATCACATTGTAGTAAAAAAGGGCGAATACCAAGGCAGCCGAAATCAGCAGCTTGAGCAGGAGTGCAAGGTGCTGGCGAACCAATCCGCCGGCCTTTGGTCGAGCGCGGGCCTCGTGCGCGGACATCTCGTCCGATGTCAGAACCAGTTGGTGATCTGGCTGCGGATGCAATTGATCACCACCGAGGACGCCGCGAAATTGTCGTTGAGGTCGTAGCGAGCCGCCCATTCTTGGCCGGTAACGGTCTCGACCGCCTCGACGATATTGGCCACCTCCATGCCGGCGATCACGTGCGCGCCGCCTTCGACCGTCTCCGGCCGTTCGGTCGTCATGCGCAGGCTGACGCAGGGCACCTTGTAGAACAGGGCCTCCTCCGGCGCGGTGCCAGAATCGGAGAGGATGCAGAAGCAATTGGCCAGGAGCTTGTTGAAATCGTAGAAGCCGAGCGGGGCCATCACCTCGACCCCCTTCGGCACCTCGATATTCTTCATTTTGCTTTTGGTGCGCGGATGCATGGGATAGATTACCTTGCGCTGAAACCGCCGCGTCATCTCGCCAAAAGCCTCGAACAGTCTGGCGAGATAGATCGGATTGTCGACGTTCTCGCTGCGGTGCGCGGTGACAAGAATATAGCCCTTCGGCGACAGCTGCATGCGCTCGAGCACGTCGCACGCCTCGATCCGCGGCAAGAAATGCCGCATCACTTCGAAGGTCGGATTGCCGGTGACGAAAATCTTCGACGGGTGGATGTTCTCGCGGATCAGGTTCTCACGGTGGTAATTGTTGAATGGCAGCAAAATGCTGCTCATGTGATCGATCAAGATGCGGTTGCGCTGCTCGGGCATTCGCTTGTCCCAGGCGCGCAACCCGGCTTCCATGTGGAACACTTTGATCCCGCGCTGGGCCGCGGGCATCACGGACAGGCCGCTGAACGTGTCGCCGAGGATCAAGAGTGCGTCCGGCTTCAATTGCTCGAATAGATCGTCGGTCTTCCTGATCACATCGGAGACCTCGCGACCGTAGCTCGACGTGTCGATGCCCAATTGGTAGTCGGGCTCGCGCAACTCGAGATCACGAAAGAAGAAATCCTTGAGCTCCGGCGTGAAATTCTGTCCGGTATGGACCATGATGTGCTGGAAGTTGAGCGCGTCGAGCTTCTTCAGCGTCGACCACATTTTTATCATTTCCGGCCGGGTGCCGAAGATTGAGATGACTTTCATAGCTTAGGGCTCCGACCTGAAGATAACGACGCCGGGGCGGTCAAAGGACGTCGTCGGACGTAGGGTAGAGGGTCACGCGGACATCCGGCAAAGGAACCATGAGCCGCCCGCCTTGCGCCAAGTATTCGCTGCATTTGCCAGCGATCTCGTTGAAGAACGCCCAGGCAAAAATCAACAGATAGTCGGGCGGCTCCTTGCGCAGCACCTCATTGCTGCGGATGCGCAGGTGCGAGCCCGGCGTGTAATAGCCGTGCTTGGCGGGCGCGTCGTCGATTATATATTCGAGGTGGTCGCCGTCGATCCCGCAATATTGAATGATCGTGTTGGCGCGACCCGAGGCGCCGTAGCCGGCGATGGTGCGCCCCTTGGCGCGCAGTCGGTTGAGCAGGTCCATCAATTTGGCGCGCCGGTCGGCGCAGTCGGCCGCGAAGCGCTGGTAGGTCTCGGGGCGATCGTAGCCCAGCCCGCGTTCGTCCTTGCGCAGCAGCTCGACGCGATTGGAAACGTGCCGCGCGTAACGGCTGCCGTTCTTGCAAACATAGTAGCGCATCGAGCCGCCATGGATTGGGATCGGTTTTATATCGAACACCGTCATGCCGTGCCGAGCGAAATGATTCTCAAGTGCGAGCAGGGAGTAATAGAAGAGGTGCTCGTGATAGATCATATCGTACTGCAGATCCTGGACGATCTTGCCGAGGTAATGAACCTCGAAAACAAAAACGCCGTCATCCTTCAGGATCTCGCCGATGGCGGCAGTAACGCCGTTGATGTCGGCGATGTGGGCGTAGACATTGTTGGCAACGACGAGATCGGCCTTGCCGAAGCGCTCGAGGATTTCACCGGCAACCTTGGCGCCGAAAAAGTCGTTGACGATTTGCACCCTCGGATCATTGATCGCCTTGAGGATATTGCCGGCGGGATCGACGCCGATCGGTGTTCCGACCCCCTGATCCGCCAGCGGCCGCAGCAGCACGCCGTCGTTGCAGCCGATCTCGACGACCGTGGAAAGCCGCGGCTCGATCAGAAAGCGTGCAACCACTTCGGTCGCGTAGTCGACGAAGTGGTCGCGCAGCGTCCGAATCGCAGAGGAAAAATAGAAATAATTGGCGAAGAGGAGTTGCGGATCGACCTTCTCGGGCACCTGGACGGCGCAGCAATGCGGACAGAAGCAGACCCGAAGCGGGAATTTACGCTCCTTGGCAAATTCTGCTTGTTGGAGAAAAGCTCCGGCAAGCGCCACGTCGCCGAAATCGATGATGTCCGTCAGATCGCCCTTGTCGCAGAAAGCGCAACGCGGCCTCGCGGGCGCGACCGAAACCGTGGGTTCCGACGCCACTATGGAATTCCCGTCTGTGTTGAGTTGGCGTGGCAAGCTTGCCACCGGTACCTCTTTGACGAACCGGCTGCCGAGCCCGGGCGTCCCGCACGCGAGCCGAGAAGGTGTTGTGGCCAATGGCGGCGATTGACTAGCACCAGGGCTTGCGATGCACAAGCATGAACGCCAGGGCTCGACGGTGCTTTCTGCCAGTGGCCGGACTTCGGAAAATTGGCCCAGGTGCTTGACAGAGAAGGCGTAGAACTGACATCGGCTTAGTTGCCGCAACGGGAACGGCCGGACGTCATGGGTATCGCTACGCGCTCCAGGGCTGAGACGGCGTGCCGCGGCGATCCGGTCGCGCATCAAGGTTGAACCGCGGGGCTGGGACTTTGGGCAGGGGCTTGGGGCGAGCGGAAGCATTGATGGCATCCGAAGGTTCAATGTCGGCAAGTACCCGTCAGCGGCTCCGTGTCCTCGTGCTTGGCGGTACTGGGATGCTGGGACACAAGCTGGTGCACCGGCTCGCCGCGCGCGGCTTCTGGGTAGCTGCGACGATCCGCTCCAGCTCTACGCCGGACACGCCAGCGGCCCGCGCGGCATTGGGCGGCGCGGCACAGATACTTACCGCCATCGACGTTCTACAAGACGAGATGCTGGCGCGTTCGATCGATCTCGCCGAACCGGATGTGGTGGTCAACGCGGTCGGGGTTATCAAGCAACTGCATGCCGCCCCGATTCCCTCGATCACCACGAATTCGCTGCTCCCGCACCGGGTAGCCGCGCTTTGCGGTGCGCGCGGCGCCCGGCTGATCCATTTGAGTACGGATTGCGTCTTTTCAGGCCGAAAGGGACCCTACGCGGAGGATTCCCCGACCGACGCCGAAGACCTGTACGGGCGCAGCAAGCTGCTCGGTGAAGCGGGCGGCAAGGGTTGCCTGACCATCCGCTCATCGATCGTCGGGCGCGAGCTGCGTGGCCGCTCCAGCCTGATCGAGTGGTTTCTGTCGCAGCGTGGCGGGCGAGTGACCGGCTATGCGGGAGCGCTGTATACGGGTTTGACCACCAGCGTCATGGCCGATCTCATTGGCGATCTGGCGATTGATCACCCCGATCTCGATGGCATTTGGCACGTTGCTTCCGAGGTGATCAGCAAGTATGAGCTACTCATGCTGGTCAACCGCCAATTCGGGCTTGGAATCGACCTGACGCGCGATGACAGTTTCGTGGTTGACCGGCGGCTGGACGGCGGCCGGTTCCGGACCCGCACCGGATTCTCAGCTCCGAGCTGGGATGCCATGATTGCCGAGATGCGATCCGATCCGACCCCCTACGATGCGTGATGCAAGCCTTCGTGCCGATCAACGGCTGACACAGTGATCCGATCTGGCGAGCCAACCGATGTCCACTGCGAAAAATTTTCTGGAAGGCAAACGCATCCTGATCACCGGCGGTACCGGCTCGCTCGGCAAGGTCCTGCTCCGGCGTCTGCTGGGCGGAGATGCGGGACGGCCGGCGAAAATCGTCGTTCTCTCGCGTGACGAGGCCAAGCAGCATCAGATCCGCGTGGAATACGAGCACCGTTACGCGGCGACCGACGAGGTAATCTACGAGAACTTCCGTCGCGCCTTGAGTTTCCGGATCGGCGACGTGCGCGACTATAGCAGCGTCTCGGCTGCCCTGCACGGTACCGACGTGGTGTTCAACGCCGCCGCCCTGAAGCAGGTGCCGACGTGCGAGTACTTTCCTTACGAGGCGGTGCAAACAAACATCACCGGCGCGGAGAACATCGTGCGTGCCATTCGCGATCTCCAGCTTCGGGTCGAAACCGTCGTGGGCATCTCGACCGATAAGGCGGTCAAGCCGGTCAATGTGATGGGCATGACTAAATCAATCCAGGAACGAATCTTTGCGTGCGGAAATCTCGACGTACCGCATACGCGCTTCGTGGTGGTTCGCTACGGCAACGTGCTGGCCTCGCGCGGCTCGGTCATTCCCTTGTTCCACGAGCAGATCAAAAGCGGCGGTTCGGTCACGATCACCCACCCGGAAATGACGCGCTTCTTGCTCAGCCTCGATGAGGCCGTGGACCTCATTTTTGCCGCCGTGCGAAAAGCGCGACGGGGAGAGACGTTTATTCCCCGCGTGCCGAGTGCCCGCATGGTTGATGTAGCGGCGGCGCTGATTGGTGACCGCAAGATCAAGACCGAGGTGACTGGAATTCGACCGGGCGAGAAGCTGCACGAAATCCTGATCTCGGAGGAAGAGGCGCAACGCACGATACTCCAGGACGATCAATATGTCATTGCGCCGATTCTCCCCGAGCTGAGGGCGGACCTGCCGGCGCAGCGGATACTCGATCACGAATACAGCTCGGCGGACGATCTCATGTCGTTCGAAGGCGTAGTCGATCTTCTGCGCCGCCGGCGCTTGATGGTCGAGGACCGGCTCGAGCTCGAAGGCGAGTTCTTGCGCTGACACCGTGGCCTTGGTGAAGGGCTTTGCGCCGACATTGCGCGCCATTGACCGTCTGCCGTTTTTCGACGATGGTGCAGCGCCTCCGCCAAGGCCCTGATATTCGATGTCAAGCAACACCCAATCCGGCCTCGTTTCGCGCGTCGGGCGATCGGCGCGACATCGGCTGCAGATGGTCCGGCTTGCGGTTGCACGCGCGATCCTGCGGGATCGGCTTCGCCGCAAGCGAGCGTTGCCGGACGGCACATGGCACCCACTGTTCAAGTTTCCCTTGATTGATCTCGGAGAGGTCGAGGCTGGTGCATTTGCGGGCGTCGTCAGTCCGGCGCCGGAAGTCGGCGCCCTGCGCGAGGGCGTCGATGCGCAGTTCCTTGCGGATGCCGAAGCGTACTATGCGAAGTATCAGAGCTTCGACTATTGGCGCAAACTGATAGCGCAGGTGACGGACCAGATCGGTCTCGAACCGCCGTCCCAAATCGTGGAATTCGGCTGCGGCTTTGGTAACAGCACTCTGCCGCTCCTGGATCTGTTTCCACAGGCGAAGGTCATTGCCTCCGACATCAGTCCGAATTTGTTAGCAATCCTCAATCGGCTGCTCACGGCGCGCGGCTTGCGGGACCGCTGCATCGCGGTCGCCATGGATGCGCAGAAGGATTTCATCAAGCCGGGCTGCGCCGATCTCGTGATCGGCTCGGCGATCCTGCATCACTTGGCCGATCCGTCGCTCTTCGTCGCGCGCGCCTTCGAGATCCTGCGCCCGGGTGGGGCCGCGGTGTTCTTCGAGCCGTTGGAGGGAGGCTATGCGATTCTGCGCCTTATCTGTCAGGAAGTCGCGCGCGAAGCGAAACGGCGAGGCGAACGCGGGTCGGCGATAACCATGGCGCGCCGGGTTGCCGCCTCACTGGAGCCGCAGATTTTCCGCCAGGCGTTGCCCGGGTGGAGCAACGTCAACGACAAGTGGGCATTTCCCCGCTCCGTGCTCGACGGTTTGGCGAAATCCGTCGGCGCTCAGCTAACGATCTATCCCCTGCATGATAATGTCGGACAATTTCGCCGCGCCTTTGCCTACATGCTCGAGACTTATGGCAAAAGCAAAATTGCCGAGCTGCCCCAATGGGCGTGGGATATTTTCGACCGCTACGACACACTCTCCTTCTCCCCCGAGATGCTGACCGACCTTGCTCTTGAAGGCTGCGCAGTGTTTCGGAAGGGCGGAAATGCCGAAACCCGGACGGCTCAGCGTCCTTCGATCTCGTTGCGGTCTCAGTAGCGACGCCCTGTGACCCTCGCCGTTATGCAATCCAAGAAGCGCGATCTCGAAGCTTCCTGGCCAGCGCTGAAGCGGTCGGTGAAGGATTGGCTGGAGAGAGCGTGGCCGATTTGGCTCGTGGTAGGGCCGGCGTGTGTGTTAGTGATGTTCGCAATGTGCTTCATATCGGTGTGTTGGGCGAATGCCTCGGGTGCCCTACGATGGTGGTGCTCGCCGCCCGCGCCCAAACCGGAGCGCTCCGAAAGACCACAGTGATTAGACGACGTAGGGCATTTTGAACTGATACCTTTCCGGCGCTCGAACACTGCTCGGAACTACCAGACGAAGGCAAATTTCTAATATCGAAGGTCGGATTGGGCCGGTACCATTGTTCATCGCTACCATTAGCTAAACTGCCTCGATCTGTCGCAGTGCTTGCGCCGCGACTGCGGTTTGCCCTGTTCGGTTCTTGGGCCGGTGCTTCGCAGCGCGTTGCGACGATTGGCCTCGATCTGGCGAAACGAGGTCATCGGACCATGAGCCCGTCTGCATCTTCGGAGCTGGAGCTCCCCGCCTGGGCGGATGGAGTCGAACTTGCGTCGGCATGATCCTGAACTGACATATCCGGTGTCCGCACAACCAGGGATTGCTGACTTGTGCTGGCTCCGGCGTGCCCGCTGAGCCGCGAGTGCTGCCAGAGCCTGAGCGCAACGGGGAGAGGATCGATCTTGACCTGATCCCACCACGCGGCCTCGTCCGCGTGGCGATGCAGTTCGCGGTGATGGATCCGACAAACCGGAACCGTGAACTCGTCGCTGACCCGCCGCCCAAGCGCGCGAGCCTGGGTAAAGCGCAGATGATGCGGATCCGACGGCGCCCGACCGCACACAAGGCACGCCTGTCGGGAGACGAATTTCAGGTGGTCCTTGTCGCGCACGCGGACCGTTTTCCCGAGCGCACGGACTTCGCGGGAGCGCTGGGACTTGCGAGACACGGTTGGCGGTTTTTCGCTGGCGCTCCCATCAAGCTTGCCCGCCGGCACGGCGGTTGCCCCATTGGCGGGCTCGCCACTTTCAAGCGCCGATAGCTTCGTTTGAAATTGCTCCTCGACGATTTGTGCATCGCCTGCCACCAGCGCGTTCTTGGCGGAAAGGCGCCGATGGGCCCAGGCTGCGGCGTCATCGGCCGAATTCAATGAAGCCAGCTCGGCGACGAGACTGTCGCGAAGAGTTGCTGATAGGTTAGCGGCGAGAAAGCGCTGTGGGGGCACCGCAGGCAACCGGCTGGCGTAAATTGGCGGTTTGGCAGCAGCGGCGCGCCCGTTCGGTCGACCACGATCGTCGGATTGGCGCGGCGGCTCGCTGCTGGGATTGGATTGCGCGCCGATGTCCGGTGCATCGAGGTCGTCGTCTCCGGCGATTCCGACCAGGGTGAACAGCGCATAGCGGCGCGCATTGGTGAGCGCCGCGCCCATGCGATGCGGCGCCGAGGCTTCGCTGATCGGACAGACCAGCCAATCGGACGAGACCCATTCGCCGGAGGCGTGGGCAAGGACCGTGGTGAGGCGGATGAGACCAGCCTCGGTGTCGACGGAGGTCGTCTGGATGGTTGCGATCTCGTGCCGGCCAAGGCTCTTGCGCACGATGTCGAGGCCGCTCGATAGCGGAGCATAGCGAAACGTCCGGTCGCCTTCGCGCGGGAACGGCGAGCGGATGGTGCCCAAAAGCGATTTTTCTGGGTTCGTCATTTCGGCTTGCGCCTTGGCGAGCGCGCCGGCGATTGCGCCAATCGATTCACTGGAGCGGTGCATGGCTGCCGTTTCCCTCAACGAGATCGAAGCTCACCGCACCCGATTTCGAGCGCTTGGCGCGAATGCCGTGGCCGATCGCTTCCTTGGCGTCCTCGGGCATCAGGCCTTTCAGCTCGGCCTTGGCTTTCTCGTGCTCCGCGAAGGCCTCGCGGGTCGACCGGAACACGGCGGCAAACTCGGCCCAAGCATTGGACGCGCTCATGTCGACGATCCGCACCGCCGCGATCCGCGGCCGCGGCGGCTCGACGCCGAAGAGGCGAGGGGGCTCGCCGCTCTCCACGCAGCGCCAGAACTTTTTCTCGGCGGTGAACAAGAGGTGCTGGTAGAGCGGATCAGCCGGTATGGTGATCTCGACCCATTTGCCGCCACCAGTGATAATCGAGAGCACCGCGGTCTTGGTATTGACCACCCACATATTGTGCTGGAGCTGCGCCATGTGTTTTTCGGCCGCCGTTTCCTCCGAGAACGACCACGGCAGCATGAACTTGGCCTCGAACACGGCTCCGGTGCCGTCAACGACGCCGTCGAGGGTTGCCGCCATCCACCGCACCACCGGATGCTGCGCTCGACGCTGCACGTCCTTGATGGCCTGTCCGGTGTTGCGCTCGTACCAGTGCCGATTGAGGGGCTCGGTCACGAGACCGAGCTGGACAATGAGGTTGCCGGACAGGTCCTCCGGCTCGACCTCGCTCCGCTTCTCCTGCCACAGGCGAAGGAGGGCGGCTTCGTCGGTGCCCATGATGATGCGAGCATCGGAACCGCCAATGAAATCACGTCGTTCTTGCTGCGAACACCTAATAATGGATTTGTTTGCCATCTTCCTTTTGCCTCCAAAATATCGAATATAGATGCAAATGATTATAATAGATATATTTGCGAGTCAATCGATTTTCGACACAATTGATGGAATCGCCATTTCCGGCGTATCTGTCGCAAATGATTACGCCGCATCAGTGTAGGGCCGCACGCGGCCTTCTTGATTGGAGCCAGCAGGACTTAGCCGATAAGGCCTTGGTCGGCATTGTGACGGTGCGACAACTGGAGGCCGGCGTTCACGAGCCACGTCGATCGACCTTAGAGGTCATAAGACGCGCTCTCGAGACCGCAGGCGTCGAGTTCATCGACGCGAACGGGGGAGGGCCAGGCGTACGCCTGCGAAGGTCGCCTCAGGTTGGAAAGCGAAAACCATCGCAGCAATGAGCCGTGGCGCCGGCGGGGGTCGTGAACTCGCATGCAGGGGCGTCGGCCGTCGGCTGTGGCGCCGGGTTGCCGGCTGATTTTCAGATTAGCGGCGGGCGCTGCGGTTGTAGCGAGGATCGCCACTTTGAGCGTGGCCATGGCGCCGCATTTCTCGCAAGTGACCTTGAGGTAGGTGCTTGCCAGCGAGGCCGGCGGGGTGAGTCGGGCGGACGAATCAAAAGCCCCGCCGGAGCGGGGCTGAAGATAACAGTGCGAGTATCAGAACCGGTAGTTCGCGCCGACCCGCAAAATGTTGTCGGTGATCCCAGATCCAGCAGAGAAACCTGTCGGATGCACCGGAGGAGGAGGAGGAGCAACAGCGTCGTTGCCGTAAACGGAGCCGAGGTCCATGTAGAGGTACTCGATCTTTCCAGTCCAACCCCGGCCCAGCGCCGCCTCGATGCCGCCACCGACGGTCCACCCTGCCCGCAATGTACTGACAGAGAGCGTGTTTGGGGTAGGAGAGCCCAAGCCGTTCATTGAGATTTCGCCATAAGCCAAGCCGCCGGTTGCATAGACCAGAACCGTTGGCGTCACGGTGTACCCTAGACGAGCGCGTGCCGTCCCAAACCACTCGAGCTTCTCATCGATCGTCGCCGTAGTGCCGGGAAGGGGACAGGCGGCACCACAGGCGAAGGTCGCGCTTCCCTGGTGGCCTGAGGCTTGGAGATCGGCTTCAAGCCCCCACACCCATTTCCCAGTTTGCCAGTTGTAACCGGCTTGGCCACCCCCGACCACCCCGTCCATTCCAAAGGAACCGTTGGTCGAAGCCAACAGCGCCCCGGTGACGCTGTCGTAGAAATCGACGGTCGTGTTCGAGTTACCCCAGCTGTAGCCGACGTTGCCGCCGACATAGAAGCCGGTCCAATTGTAAAGCGGCGCCTTAACGTACATGTCTGCTGCACTGGCCGATGCCGCCAGAGCCACCGACATTGCGGTTCCGAGTAGTAGCTTTTTCATGCGACCCCCCTTAAGCACGCTGGTTGGATCGGTAAATGAATACCTTCGTGAGTGAGTCGTCTGTGGTAATAATACACCACTCACAACCAAAAAAAATGATGCTAGCGTGACGCCAGCCTGCGCTGCGGGAGGGCGTGGTCGAGCGATACGCTGGTTGGCGGGGCGCTCGCGCGGGTCACAAAATGACCGCTTCGTTTCGCTTTGGAACGTAACGGGCGCAAAAGTCGGAACACGCCGAGCCGAAAAGTCGGAACAGCGGCGACGCTACGGGCTAAGCTCAAGGGGGTTGCTGGTCGGAGCGCCGAGATTTGAACTTGGGACCCTAGTCGGTCAGGAGGCCGCGAGCCGGTTTCCGCGCAAGCTCAATGAATTAGGCCGCATCGGTAAACTCGCCTCGGGACTTTCCTCGGGAGATTTCGGCGCTGTCGGGCGGGAAGCATGGGGGCTCCATCGGTTCACATCAGCCCGATGGACGCAATATCCTCACAGCGGTCCCATAATATCTCCCTGGGAGGCTTTCAGACGTCGGCCGCCGGTGCCAGCCGAACCTTCGCGAACGGCCAGCATCTGAAAAAAACCTTCACAATAAGCGACATGGTGAGATGCATGTGTTCGGTGCCTAACTGCCGATAACAGCGGACAAATGTTCGATCTTCCACTGCCCCGCCGGGCCTAGCCGACGGTCAGCGATGTAGGCTCTGCACATGACGAGTTGTGCAACTCTCGAGTCGAACTCCGTTGGTTGAATCACTTTTAGGCGGCCTTGCGCGATGGCATGCCGGACCAGCTGGGAGGGCCTGTTGCCCCGGCCGGGACCCGCCAGCAGCATCGACTGCTTCGCGCCGAGGTCCGCCAAGCGCCACACGCGGCCTGACAATACGCCGTGGTCAGTCCTGCGGTCAGCGACGAGCGATCGGTGAGCACAAGCTGGACGTGCCGGTGGAGGACGTGCGCATCCTTCAATGCCTTCGCCCTGGGCGTCGCACGAGGCAAGCGCATCCTGACAACGGAGTCCGCGATCGCGTATATGGGTCGAGAAGCTTTAGAGGAGTTTATGGATTGGTTCGCGAGCATTTTTTCGGAGAGTGGCTCTAGTTAAAAGAGGCTGTACTCAGTCCGTTTCGGCTGCACTCAATTTCGTGCCACTGAACAGTCATTCCAAACACCGGTTGACGACCTGTGAGTTTTGCATTCTCGGGGCAGCAGTAATTTGCCGACTCAGGTATTGATGCACTCTTAGCGTGGACCGACGTGGCGTCGGATAGACCCAGTTAGGGGGCGTAGTGAAAAAGCTGCTGCTTGGAACGGCAATGGCCTTGGCCGTGGGCGGCGCTGCGGCTGCTGACCTGCCCTCTGCCCGGGCGCCGGTCTACCCCACGGCCCCGCCCTACGTTGCAGCCTACAATTGGACTGGATTCTATATCGGCGGCAACGTAGGTGGGGCGTAGGAGAACTTTGGCGCATCGACCTCGACGGTGCTGAACGGCTCATATTTTCCTAATAGCGCCGTCGTGTCCGCCGTCAGTACCGCCGGTGCGCAGAGAATCAATCCGGGCGGTCTCACCAGCGGCTTTGAGGCTGGCTATAATTTGCAGCTGGGCAAATTCGTGTTCGGCCTCGAAGGCGATATTGAATCGTTCCGCCTGAGCGGCAGCGCAGTCACCGGCCCGATCGTCTATCCGGGCTTCGCTCCTACTGACTTCACAATCAATTCGTCGGCCAACACGAGTTGGCTGGCCACCGCACGCGGGCGTGTCGGCTATGCGGCCGATAATTGGTTGTTCTACGTCACCGGGGGCGCCGCCTTTACCACTCTGAACGCTAACTTCTCGTTCGCCGATACTGGTAATGGCGGGGGAGAGGCCGTATCGTTCTCTAACAGTAAGACCGGCTATACGGTGGGCTTTGGCGTCGAGGCCGGACTATGGGGCAACTGGACTCTAAAAACCGAGTATCTCTACGTTAATTTCGGTGCCGTAGCGGCGACCGGCACTTTCGTAAATGTGCCGGCCCAACCGATGTTTCACAGTATCGGCCTCGAGGCTGACATCGCACGCGTCGGCCTTAACTATCGCTTCTGATCTACACAAAGAGCCATCAGGACCCCGGTGGCCTCCCGGGGGCCTTCATCTCTTTTGGTCCGCCCGGGGACGGCTACGTCAGCCGCTAAAGGTCCGGGCAGTGCGTTCCGCACTGAAGGGTTCGTTTCGCGAAAAGGACGCGGACCCGGTCGGTGCGGAGCGCCGAGGGGTGAGCAGTGGGCGATGGACATGATTTTACAAGGGCTGATCGATCAGCGTATTCGCGGCGTAGCAGCAGTGGTCGACAATCTTGTGGTAAACAGGGCGCAATCCGTCGGCCAGACTTTCTCTGTTAGGCACACGCGACCCGCCGGTCGCCCCACCACAGTTAAGATATTAAGCCGCGGCGACGCCGCGTAGAAAGGCGCCGACCTCGCGGTCCAACTCCTCGGATTCGCGGGTCAGCACCGCGGTCGCGTCACCAAGCCTTGCCGCCGTCCGGTTGGTGTCGCCGATTGTCTGGCTCACCTGCGCGAACTCGCCATTGAGCTCGCTTGAGCGTTGCGCAGTCTGTTGAATGCTGCGCGAGATTTCGCTGGTCGCGGAGTGCTGCTCCTCGACGGCAGCCGAAATGGAGGCCGTGTAGGTCTCCACGTCCGCCATGGTCGTGACAATTGCGGCGATCGCCTCCACCGCCTGTTTGGTCGAGAAGCGCTTGATCACGCTGAGTCCCTTTCCGCTTGTCGGGGCCGAGGATGAGGCGTCATCGTTGATAAATAGTGATTACCCAAGTCCGTATTTCTGCGGTGCGGGAATGTCTCAAGCCCCGGCGCAAGGGGTTCGACACAACACCGGTCGCAGGAGCGATAAGTGCGACAGGCTGTAGGTCCTGCCACTTTTGTTTGCGCGGGGACGAAAGGCTGAAGCGGCCCGACCGCGCGGTGTCGCGGTAGTTTTTTTGCTCTACGCGACAGATGTCATGCTGACCTTCGCTCGCTCTGAAGCCTGGCGAAGGGCGCCATATGATCCGATGTCGAGCCTCGGCATGGCGATGCGCAATGGGCGCTCAGACTACCGGGTCGACGTGACCTTGGCGGGCGCTCCGAGCAGCACTTCCTCGCCATAGCGGGCGCAGCCGTTGCCGAACACCGGACCTGGAACCACAGCGTAGTTCGAGGCGGGATTCTGGATCACCAGATGGAGACCCGTAACGTCGTTCTCGCAATCGGTCGCCGCATCGCCGCCGACGTTGCCGATGTAGAGATCCAACCACACGCGCCCCTGATAGCCGGTGTGGCATGGACCGTTTTGCGGAAGGTCCCCGTCCCCGCAGGTGTCTAGCGCGGCGAAATATTTGCGAAGGTTGGGAATGTAGAATTTGGTCCCCGCGGGATAATCGGGGATGTCGGCGCCCTTGATGATGCTGTGGCCGACCGCGAGCGTTATTGGGTCGTCATAGGTCCCTTTTCCGCCGGCTCGGCCTGAGAGATTGCCGATGGTCACGCTCGTGGAGCCGGGCGGGGTGTTATCGCCCGAGGCATATCCGGTCGTGTAACTGATAAACCTGACTTCTCCGGCCGCCGCTCGTCCTGGAGCGGGAGCCGGACGTTGAATCTCAACGGGAGGCGGCGGAGGCAGCGTGTCCATGATGGGGG
>JBKQHQ010000119.1:0-13135 GCA_052148715.1 Xanthobacteraceae bacterium | reverse complement strand
GTCATGCCGCTTCGCTTGGACAACGCAAGCGTTGCCCACATGCCCACAGCCTCAACAGTAGCAGAAACAACAAAGGGCATTGATCGAAATTGACAAAAAATAACCCACACGACTTCGCGATGAAGCTCTATTTCTTTGGCCAGGGCGGGGGAGTGCCGATCGCCGACCTGTTCGGGATGTTCGGCGTCTACATCATGTTCGCCTATCTCGAGGGCGGCCCGATTGCCTTGCTTGCGGGTCTTTTGGTTTCGATCTGGATGATCTGGCGTCCACCTGGCTTCGCCGTGGCGATCGTCGCCGCGATAATGGCAATCGGTCTTTGCCGTCTGGCCGACGAAATCGGGATGTTCAGCCCGATCGGCGGTCCTCTGGTGAGCAATAATTTCGCGCTGATGTTAACGCTGGCCGTCATTGCCGCCGGCGTCTGCTGGCTTCTGACGCGCCGCTTCGTGAGGACGACATGACGCCCAGCGACGACGCAAGCCTTGTCCCTGGGTGATGTTGCCGTCCCAATCCGAACCGCTCGCCGGCTTACGGCAGCCTTCCACGCCTCCGAGTGGTATAATGGCGGCGCGAATCGGCCATCTGCCGATGTCCCGGCGCAAGAATTCCGCTCCGGGCCGAAGCGGACGCACAAACTGAGACATCGGAGGTGCAAAAATGAACCTCAGATCCTTGCTTCCCTGGAGGAGGAAATCGGACGCGCGCGCCCCGACGCCGGCTGCGCGCGACGACTCGCTCGATCCTTTCCTGAACTTCCGGCGCGAGGTCGACCGCGTGTTCGACGATCTCTTCGAGGCTTTGCCCGGCGGGGCGCTTAGCCCGATGACCGGTTGGCAAGGCATGGCGCCCGCTGTCGACGTAGCCGAAACCGACAAGGAGATCGTGGTAACCGCCCAGCTTCCAGGCCTCGATGAAAAGGACCTGCAAGTAACGTTGGCCGGCGATGTGCTCATTATCAAGGGAGAGAAGAAAGCCGAGAGGGAGCAGAAGAATGGCGGTGCTCATTATATCGAGCGCCACTTCGGTGCCTTCTCTCGCTCCCTGAGACTGCCGTTTGCAGTGCAAGACGAGAAGATAGAGGCCAAGTACGACAAGGGTGTGTTGACCATTCGCGTGCCGAAGCCGCCGGCGGCACAGCGGCTTCTCGAAAGGAATTCGACCTGGATTTAGCCCGGAGGGGAGGGGCTTTGGCCTGCCACTGAGCTGTCTTGAGGTTGATTGACCCTTGATCTTCGAGATGGGACACCGACCTGCCACCATCTCCCGCTTCGGCAGGAACGTCAACGCCCGCGCGAGCTAACGCGGGGGCGCACCAAAATAGAGCGGTTGCAGTCTCCAGCGGAACTGAAACCGCGCCGGATCGTCGGCCAGGTGCGGCTACTGTTGCGCCACGACCGCTTCGAGGTCCGACTGCTTGCCGTAAGCGCCGTGCCCGCCCACCAGGGTCGCGCCGGAGATGCCGATCTCCTTCAGCGCTTCGGCGAACGCGATGCTGCCGGCGGTCTTCTTCTTGTCGCGCACCGGCGACCAGAGGTCGGTGACCCAAACGATGTTCGGCTTGACCACGTGCCCGATGATCATCCCTTCCACGTGCGGGTTCGCGATCACATGCAGCCTGATCTCGCCGCCATCGTCCTTGATCGACATGGTGTCCTTGACCTCGACGACGTTGACCGGCTTCTGCGCCGTCTGCTGTGCGTCCGGGATGATGGTCCGCGGCCTACGAAGCATCTTGTCCCAATGCGCCTTGGTCGGAGCCGGCACCACCACGGTTGCGCCTTCCGCCACATAGGTGCGGGCGCCCCCGGTATGGTCCATGTGGTGATGCGTGAGGACCACGTATTTGATCGGCTTGCCGGGATACTTGGCCTTGGCGGCGTCGATCACCCAGCGCGACTGCCCCTCGCCGATGGGCGCGTCGAACACGACCAAAAAGTCCTGCATGGCGACGATCAGGTTGTTGTGGGAGCCGCCGACGACTTGCTGCACGTCCGGCGTGATCTCGACCAGCTTGAGGCTCCCGCCCGCCGGCACGAATGTGGCGTCGCTGTCCATGAAGCGACCGAGGAAGATGCGGCGCAGTACCCATTGATAGGGCACGGCGCTCTTCGCCGGCCCTTTGGCCGCACTCTTGATCGCGTCCGGGATCGCGAACGTGTCGGCCGGGATGGCCGGATTCGGCGTCAGCTCGGCGTAGGTGACCTTGGCGACTTCGACGCCATCGAGCCTATAGGACAGCGAGTGCGCGACTTTCGCGTTGCCAACCGCCTTCCAGTCGCCGAGCACCAGATCGTAATTCGCGTCGCCATGGACATTGTCCTCGTCCCGCGTCCGTATGGCGGCCGGCAGGTGCGTGGCCTTGTCGAACAGGATGGTGAATTTGGTGCCGCCGTCGGTGTAGGAGACCGCCGGCAGTGAAGCATCGCCCAGTGCTTGCGGATCCACGTCGCCGACATTGCCGCCGTCGTCCATGGCCTTGAGCAGCAGGGTCGGTGATGCCCGCTCGAGCTCGCGCAGATGGGAGGCGACGCGAATGCCGGACATCGCCGCCGTTTGGTTGCCGGTGATGACGTAGCCGGCCGCGGGCGTCACGACCTCGGTATATTTCAGCGTCTCGACGGCGGGGTACTGCATCGCTCGCGTCCATTCGGTGCGCGCCATCCCGTTGCCGAGATCCCAGGTCATCGCGAAGGTCGAGTCGCCGAGAAAGCGCGGCTCCCCATCCACGACTTTCGACTGCTCCGGCTCCCAATGCTTGGCCGAACCCTTGACGGCGAGGCCTTTCAGGGCGCGCAGCGCATCGGCGCCGCCCTGGGCCTCGACCGCCTGCGACACCAGCGCGCCGGATTTCTGCGCCAGGACCGGCTGCGCGTAGAGCGCCGCGAGCGCCAGCGCCGCCGAGATCGTGCAAACGTGCTTCATGGCGAATTCTCCCAAAGGTTTTGTTTCGCTTTATTGGTCCGGCATTCACTGGCTCAACTCTGTACGATAGCAGTCGGCGGGGTTCTCCGAAAGCCATAGGCGGGCTGGGCAACGCTTCCGGCGTTCTCACCCGGATCGCCCGAGGAAGAAACGTGCCAATGATTGTCTTCCCGCATAGCCAAGACGAACTGAAAGAGCATATATTTGTGGTTAACGGCAACGTAGCAACGCGTTAGAGTGGGACGACATGCACATTCTCTGGATCATTCTCATCGGCTTCCTCGCCGGCATCATTGCGCGCATACTGGCGCCCGGTCCGAACAATCCAACCGGATTTATCCTCACCACGGCGATCGGCATCGCCGGCGCATTCCTCGCGACGTTCGTCGGCCAATCGATCGGGTGGTATCGTATTGATCAGGGTGCTGGCCTGATCGGCGCCACCGTTGGTGCGGTCGTCGTCCTGTTCATCTGGCACCGGTTGGTTGTGAATCGCACCATTTCGGATCCGGGTATCGGGCCGCGGCGCTGGCTCTAGCTCGGGTGGCTGGAAGAAGCGCCAGCACCGCCGTGCGCTGGCGTCGCAGCAGCCCTTACCTCGTAATGGCCGTTTGTTGCGGCGCGGAATTACAGGCCGCTCCCCGGGTACCGAGGAATGCTTGCTGTGAGCCTATCGGTTTTGGCCCTGAGCCGGACTTTGCTACCATCTGCCGGGCAATGGGCTTGCCATGATTCAGCCAAAGCGTTCCGATATATTGTCAAATGGGGTCCAGGAGGGGGCTCAATTGTTTACAGCACGCCGATCTACTGCAGCCGTGACAGCATTGTTGCTGCTCGCGGGCGCATTTTGCACCGTCCTTTTCTCGGGAGCGGACGCGCGGGCGCAAGGTCCACTCGGCAGCTGCGAAGACGCGGCCGAGCTCGCGGTCCTGCCCTCGCCGATCGCGCCGTGGAAGGGCGCGCCTTTGCTCGTCGTTTTCGCGGCGGAGAAGCCGCTCGAGGGCGAGCTTTCGCTGGTCGCGCCCGATGGAAGCGTTGCGGCCAAATCGGGTGAGAGGCACGGCGGGCCGCCGTATTTCTGGTATGCCGAGGTCGCGTCGCCGGCCGCGGGGACATGGCACGCGACGCTCGCGCGCGCCGGCGCACCGACCGAGTGCAGCACGATCACGCGCGAGATCGCCGTGGCCGGCCGCGAGCCGCCGCGGCCGCACGCGACCGAGGGAAGCATCTGGCCCCTGCGCAATACCTGGAATCGCGCGACAGAAAATTTGTACTCGGCATGGATCGAGAAGCTCTTCGATGCGCCGCTCGACGCGGCGCCATCGTGGAAGGCGCTGCATGAAGTGCTGCGCGACCGATCACGCAATATCCTGTTCAACCATCTGGGTCTGCGCGAGGACGAGCTCGGGCTCATCATTCGCCCCGACTGCGCCGACCTACCGTACTTCCTGCGCGCCTATTTCGCATTCAAGATGGGGCTGCCGTTCGGATACGCGAAGTGTACGCGCGGCGGCGGCGGCCAGCCGCCGAGGTGCCACGAGTGGTGGAACATTCAGAACGAGGAACCTCGTCCTGCCCCGCAGGCGCCGGCACAGCAAGTCGTCGCGTCGTCCGGCAACCCATTGGACATGTTTGGCCAGCCGGTCGTGAATCCAGCAGGCGCGTCGCCGGGACCTGCTGCGGCGAAGCCGTTGGGGCCTGCGCCGCGGCCGCCGGGGCTCGCGCCGGGGTTCGGCTATTATGTGCGCACGACCGTCGCCGACGCGGTTCATTCCGGATCCGGGCGAACGGCGTTGAGCGACGACAACACCGATTATTATCCTGTGCCACTGAGCCAGGACACTCTGCGCCCGGGGACCGTGTACGCCGACCCGTACGGGCACATGCTGGTGCTCGCGCGACGTCTACCGCAGTCGGGCGATGAGGCGGGCGTCTTCTTCGCCGTCGATGCGCAGCCCGACGGGACGGTCGCGCGAAAGCGCTTTTGGCGCGGCAATTTCTTGTTCGCCCAGGATCCCGCGCTCGGAGGCCCTGGCTTCAAACGCTTCCGGCCGGTCGTGCGCGACAAGAACGGCGGCTTGCGGCGGCTGACCAACGACGAGATCGCGAAGAATCCGCAGTACGGCGACTTCTCGCTCGATCAGGCAAAGCTCACGGTCGAAGCCTTCTACGATCGCATGGATGACGTGATGTCGCCGGCGCCGCTCGACCCCTTGCGCGCGCTGAAGGAGGCGATCGCGGCGCTCGACGAGCAAGTGAACGCGCGCGTGACCTCGGTCGAGAACGGGCGCAAGTTCCAAATCAGCGGGCGCAAGGATGCCGACATGCCGGAGGGCGCGTCGATCTTCGAGACGACGGGCGCGTGGGAGGATTTCGCGACGCCCTCGCGCGATTTGCGTCTGTTGATCGCGCTGGACGTGGTGCGCACCTTTCCGGATCGCGTCGCGCGGCTGCCCGAGCGCTACGCGATGCCGAAGGAAAAGACCATCGCGGACGTGAAGGCCGAGCTTGAGCGCGTGCTCGCGTCGGAGCTTGCGACGCGCAAGTTTTCCTATACGCGCAGCGACGGCTCCGCGTGGACGCTTACGCTCAAGGACGTGATCGACCGCGCGGTGGATCTGGAGATGGCATACAATGTGAACGACTGCGTCGAGCTGCGGTGGGGCGCGTCGGACAAGAGCGACGAGGCCTCGACGTGCAAGCGGCATGCGCCACAGACGCAGCGCTCGAAGATGACGGAGTACCGCGCGTGGTTCCACGAGCGGCGCCGGCCGCCGCGTGTTTAGCGGTCAGGCCATGCCGCGGAGGAAGTCGCGGAGCTTCGGCGGGAGCCGCGGCCAATCGAGCGGTGCGCGGTCCCGGCTCGCGGGGATAGGATGCAGTTCGATTGGATGAAACGACGCGAATTCGTTGCGCTTTTGGGCGGCGCGGTCGCCTGGCCGCTGGCGGCGCGCGCGCAGCAGCCGGCCGAAGCCATGGCTGAAGCAAGACGCAGCGGACTAGACCCGCGGATAACGCCGGCGCGACCCGACCTCGCGGCCAAGCATCTCGCCGGCGTTGTCGAAGCTCGGCGCTTCGTCGAGGGAAAACTCTACGAGATTGGCGCGTCGCAAGCGCCCCTGCGCGAGGCGCCCTCGCCCGAGGCGGCGCTTCTTACCGAAGCGCTGAAGGGCGAGCGGGCGACGATCTACGACATCGACAAGGAAGGCTGGGCGTGGGGACAACTCGCCGGCGACGGCTATGTCGGTTTTGTGCCGGCAAGCGCGCTTCGCGCGCCAGGACCTCCGCCGACCCACAAGGTGACGGCGCTGCGCACGTTCGTCTTCCCCGGCCCCTCGATCAAGCTCCCCCCGATGGAGACGCTTTCGTTCGGCAGCCAACTCGTCATTGCGCGCACGGACGAGTCGTTCGCGATCACGGCTGCCGGTGGGCATGTGCCTCTTGTTCATCTGGCGCCAATGGAGACAATGGAAACCGATTTCGTCGCGGTCGCGGAGCGGTTCTTGGGAACTCCCTATTTGTGGGGAGGAAAGACCAGTCTCGGCATCGACTGTTCGGGACTGTTGCAGCTTGCGCTCGGCGCCTGCGGCACCCCTTGCCCGCGCGACAGCGACATGCAGGAGCACGCGCTGGGCAGCTCGCTCGCGCGCTCGCAAGAGCTCAAGCCGTTGCGGCGAGGCGATCTTGTGTTCTGGAAAGGTCATGTCGCCATTGCGCGGGACGAAACGACGGTCGTGCATGCCAACGCCTATCACATGGCGGTCGCCTTCGAGCCTGCCGCATCGGCGATCGCGCGCATTGACGCAGCCGGCAGCGAGGTCACCAGCGTGCGCCGCCTGACGCCGCCCTCCTGAAATTCCGTAGGTAGATCCGTAATTTCGTGGCGCGCGTTGCCTTTATCATTTTACTCTTGCGCCGCGTCGCGCCATGAATAGTAGATTGCATGATCACAAACCCAGGAGGCAATATGGTGCTGCAGAAAGCCATGATTGGGACCCTCGCGGTCTTCGCGGTGACGTTCTCCCTGACCGGCTTCGCCGCCGCGCAGTCCGGCACGGCGGCCGAAGCCAAGGCCATGTTGGAAAAGGCGGTCGTGGCGGTGAAGGCCGACAAGGCCAAAGCAATCGATATGTTCAACAAGGGCGAGGGCGGCTTCAAGGATCGCGACCTGTATCCGTTCTGCTTTAATCTCTCCGACGGCATTGAGGTCGCTGGTCCGCCAGCCGTCCGCGGTAAGGACGTCCGGACGTTGAAGGACTCGACGGGTAAGTCTTTCGGCGAAGAACTGTACAAAGCTGGGCAGGGCGAGACGATTAGCGAGGTCAGCTACATGTTTCCGCGCCTCGGAGAAACAACACCTGTTGCCAAGACGAGCTTTGTCGCCAAGGCCGGCGACTTGGGTTGCGGCGTGGGATATTACAAATAGCCTGCTGACCATGATGACTGGCTACAGCATGATCCCGAAAAGCTTGCCCTCGGGCTTGACCCGAGGGTGGGTACCGGTTTTCGGAAAAGATCATGCTCCAACAATAAGATAGGGCGCGATGACGACTCAAAGAAAAGTCATCGCGCTCTAGGGCCGCGCTCGTGATTGGCGTGGCCCCTTTTTTTCGCCAAAGCGTGGTCGGCTGCTGCCGGTCCCGAACGCCGGGTTTCAAGTGTTTTGTTTTGATGCAGCCGGTGGATCATGAAACGCCTCAAAGCGAGAGCGGCAACTCCAAATATTCCGCGTACATCATGTCCCGATGCTCGAACAGAATCGGATCGAGCGCCGCTTCGGTCTGCGCATCCCGCGTCTCGAACGCCGCGCGCGTGCTGCGTTGCATCTCGCACTGATCGGGCGGCAGCGGGCGGAACATGGCCATGAAGGTCGCGCTGTAGATATCGACCGCGGTCAATTGGTCGTCCACGTAATAGCGGCTCCCCCCCTCGCGCTGCGCCCGCAGGCGTGCGGCCAACATGCCCAAAAGCTCCGCCACCCGTGCGCCGGAGGCCGCGCCCGCCTCGGGGCTGTAGCCGTACTTCTTGGCGAGGTAGCTCGCGACGGCTGCGGGGAAGCCGCCGGCGTTCTGCAGACCGGCATGAATCAATTGTAGCCGACGAGACCAGCCCAGGCCCGCTTCGCCGCAGATCTCGTGGCCGAGGCCGAAGGCCAAGGCGCGCTCGGCCGGATCGGAAGGCAGCAACGAAGGTGAGGGCGCCAGGCGCTCGGCGAGCAAGAGGATCTCGGCCCAGCCGGGGCGCGGCCGTTCGTTCTCGTAGATGGCGACCGGGCCGTTGCGCTGGCCGGCCCACTGCTTCAGGGGCTCGCTGTCATAGGTCAGGCGCACGGCGACCCATTCGATGCCCTTGATGTAGAGGATGCCCTTGGCGGCTTCGCCCCAGGGGCTCGGCACCCCGCCGACCACCACCATGCGCAGGCCCCCGCGCTTCATCGCGTCTTCGACGGTCACGTATTGAAAGGTCATGGTCGTGTCTCGGGTTGCATTGGCCGCTCCATTCCATAGCGATGCCCTGCGGATGCGCCGCATCATCATCGCAGCCGCGCGTCATATGTCCAGCGGGCCGGACCTCAAGCTCTGCCCGCGCTTACCGCGCGAGTCAGGCTGCGGTTGGACCGTCTGAAGCTTGCGTGGTCAATGATTTTAGCAGAGATGGGTCGCGGCCGACTTCAAGGCGTGGTGGGTGACACGTAGCGCCAAGTCTGGTTGGTACCGCCGTGGCAGACCCATGCAATCGGCTTGGCGCCGTTGGCGAGCGATCCTCCGGGCAAGTCCAGGCACAGGCGGTTTCCCACGTTCTGCAGAATGGATCCGTTGCTTCCCGGGGTAGCCTCGGAGCCATCCCATCTCGACCACATGGGGCGCATTCAGGCTGGCGCCGCCGAAGCCCATGAAGTCGGAGCCGTCGGCATCGGAGCTGCGCCAATGCACCGCGTGGTTCATACCGAGATTGTGGCCGAGCTCGTGCTGCAGAGCTTTCGCCGTGGTCGCCTTCACCCACACCCGGGTGCCGCCGATGTCGCCCACGCCGGTCCACCAGCACGGCGAATCCTCGGGGATAACTAACACGACGTGCTTATAGGCGCGCAGCGGGATACCCTGTCGCCGCACCTCGTCCTCCGCCTCGCCGGCCAGGCGCTTCAGCCCGGAGTCACAGAAGTCCGTCGGCTCCGAAAGCGCGACCGGATCGACGATGTCGCCCTCCGACCCGGCGAATTCCATCATTCCGTAGGATATGACCCGATAGCGGGAGGCCACGGAATCTTCGGCGCCGTAAAGCGCCTGGGTGATTTGCTTGCGGTCGATCGCCAGCGGAGCCCGGCCATGGAGGTTCACCGGAACCACGAGAACCCGGTGCGTGTCCGGGCCTTCGAGCCGCCGCGATGCGCTGCCCTCCGCGCGCGCTTGTGGAAAGCCGGCGGAAACCGCCGCTGCCGCCAGCACGCCCGCCAACACCGCCACGATCGGCGCACCCGCGCGCCGAACAAGATTTGGCATGGGGAACGGCACGTTGATTGGACGATGGCCCACGACTTAACTCGGCTGATGGTGGCGCGGTTGCGCTGCCGGCATCGGCATTCTTCCAAACCATACGTTTACAAACCGACACCGGGTACCCGACGCATCGGCGTTGGAGTGATTTGCGTCCATTGACCTGTGGCATATAATAGTGGTGGTAGATCCTCCGGGGCTCAGTCATGTTCGCCGACAGCACGATTGCCGCATGGACACCCCGCGTACTTTCGATCATCCGCATCGTTGTCGCGCTTATATTCCTGGAGCATGGCACCCAAAAGTTTCTTGGTTTTCCGCCGTCGCCAAATCCCGGCCCCGTTTTGTTTTCACTGATGGGCATTCAAGGCGCGATCGAGCTGGTCGGCGGGGTCCTGCTGGCGGTCGGTCTTTTCACCCGCCCGGTCGCGTTCATTCTGTCAGGCGACATGGCGGTCGCCTATTTCATGTCGCATGCACCAAGGAGCTTTTTCCCCATCCTCAACGGCGGCGATGCCGCGATTCTGTATTGCTTTGTCTTTCTATATCTTGCCTTCGCCGGCGGCGGTCCCTGGAGCGTCGATGCCGCAATGGGAAGCACATCAGGCGCGCGGCGGGCCTAATCAGCTGGCGTTCCGGCGACACAGGCCCTTAGTGGTTTGGTAACTGTCACGGGGTTAGCCTAAGGCCACTCAGCTCGGAGATCCTCGGAGTTCAGCCGATGCGTGTCGTCCTGTCGCGTTTCCTAAGCGATCAATCAGGCGCGACCGCTATCGAATATTGCCTCATTGCCGCAGGCATCTCCATCGTCATTGTCGGCGCGGTCAATGGCATTGGCGCGACCCTCAATACAACTTTCACAACCTTCCAGACACTGTTGCATTAGTCGGCGAGCGAGGTAGGACGCCATCGCCGCCGTTCTGTCGGACGAAGCTGAGAGCGTTCCGCAAGGTCACGTTACCTGGCACTGCAGGTGATGCTGCGCTAAGCCGCGGAATCCTCACTGGTCACGCGGCGAAACAGGTTTCCGACCAAGGATGTGAGCGTCGGCACTTGCTCGGCGCGGAACGGAACCGGCCGGCACATCCCGGTGATGATGATGCCGAGGCGGGCCATGCGTTGCGCCGCGTAGAGGGATTCCGCCGTCTTCGACGCGACCCGCTCGGCGAAGGCGCCGCCCAGATGATAGGTGAGGCTGGTGGCCGCCATATCGACGCCGCCGATCCGTCCGGCCTCCAACACGAGCCGCTTCAACAGGTGTGCGATCATCGTCGCCGTCGGTCTGTGGCCGTAGGCCGACGCGACAGCCCGCATCATCCGCAGGCTCGCGGCCAGAAAGAAAAGCGCGTCGGTCAGCGCGGCCGGGCTGATGGCAGTGATGCCGAAGGCACGACCGGCCGCGCGGCGCACGGCGCCTTCCGCCCGCCGATCCAATGGCTCCAGGACGGTTTGCGAAAGAATTTCGATCTGCTGGGCGGGCGTGTGGCGCGTGCTGATCTGGCGGCGAAATTTGGCGATGGCGGTTGCCATCTCGGCGTCCCGGGGAACGATCGCGAGCACCTCATTGATCGCACGCCGGGCATCGGTCGCCTCCAACCGATCGGCCATTCCGGCGAGGCTGCTCTGCAGCGCTTCAACGTGTTTGATCTCAAACAAGCTGCGCAACTCGTGCATGACGATGGCGAGGATGCCGGAAACACCGGCAACGACCGACACGGCGGCGATGACGCCGAGCGTCGGGCTTCGCCCATAGGTGTCGGCGATCCAGTCGACGCTGCGGACGAACATCCAGCCGAAGCCGAGGATCGCGACGCCGATCGTGCCGGCAAGCACGGTCCAATTCCCGCGGCGCGCGGGCAGGCGGTCCTGAACAGTGCTTACGGGCTTTGACGTCCGCACCGTCGTGATGGGACTAACGGGCCCGCTTTGCCCGGTGTCGATCACCCGCGGGCCGAGATCGGCCGGGGGCGGCTCTGCCGCTGTCGGCCCCGCATTCACCTCGATGACGAAGGGGTCGGCCGGGCGATGCGGATCGAGGTTTTCTCTATCGCTCATCGGAGGCGGTCTCCAACCAGATACTCGAGGGTGGAATCGAGATTGATGTGCGGAATCCCGGTGACCGGCGACGCCTCGATCGGCGGCGGCTCGAAATTCGGGACATTGAGGAAGGGTTTGAGCCATGCTTCCGGGCGCGGCGGCCGGATCGGCACGTTGCCGGCGAAGAACGCCCGCTGCTTGTCCTGGCCGACCGGTTTGCCGACCACGACCTGAACCTGCTGGCCGCCGATCTCTTGCGTGCTTTCGGTGGTCGAAACGACCGACGCCAGCACGCCGACATCCATCGAGGCATTGCTGCTCTTGATCTCCAAGAAGGCGCCGGCCACCATGTGGCGCAGCAACTCGGCGAGGTGATCCCACTGGATTTGCGGGATGTGGTCCGCCTTGGTCGCCGCGAACAGAACCTTTTCGATGCGCGCGCCGCGCAAGAGCCGGCTCAAGATGCCGCCTCGGCCGTAGCGAAAACTTTCGACGATGGCATCGAGCGCGAGCCGCGTGTCGTCGAACGCGTCGCGTCCCGCGAGCAGGGCGCTCAGCACGTCGACCAGCACCACCTGGCGTGAGTATTGACGAAAATGGTCGTCGTAAAATTTGAAAACGACCTCTTTCTTGTACACCTCGAACCGCGCCTGCATGAGGGCGCCAAGTGATGCGGGTGAAAACTCCTCGACGCCTTCGGGGATGTCGAGCGGCGCAAACCAGAGGTAGGGGGCCTCAGCAATGGATCCCGGGCACAGAAAACGCCCGGGCTGCAGGTAGTTGAGCCCGTGATGATCGCGGGCGTTCAACAGGAAGGTCCGATAGAGATCATGCGCCTGGCGCGCGACCTCTTCGTTCGCTGTCTGATCGTGGGGATGCTGCGCGAGAAAATCGAGATACGCGCGGGCGAGCTCCGCGCGGATCCCGCGGCGCAGGAGTTTTAGCATGGCGCGCGACCACTGGGCATAGCTTTGCGTCAGCAAAGGCAGGTCGAGCAGCCATTCCCCCGGATAGTCGACGATCTTGATCCGCAACGTCGCTGCCTCACCGCTGACGCGGCCGAGAAGCTTGCCCAAGGTGCCGGCGGGGAGGAAGCGGATGTCGATTTCGGTCTCGCTGATGTCGGTCGTGCCCTGCGGCCAGATCGGCGGGCTGGACGTCATTTTCTCGATATTGCGCTGATAGGGGAACCGCGGCAGCCGATTGGCCTTGGCGCCGGCCAGCTTTGCCGAGACGAGTCGATGTTCAGCGGCAACGCCCAGGAGCGGCATCAGCTCGGGATCGTAGATTGCGCTCAGAATGTTATGAATGAGGCTCGTGATGAAGACCGTCTTGCCGGCGCGGCTGAGGCCGGTCACCGCGATATTGACCGTCGAGCCCTTGGCAAGCTCCGTGAGGCTCGTCGGCAGCGCGGTCGGGAGCGTGATCGTGAAGGGAATTCGCACGGAGATCAGGTCGAGCGCGCCGGGGTGACCGGCCGCATCGGCCCCTCTACGTCCATCTCGATCAGGATCGGGCCGGTCGAGGGGGCGAAGCGGTAGGATGGGTTGAGCTCCTCGCGAAACCCATCGTTATGCCGGATGGGCGGCAGCGAAATCGCACATGACCAACCGCCCCTGTTTTCACCTCCCCCCTTGTGGGGGAGGTCGACACATGCAGGTTTGCCTGCATGTGTCGGG
>JBKQHQ010000118.1:0-3354 GCA_052148715.1 Xanthobacteraceae bacterium | reverse complement strand
GTCAGCATGTCTTCGGCGTTGGCGGAGCTCACCTGTGTGCCGCCGGTGCCGAGCGAGGTCAGATTGTAGTTGCCCTGCAAATCCGTCGTCCCGTTCTGGATTAGCAGTCCGGTGGGCGACGAGGTGTTGCCGCCAACGGAATCATAGGTCGTTTGCGTCGAAACCGTCCATACCGCAGCGCCGCCGGCGTTCGCGGCCGAATAGGCGCCCGTCTTCGTCGCGGTGGTTTTGACGGCTGGAGAGGTGTACGAGCTGTATCCGCTGTACGTCGAAATCGTCTTGTCGCCGGCGGTGTCCGTCGAAGTGATCGTGATCGCGCCGGGGCCTGCCACGGTGACTGCGGTGGCTGTCTGGTTGCCGTTCGTGTTGGCGGCGCCTTCGGTGGTGGTTGTCGTGAAGCTGTCGAGTTGCGCGATCAGGTTGGGATCGGTGACGACGGTGGTCGCCGGAGCTACCGGGTTCGTGGTGGCGGCTGCCGCCTGCCCGCCGATAAGGGCCTGCGCCGTGAACGAGATCGTGCTCACCGAACCGCCGGCGGCGCTCGCGTCATAGCCGGAAACGAACGACATCGAGGCCTGGGTGTTGTTGAGCAGATTGACGCCGTTGAACGAGGCGCTGTTGATGGCATCGTTGAGCTGGCTGGAAAGCGAAGACAGCGTCGAGTTGATGTCGTTCAGGCTGGAGCCGGGGTTCGAAGCTTCGGTGATTGCCGCCTGGATCGCGTCGATCGTGGTTATGACCGACGAAATCGTCGAGTTCGCAGTGTCCATGATCGCCTGGCTCTGCTGCAGAGCGGTGTTGGCGGAGGTCACGATGGAGGCGGCCGAAGTCAGCTGCTGGCCGATCGACCAGTAGGCGGCGTTGTCCGCCGCGGTCTGCACGGCCAGACCCGTCGACACCTGGTTCTGGGTGATCTGCAAGTCCTGCTGCGTCATGCTGAGCGACTGCAGCGCCGATAGCGCCGCAGAGTTGGTGAGAATGGAATTCATGAGGGTGCTCCCGTCCGACTGATCACGATTTCGAGGGTGACATTTCGGATTTGCACCGAGACGGAGACCTGGCCTGATGCCATAGGCTCCGCTTTCCGAGCCTATTCGCCGTGTGACGCTTCCCGGGAGCCGCAACGCGCCTCGAGCCGGAGGAAGATGGAGCGAACCTTGCCGGACAAGCGTTAAGATCGGGTTACCAGGTCGATTACGATTTTTCGCAGCCCTTCCCTTACGTCCGCCGCACGATCCAGCGCATCAACGTCCGCGCAAGCTTGGGGCCCGAAGGTGAGCCGGCTGACGTCGGTCGTATGGGCATTTTCATGAACGCATTGGCGCAAGCCAAGCGATTGCTGGCCAACCTCCTCGCGCTCGGGATCCGGCGCCTCGCCGCGCTCGGCCTCGTCGGCGTCGCCGTGTTCGCGCTGACCGGATTTGCCGGCTATTGGCTCAGTCGGCCGACGATGGAGACCCTGTATTCGGGCCTGGATCGCGAGGACGTGATCGAAATCGGCTCCGCGCTGCGCGACGTCGGAATCAACTTCGACGTTTCCGCGGACGGCGCCAATGTGCTCGTTCCAGTGGGACAAACGGAACAGGCGAGGATGACGCTCGCCGAAAAGGGGCTTCCCCACAGCGGCAGCGTCGGCGACGAGCTCTACGACAAGCTCGGATCGCTGGGTCTGACCTCGTTCATGCAGGAGGTCACGCGCGTGCGCGCAATGGAGGGCGAGCTCGCGCGCACCATTCAAATGATGCGCGGCGTCAAAGCGGCCCGCGTGCACATCGTGTTCGGCGACGAAGGATCGTTCCGCCGGGAGCGGCAGCCGCCTTCGGCCTCCGTCGTCATCCGCACCACTGGCGAGGACGAGCGGATGACCGGCCAGGCCATCCGCCATTTGGTCGCCGCGGCCGTACCGGGCATGAAGACGGACGAAGTCACGGTGCTCGACGTCGACGGCCAGTTGCTGGCGGCCGGATCGGATTCGGTCGAAAACGCGCCCGACAACCTGCTCGGCCTGGAAAAGAGCGTCGCGGCCTCGATCCGCCAGAACGTGATGATGACGCTCGCGCCCTATTTGAACCTGAGGAACTTCCAGGTCAGCGTCGCGGCGCGTCTCGACGCCGACAAGGTGCAGACCAGCGAGACGGTCTTCAATCCGGATCAGCGCGTCGAGCGCTCGGTGCGCACCGTCAAAGAGGTCACGAATTCGCAGAACAACGCCGGATCCCAGCCGGCGGGTGTGCAAACGAATCTGCCGAAGAACAATTCCTCGTCCTCGGACAACAAGCAGGCGTCCGACCAGACGGACAAGAAGGAAGAGCTGACGAACTACGAGATATCGTCGAAGCAGACGACCACGACCAGCGCGGGCTTCTCGATCAAGCGCCTTTCGGTGGCGCTGCTCATCAATCGCTCGGCGATCACGGCCAGTCTCGGCGATCACGCGACGCCGGACGCGCTCGACAGCCAGATCAAAGAGATCGAGCAACTCGTGAGCTCCGCTGCGGGATTGCGCAAGGATCGCGGCGACGACATCAAAATTGCGGTCGTCGACTTCGTCGACGCCGGCAAGGATCTCGAGCCGGTGACCGGACCCTCTTACCTCGAAATTCTCGAACGCCAGACCGGAACCCTGATAAGCGCCGGCGCCGTCGTGCTCGTCGCGGCGATGCTGATCTGGTTCGGATTGCGGCCGCTCGGCAAGACTCTGCTGGCGCCGCCGCTTTCAGGGGCGCTGTCGGAGGCGGGGGGCGCCGGGGCCACGGGCGCCTCCGCGCTCGCCGGACTGCCCGACGGGTTCGCCGCGGCCCCGATGGGCGCGCTCGGCGAGGCGCCGAGGCTGCTCGAGTCGGAAGAGGACAGCGAGGTTCTTGCCGCGCTCAGCGAGCGCCGCGACCGGGGGCCGCAACATCAACTGCAGAAGCTCGTCGATTTCGACGAAGAGCACGCGGCGACCATCCTCCGCCAATGGATTCGTGAAGGAGCCAGCGCATGACGCCCACAACGTTGACGCAATATCTGGAACAGAAGCGCGTCGTGCGGCCCGTCGACTGGGGAGCGGCGCGCAGCGAGGCGGCCTCGGCCGCGCGAACGCGCGGCGTGCTCGCGGTCGGCGACCCGGCGGTCTCGGACGGCGGCGCCTTTCGCCGTCTGGGCTCGGGTCAGCGGCCCGAAACGAACGCTCATGCGGACCCGCCGAGTCAGGAGCCCCGGGATTACGCGGCCGAGGCTCAGCTCAGCCGGCGCGGTTACGCGGTATTCCGCCCGCGCGAGGCGCCGCCGCCGCCGCCGCCGCAGGGCGACTTCGAGAGCCAGCTCTCGGAGGCCTACCACAGAGGCGTGCAGGAGGGCCTGGACGCTGCG
>JBKQHQ010000117.1:0-8078 GCA_052148715.1 Xanthobacteraceae bacterium | reverse complement strand
CTCACACCGCCACCGACGCTACCTCACCCCGTCAGCCAAAATTGGGAGGGGCATGTGAACGGTTACGATGCACCACTTGTCTACGAGTACGCATCCTGCTTATCCAGTCACCATATATTATGCCTATAAACAATCTGAGAAAAAAGAAGATGAGCAAGAAGCTAGCACTGGGTGGGAAACATTTCTTGATGCCGTGGTAAGCGCTGGCTTTGCGCTCAGCGGTACTTGGCCCGTTCGCACAGAGTCTGACAACCGTCAGGTTGGGATTGGGGCGAATGCCCTGGCGTCATCGATCGTTCTAGTTTGTCGACCGCGAGCGGAAAGCTCACCCTCAGCCACACGTCGCGAATTCCTCAACACACTTAAACTCGAGTTGCCGGAGGCACTTCGTCAACTGCAGCGAGGCAACATCGCGCCTGTGGACTTGGCGCAAGCATCCATCGGTCCCGGCATGGCTGTGTTCACGCGGTATGCCAAAGTCGTTGATGCTGCGGGAAAAACGCTTTCCGTGCGCGAGGCGCTGGCCCTCATCAACCAGGTGCTTGATGAGGTGTTGGCCGAGCAGGAAGGCGACTTCGACGCCGATAGCCGCTTTGCGATCGCGTGGTTCGAGCAGTTCGGCTTCGCCGAAGGCGAGTTTGGCGTGGCCGACGTATTGGCGCGAGCCAAAGTGACCAGTGTGGCGGGGCTGGCCGAAGCCGGACTTCTCTCCGCGAAGGGTGGCAAGGTTCGATTGCTGAAGCCCGGCGAGCTACCTGAGGGCTGGGATCCAGCCGCTGACCCCCGCTTGACCGTCTGGGAGATGGTGCATCACTTAATCCGCGTGCTTGAGGCGAGCGGCGAAGGCGCTGCGGCAGCGCTGGTCGAAAGGCTCGGCATCAAGGCTGAGATCGCTCGCGAACTCGCCTATCGGCTCTACACCGTCTGCGAGAGAAAAAAGCGCGCAGTGGAAGCGCTCTCCTACAATGGTCTCGTCCAAAGCTGGCCGGAGATAACGCGGCTAGCGCGGGAAGGGACGCCGGCCGCCGAAGAATCGCAGTCTGACTTGTTCGGGAGGGCTTAGGCCATGGCGATCACAAATCAGGAGCGCGTTGGCAAAGCCCTGGATCTACTCAAAGCAGGCTTAGCGCCGTTCGTTGAGCGCGAAGTTAAGAACGCCATGAAGAACGGTCAGGCTGTCCCGGCAGTTCAGGCAATGGCCGAGGACCCGGTCGTTCGCGACAAGCCGATCACACAATGGGATTCGGCGCTGCTGTTGAAGCTTATGTGGGATGGCTGGAACGATGTGTTCCGCAAAACCCTTGGCCCGGCTGAGCGTGGTCTCGTCGGCGAAGCCCGTGGCTATCGGAATCGCTGGGCGCATCAGGAACCATTCTCTGGTGATGATGCCGACCGGGCTCTGGATTCAATTGCTCGGCTTCTCACGGCCGTTTCCGCCTCGCAGGCGGACGAAGTCGGCAAGATGAAAATGGAACTACGCCGCCTGATCTTCGACGAGCAGATGCGGAGTGAAAAGCGGAAGAGCGCCGGGACCGCCATCGAGAGCCAAGTGACCGGGAGCCTGAAGCCTTGGCGCGAGGTCGTAACACCGCACAAGGATGTTGCGAGCGGGCGATACCAACAGGCCGAATTCGCGGCCGATCTCTGGCAGGTTCATCTCGGCGAAGGCACTGACGAATATAAGAACCCGGTCGAGTTTTTCCGACGCACATACCTGACTGAGAGTCTCCGGGGGATGCTGGTTGGCGCCGTGCAGCGGCTGTCGGGCAAGGGCGCTGACCCGGTGGTACAACTTCAAACCAACTTCGGCGGCGGCAAAACGCATTCGATGTTGGCGCTCTATCATCTCTTTTCCGGCATCGCGCCAACGGAGCTCGCCGGTATCGACTCGGTGATGACCCAAGCGGGAGCCACCAAGCTCCCGACCGCGAAGCGCGTGGTGCTGGTGGGCAATAAGATCTCACCCGGCAATCCTTCAACGAAGCCTGATGGCACGGTCGTGCGCACGCTCTGGGGTGAACTGGCCTGGCAGCTTGGAGGCAAGAAGGCGTTTGCACGCATCCAGGCCGACGACGAGAAGGCGACGAGCCCGGGCGACGTCCTGCGCGAGCTGTTCGTCGAATATGGGCCATGCCTGATCTTGATCGACGAGTGGGTTGCCTACGCACGCCAACTCCACGATCAATCCGACTTGCCAGCGGGCGGGTTCGAAACTCAGTTCACTTTCGCCCAGGTTCTGACCGAGTCAGCGAAGCTGGCGAATAACTGTTTGCTTGTCATCAGCCTTCCCGCCTCGGATACATCGGGGTCGCCTCACACGAAAGCCGACGATGTCGAGGTCGGCGGCCAGCGCGGACGCGAGGCGCTTGATCGACTCCGCAATGTTGTCGGCCGCGTCGAATCTTCTTGGCGGCCTGCCAGCGCCGAGGAAGGCTTCGAGATTGTGCGGCGACGGCTGTTCGAGCCGATGGCCGATCCGGCGCAATTCAAAGACCGCGACGTGGTGGCGCGCGCCTTCGCAGACCTCTACCGGACGCAACATCAGGAATTCCCGCCTGAGTGCCGCGATGCCGACTACGAAAAGCGGCTCAAGGCCGCCTATCCAATCCATCCTGAGATCTTCGACCGGCTCTACACCGATTGGTCGACTTTGGTGAAATTCCAACGCACGCGCGGCGTGCTTCGCCTCATGGCCGCGGTGATTCACAGCCTTTGGGAGAAGGGCGACCGCAACCCGATGATCCTGCCAGCGAACATCTCGATCGATGATCCTCGGGTCCAATTCGAGCTGACGCGTTATCTTTCGGACAACTGGGTGCCCGTCATCGAGAAGGATGTCGACGGTCCCAGCTCGTTGCCGCTTCGGCTCGATGGCGAGGTGCCCAACCTCGGCAAGTTCGCCGCGTGCCGGCGCGTCGCGCGCGCTATCTACCTAGGCTCGGCGCCGCTCACGCAGGCGGCACATCGAGGCCTGGAAGACCGGCGCGTTAAGCTCGGCTGCGTCATGCCGGGGGAATCGCCGGCTGTGTTTGGCGATGCCCTTCGACGCTTGAGCGGGGTCGCCACCTATTTGTATCACGACGGCAATCGCTACTGGTACTCGACGCAACCGACGGTCACCAAGCTCGCGGATGATCGCGCCGAACAGTTGAAGCGGAATCCGGACGCGGTCGTGCAGGAAATTGATCGCCGGCTGCGGCTCGATCTGCGTTCCGCCGGTGAGTTCCGCCGGATCCATCCATTGCCGCAGTCTGGTGCTGATGTGCCCGACGACATGGATGCCCGCCTGGTGGTGCTGAGCATTGACCACCCTTACAGCAAGGATCCGACGAACAAAGCCCAAGCAGCAGCCACGGCCATCCTGGAGTCACGCGGTGCAGCGCCGCGACTGTTCAGGAACACATTGACGTTCCTGGCGGTCGATCAGACCCGGCTGCAGGATCTGGACGAGGCGGTGCGTCGCTACCTTGCTTGGGAATCTATCACCCTGGAAAAGGAAGCTCTGAATCTCGACCCTCAACAGTTGAAGCAAGCCGAAACCCAGGTGAAGTCAGCCGATGGCGCTGTTGTTGCCCGGCTCCCCGAAACCTACCAGTGGCTCCTGGTTCCAGCGCAAAGTAACCCGCAATCTCCCGTCGAATGGCATGCGTACCGTCTCTCCGGCCAGGACGCGCTCGCCGTCCGCGCCAGCAAACGGCTTCGCAACGAAGAGCTGCTCGTGCCGGCACTGGCCGGAACCCGCCTGCGGATGGAGCTCGACCGAATTCCGCTTTGGCGAGGCGATGATGTCGCGATCAAGCAGCTCGCAGAGGACTTCGCGCGATATCTGTATCTGCCTCGGCTGAAAGACTCTCAGGTGCTTGCCGCGGCCGTGCAGGACGGACTCAGCCTACTCCTGTGGCAAAGTGAGTCTTTCGCCTACGCAGACAGCTTCGACGAGGCTGCCGGGCGGTATCGCGGCCTGCGTTGCGGACAGCAGGTAGTCGGTTCGGTCGATAGCCTTGGCGGAGTCCTGGTTAAGCCAGATGTCGCGGTGCGTCAGCTAGCTGCCGACACCGCACCGAAGCCAGGACCTTCGACCGGTGGAGAGACCGCGGAGCGACCAGGCGGCGAGCCCGTTGCCCTCGGCGGTGGCCCCACCCCAGGTAAGCCGGTTGCCCGAACTCCGAATCGCTTTCATGGCACGGTGGTCGTTGATCCAGCTCGAGTCGGCCGTGATGCTGGTCGCATTGCCGATGAGGTAATCTCCCACCTTGTCGGCTTGGTCGGGTCTGAGGTCACCGTGACGATCGAGATCGAGGCGAGAATACCGTCAGGCGCGCCGGACAACGTCGTCAGAACGGTGACCGAGAACAGCCGCACCCTGAAGTTCACAAGCCAGGGCTTCGAGGAGGACTAGCCTGTGAAATCGCCGGTTTCCCTAGTCAACACCATCCAAGCGATGGCGCTCACTCATCGCGAGTTCCCGCCTCCAGTCCGAATAATCACCGCACGAGCAGTGCCGGGGCCGCGCCATCGTATCCGGCGCTTTCCAACCGCCTGCTTACAAGGTGCTTACAAAAACCCGGAATGACGACCGTGTAAGCAAAAGCGGCCCCGAAGGACCGCTCTTAATCGCTTCATTTCATTGAGAGAAACTGGAGCTGGCGAAGGGATTCGAACCCTCGACCCCAACCTTGGCAAGAAGGCGAACTTGCATCCGCCGTTCCTTGAGCGCTCGGTCAACCGCAGGCATCCATCCGATTCCTACGCCAGTACACCCCACAGCCCTACGCACCCAACTCAGCTCTTCCAGGGCCAGCGACTATCGGTTTCCATCGGCATCAGACGCCAATCAAGGAGACGCCGTCATGGTCGCGATGCCCGAGCAATCCATCAAACGGACCATCCGCCGCAGCGCGCTGCGCCAGATCGTGCCGCTCGCCGACTCGACCATTTACGAGATGGAGCAGCGCGGAGAATTTCCCCGTCGCTTTGCCCTCACGACACGATGCGTGGTCTGGGATCTCGGCGAAGTGGAAGCGTGGCTGGCCGAGCGCCGACGAGCCACGGAGAGCGCAGCGGCGCGGCGAGCGCCCCATCCTGACGTCCGCAAACGCCGACGCCGCCCCGTCAAAGTGCCGAGTCAGGCACCAGCATCGGCATCGATGGTGGAATGAGTGCCGGGATATGTTTTTGGCCGGCCACCCAGGCGTCGATGATATCCGCCCACTCCTGCATCATGTGCCGCCGCTGAGGTTCGTACTCAGCCTTGTTGTAGACGCCGCGGGACGACCGGCCGTCCTCGTGCGCTAAACACTTCTCGATCCAGTCACTGTTGAAGCCGATCTCGTTCAAAAGCGTGGAGCCGGTCCGCCGCAGATCGTGAACGGTAAAGGGCTCCAAGGGCAACCCCTCGGCTTTCGCACGCTCAACAACAGCATAGGTGATCCGGTTGAACGTCGCGCGCGACATCGGGGCGTCGGCGTCGTAGCGGGACGGCGGCAGGTCGCGGGAATTCCCGGCGCAGGTTTTCAGCGCGATCATGATGTCGAGGCATTGCCGAGACAGATAGACGTTGTGGGCCTTCGACCGCTTCATCCGTTCTTTGGGGATGCTCCAGACGGCATTTTCGAAATCCACTTCGCCCCAGGTTGCGTCCTGCAACTCGCTCTTGCGCACCATCGTAAGCAGGAACAGGCGCATCCCAAGTCGGATCGTCGGAAGTGTGGCCACATGTTCAAGCTGCTTGAGCATGATGCGTATCTCGGTCGGAGACAGCGATCGGTCCTTGGCCACAAAGGTGGCGATCGACGCCGGGCCGACTTCGTCGGCCGGGTTGGCGACCTTCTCACCGTGCAAAATAGCGAAGCTGTAAATCTGTTTGACGATGTCGCGGACATGGATGGCCGTCGCTGGCGCGCCGCGTCCAACGACCTTCGCGCAAAGCGCTCGCAGATCATCCGGCGTGATCTCGTGCAGAAGGCGATTTTTGCAAGTCGGGACCAGCTCCCGCTCGAAAATGGCGCGGCGCATCGCACGGGTGCTATCGGCCATCGTCGCGGTGGAAAGCCACCTTTCCCCGAATTCGCCGAAGCTCTTCGCTTCTTTGATCCGCCGCTTCGCACGCTGTTTTTCGTGGGCGGGGGAATTGCCTTCCATGACCGAGCGGCGCGCGTCGATCGTCATCTCACGGGCGCGGGCCAGGGATAGCTCGGCGGGGCCGTACTGGCCGAAAGTGACGGTCTCGCGCCTGCCATTCAGCCGATAGTCGAGCCTGAAAGTGACCGTTCCTGACGGCGCGACGACGACATACATGCCGTCGCGATCCGCCACCTTGTACGGTTTTTCCTTAGGTTTCAGGTTCTTAAGGGCCACGTCCGTCAGCATCGCTCTCACCTCTGAGAAAAATACCGTCAGGCCTTTTTTGACCGCACCATTTTATTTTTCCCCATTTATATCAGCGCGTTATGAGGAAAAAAATACCGTCAATCGACCTTAACAGATTGACGGTATCTGGATTTCTCGACGTGAGCAAGAGGTGATGATACCGTCATAGACGCCGTCAAATCAGAGCACTGTCTCCAAAATGACGGCGATTGATCTCGACAGATAATTTTAGTTATTTCAGTTGGTTATGGTGTTTTTTCGATAGTCCGCGAACCCTGCCGACAGGCCAAAAATCATTCCCACTCGATCGTCCCCGGCGGCTTCGAGGTCACGTCGTAGACCACCCGGTTGATGCCCTTCACCTCGTTGATGATGCGCGTCGCGGCGCGGCCCAGGAACGCCATGTCGAAGGGGAAGAAATCCGCCGTCATGCCGTCGCTGGAGGTCACCGCGCGCAGCGCGCAGACAGAATCGTAGGTGCGGCCGTCGCCCATCACGCCCACCGTGCGCACCGGCAGCAGCACGGCAAAAGCCTGCCAGATCGAAACGTAGAGCCCGGCGGCGCGGATTTCCTCGAGATAGATCGCGTCGGCCCTGCGCAGAATGTCGAGTTTTTCGCGGCTGATCCCGCCGGGACAGCGGATCGCGAGGCCCGGCCCGGGGAACGGATGGCGGCCGACGAAGGCGGCGGGGATGCCCAATTCGCGTCCGAGCGCACGCACCTCGTCCTTGAACAGCTCGCGCAGCGGCTCGACCAAGTTCATGTTCATGCGCTCGGGCAGACCGCCGACGTTGTGATGCGATTTGATCGTCACCGACGGCCCGCCGGTGAACGACACCGACTCGATGACATCAGGATAGAGCGTGCCCTGGGCGAGGAATTCTACGCGCCCGCGCCCGTCCTCGGCGATCTTCTTCGCCTCGCGCTCAAATGTCTCGATGAACAGTCTTCCTATCGTCTTGCGCTTCGCCTCCGGCTCGGCGACGCCCTCGAGCGCGCCGATGAAGGTCTCGGACGCGTCGACATGGACGAGCGGGATGTTGAAGTGGCCGCGGAACAATCGGACCACCTCCTCCGCCTCGCTCATGCGCAAAAGACCGTGGTCGACAAACACGCACGTCAGTTGGTCGCCAACCGCCTCGTGGATCAGCACCGCGGCGACGGCGGAATCGACGCCGCCGGAAAGGCCGCAGATGACGCGGCCCTTGCCGACCTCGGCGCGGATTCTTTCGCGCGCTTCGGCGCGGAAAGCGGCCATTGTCCAGTCCGACTTCAGGCCGGCGATACGGTGGACGAAATTGCCGATCAGCTTGGCGCCGTCGGGGGTGTGGACGACTTCCGGGTGGAACATCAGGCCGTAGTAGCGGCGCGCTTCGTCGGCGATCAGCGCGAAGGGCGCGTTCTCCGAGGTCGCGACGCGCGCAAAACCCGGCGGCAGCTTGGTGATGCGGTCGCCGTGGCTCATCCACACGGTATGGCGCTCGCCGGGCTTCCAGACGCCGTCGAGGAGCGGGCTCGGCGCGCCGACCGCAACCTCGGCGCGGCCGAATTCGCGGTGATGGCCGCTTTCGACTTCGCCGCCGAGCTGCGCCGCCAGCGTCATCTGGCCGTAGCAGATGCCGAGCACGGGAACGCCCGAATCGAAGATCGCCTGCGGCGCGCGTGGGGACCCCTCGTCGGGCACCGAGGCCGGCCCGCCCGACAGGAT
>JBKQHQ010000116.1:0-2680 GCA_052148715.1 Xanthobacteraceae bacterium | reverse complement strand
CGCCGCCTTAGCTCAGTCGCACGCCTCGATTCATCGGATTGTTACATAAGGTGGCGAACATAACGTTCGAGGAGCACGGATCCGCCATGGCCAGTCGTGGCCAAGCCACTGCTGCTGCGCGAGAATCCGGCGCCGCCCGGCGGTTGGACGAGCCGCCGCAGCCGCCCCAGCCGCCGGATTTGGCTCCGCGCCAGCCCGCTTCCGACCTTGCTTCCAGCCCGGACCGCTTCATCAACCGCGAACTGTCGTGGCTCAATTTCAACCGCCGCGTTCTCGAAGAATCGGCCAACCCGAAAAATCCGCTGCTTGAGCGGCTGAAATTCCTGTCGATCTCGGCCAATAACCTCGACGAATTCTTCATGGTCCGCGTGGCGGGCCTCGGCGCGCAGGTGCGCGAAGGCATCAACACCAAAAGCCCGGAAGGATTAACGCCGGCCGCGCAGCTCGTACGCATCGCCGAAGCGGTGTCGGTGCTGGTCGAGGATCAGCAGGCGCAATGGCGCGAGCTGCGCACCGCGCTCGCCGACGCTGGCATCGTGTTGATCGATGGTCCCGACGTCACCAAGGCCGAGAGGGCCTGGCTCGAAGACTACTTTCTCGCCCATGTTTTTCCACTGCTCACCCCGCTCGCCATCGACCCGGCGCACCCATTCCCGTTCATCCCCAATCTCGGCTTCACAATCGCCTTGCAGCTTGCGCGCGCCAAGGACGGCAGGGCCATGAACGCGCTGATCCGCATTCCCAACCGCATCGAGCGTTTTGTGCGCCTGCCGGAAGCCCGTCAGGGCGGCGAAGTGCGTTTGATCTCGATCGAAGCAACCGCGAGCCTCTTCATCGGCAAACTCTTCCCCGGCTATGCGGTCAAAGGCGCCGGCGCGTTCCGCATCATCCGTGACTCGGAAGTTGAAATTCTCGAAGAAGCCGAAGACCTGGTGCGGCTGTTCGAGACCGCGCTCAAGCGCCGGCGCCGCGGGTCCGTGATCAGGCTCGACATCGAGGCGACGATGCCGGTGGAGTTGCGGCGCTTCGTGCAGCAGCTGCTCGGCGTATCCGACGACACCGTGTTCAGCGTGGACGGCGTTCTCGCGCTCAACGAAATGAGCCAGATCGCGAATCTGAACCGGCCCGATCTCGAATTCGTGCCCTATACACCGCGCTATCCCGAACGCGTGCGGGACCATGGCGGCGACTGCTTCGCCGCGATCAGGCAGAAAGATTTCGTCGTTCACCATCCTTTCGAATCCTTCGACGTGGTGGTGAATTTCCTGGAACAGGCGGCGCGCGATCCGGATGTCGTCGCGATCAAGCAGACGCTGTCCCGCACCTCGGCTGACTCGCCCATCGTCAGAGCGCTCGCCGAGGCGGCGGAGGCCGGCAAATCGGTCACCGCGCTCGTCGAACTGAAGGCGCGTTTCGACGAGGAGGCCAATATCCGCTGGGCCCGCGATCTCGAGCGCGCCGGCGTGCTAGTCGTGTTCGGTTTCATCGAGCTGTAAACCCACGCCAAGCTTTCGCTGGTGCTCCGCCGCGAAGGCGCCAATCTGGCCTCCTATGTGCACGTCGGGACCGGCAATTATCATCCGGTGACCGCGCGCATCTATACCGACCTGTCGTTCTTCACCTGCGATCCCGTCATCGCGCACGACGTTGCCCAGATCTTCAACTTCATAACCGGTTACGCCGAGCCCACCGAGCTCGAACGCATGGCAATCTCCCCGCTGTCACTGCGCAAGCGCATCCACGAGCATATCGATGGCGAGATTGCCCACGCCAAAGCCGGCCGGCCCGCAGCCATCTGGATGAAGATGAATGCGCTGGTCGATCCCGATATCATCGATGCGCTTTACCGCGCGTCCGCCGTCGGTGTGGCAATCGAGCTCGTGGTGCGCGGCATTTGCTGCCTGCGTCCCGGCGTTCCCGGCCTGTCCGACAATATCCGGGTCAAATCCATCGTCGGCCGTTTCCTCGAACACGGCCGTATCTATTGCTTCGGCGCCGGCCACGGTCTGCCGAACGCCAAGGCCGCCGTCTACATCTCCTCGGCCGATATGATGCCGCGCAATCTCGACCGCCGCGTCGAGGCACTTTGTCCGATTCTCAATCCGACCGTTCACGAGCAGGTCCTCGACCAGATCATGATGGCCAATCTGAAGGACAACGAGCAGAGTTGGCAGCTCCTCGCCGACGGCACGTCGTCGCGCATCGTGCTGGCCCCGGACGAGGAAGCGTTTAGCTGCACCACCTATTTCATGACCAATCCCAGCCTGTCCGGCCGCGGCAAGTCGCCCAAGGATTCGATTCCGCGATTGCGGCATCGCCCGGAGCGAATGTGATTGGGATGCGAATCGCGTAGGGTGGCCGCAGGCTGCCATGCCGGGCCCATGGCGCAGCGACCTCATGCGATGCACGATCCGCGGCCGTAGGGTGGAAGCCCCCTTGATTCACTTCGCCGATTTCCATCGATGAGCCGCGCCACGGCCGACGCCCAGGGGCGACTTGACCACGGTCCGCCGATCGCCGTTATCGACATCGGCTCGAATTCCGTGCGCCTTGTCGTCTATGAGGGGCTCACCCGCAGCCCGACCGAACTGTTCAACGAGAAGGCGCTGTGCGGGCTCGGGCGCGAAGTGCAGACGACGCGGCTACTGGCCGCTGACGCCGTACAGCATGCGCTATCGAC
>JBKQHQ010000115.1:0-28232 GCA_052148715.1 Xanthobacteraceae bacterium | reverse complement strand
TTTTCTCGTGAACTAAGCTCTATAGGCTTGAGATGACCGTATCTAGTTGTGGCAGTGTGCCTAAGATCATGGAAATGGAAATAATCTATTTTTCCATCCGGCCTAGTCTCATACAGCCCCGCACGTTTCACAAACCGTTTCCAGGCTTGTTCATGGGCGGTAGGAGTGATTTTAAACAATGGTGAGGTAGGCAATCTCTCTTGCTCCGAGAGCGTGCCGTAATAGAATTTAAGATGCGCATGTAGGGCGTTTGTCAATGGCACCATAGGAGGCGCTTTCTTCTTACCCGACCAGTAGGTATTGCTAACATTCAAAATCTTGTTTTCCCAATCTACATCCCCCCATTTCAGCTTGAGTAAGACGCCTCTACGCAAGGCGGTAGTTAGCGCCATTAGGACCAGTGAAAGCCATCTAAGACACAATCGGTTGTCTCGGCATTGATCTTCGATGGCCTTGTAGAGCACACGGTCTTCGTGTGGTTTCAGAAGATGCTCGCGGCCAGGACCCTCCGTACCAATGTCAAAGTCCTTGAAATAATCTGAAGTTGGTATGTGCCGTTCCTTTCTGGCATACTTGCCAAGGATGAACCGAATAGGATTTATCTTTCGTTTGACTGAGGAGACCATGAGACCAGTTTCGAGACAACGATTTGCATAGTCTTGGAAATCTCTCGGTGTGAGTTGAGCAAGAGTTTTCCGACACAACATTGGTTCATGTTCTCGAAAGGCTTCCAACATAACCTTCTCGTTTCTATAGCTAGGCTTACGTTTGTGTGGAAACATCGAACGATCGGCAATATAGTGATCGATCATGCTTCCTAGGGTGTGGCGTTGCAATTCCTCACGGAGCACCGTAGGAATGTCCCCCGTTTGCAGTCTCCGCTCGTGCTCTTTACCCCACGCAGCGGCATCCGCATGCTTTGCGAACGTCCCTGACTCATGGGGATAGCCCGCTAGCCGGACCTGCACTTGGTAGCGTACCTCGATTTCGCCGTTCCGTATCCTCGTGCGTTTCCTGATGGTAGCCATGCGAAACTTCTCCTGGAGAGCACTATTCCACGGTCACCGCCTAGGTGTTCACTGTGACCATAGTGTGACCCAGGGGGCTAAACAGACAAGCTAAGTGATTGATTTAGCTGCCGTAGCTCAGTGGTAGAGCACTCCCTTGGTAAGGGAGAGGTCGTCAGTTCAATCCTGACCGGCAGCACCAGAAAATCGTTTTAGATCAAAGGGACTTGCAGAGGGCCTCGTTCGTCCCAGAACATCCCGAGAACTCCTAGGGCTTTCTGGCAGGTTTTTGACAGGTTCAAACTCACTTTGTTCGGGGTCGCGATGGAGCCTTTGTCCGTTTGTTAGGTGACGCCCGCGCCCGTTTCTTCACCGACGGCGCCGGCGGCTTCTTCGGGATCTCTAGCGCGGATTTGGCGGCCCAGCTTGCGGGCTCGACCGTCGGCGCGCTTTCGCCGAGGGTGCCGGCGGCTTCTTCGGGATGTCGAAGGCGGGGTTGCGGGCCAAGGGTTCGGTTCTGGTTTCGGTATTTTTTTATTGATAACCGCGCCAGTGCGTATTTGTTGAGTCACATCAATGGATTAACCTCAACCATTATGGTGAAGCCTGCGAAACCGATCACCGAGCCGACCCTGTCAGCGCCCGAGCGCGTCTTTGCTCTTCTGTGCGGCGAGCGGCACCGACCCGAGGCGGCCGGTGTCACCGGCGAGACCGTCACGAGCGCGATGGTTATGGGGCTGATCGACCGCGACGCTGGCGGCGGCTGTGGCTCACGGATCGCGGCCGCGCTGCGGCGGCTGTTGGGCGAGCTCTAGCCGTGCCGAGCGGCGGCTCGCTGACCCCGGCCGATCTGATCGGCGAGCTCGAATGGCTCCGCGTCGAGTGCCGCAAGTGCGAGCGTTCCGGGCGCTACAACCGCGCGCGTCAACCGTAAAACAAAAAGCCCCGCGCGGTGCTCGCGGCGGGGCTTCGAGTTCTCGCGCGGGCTAGGTAGGGCGCAATAAGGGGACAGCGGGTAGTGCCTCAATTTTTAAGCAACGCGAATGATAAGGGCGAGACAACCTATCCAATCTGGTGATATAGTAGGGTGCATTTCCAACCTCGTGGGGCCTCGGGCCGAGGCTTTGCGCCGAGCCTCAAGGCCTCGCAAGACAAAGCGCTGCTATTTTGCGCCGGTCTTCTGAGCGCCTTCAGAACAGGACTGGCGTGGGGAGGACTACATGCATAAAGCAGTCTCTGTCCTCGGGTTCGCTGTCCTGCTCGCCGTGCTCATAGGAGGGTCACGCGAGGCATCTGCTCAGTGCACTGGGTGGCCCGTCAGTTGCACCGGCGTGCCACGGAGCGGAAACACCAGTGAGGACGACGACGGAGCTCCGTGCCGCGGCGGATGGTTCCATGGGCCGGTTTGGAACGCACTACTCGGGACCTGCCCACCAGCTGGATCTCAGCCCGGCAATGCGGAGGCCGGAAGGGCGAGCCAAAGGCCAGTCACGTATAATCCTTCGTTCCGTTGCGAGTTAGCTACTATCGAGGTCGAAGTCACGATTTGTGTAAATGCCAACCTGGCTGCGCTTGATCGACGAATGTCGCGTGTGTACCGGCAGGCCCAGGCAACGCTCGATGAATCGGATCGCCAGGCGTTCGCGCTGAAGCAGGGCCGCTGGAGGCGCGATCACCGTGATCCGTGCGGGAGCAATGTCGATTGCATTTCAACCGCGTACGTCGAACGTCTTCAGACGTTACACGCGCTCGCAGCGTCCCCGCCGGTCACGTATAATCCCTCGTTCAGTTGCGAGCTAGCCACTACTACGACCGAACGCGCGATTTGTGCAGACTCCGAGCTCGCTGCGCTTGATCGACAAATGTCGGAAGTTTACGAGCAGCTCCAGGCAACGCTCGATGAATCGGATCGCCAGGCGTTCGCGGTGAAGCAAGGTCGCTGGAGGCGCGACAACCGTGATACGTGCGGGAACAATATCGCTTGCATTGCAAGTGCGTACCTCGAACGTCTCCGAACGTTATCGCCAGCAGAGGCCGCGCGGGCGGTGCGAAACGCCCAACTTCGCGGCGCACCGACCGTCGATGCCATACGTCATTTGATGCGCGACATCGAGAACCGCAAGCTAACGGGCGAGCACCTTTCAGAGTGCGAACAGACTTGCTCGGACGATTTTGGCCAGTGCGAGCCAACCAGTCTGTCCGATGAATTCTCTGACATATTTACAATAACGGTTTGTGGTCGAATAATGATCAGTTGCATGAAGAAATGCAAATGAGCACCGTTGGCCCTCGGCCGAGGCAGCCATTTTGCGGTCGAAGCCCTTGCCGTCGGTGTGCGGAAATCCTAAACATTTGCGACGGCGGAGTTTCGGCCGTCCTCGGGGGCATCCACAAGCTCGGGCTCGCGCCTATGCTGGCTGGGTCAGGCCAAGCGACGGTGTCCCACCTATGGCCAGTCGAGCCTCGCGTTGCGGGGGCGTTCGGTGTCCTAATGGCGGGCGCCCTAGGGGCCGGAGCGCCTCCCTTCGCCGCTTTCGAGCAGGCGCTCGCTTGGATTCGATTGCCGTGGGACGTCGTGGCACAAAAGGCGCGTAGTTTCTCGCCCACAACCCTCGCCGATCGCCTTGCAAACTCGGAGCAAGACACCACGAACATATTTCATTGGGGCTCGCCGTGTTTCTTCCAATGAAACCCCGCGTCAGCACCATTGACCTTCTCCCAGGAGCCGGCCGCACGGGTTGAGGGATTTGCGGCCGCTCATGCGCGGTATGCTGAAAACGACGGTAAGCGATGCCGGAAACCTACGCGATCCTCTGGACGCCTGCCAATCTCGGACAGTCGGCTGGATCAGACGATCTTGTATAGCGGTTCGGGCCACAAGCCGCTGCCACAGGAGAAACCAGCCCGCGACTTTCCATCGCGTCGCTCGACAGCAAAGAGGCAGCTGAAATCGCCAGTGCGCCCGGCGTACGGGCAATCGCGGCAGACATGCCCACAAAGCTGATCGAGCCCCGCGCTTCCTCGGCCGGGGACGACGGCGAAGCCCCATGGGGTATCGATGCCGTCGGCGCGACGGCCTGCCGATTCAGCGGCGCGGGAATTCGCGCGGCCGTGCTTGATACAGGCATCGAACGGCACCATCCCGCTTTCGCAGGCGTCGACATCGCCGAAATGGATTTCTCTGGGACCGGAAATGGTGATCGGCAGGGTCACGGTACGCATTGCGCCGGAACGATATTTGGCCGGGAGGTCAACGGTCTGCGCATCGGAGTGGCGCCGGGAATAGACGCTGCGCTGATCGGCAAGGTTTTGGGAGACGACGGGCGCGGCAAATCGACCGTGATCTTCGCCGGATTGAAGTGGGCCATTGATCAACGTAGTAACGAGAGGTTACGGAACCGATGTTGGTCCCCGCGCTGCGTTGCCAAAATTTCAGCAACAGATGAAAATCGTGGAAGCGCTTACATACCGATTTGAGAGCGCATTGTTTGACATTCATAATCTGGTGCAAGCAGACTTTTTTGATAATGAACTCGATGTTTCGGACGAGTTGAATCGAAAAGGCTTCCATCGGGCGGCTGGGGCTGTGGCCGGCGTCGCTCTCGAAGGACACATGCTGTCGGTCTGTAATCAGCATAACCTCAGAACCGCAAAGAACCCGTCGATCAGCGAGTTGAACGACATACTAAAGAAGGCGGATGTGCTTGATGTGCCAACGTGGCGGTTCATCCAGCGGCTTGGAGATTTAAGGAACCTTTGCGATCATAAGAAAACAGTCGAGCCTTCGAAAGACGATATCGGTGAGTTAATTAGCGGCGTTCGCAAGATCGTAAAGACGGTCTACTAGCGATCCCGGCAGGTCATTACCGCGTGCCCCTTCGGGACGAGTCATGTTCCGAAACTGCGGTACTTTCATGTAAGCGAAAGGGTCGCTAGTTCAATCCTGACCGGCGGCGCCAGCATCGCACGTTGTTTCGACAGAACGCCGAAATCCAGGAAGCGCCTATGGCGGCCTTTGCTTTGGACCGTCACCCAAGCAGAGACCAAGGGCCGGCGGCGGTATTCGACGTTTGAAGGCCGCTTCATATGCCAAGGCGAGCTTCGGGACCGACGACATCCGAAGTCGGAATAACGCGTCCGCCCTCGATGCACCGGACTGATCCTTGGGAAGCGAGCGATCGAAGGTTAGGCCTGAGCCTTCACGCGAAGCGTAACCATCCGGTGAGGACCGCGGTTCAGTGAGGTCGCGCACGCTTGCGGCTGGACTTGCGGGACCAGGTTTCGGCGAGAGCTTCGACTTCTGCGGCGAGCTGATCGGTGTCGACGGCGTTCGGGTCGAAGTCACCGCCGATCCATTCGGTGAGCTCGCTATGACGTTCGTGCTTGGGATTGCCGATGGCGTCGACGAAGTCGGCATAGCCAAAGGGACCGCCGCAGTCTTCGGGGGGACAGCGGCCGGTCGCCTCGATCAGGCGCGGATAGATGATGCCGGGTACCGGGTCGAGGAGGCGCTCGATCTTGATGGTGTGCTCCCAGCCATCGCCAAAGTCGTATAGATAGCTCATCGTCTTGGTGCCGACATCCTCGATCACCTTGTCGAGGCGAGCCTTGCGGGCATCGAGGAAGTCGCCGGCCCCATCGTCATCCGGATAAGGTGTGCTCCATCCGACATCGGCGGCCCGGATCTCGTAAAGGTGGCTGTTGCTCCAGCCCATTGCGGCCTGGATCGTCAGGTGTAGCCGGTCGAGACGGATATCGAATGGCACCTCGATGCGGCGCAGAACCGCGGGCTTGACGTGATTAAGGGTGATCTTGAGGCGGACGATCGTGCTGGCACTCATGCGGCCAGTCTACGACGCTCCGTCTCCGCTGCCCAGTTCCAGCGCAACGGCGCGGCCAGATCGGTGATCTTGTGCTCGGCGATCCGGGCCAGCACACCGGCGAGCCAAGCTTGCGGATCGACATCGTCGAGCTTGGCGGTTTGGATCAGCGTGAACACGGTCGCCGCGCGTCGACCGCCGATCTCTGTTCCGGCCGCTCGCACGCTAGTCCTGTCGAAGCAATCCCTCGCCGTGGACGTACCAATCGGCGCGTGATGCCCAATGAACATGTCGATCGGGTGCGGCGCCGAGCGGGTCGTCGAAGCCTCCGGCGGGAATAATCGCCTCGCGGCCGCTGCGCGTTAGGTGCGGCATGGGACTGCCGCACGTCTTGCAGAATGCGGTGGCAAAGCTTCGAGCCTGGGGCAGGTCGAAACGCACGACGAATGCTTCGCCGCGCAGCCATCGAAGCGCCGAGGCTTGCACGATCACCTCGCAAGAATGGGCCGTTCCGGTCGCTTTTCGGCAACGCGAGCAATGGCAGTTGAGGAAGAGAGCGAACGGTCCCTCGACCTCGAACGCGACCTCGCCGCATAGACAGCTCCCTTGGAACGCCGCCATCCTCGCCTCCTCGCCTCATAGCGGCCTCGCGCAACGATTGGGCCTCCTCGGATCGAGGATTGTGCCCGGTTCCAGGCCGGCTCATTCTCAGCGTGCCGAACCAAGCGGTCTCGATCAACGCTGGATGCACGGACGATGGCAGATCGGGGTCACGCGCCCGAATGGCGCCAACGTCCGACGGCCGGTTGAGCAACGCCAACAGGACTCGGTCCGGCGGAGCCAGACCCGCCCGTTCTCGGTGGATCAGCGGGGTTTGTGACCAGGAATCAACGGCGCACGGGCTCGTGAAACTTATTAATGTCGCACCGCTTCCAATCCACTGTCGGCGGTGTCACATAGCAGCCGGCAAATGGTCGGCGGTGTCACTTAACGGTCGCACGCCGATTCTCGGGAGGGCTGGCATGACACGATTTCTCGTTGCGCACACCTTCGCGGCTTTCGCACCCGGTTGCGGAAGCAGAGCCGTCAGCAAGGACGGCAGGAGACCAAGCGGCGCCGCAAGAAGCAACTTCACGGCCGACCGCGAGAGGGATGCCTAGCCGCGCTGCGGCAAGAGGTCGTATCCGCGGCCGAACGGCGAACCGCTTCGATTTGGCCGGACGGGCCTCCCTGACACAGACCTGAATAAAAAGACTCAAGCCGCGATCGCACGCGGAGATGCCGGCATGCGCGCGCGTAGCGCGCATGCGCGAGCTTGCCCATTTTCTCACCTGAAGCGAAAGGAGCAACATCATGTACCGTCAAGGCGACGTTTTGCTTGTGCGCGTGCGATCGATTCCGCAAGCGCTTGAGCCGGTTGCGCGCGAGATGGGCCGAGTCGTGCTTGCGCACGGGGAAGTCACGGGACATGCGCATGCGATCAGGGACGCGCACGCCGCCATGTTTCGCGACGCGAAGGGCGGCGCGATTTTTATGAATGTATCGGGCGAGGCCCCGGTGGCGCTCGAGCACGACGAGCACGACACCATCGACGTGCCGCCCGGCACCTATCGCGTGATTCGCCAACGTGAGTATTCCCCGGAAACGGTCCGCGATGTCGCCGACTGATCTTCCGGAGCTGCGCCAGATCGAGCGCAGATACGGGGCGGCCTGCGAACTCAAGCAGGCCGTTCACCCCGACAATATCGGGCGCGCGTTGAAAAAATGGGGTGCGCAGATCGGCGCCCCGACGGCGGCGAAAATCACGATTGCCGAATCGGCGAGGCAAATCCTCATGGCCATTGCGGCGGTCAGGGACGCCGGTGAAGATGCCGGGTCGAGCGCAAGAGCCCGCGGCGTCGGGTTCGGATGGTCGCAGATCGAGGGCCAGGATGTCCGGGCGAACGGCAGCTCCGCCGAAGCGCGAGTCGCGTGGTTCGTCACCGGCTCGAATTGGGACCGCACGGCGACGCGCGCCTGGGAGGCTTGGGAGGACTGGGCGATACGGGAGGCCTGGGGCGTGGATCTTTGGGCGCCTCGCTTCTTGCGGCATGCTTCCGTGAGCGAATGCTTCGGAAGAGCCTGGAGGGGTTGTCGCGATGCGGCTCGGCTCGGGGCGCACGCGCCCAGCATGGCGGACACGGCCGTCGCGGATCGGGACAAACAAACAGCCCGGCAATGGCTTCCCATTGTCGAGGCGTTCGAGGCCGGGGCATTTGCCTTCCTCACAATACATGACGGACTCTTGGTGGCGACAATTCCAGCCAAGGCAAGCGCCGACGCGGCAGGACGCCTGCACTGCGCGGATGGCCCGGCTTTCGCGTGGCTCGATGTCGAGGAGTATTATTGGCACGGCGTCCATGTCGCCAAGAACATCGTGCTGGCGCCGCAGAGCATCACCGTTGCGGACATCGATGCGAAACGTGATGCCGAAGTCCGCCGCGTAATGATCGAGCGGTATCGGCACGGAGAGGAGATTGCGGGCGCGGGCGCATACATTCGCGATGCCGGTGGAGAGTTGCTGGATCACGATGCTGAATCCGGGACGCTCTGGCGCCGGGCGCTCGTCGATGACGAGCCGATTGTCATGCTCGAGGTGACCAATGCGACGCAGGAGCCGGACGGCCGCTTCAAGCATTACTGGCTTCGGGTTCCGCCCAGAATGACCAAAGCCCGTCAGGCCGTGGCATGGACCTTCAGCGTGAGGGCCGACCGATACAAGCCGCGGATTGAAACGTAGTCGCCGGCGAGGCGACGCGAAGCGACGTATTTTTTGCTGGGGGAATCCGCGATGGGGCAGGCTGATCCACTGGATGACATAGCGCGCAGGTACGAGGCGGCCTGCGGATTGAAGCAGATCGTCGACCACGGCAAAATCGCGGCCGCCTTGAGCCGATGGTGCGCCGAGATCGGCGCGCCCGCAAAAACGACCCTGTTTCCTTCCTCCGCACGGGAAATTGCCGCCGCCATTTCGAGCTCCTGGAAGGCCCGCAGGCCAAAGGGCGTCAAGGGCGCCTCCCCGGCCTGGGAAGCTTGGCACGCGAAGAGCGGATCAGCGGCGACCCGGGGCCGGGATGCCTGGGACACCCCCGATGCCCGCATTGCATGGGCGGCGCCGTGCGCCGTGGAGGCCCAGGCAATCTGGAACAGCACGGTCAGGCATACCTGGCGGGGCTGGCACGCCTGTGCGATCCGGGATGCCTACTGCCTCTGGAACCGTCCGGAGGCGTGGAGGCACGTGCGACAGTTGGGCAACCAGTTCGATCTCTGGCGAATATTGGATTCGCGGAAGTTCTTATGGGATGCCGCCTGGCTATCGATCATGGTCGTCGGCGCCGTCTCGTTGAACGACATGAAAACAGCCCATACGTGGCTGCCGATTTTCGAAGCCTTCGAGGCGGGAGCCTTTGCATTCCTCATCGTCGATGCTGAAATATTTGTCGCAACGATCCCGACCACGGTCGCCGTCGACCCCGGGGGGCATCTGCATTCCCCCGATGGGCCAGCTTTCGCGTGGCTGGATATCAGGGACTATTACTGGCACGACGCACTGGTGGGCGAGGATCTGATCAAGAACCCGCAGTCGATCACAGCGTGCGACATCGATCGGGAAGCCGACGCTGAAGTCCGCCGGATCATGATCGAGCGGTATCGGCACGGCGATGAGATCAGTGGCGCGGCGGCCTATATTCGCGATACCGCCGGCGAGTTGCTCGATCACGACGAGCGCTGCGGAACACTCTGGCGCCGGCGCATCGAGTGGGATGAACCGATCGTCATGCTCGAGGTGGTGAATGCGACGCGCGAACAGGATGGAAGGTTCAAACGTTATTGGCTCCGGGTTCCCCCGACCATGAGCAAGGCGCGCGAAGCCGTCGCGTGGACCTTTGGCATGAGCGCCGACGAGTACCAGCCACTGGTGGAGACTTAGCCTTTCGCTGGCGGGTCCAATTTCCGCTTCCGATCTCCTGATCTTGTTTTGTGCGCAGTAGCGGGCTTCCAAGCGCCCGAGGGGACCGATCCTACTCAGAGGTGCCGAAAAAGCGTCCAACGATGCATTTCCTTCCGCCAACCCGGTTTGACCGTCGCCCCGCGGGGGCCTAGACGGTTGGGCATACCGGGCCTCCGCGAGGCAGGCGACGATCCGTGCGCGCGGCCCGTCGAGGAAGCGCTGATGCGATTGCCGGCGGCGGGTTCCAAACGAAACACCGCGGAGCGATTGGTCGAGGGCGCCCGGCCGGGCCCATTGCCGGCCTTTCTCGAGCCCAGTCTTGCCCAGCTCTCCGACAAGCCGCCGAGTGGTCCGAACTGGGTCCACGAAATCAAGTACGACGGCTATCGTATTCAAGCGCGCATCGACGGCGGCGAGGTCCGCTTGTCGACGCGAAAAGCGCTGGACTGGACAACACGCTTTCCGACGATCGCGGCGGCGCTCGAAGTGCTCCGCGTCGACAAGGCGCTGCTCGACGGCGAGGTCGTATCGGAAGACGAGCATGGAATTCCGCATTTCAGCGATTTGCAGGCCGACCTGAAATCCGGACGCCGCGACCGCCTCCGTTATCATGTGTTCGACCTTCTGCATCTTGACGACTTCGATCTCACGAACGCGACCCTGCTCGACCGCAAGGCGTTGCTGTCGAGGCTCATGGCGCGCCTGCCCGCCGGCTCCCCGCTGCGCTACAGCGAGCACAGCGAAGAGGACGGCGCGACGATGCTCAAGCATGCGTGCGCGCACGGCCTTGAAGGGATTGTCTCCAAGCGCAAGGACCTGCCATACCGGGCCGGGCGCGGCGAGCACTGGCTCAAGACGAAATGCGTGCAAGCCCAAGAATTGGTGATTTTCGGTTATGTGCCGTCGGCCGCGGGCGCAAATTTCGTCGGCTCGCTCGTGCTCGGTTACTACGACAAAGGAAAGCTCGTCTACGCCGGGCGCGTGGGGACGGGATGGTCGCGCGAGCTTTCACGATCGCTTCGTGACAGGATCGAGAAGCTGCATGCGCCAAGGCCAGCACTTGGCCGACCGCTTCCCGTCGGAGCTGAGAAAGACGTTCGGTGGGCTCAGCCAAAGCTCGTATGCGAGGTCGAATTCCGTGGCTGGACCGCCGACGGGCTGCTGCGCCAAGCCTCCTTCAAAGGTCTCCGCGAGGACAAGCCGGCCAAGGAGGTCGTGCGGGAAGCGGCCTTATCGCCGACATAGCCTTGCGGCTGGCGATGGGGGGATCGTTTGCCGGCCCCGGCGAGGCCGCGCTTTGGGATCGATCCAGGATCAGCCTCTCGCCACTTGAGCGACCCTGGATCGATTGTTGAAATAAGACTTCGCCGGATCTACGGTCCAATCCAACCGCTGGGCGAAGGCTGATCGAGGGCCGTGATGGCGATGGAAAACCGAAACGCTACCGCGGCCGTGATCGGTGCCGGCGACTTCATCGGCGCCGCCATCGCCAAGAAATTCGCCGCCGAAGGTTTTACGGTCTTCGCCGGCCGCCGCAACGGCGACAAGCTGGCGCCGCTGGTGGCCGAGGTGGAAGCGGCGGGGGGCCGGATCGTCGGGCGGGCGCTCGACGCCCGCAAGGAAGATCAGATCATCGCGTTCCTCGGCGATGCCGATGCCGCGGCGCCGCTCGAGCTGTGCATCTTCAACGTCGGGGCCAACGTCAATTTTCCCTTCCTGGATACGACCGAGCGGGTGTTTCGCAAGGTCTGGGAGATGGCATGCTATTCCGGCTTCCTGGCCGGCCGCGAGGCGGCGCGGCTGATGCTGGCGCGCGGTCGCGGCAACATCTTCTTCACCGGCGCGACGGCCGGGCTGCGCGGCGGCGTCGGCTATGCGGCCTTTGCCAGCGCCAAGTTCGGCCTGCGCGCCGTGGCGCAGAGCGCAGCGCGCGAGCTTGGTCCGAAGAACATCCACGTCGCCCACCTGGTCATCGATGCCGGCGTCGACACCCAATTCGTCCGCGATCGGATCAAGGAGAGGGAGGGCGAGGCAGCGCTCGCCAACCTCGATCCCAACCGGTTGATGCGGCCGGCCTCGGTCGCCGAGGCCTATTGGCAGCTCTACCAGGAGCCGCGCGATGCGTGGTCGTTCGAGCGCGAGATCCGGCCCTTTGGCGAAAAATGGTGAGACACGGACTAGGTAGAGCTCCCTTTCGACGACGTTAATACTTTGTTCCGATCTAGTTGAACCGCCTCTCGCTCCCTCCCCTTGAAAAGGGGAGGGTGGGATGGGGATCGCCCTCCACATCGCGAGAACGCCATATGCGGCACGCGACCCCCTCCTAACCTCCCCCTTTCAGGGGGAGGAATCGTCAACATCAGCCGAACAGACGTTAATACTTCGGCGGTCCCGATCCAGCGACGGCGGTCCCTTCGACTCTTGCGACCTCAGTTGTGACTATCAGCAAAAACAACCTTAATTGATTTATAACCAAGCGACCAGGAAATCTCACCTTATTCGCAATCTCTTTCCGTCCACGCTCTATTTGTCGCCAATCAATTTTCGCTCTTCGGGGACCCGGGATGTCCTTTTTCCGCGCGCAGCGCCCAGAGCGTTCGCCCGACACATCCGCGCAACTCGCACCCGGTTCGCTCGGCCTGCGGGCGGCGTGGAGCGCGCGTCCGGTCCGTTTGATCATTTACTTCGGCCTCCTGCTTCTGTTTGCGATCGCAATGGTGGGTACCACCGCGATCTCGAAGCTTCGCGACAACATTCTGGTCAACAGCGCACGGCAGCTACAGAACATCGCGTCGGTACTCACCGAGCACATCGAGCGTACCTTTGAAGCCGTTACACTGACGCAGGTTGGATTTATCCAACAGGTGCAGGCGCTCAATATCACCGCCAGCGAGGACTTCGCGAAGCGGATGTCCGGTTATGACATCCATCGCATGCTCAAGGACCGGATCGTGAATTTGCCGCCGATCCACACGCTCATGCTGGCCAATGCCCAAGGCAAGGTGATCAATGTCTCGCGCGACTGGCCTACTCCAAGCGATGACATTGCCGATCAGGAGTACTTCAAAGCGCTGCAGTCCGACCCGGCGTTGACGTCCTACATAAGCGCACCGGTGCAAAGCCGGATCAGCGGAAATTGGGTCTTTCATATCGCGCACAGGATCGCCGGCCCAAATGGAGAGTTCATCGGTCTGATAGTGTGTGTGCTGGAGCTGCGGTATTTAGAGCAACTTTTCGCAACCGTCTCGGTCGGACAGGGTGGCTCCGTCGCTCTTGTTCGTCGTGACGGGAGGTTGCTTGCGCGCTATCCGCAAGTGGAGTTGAGCGGGGCCCCGTCGCTTGCATCGAATCCGTTGTTCAAGGACGTATTGCCCAATGCGGGTCGCGGCGTGGTTCAGTTGAAAGGTCATTTCAACGATCGGGAGCGCCTCGTTGCCGGTCAAAACCTAGTCAATTATCCCGCCGCCGTGGTCGTCGGGATGGACCTGGACGCCGTGCTGGCCGACTGGAGAAACAGCGCGATTCAGATGACCGGCGTGGCCCTCTTGTTGATGGTCGTATTCGGCAGCATGGTTTTCCTGTGCGCGCAACAGGTGGGAAAATTTCTCAACAAGCAGAAGTTTCGGTTGGATACGGCTCTTAACAACATGTCGCACGGACTTTGCATGTTCGATGCAAAGGGCACGCTTGTGGTCTACAATGCCCGCTACCTCGAGATATTCAAAATACCTGCCGGGCTGATCAGGCCGGGATGCTCCATCCGCGAGCTGCTCCAGGACCTTGCCGGCGCCGGAATTGTGAGCGGCGACGTGGACAAATACGTCTCGCAACACTTGCAAGCCTCCATCGCCTGGGGAAAGACCACGCACACGCTCAGGGAGCTCAACGACGGACGCGCGATCCACATGACGAGCCGGCCGCTGCCGGACGGCGGGTGGGTCGTCACTCACGAGGACATCACCGAGCGACGCCAAGCCGAAGCCCAGATCGCCCATATGGCGCATCACGATGCACTGACCGGCCTGCCCAATCGCATTCGTCTGCGCGAGCAGCTGGAGGCGGCGCTCTTGCGTATTCGGCGCGGCGAGTATGTGGCTGTTCTCTATCTCGACCTCGACAATTTCAAGAGCGTCAATGACACGCTTGGCCATTCGATCGGCGACGAGTTGCTGAAGGCCGTGGCCATCCGTCTGCGCGGTTGCCTGCGCGAGACGGATACGATTGCGCGGCTGGGCGGCGACGAGTTTGCCATCGTTCAGAGCGCGATCGAGCAGCCGGTGGACGCCGCGATTCTCGCCCGACGTATCCGTGAAGCGGTCGCGATGCCATACGATCTCGATGGTCACCACGCCATCGCCGACGTCAGCATAGGAATTTCCATCGCGCCGACTGACGCGACCGAGCCGGACCAGCTCTTGAGGAACGCGGATATCGCGCTGTACGGCGCCAAGAGCCACGGCCGCGGCACATTCCGCCTGTTCGAGGCGGAGATGGACGCGCGGGTGAAGGCGCGGCGCAGGCTCGAGCTCGATCTGCGCAAGGCGCTCGCCGACGGCGCGTTCGAATTGCACTACCAGCCGCTGATCAATCTTGCGCGCAATGAGGTTACCGGTTGTGAAGCGCTCCTGCGTTGGCACCATCCCGAACGCGGCATGATCCCGCCGGCCGAATTCATCCCGGTCGCGGAAGAGACCGGCCTCATCGTCCGTCTCGGCGAATGGGTGCTAAGGACGGCCTGTGCCGCGGCCGCAACTTGGCCCCCAGACATCAGGGTGGCCGTCAATGTCTCCCCGGTTCAATTCAGGGGCGAGACGCTGGCGGTCGCCGTGATCGGCGCCCTCGCCGCTTCGGGCCTTCCGGCACAGAGGCTCGAAATCGAGATCACCGAAGCCGCCCTCATGCAGGACAACGAGCAGACGCTCGCCACGCTGCATCGGTTGCGCCACCTCGGGGTGCGGATCGTGATGGATGATTTTGGCACCGGATACTCGTCGCTGAGCTATCTGCGGAGCTTCCCGTTCGACAAGATCAAGATCGACCGCTCCTTCATCAACGATCTTGCGGAGGGGACTAGCGACGCTTGTGCGATCGTGCAGGCGGTCACCAGGCTGGCTGCAAACCTGGGTATGACAACGACCGCCGAAGGTGTCGAAACGCAGGCGCAAATGGACATGCTGCGCGCGCTCGGCTGCACCGAAGCGCAGGGCTATCTGTTCAGCCACCCGAGAACCACCGAGGACATTGCCCGGCTGTTCGTCTCGCAGGCCAGGAAGATGGCACGGGCCGTGTAGCGGCTTCCGTTCGGATTGAATCAACCCCTCCGCCGTCATGCCCGCGCTCGTCGCGGGCATCCACGTCTTTACATCCTCGCAAGCGGACAAACGTGGATGGCCGGAACAAAGTCCGGCCATGACGTGGAGAGGGACGTGATTCGATTTGAGCGGATCATTCTCTAGCGCGGGCGACCGTGATCGCCACCTGGGCGGCGCTGAACGGACTCTTGAAATGAAACTTCAGCGGACCTACCGTTCCATCTGAGCAAACCCATGGGCGGCGCAAGGCTGATCGAACCGCGCGATGCGTGGTCGTCCGAGCGCGAGATCAGGCCCTTCGGCGAAAGGTGGTGAGGCATGGATAAGGTAGAGTTCCATTTCGATTTCGGCAGCCCCAACGCCTATCTCGCGCACCTGGTCATTCCCGAGATCGAGACGCGCACGGGAGTGACGTTCGACTACGTGCCGATCCTGCTCGGGGGAATTTTCCGGCTGACCGGCAATCGCTCGCCGATGGAGGCCTTCGCGGGGATCAAGAACAAATGGGAGTACCAGAAGCTGGAGATGCGGCGGTTCATCGACCGCCACCGCATCACCTCGTTTCGGCTCAACCCGTTTTTCCCCGTCAATACGCTGGGCCTCATGCGCGGTGCCATTGCGGCGCAAATGCTCGGCGTGTTCGACCATTACGTGGACGAGGTCTATCGGCATATGTGGTCGGACCCGAAGAAGATGGACGATCCGGTTGTGCGGCGGGCGGCGCTCCTTGAATCGGGATTCGATCTCGATCGGCTGGAGGCGCTGATCGAAAGCGCCGAGGTCAAGACCCGGCTGATCGAGAATACGCGACACTCGTTCGAGCGCGGCACGTTCGGCGCGCCGACCTTCTTCGTCGGCAAGGAGATCTTCTTCGGCAAGGACCGCTTGCCGGACGTCGAGGCCGCAATCTCGGCGGCTCGGGGCGCGTAGCCCCGGCGCTTGACGAAGGCGGCAAGCTGACGCCAAATTCACGGACGGCGTAAGCTCCGAGTCGCGGCGCGAACAGACGTTAGACTTTGCTTCTGCTAACCTTTCGTACTGTCATCTGCTTGTCATCGGGTTGGCCTTAGTGACGGTCCGCGGCCGAGGGAACGATCATTCCTTCGCTGCATTCTAATAGCGCGCGATCATCGATTTGCCGCTCGAGCCAAGTCTTCGAGCCGGTACGATCGACGCCACGAGCTACATCACGCGCAGACTGCCGCCGGATTGATCTGACTCGGCGGCGCACAATACGGAGGAAGCCATGCCGGCAAGATCTACAGCAATCTTTGCTCGTCTCCTTGCGGGGGCAACGCTTGCGATCGGACTCTCCCTGCTTGCACCGCCCGTCCACGCACAATCGGCGCCTTTTTCCGGAATGGCGGGCGCATGGTCCGGCGAAGGCCGGATCGACCTGGAGGGCGCCAGCGAGCCGATCCGCTGTCGGGCGACATACGCGGTCGGCGGAGACGGCAGCAAGCTCGAGCAACAACTGCGCTGTGCGAGCGAAAGCTACCGGTTCGAGGTGAGCAGCAGCGTACAGAGCCAAGCCGGCGCGATCTCGGGGAGCTGGAGCGAAACCACCCGGAACGTGTCGGGGCAAGTGTCGGGCCGTGCTGCGGCCGGCCGGATCCAGGCAAGGGTCGACGCCGGCGTGTTCGTGGCCGACTTGACCGTGCACACGAACGGCAACCATCAGTCAGTCTTGATCGTGCCCCAAGGCTCCGACGTGAAACTTGTGTCGGTGACGATGCGTAAGTAGGCCAGCGCCAAACCGCATCACCGTCCTTCAGCCACTCTCCGCTCCGCCCGGCGCCTCGGTCTTGAGGATGCCGGGCGGGAGGTGGGTCGCTGCCACCTGTTCCCACTCTTCGGCCTTCGCCGTGAGATCGTCCGCGATCTCCTTGAGCTCGGCGGACAGCTCGAAATCAAAGGAAGCCCTGGCGAGCCGCCGGCACCGCTCGGCTGTCCCACGAACATACTTCGCTTCGGGCATATGTCGCACTCCAACTTATTGCCCATTACGCGCCGCACAAAATACCCCGCTTACCTATATTTGTAAGTCGGTTACCCGACAGATGCGCAAGCAAAATAAGTCATTGCTCACAATACGTGATCAACCGCGGCGCCGCTAACTCCCGAGCCTGATCAGAACGCTTCGAGCCGCTCGCGCACCGTACCAGCATCCCAGGATGCTTGCGGCACTGTTTGTTGAGTATCTATATCCGCTCCTTATCCGCTCGCCGACGCGGAGCAGATTCGGGCTCGGTCGTCTGCATAAAGTCGGTGCCGTGCAGCACGCGCGCCATGTCGCCGGAGAGCGCCAGGACGGCGCGTGGTCGCGGCCGTCCTCGCCGTGACCGGGAGCTGAAAACAGGCTGCGGCGACTTCGCGCCGGTGACAGGCGCGGCGGGCGGCCCTGCGTGCAACGCGTTCGCGCCGACGCCCCCTAGCGCGGGGGCGGGTCTTCAGTGCACCGAGGCTTGCTGTAGCCGCCCTCGGCTGGCGAGTTTCTGCCTGAGCTCGCCGACGAGGGAAAGGGTGTCATGCCAGTTGCTCGCCCGTTGCATTCGGCGAAGCAGATCGCGAACCTCCAAATCCTTCTCGCGGATGGTCCAGCGGCGCACGAACACCAGCGCATCCTGATAACAGCCGATGCGAACCGGCGTGCTGAGACGAGGCAACAGTGCGTCGAATTCCAGCGGGTTAGAACTTTCACTCATGACTTGACACTCGCTCGTTCACGAGCCGGCACCTTGAGCTCCGGCGGATGAGGACGCGGCAAGCCTACAGCAATCCGCCGGCCGGTATCGTAAAGGCCGCCCGGCGCACCCGCAATTCACACACGTTTCGCGCGAGCATGCGCCGAAAAGCGGTGGGTGTGTCTGCCTGGACACAGAATGCACTCGATTTCAGTGCCCGACGTGAAAGTCCGTGAGCAAAAATACAGTTTTGCAGGATGCTTCGACGACCAAAATGGTGGTTAACAGCGGCCGGACAGGCGAAAACCGGTCGTTAATTGTGGCGGCCATCCTTTTGCTGGGCAGCCAGCCACTCCGATAAGGATGCACCCTTCTGACCCGAGTTGCGGGACGTTTTCTTCGCCGCCGCGGGCTTGCCGGCCGTTGCCGCGCTCTTGACAGTACTTTTGGCAGCACTCTTGGCCGTGGCCTTGGCGGTCTGGTTGCCCGCCTCCGCGTCGCGAGCAAGCCGCAGTGCGCGCAAGCGCGCGGTCTTTTCGCGGACGGCCTGCGCGTCCGCCTCTTGCTGCGACCGCGCATCGGCGCCTGCTCGCTCACGCCTTTCCTTAGAGTTTTCCGTCATTGTCACGTCCCTTTGGAGATCTACTGCAGGGCGTTGCCGTTGCCTGGATGCCCGCATGAGCCCGCGCTTCTCTTGCGCCGCGTGAGGCTCGTCATCGGCTGCCGCGCCGGACTACTTCCCGGCGGCCTTGCGCAGCGCTTCGTTGATCCGGTCTTGCCAGCCGGGTCCGCCCTCGCGGAAATGCTCGAGGACATCCTGATCGATGCGCAAGGAGACGAGCTCTTTGACACCGGGGAGCGACGGCGTCTTCGGGACCGGCTCCACGGGCTTGGTCGTGGCTGCCTTGAACGCGGCCTCGGCCCGCTGACGCGGGTCGCTAGGCCTTCGTGTCCGGTCGACGGGCATCGCATGTCCTCTGGGGTGGTACCGGATGTCAGCCCTGGGTTACGGGCTGTAAGGTTCGCCGCAAGCATAAGGCGTTCGCAACCGATCCGCCAGCCGTGACCGCGGCGAAATCCTGCCAACCCTTCTTCAACCAAAATTTGAGCGGTCGGACCGGAGCTGCCTTGGCCCGTCTGTCTCGCGCCGCGCCCTTGGGGCCGGCGGGTCAACCGGGCATCTGTTCCGGCGCGCTGCTCAACAGCCGTTTCACGATCACAATGAACAGGCCCGTGCAAACCAGGTTCAGCGCCAGCGACAGCGTGGCGACGGTCAGGACCGCGTTGCCAATGCCGTAGGCCAGCGAGATGATCAGGACACCGGTGCCGACTTCCCCACGCGGAAACATGCTGACCGCGAGCGCGAGCCGCTCACGCCACGCGGCTTCGCGGCGGTAGCAAAACGCCAGAAATATCTTTCCGAGGTTACTCAGCAAGGTGATCGCGGCCACGTGCAGCGCAACGACCCAGAAGCCCGGAAGCTCCTGCAACTCGACATGCAGCGCGATCGGGAAGTCATGGTCGACACCGATCATCGGCATGGACGCGCCCGCCAGAAACATAAAGGACGCCGTCACCGCCGTGGCGGCAAGCTTCTCGGCCGCAGTGTCCAAAGCCTGTCCTATAGACCGAGGGCGGCTCATGCTCGCGCCAAGCACGAATGCCGGCAGGAGCACTTCAAGGTGCAGCGGGATCGTCGGATCAAGCACGCGGCCGACGGAGTTCATCAGCTCGCAGATCGCGGCGAGCCCAGCGGCGTAGGCGAGCACCCAGGGGAACCTCCCCGGCAGGCGCAGGCGGTGCTGATAGTGCCACGCGAGCCAGAGGAGAAGACCATCGACAAGGGCGATCAGGCCCAACTGCCAGACAATGCCGAGCATGCCCATCTGCAGCAGGATGACGATCAGAATCGTCGCGATGTCGTCGAAAATCGCGAGGATTCGCGCCTTACCGAACACCCACGTCGCGCCGAGCCCTGCCGCCGCGAGCATGGAAAAAAGCACGCCGGCGGACGTGGGCGCGGCAAAGGCACTGAGCAGAAGAGTCTGTTCCCAGAAAGAAAGATCGTTCCACTGCTGTGGGGGCGCCATGACCCAAGCAAAATAAAGGGCGCAGAAGATCCAGGGCAGGACCGCGGCGGTCGTCGCCACCAAGAAATCGCCGGCATAAGGACGAAGACGCCGTTTGTCGATATCGAAGTCATAGCCGACCCGGATCATGATGAAGGCCAATGCCGTCATGGTCAGGAGGCGCAGCGGCTGATCCAGCAGGACGAAAGATGGGCCAACCGCCCGTGGACCGAGCTGCGATACGGCAAGTCCTAAAACAAGGAGCAGCGAGTACAGGCCGACCTTATGCATCGATGTCCCGCCACGTCCGGCAATTCATGCACGCGACGCGTTCACTCAGAGCTCGACCTGGCCGCCGAGTTCCACGACCCGGTTGGGCGGGATGCGGAAGAACTCGGTCGCCGACAAGGCGTTGCGATGCATCACCTCGAACAGCTTGCGCCTGACGCCGTTCATACGCGAGCCCTTGGCGGCGACGATCGTCACGCGGCCGACGAAAAACGATGTGTCCATCATGTCGAAGGTCAGCTGCCGCGACCGACATTGCTCGAGCGCGTAGGGAATGTTCGGCTGCTCCATGAAGCCATAATGGGCGACGACCGCATGGAAGTTGTCGCCGAGATCAGCGACCTCGATGCGCCGCTCCGGAGCGACGCGCGGAACATTCTCGGTCACCACGCGCAGGAGAACAATGCGGGTATGCAGCACCTTGTTGTGCTTGAGATTGTGCAAGAGCGGCACGGGCACGACATCGGTACGGCTGGTCATGTAGACCGCGGTGCCGGGAACGCGCGGCTTGGCGCGGACGCTGGCGATGAAATCGGCCAAGGGGAGCGTGTCGCGCTCAAGCACGTGCAGCAGTCCCGTCCGCCCCTCCCGCCACGTGGACATCAGGAAGAATACCAGGGCGGCAACCACGAGCGGCACCCAGCCGCCCTCGAAGACTTTCATCAGATTGGCGCAGACGAAGGACAGATCGACCACGACAAACAGACCCGCAACCGCAAGGCTCAGCGGCAGGCTCCAGCGCCACACCTCGCGCATCGCCAGGAACATCAGCATCGAGGTGAGCAGCATGGTCAGCGACACCGCGACGCCGAAAGCCGCGGCGAGATTGTCGGAGGAGCGGAAGGCGAGCGCGAGGCCCAGCGTGAGCGCCATCAGCACCCAATTGACGAAGCCGACATAGATCTGGCCATACCCCTCGGCCGAGGTCTGGGTGATGTGCAGCCGCGGGCACAGCCCCAGTTGGATCGCCTGGCGGGTCATCGAGAAGGCGCCGCTGATGATCGCCTGGCTGGCGATGATCGTCGCTATCGTCGCCAGCCCCACGAGCGGCACCTGCATGACGGCCGGGCACAGCATGAAGAACGGATTGGCGTCGGCGGGAACCGCGCCGCCGACGAGGAGCGCGGCCTGCCCGGCGTAGTTCATGAGCAGCGTCGGGAGCACGAGGCCATACCAGGCGAACCGGATCGGCCGGGCGCCGAAATGACCCATGTCGGCATAGAGCGCCTCGGCGCCGGTGGCGCATAGGAACACGGCGCCGAGGACGAGGAATCCCGTCCAGCCGTGGCCCAGCAGGTAATCGAGCCCGAAGCGCGGATCAAGCGCCTTGAGCACCGCCGGATGCTGCACGATGCCGGCAATCCCGAGGACGCCGATGGTGACGAACCACAGGGTCATGATCGGACCGAACAGCTTGCCGATGCGGGCGCTGCCCTGGGGCTGCAAGGCGAAAATGCCGAGCAGGACCAACACCGACAACGGCAGCACGTAGGGCGCGATCGACGGCGCCGGCAGCTTGAGGCCTTCGAGCGCGCTGAGCACCGAGATCGCCGGCGTGATGGCGCCGTCGCCATAGAGCAGCGCGGCGCCGAGGAGGCCGATTGCGATCACGCCGATGCGCTCGCCATGCTTGATGCCGAGGAGCGACATCAGCGCCAGAATCCCGCCTTCGCCGTCGTTGTCGGCGCGCATCACCACCGTCACGTATTTGAGCGAGGTGGTTATCAGCAGCGTCCAGACGATCAGCGACAGAATGCCGAGTGCCGCCTCAGGCGTCGCGCCGCCCCCCCACTCGAGCGCGGTCTTCAACGTGTAGAGCGGACTGGTGCCGATATCGCCGTAGACCACGCCCAGCGCGCCAAGCGCCATGGCGCCAAGTCCTCCGGAGCCAAGTCCTCCGGAGCCATGTCCGCCGTGGTGAGCGCTCGCCGTGTGATCCGGTGCCGCTGCGACCGTCGTCATCGGAGCCTCTTAGCATAGGGGAGCCGCACATGGCGGTACCCGCCGCCGGACGAGCCGGTGATGAAAATCCGCACCCGCGCGCAGGCGCTGTCGTGTATAAAACAACATCGCGCGGAGGATTTGACGAAGGGCCCCTGGGCCCACGGAGACGACCATGCCGGAGCTCGTACGATTAGCGGAGCCGATTGCCGTGCTGCTGAAGGATCGGCGCGAGACGATCGCGGTTGCGGAATCATCGACCGGCGGCCTGATCTCGGCGGCGCTCCTCGGCATTGCCGGCGCTTCATCCTATTTTCTCGGCGGCGCCGTGGTTTACACCCAGACCGCGCGCCGCCGGCTCCTCGATATTCCGGATTCCGCCATGAGCGGGCTGCGCGCCTCGACCGAGGCCTACGCCCTGCTGCTCGCACGCACCGCGCGCGAGCGCTTCGCGGCGAGTTGGGCGCTGGCCGAGACCGGCGCGACCGGACCGACCGGGAACCGATACGGCGATGCCGCCGGGCACAGCTGCATCGCCGTCGTCGGCGCGACCGAGCGCGCGATCACGATTGAGACCGGGAGCAGCGATCGCCTCGGCAACATGCAGGCCTTTTCCGCCGCGGCGCTCGACTTGTTGAAGTCTGTCCTGGACAGCGCGCCGGCGGGATGAGAGCGAGTCGACGCGGGAGGATTTGAATGTTCTGTATCAAGGCAGCCAGCCGGCGCACGCTGATCGCCGTTCTTGCCTGTGCGGCCATATTCGTTGGCACCGACACACCCGGATGGGCCCAGCCCGCTGGGCCAGCGTCGGCGTCCGATGCCGGCTGGCAATACGTGTCGGTCCGGCGGCTCCTCATATTCATCGAGCAGTCGATCGATCGCGATCTGCAATGGGCGGTTTTTGAACCGAACGCGCCGCCCTTGTGGGCGGCCGTCCGCGGATCGATCAGCAACTTCCTCACCGGCATGTGGCGCTCCGGAGCGCTCAAGGGAGCGACGCCCGAGCAGGCGTTTTTCGTGCGCTGCGACAAGACCACGATGACTCAAACCGACATCGACAACGGTCGGCTCAACATTGTCATCGGCGTCGCCCCTGTCCAGCCCGCGCAATTCGTTATCATCAGCATCAGCCAGCTCACTGCCGGGCCCACCAATCAAGCGAGAAAGAGATAAAGAGCTCGTCGCTGCGTCGAGCTAACAGCTTTGGGTCCTTTGAAGATAATGGCAGCGCATCCACACCCGCTCATTCCCGCGAAAGCGGGAAACCAGCGCACAATCACCAAATTCCTTGAAGAACGGAGTTCCCGCTTTCGCGCGAATGAGCGGGCATCCACAGAGAGGCCGTCATCGGCACGTCCTCAAGTAGGACGAATTTGCCCTTAGCCCGGCACCCGCGTCGTCGCGAAGGCGGGCACGGCCGCGGCAAAGCGGTCGAGCCAGGCGACGAGGCGCGGGTGGTCGGCGCGCCAGCGGCCCTCGAAGCGCAAGTCGAGATAGCCGAGCACGCAGGCGGCGGTGATCTGTCCGACGTGCGGGGGCGCGTCGAGCCCCGGCGGCGCGGCCTCGAGTGCCGCGAGCGCGCGGGTCATCTTGCCGGTCTGGTGCTCGATCCATTTGGCCTCGTGATGCGCCGGCGGCCGCCAGCGGCCTTCATAGATGCGCAGGATCGCGGCATCGAGGATGCCGTCGCACAGCGCCTGCTGGGTCAGCGCGGCAAAGCGCGCATTCGGTTCCTTGGGAATGATCCGGCCGCCGCCCGCGCGATGGTCGAGATATTCGAGGATCACGCGCGAGTCGTAGAGCGCGGTGCCGTCGTCGAGAATGAGCACGGGTATCTTGCCGAGCGGGTTTTGCCGCCGCACGCTGTCGGCCGGATCGACGGTGTCGGCCGGCTCGACCTTGATGTCGCGGTCGAGGCCGAGCACGCCTGCGGCGATGCGGACCTTGCGGCCGAACGGTGATGGCGGGGCGGAGCGCAGGATCATGGGCAACCCTTCATGAATTCGACGAGCACGCGGGCAATCTCGGCTTCGTAAGGCGCCCACTCGGGGAAGGCAATGAGATCCACGTCCCGGTCCTCGATCGGCAGCGCATGCAGCCTGCTCCCCGCGATCAGGCGGTGGGCGCTGCGGGCGCTCGCCGACGAGTGCGTCTTGTCGTTGCCGGGAATGATGATCGCCGGGACCTTGATCGATTGGAGCTCGGCCTCGCGCACGCCCATGACCGGCGAATGGGCGTCGCGAACGAACAGCTCCTGCCAATGCGACATCACCGCGATGTAGCGGGCGGGATCCATGCGCATGAGCCGCTCGCGATTGGCCGGATTGGCGGCGAGCCGTTCGCGATACTGCTCGGTCGCGCACACCGCCGCCATGCCGCCTTCGCGCGCCGCGCGGATGAACTGGCCATAGTAGTTCTCCGGCAGCCGCTGCGCCGCAAAGGCGCCGCCGGTGACGCGAAGCAGCAACAGGGCGCGCACGGCTTGCGGATGGCGCAGACAGAACAAAATCGACATCCGCGCTCCCGACGACGACCCGCCGATGAACGCCGGCAGGGCGCCGAGTTGCGACAGGAGTTCATGCAAATCATCGGCCCAGATCACCTCTTCGCCGTCGTCGCCTTCGATCAGGATGTCGGAGGCGCCGGTATTGCGGCGGTCGTGCAGCAGGACGCGGAAGCCGCCGGCGGCGATCTTGCGGGCAAGCGCCAGGAACTCTTCGTGCCCGCGCCGGCCGCCGGTCGTGAGCGTCACGAACGGGCCCTGATCACCGACGATCGCATAGCGGATATTGACTCCGCGGACCTTGGCCACCGGCATAGGCGTTCCTCCCAAATCCCGAGCGCTTATGCCACTTCCAACAGGATCTCCACCAGCCGGTCGGGCATGTCGACCATCGCATCGTGCCCGCTCGGCACCTCGTACACGCGCCATGCCGGATTCGACTGCAGCTTGGCGTGATAGGCATCGAAGGCCGGACTGCCATAGCCTTTCGCGCGAATATAGGCCTTCTTGGCGATGCGCTCGCACGCGCCGCTGAGCGTGATCTTCTGGGCGAACGTGCCTGCCGGCTGCGGGGTGCACTTCCCGTCGACCCACGGCCGATCCTTTTCATTCACCTGGAACAACGCGGCCTTGGGTGCCGCCATGGCAGGCTCGCCCTTCTGCAGCACGGCTTGAATGGCCTCGCGCAGGCGCGGCGAGGCCAAGTCGGCAAGCGCTTCGCCGCTCTGGGGCACGAAAGCATCAAGGAAGACCAACGACCCGATCGCCGGCTCCAACTTTTCGGCAACGCCCGAGATGATAAAGCCGCCATAGGAATGGCCGACCAGCACGATGTCGGTCAGATCCTCCCACTTGATCACGTTGACGATGTCGGTGATGTGCGTCGTGAGATCGGGCCTCAAGTCGAGCAAGTGCGAGCGCTCGCCGAGGCCGGTCATCGTCGGCGCAAACACCTTATGGCCGCGCTGCTCAAGCCGATCCGACACACGCCGCCAGCACCAACCGCCGTGCCAGGCGCCGTGCACGAGCACGAACGTCTTTGCCGCCGCCTGCGCTTGCGCCGTACCGATGGCGCCGCCCGAAGCCGCCATCGCGCCGGCGCCCGCCGCCATCGCACCAACAATGGTCCGGCGCGTCGGATTTTCTGTTGTTTCGTTGCCCATCATTTCCTCCCGTCAATCAGGCGACTTCTCGGTCAAGCGACTTCGAGCAGGATTTCGACCAGCCGCACCGGCATATCGATCATGACGTCGTGCCCGCTCGGCACCTCGTAGGTGCGCCACGACGGATCGGTCTTCTTGGCGGCGAGGGCCTTGTCGAAGGCCGGTTGCGGATAGCTGGGCGCGCGGATGTAGGTCTTCTTCGGTATCTTCTCGCGCGCGCCAGCGAGCTTGATCGGCTGCAGGGCGACGCCGACCGGCTGCGCGGTTAGTTTGGAGTCGACCCACGCGCGGTCCTTGCCGTTGACCGAGAACGTCTCGGCCCTGGGCGCGGGACGCGACACCTCGCCTTTCTCGATCGCCGCCAGCGTGCCCTTGCGGCTGAAATCGGACGCCAAATCAAGCCCGCGCTGACCATCCTCCGGCACAAAGGCATCGAGATAGACGACCGAAGCAATGCGGTCGGGCACCTGCTCGATCGCGCCCGAGACCGGCCAGCCCCCATAGGAATGGGCGACCAGGCAGATATCCGCCAGGTCTTCCCATTTGATCACATTGACGACGTCGGTGATGTGGGTGTCGAGGTTGATGCTGCCGCCGATCAGATGCGAGCGTTCGCCGAGGCCGGCGAGCGTCGGTGCAAAAACCTTGTGGCCGCGCTTGGCGAGCAGATCCGCCACGCGGCGCCAGCACCAGCCGCCATGCCAGGCGCCGTGCACGAGCACGAAGGTCCTTGCCGCGCTCTGCGCCTGCGTGACGGAGGCGTCGCCGCTCATCGCCGCAACGCCTGCGGCCGCTGCCGCGACCATGTTGCGACGCGTGAGCGATGATCCATCTGCATCCGACACCGGCGCTCCCCCAATTATTTTATTATCGTCAGCCTGCAACGCGGTCCGGGTGCAAGTCAACATCGGCCGAGCCTGTAAGCTCGGCCCACCTTTGCGCCCACCAATTGGCTGCCCTGGTGAACCTCGCCCAAGAGGCCTGCTTTCTATTGCGCCAATCCTTTGGCGTTGAGACACTTCAAATAAGCCTCGTAGGCCTCGTCGTAGCGCAGGAATGCTTCCGCCATGAGCACGTTATCGCTCAAGGCGGTGAGGGCGGCACCGGCGTAATGCTCCTGCTGGGCTTTCGCCAGATTTGCTTCTGCCTGCTCGAGCTGCGCCCGATTGAAATCCAGCCGTTGAAATTTGGCCAAGTCCTCTACTTCCGCTTTGCTCGGCACCACCCAATCGACCGAGACCAGCCCCGGCAACAACGGAGCAAATAGCTTCTTGAACTGCGGCAGCTCGATACGGCCTTCATTCTGCTCGAGCCAACGCGCGAAGTCGTCGATGGCTTTCAGGCATGCCGCGTGGTCTGCAGGAATTGGTTGCGAGCTCGTCAGGTGCGTCAGCGCAACGGCTCGATTGCCGCACGGACAGGGCCCCGTTTGCGCGGCGGCCGCGAAACAATAAAGACTGGCAATCAATGCCGACAATGCCGTGCGCATCGTCCCTCCTTGGCGAAAAATCGCGCGATGACGGGACTACGTCCAATCAAATTGACAGAGAAGCGTTGACCCGCGCATGTCCTGATGAAAGAGAACCGGTATCCACGTCCGGGCTCCGGTTTCTCGGTTTGGTCGCATTTTCAGTGCAGCATTGCTATGCTCCGCGCGGCGGAGGGAAGTTCCGTGCCGAGTTGGTGTTGTCTGCGGCGCGCGACCGGCACCGGTGGTATCCGCAATAAACCGAAGGGTCGATTCAGAAGCTTCCCATGCTACTTAGTTAAAGCCTTGTTAACGGTTACCGTCGAATAGTAATGGGTAACTCTCTCTTGGGGGACTCTCGATGGCTGCTCAACCGCTTGAACGACTGCCGCAGGACGGCCCCGCCGTCTCCGACGAGCTGATCGGCCGCTTGTACGCGTCCCGTCAGCAAGAGCTGACGCATATGGTCGCGGACTTGCCGCCAGAGCAGCGTGCCAACCTCGCCGTTTTTTGCTATCGTCGCGCGCATCTGCGCGAGATCGGCCTGGCGATCGCGGCGACCTGCGATCAATGGTCCCTGGTGAATGCCGCGGGCAAAGCCGGCGACGTGCTCTACGCGCATTCGCGGAGCCAGCCCGAGGTCATCGAACCGGTGCTCCCTTACGGCCGCCGCAAGATCACGCTCGCGTCCTTGGTCGCAAGCGAAGGATCGGAGGCCGGTCAACCGAGCCCCGATGCCGCGTTCGACGATGCCGAGGACGCGATGCAAGACGCCGAGGCCGCGCTCTAAGCGCTCCCGTGGAGCGCCGGGAAGTCGCGAGACGCTTGTGGATTTCGCCTCGCTCATTTCGGGCACGGGGCCAAAAAGGCCAGGGGAATCGGGTGAAGAGATCATGCGGCAATGAGGGTTGCGAGGAAGTCGTCGTCCCACGCGGCGACTTTGCGTTTGAGGCGCAGAGAGTCTTTTCCTGGGGCTATTCGGATCA